>CAZPWJ010000041.1:0-38253 GCA_964590195.1 uncultured Rhodospirillaceae bacterium | reverse complement strand
TTGGAAGCACCCTACATGAAGTGGGTGTCTGCGTTAACCGGATAGGCACGCCTTATTCCTCCGCCACCACCCGTTCGTAAAGATGCCAGGTTACGTGACCGAGTATGGGAAAGACGAAAATCACGCCCAGAAACAATGTCGCAATGGCAAGCAGTGTCGAGGCACCGACCGCGGCGCCCCAGCTCAACATCACGACGGGGCTGTTCCGCACCGTCTTGAAACTTGTGATCATGGCCGTGACCACGTCGACATTCTTATCAAGCAGCAGCGGCATGGCGATCACGGTTATTGTGTAAAGGCAGGTCGCCGTGAAGGCGCCGACAACACTGCCGACCAGCAGAAACGAGATGCCCGCCTCCGTCGTGAACAGAATCCTGGCCAGATCGCCGATGGATGAGAAGTTTTGCCATTGCAGAAAAAGGGCGAGCAAAATCCTTATTTGATAGGCCCAGAGCCAGAAGACGAACAGGACAACAAATGCCATCCAGCCAAATTCGCGCCGTTGCTGCCGCAAAACGACGAGGAAAATGTCCGGCAGGGAGAAGCTCTCTCCGCGTTTGAGGCGGCGCGACATCTCATAAAGCCCCGCCGCCAGAAACGGCGCAACCAGGGGAAAGCCCACCCCGGCCGCGATCACGATCCAGATCTGATCAAAGACAACCAGACCGCTTATCGCAGCGGCGCCGAACAGCGCGTAGAACAGGCCGAAAAAAAGACTTAGCCCCGGGCGCGTTTTGAAGTCGCGGCATCCAGCGCGCAAGGCTGTCTTGATATGGTCGAACGTAGCGGTTCCCACCGTCAGGCGGATCGGCGGAACGGCCTCGGGTACCTGTTGGTCTGCCTGCATATCCTGATTCCCCCACAATCGATCTTCCGGACGTAGGCCAGCAACAACTATGACGTCCATAGTTTATGGACAATGCCGTCGCCACACCAGTGGCCGGGTTTAAGGATCCCCCATCGGTACAGGCGGCGCGGATTACAACGGCCGTTCGCCCAGGTCCTGGTTCAGCATCAGCAAATAGCCGTCCGGGTCTTGGACAAAAATCTCCAATTGGCCATCCAGTCTATCACCAGCCCGGCGCCAGACTTCGCGCAAGGGCGTATGGATCGGCCATTCATGTTGATCCAGCACCTTGGCGAGAGCCGACAGATCATCAACCTGCAACTGAAACATCACCCCCTGCCCCAGGGGCTGGTGCATGGGCCCCGTCTCCCATCGGCCATTGCGCTGGCACAGCATGATCTGCGCGCCACGGCCATCCGCCAGCCGCCGCTCCAGATACATGAAGTGTTCCCCTGGACGGTCGTAGGCAACCTCGAACCCGATAAGGTCGCACCAGAAGGCCCGGCTGGCCGCGATATCCTCCACATGCAGTTCGCAGACCATCGCCTGCCAGCCCGTCGATGGCGGCGCCCCGCCGCCGGCTGGTATGTCGCCTGATGACATGGTCATTCCCCGCACGAAAGGTTGAAGGCTGAATTTACCGCTGCCGGATGCTATCATGCCCATCAGCGAGCCATCAGGGGAAATACATGGCGTCACGTGAAACCATGCAAACGGCGATGCGCCTGTCGATTGCCGCCTTGCTGCTGCTGGCGGCGTTTTGCCCGGCACCGCCCGCCGCCGCACAGCCGGCGGTCAATTGCGAGCGCCCCGGCACGCCGCAGGAGGCCAAGGCATTAGCGGAGAAAGCTGCTAGCCATCTGGCGGATGTGGGGCCGGGCAAGGCCTTCAATGATTTCATGACACCTGGACCGGCATATATGCCATACGATCTCTATGTCTTTACCTTTGATGGCGCGGGTCGGATGTGGGTCAACGGTCGCTTCCCCGGCATGATCGGCAGCAATATCACCGAGGCCTCGGACAGCAATGGCCGGCGCTTTCTGCTGGACGCCATGCGCCGGGCGGCCGTGGCGGGCGCCGCCTGGGTCGAATACCAGTGGTATAATCCCTGCACCGGCACGGTAATGCCAAAATCCACCCATATCATCAAGGCCGGGGAATTTTTTATCGGCGTCGGCGCCTATGGTAGGCTGAGCGTCTAAGAACAGAGTTTTCTTTTGGGGGAGACGACACCATCATGAACGAAACCAGGCAACAGGTCAGGCACCTAGACAGGTTGGGCTGGCGGGCCAAGATCGGCGTTGTCACGCCGGCCACCAATACCATCGTGGAACCGGAATTCCATTTGATGGCGCCCCGTGGCGTCACCAACCACACTGCGCGCTTTCTGATCCCGAACATGGCCCTGAACAGCAACGAGGATTTCGAACAGCTGGTGGTGGAAATCAAGGCCACGCTGGACGACGCCATCGACGGGCTGACGCCGGCGGCGGTGGATCACGTGATCATCGGCATCTCGGCCGAGTCCTTTTGGGATGGCGCCGACGGTGCGGAAAAGCTGCAACAACGCCTGGAGGCCAAGGCCGGTTGCGGCATGACCCTGGGCTCCGCCGCCGCGCGCTCGGCGCTGGAGGCCGTGGGTGCCAAACGCCTGGGCGTGGTGACGCCGTACTGGCCCGTGGCCGATGACCGGGTGCGGCATTATTTCGGCCAATGCGGTTTCGAGGTCGTGGCCCTGAAGGGCCTGAAAGCCAACAGCCCCGTCAACATCGCGGAGCAGAGCGAGGAAACCCTGCGCCAGGCAATGATAGAGGTGAATACGCCAGATGTGGATGCGATCATCCAGGTCGGCACTAATCTGGGCATGGCGGAGCTAGCCGGCGAGGCGGAACGCTGGCTGGGCAAACCGGTGATCGCCATCAATACCGCGCTCTATTGGCATGCCCTGCGGCAAATGGGCATCAACGACAAGATCCCCGGCTGGGGCCGTTTGTTGACGGACCATTAGCGGATGGCGGGTAGGCGAGCATCGAAATTGAAACACACTAAACAAGCCGCGAGAGGCGGCTCGGCGCCACTGCGCCGCCCCATTTGTAAATTGCCGGAGCGGCGCGCATGAGCGCGTAAGCGTGAGAGAAGATAGCTAGGCCTTATTGAGGCCTAGCTCTACCACTGCTCCCAATGAGTGATCTCGGATACGGGCGGGCGCTTAACGCTCTTGAAATCCGTACCCAGAGTGTAAGCGACGGGTAGTAGCGCCACCTGCTGGACGCCTTTGGGAATGCCCAGCAATTCGATAGCGTCTTCCTCGGCGCGCAGATGCAGGGTGGTCAGGACCGTGCCCAGGCCGCGTGCCCGCAAGGCAAGCTGGAAACTCCAGACAGCGGGAAAGATCGAGCCCATGACCCCGGCCCAAGCGGCGGGCGGTGGGTTTTCCACCATGTGCTCCACATTGATGCAGGGGATCACGTGCACCGGCACGTCCTGCAGACACTCCGCCAGATACTGGGCCGAGGAGATAACCCGCGTGGTCTGGCCGCCGTCGCTCATGGCGGCGGCATCCTGTTCCGCCTCCTGCAGGTAGGTACCCGCACCCTTGCGGTAGATATCAGCCAGAGCGGCCCGCTTGGCGGGGTCGGTCACGACGATCCAGGACCAGCCCTGCTTGTTGGAACCCGTGGGCGCTTGTTGCGAAAGTTCCAGGCATTCGTTGATCACCTCGCGCGGGACCTCCCGTTTCAGATCCAAACGCTTACGCACGGCGCGGGTGGTCGAGAGCAGGGCATCGGTTACGGAGAGATCATATACGGTCATGGTTTCCATCGCTGTCGGGGTTGCTTCGCGAAACGCGTCTATAGCACGCCGTTCCGTCCAAGTCGCATCTTACTGGCTACTATTTCCACGCTCACGGCGGCTTCACACGAATATCATGTTATTTCCCGCATTGCCTCAACCTTTGGCATGTGCAATCATTAGGCATTGATTACATAAAATATACACGCCACACATAAGGCGTGAAATTGGGAAGAGGCGATCGATGCGAAAACAAGTGAGCGCCATTATCATGTGCCTGGCGCTGTTGGGCTGCCAAACCGTCCAATCGGGCAATGATACGAGCAGTATTTATCACATATTCTTCACGCAAGCCGACCATATCAAGGAGCTGCTGACAAAGGGCAAGATTCAGGAGGCGTCCGACGTATACAGCGGGCATGAGGGGTTCTTCCGTGGCAAGGGCAACACCTTCAATGAACTACTCGGCAAACTGCGGACAGGTGTCGAGAGCATGGCCAGCGTCGAGCTTGACGAATTGGCAGCAAAAGCCGAGGCCCAGGATTGGCCAGTGAGCCGGGAGCAATGGCCGGACATCGCCAGCATGTTGAAGACCCTCGATAGCCGAACAGTACAATGGAAAAGCAACACGATCCTGAACCGCGAGCAGCAGTCGCCAACCATCGCCAAAGCCGAAAGCGCCTTCAATGCCCTGCGCGAGAAAATCGAGAACTCCGCGCCGGAGGAATTCAAACAGTTCGACCTTTTCGTGGATCCGAACTTCGCCGATGCTTATCCCATCGACATCAACCTCACCGCATTGTTCGCCAATGACGCTGATCGGATCATCGCGCTTCTCAATGATGGCGACAGAAATGGGATAGAAAACCTCAAGGCCAGGTACGATTCTGATCTGCCGCCAAGCCTGAAATCAAAGTTGAGCGGCATCTATTTCGAGAAAACCCATGCCCAGCTTTTGGCGCAAGACAATGGCGGAATAGGGGCGCTGCTCAAGGCGATCGAGCAGAGCAGCAATGCCGGATTTGAAGTAGACAAGGTGGATACGGCGCGGATCAAGGCTGTCGATATTACCTCCAAGACGCTTGTGAACGCGGAACAAATCGAATTTCCCATCGAACTGGAAGAGGACCTTCCCATCGCGGTGGAAACGTCGGATCTGGATAAAGCCGTTGCCGCGAATGCGGAGTTGGATACGGAAATTCTTGTTCTGATTGACGTCGCAGCGGCGAAAGTGAACCGGGATATCCTCGCCTACGAACCGGTCGCCTCCGAACATCAGGTCGGCACACAGTCATATCAGAATCCCAGCTATGCCGGCGCGCAAAACGCGGTGACACAGGCGCAGATGGGCGTGCAGAGCGCGAATATGAAGCTAATGAACAACAATAGCTCTTTTTGTACCGGCTACGCCTGCGTCGGCCAGGCCCTGGCGGGCATAGCCTATGGCCTAGCAGTAAACGAAGCGGAAAAGAAACTAACGGCGGCAATGACTGAGCTGCAGTCCACACCGATGATGCTCGAACGGCCAGTGTACGCGTCTTACAATTTTCGCAAGGCATCCATCGACGCATCCAAAATGGCGGTGGTGAACTATTACATTATCGACAAGAACGCGGGCGAATACGTCAAGGGTACTTTCGATGCCAAACAGGAACGATCGTTCACCGTGCCCTACAACATGAAGCAAAAGGACCGCTACAAAACCCGGCATCTATCCGGGCTTGATAGGGAGAAGGATATCGAGGCGTTCGAGGAGAAGGCGTTCGGCATTTCGCTGACCAGTATTATTGAGGAATTCAACGAAGCAAAAAAAATGCCGACAAAACTGGGCGGCCTGCACGATCTTCGCACCCGTATCCTCAAGGACAAGAATATCGCCATCGCCCGCTTCCAGGCTGATCGGATCAAGCCATCGAACGACACGCGGCACGACGAACTCGCTGAAAGCGTCGTCATCGTTCATAACCTCAACGGCGGGCTAGGAACGGGATTTTACGTCAACGATGATCTGGTCCTGACGAATTACCATGTGGTCGAGGAAAGCAGTTTTGTCGAGTTGACCCTGAAAAACGGCAAGGAGACATTCGGCAAAATCATCGCCAAGGATATTCGCCTGGATCTCGCACTGATCCGTACCAACATCGCGGCGAGCCGGTGAAATTCCATTCCGGAAATGACATCGACATTGGCGCCACCACCTTTGCCATCGGACATCCCAAAGGTCTTGAATTCAGCGTCACGCGCGGCATCGTTAGTGCCATCCGCACCCACAAGAACGTGATTTTCAAGAGCGGCAAAGAGGTCTATTTCGTGCAAACCGACACACCCATAAATCCAGGCAATTCAGGCGGCCCCCTTTTCCTCGACGGCCTCGTCATTGGCGTCAATGATTTTGGGATATCCAAACAGATCGCGGAAGGTTTGAATTTCGCGATTCATGTCAAGGAAGTCCTGAAATTCCTCAAGAAACAAAACGTAAGCGTAAACATGGGAGGGGCGACATCATGAACGCCATGAACCGCCGCATTATCCTGGGCGCAGTGACGACAATGTTGCTGACCGCCGCCTGCGCACCGCAAAGCCGCATGGGTATGATCGTGGACCGCAATACGGGGTTGCAGTACGGCTCCACGATCCAGCGTAATATCGTTGTTGATCCTTCACTGTTTCAGAACCGCCGCATCAAGCTGCGTATCCGCAACACATCCGGGCAAACGAATTTTGGCATCAAGCGTTTTCGCCGCCAACTTCTGTCGGCATTCGAGAGCACGGGCTACGACACCAAGCCCAGCGATGATTTCGGCATTTTGGTGGATGTCAACGTCATGTATGCCGGTCAAGCCTCGCGCAACATGGGTGCGGAATTCGCCTTTCTGGGCGGTGCGGCGGGCGGTCTTGCCGTCGGGTCCGGCGACTTGGCAACCGCGGGCGCCGTCGTGGGCGGCGCGACATTGGGCGCCATTCTTGGTTCATACGTTACCGAAGACACCTACATGATCGTTTCCGAGGTCACGATCGGGGTGGTGGATCAAAATCGAGGCAAATCGGAGAAGACCCTGGTCTTTGGCGCCAGCAAACGAAAAATCAAGACCCGCGAGCGCGCCTACAAGGGCTTTGCCCGCCGCGTCCAAACCAAGATCGCCGTCTACGCCGGCGGCACCAGCATCGGTCCGGGCCGCGTCTCGGCCGAAGTCAACCGCAGGATGGTCAGCATTATCAGCGACGTGATTTAGCGTCTCGAGGCTAAAAATTGCTGGCGTAGAGGCCGCCGTCGAGAAGCAGGCTTTGGCCGGTGATATAGCCAGCCTGGGCACTGCAAAGAAAGGCGCAGGCTTCGCCGAATTCCTCCGGATTGCCAAACCGCTTGGCGGGCACTTCGCCGGCCTGATTGGCCGCCGCCTCTTCCACGGAAATATTGTTCTGCTGGGAATTGTAGGCCAGGCCGCCGCGCAAGCGATCAGTGTCGATATAGCCGGGCAGGATATGGTTGATGGTGACGTTGTGCTGCGCCACCGAACGGGCCACGCCGGCCAGAAACGCCGTCAGCCCGGCGCGGGCGCCGGACGAAAGATCAAGGCCAAAGACCGGACGCATCACGGAAACAGAAGTGATATTGACGATGCGGCCAAAGCCTTGCGCCACCATTGGATCGATCACCGCCTGCACCAATTCTATGGGCGTGGCGAAGTTCATGGTCACGCCTTCGAGCATGTCCTCGCGGCTAAGTTCACGGAAATCGCGGAACGGCGGACCGCCATTGTTGTTGACCAGAATATCGGGCTGCGGACAGGCCGCCAGCAGAGCCGCCTGGCCCTCCTTGGTGGAGACATCGGCGATGACGGGCGTTACGGTGACATCGGAATTGGCACTGATCTCCGCCGCCGTCGCCATGGTCACCGCCTCGTCCCGGCCATTGATGACCACATTGGCGCCGTTCGAAGCCAGGGACATGGCGCAGCCCTTGCCCAAACCCCGGCTCGACGCGCAGACGATGGCGTTGCGTCCCGATATACCCAGATCCATGATCCAATCCTCTCCTCTCCGCTCGCCTCAACTCGGCTGATTATATTGGTTCTTCATCTCGACCGTAGCACGATCCTTCTGGTGGAAATAGTTGGCGCCGTGAAATCCCCAAACTTAGGTCCGCATACAAGCCTGGCTTATGGACGGGCGGGTCACGCGTGTCCGCGCCGGACGGCGCCTCTCCCGTGAAATTGCCACGAAAAGCGTCCTTGATTGCGTCCGGCGCGGCTCAAATCGCCAGTAACGTCAAAGAGTCCAGGCACCCCAATCAACGCACGCAAATCAATGCACGCCAATCATCAAAATGCCCGTATAACTATTATTTGAACATTTTTAGAGCGATTGCAATATAAATTTTCGAGCCTATGAAATATGCCTTTTATGGCATTACTTTCGATGTATTATCATATTTTTTCGATATGCCAAACTACTCAAAATTGCATAAATTTTTTATCCATTCCATCATTTTTGTTACAATTATTCAGTTTTGCTTAACATTTTTAACATAATTTTACATTTGTTCTCAAATGCATTTTTAGATTGATGCATATTTTTTTCTACTTTTTCGTGCTTTTCTAAAAGCACGATTTACACCTGACGTTAACGACCCACGGCCTTTTGCTTTTTGTAATCCACGAAAACGGAGAAGTTTTCAAATGACAGACACCACCGAAAGTCCAATCGCCGACACCACCGAACATCCGAAAAAGAAACTAAATTTCTTCGCCAACCTCAGGACCAAGCAAAAGATACTATTAGGCATTTGCTCGCCGCTAATACTGCTGGTCATGTTGGGCGGCGTCGCCGTCTACGGCATCAATTCCATCACCACCACCAACGAGCGGGTCAGCCACACGCACGTGGTTTTGGGCAAGGCGGCTGCGATTGTTGGCTCCGCCGTCGATATGGAAACGGGCATGCGCGGCTATCTTCTGGCCGGCAAGAATGAATTCCTCGCCCCCTACGAGGGTGGCGAAACGGCAACCTACAAAGGCATCGCGGACTTACAGAAAACCGTTGATGACAACCCGGGGCAAGTGGCCCGTTTGGGCAAGGTCGAAAAGGTTTTGCGCGAGTGGCAGGCAAAGGTCACCGAGCCCACCATCCAGCTACGCCGGGACATTGGCGATGCACAGACCATGAACGATATGGCCAGGCTGGTGGGCGAGGCCCGCGGCAAGGTCTATTTCGACAAGTTCCGCGGCCAGATTAAGACTTTCATTGAACGCGAGCAGAAGCTGCTGGAAGAACGGCACGCTGAATTCACCGACACGTTCAAAGCGGTTAGAAAAGTCGTCACATCGGGCGGTACTGTTGACGTCAAACAGATTGAGATCATGGCCAAGGACGAAAAGTGGGTAGCTCATACCTACGAAGTGATCCAGCACGCCAATGCCATTGTCGCCGCCGCTGTCGATATGGAAACTGGTATGCGGGGCTATCTACTGGCCGGCAAAGATGAGTTTCTGGGTCCGTACAACGAGGGCTCCAAGCATTTCTACGAATTGATTGCCAGTTTGAGCAAGACGGTTGACGACAATCCGGCGCAAGTCAAATTGCTGAAGGAAACCCAAGCAACCATCACTGAGTGGAAGGAAAAGGTCACCGAGCCGGCCATTGCCCTGCGCCGCCAAATCGGCAATGCCAAAACCATGGACGACATGGCCGATCTGATCGGCGAGGCCCGCGGCAAGAAGTACTTTGACGAATTCCGCCGCTTGATGGGCGAATTCTCGGCCGAGGAAGAAGACTTGATGCATCAACGCGAGGCCAGCAACGTGGAAACGGTTTCCACGACATATCTGCTGATCGGCCTGTGCGCGGGCATCGCCATTCTGTTCGGCGCCCTGCTTGCCTGGATCATTGGCAACGGCATCGCCAATCCTCTCACCACCATGACGTCCGCCATGGTGCGCCTGGCGCAGGGTGACCTGGAGGTCGACGTCCCCGGCACCGAGCGCAAGGACGAAATCGGCGACATGGCCGGCACGGTGCAGGTCTTCAAGGACAATGCCATCAACGTCAAACGCATGGAAGAGGAAGCCGAGCAACAGCGCCTTAGCGCCGAAAAACGGGTGCGTGACGAACGCCTGCAACTGGCTGACAATTTCGAAAACGCGGTGATGGGTATCGTGGAATCGGTCAGCGACTCGGCTTCAAGCATGAGCGCATCGGCCGAACAAATGCGCGGCATCGCCGAGCAGACGTCGGATCGCTCGGCCACGGTTACAACGGCCTCGGTCCAGGCCAGCGCCAATGTGCAATCCGTAGCCACGGCAACAGAGGAAATGTCGGCGACGGTACAGGAAATTTCCCGTCAGGTTAGCCAATCGTCCGACATTTCCAGCAACGCCGTCGAAGAGTCCCAGAGTGCGACGGCGCAGGTCCAAGGATTGGCGGAGGCCTCGCAAAAGATTGGTGAAGTGGTCGGATTGATCAACGATATCGCCAATCAGACCAACCTGCTGGCCCTGAACGCCACGATTGAGGCGGCACGGGCGGGTGACGCGGGCAAGGGTTTTGCCGTGGTCGCCTCGGAAGTGAAGAACCTGGCCTCTCAAACCGCGAAAGCGACGGAGGAAATTTCAGGACAGATCGCCGAAATTCAAACCGCGACCGGCTCCGCCGTTACCGCTATTGAAGGTATCTCATCGACCATTGGTCAAATTAACGAGATCGGCAATTCAATCTCGGCAGCGGTGGAGGAGCAAGGTGCCTCAACCCAGGAAATCAGCCGCAACGTCCAGGAAGCGGCCCAGGGTACCGAAGAGGTCAATAGCAACATGGGCGAGGTCAACCGTGGCGCCCAGGAGACTGGTTCCGCCGCCTCTCAGGTGCTGGAAGCCACCAACGATTTAAGCAGACAGGCGAGCAGCCTGCGAGAGGAGGTAGACAAGTTCCTGTCTTCAGTCAGAGCCGCGTAATACCGGTAACCTGACTAAGACCAGACTACTCCCCAAGACCCCGGCCGGTGTCCCCACCGGCCGGGGTTGCTATATCAGGCGGGCTGCTTCCCCGATCAATTCTTCCGCCAAATCATCCGCCGCTTCGCTAAGCAACTCTTCCATGCTGTCGCCATGCACTGCCTCGCGGCCGATTTCCAGCATCAGGGGCACGGCCAGGGGCGAAACCCGGTCCAATTGACGGTGTTCGATACGGCCCTGCACCCGCGCCAGCATCTGGCCCAGGCGGCCAATGTCCAGCAATCCCGTGGCCGCGTCCGCTTGCGTCGCGCGTAGCAGAATGTGATCAGGTTCGTATTTGCGCAGCACGTCATAGATCAGGTCGGAGGAAAAGGTCATCTGCCGACCCGTCTTCTCCTGACCCGGATGACGTCGGTCGATCAGGCCGGCGATCAAGGCCACATTCCGAAAAGTGCGCTTCATCAGGTTGGATTCCGCCAACCATTCCTCCAGATCATCGCCCAGCATATCCTCGCCGAATAGCGGGTTCACATCATCGACCTGGTTCAGGCTCCACACTGCCAGGGCGTATTCCGAGGCGACGAAGCCAAATGGCCGGTATCCCGCCCGTTCCATACGCCGGGTCAACAGCATGCCCAGGGTCTGATGCGCCAGGCGCCCTTCGAAGGGATAGCAGACCAGATAATGCTTGCCACCACGGGGGAAGCCCTCGACCAACAAGCCATCGGGTCCGGGCAGGCTGGAGCGCCTGCGCTGCATGGCCAGCCAATCGCGAACCGGCGCCGGCAAGCGTTTTCGCGACTCACCGTCGGCCAATAAATCGCGGACGCGGGCCGCCAGATAGGTTGAAAGCGGAAACTTGCCGCCATAATAGGACGGCACCTTGGCCTCGACCCCCGCCGCGCGGCTGACCGTGGCGGTGGTCTCGCGCATGCCCTCAAAGCGCAGGATCTCGCCGGCAAAGGCAAAGGTGTCACCGACCACCAGTTGATCGATGAACCATTCCTCGATCTGACCCAGATTACGGCCGCGCTTTAGACGCACCTTGATCATCGGCTCCTGCACGATGGTGCCCACGTTCAGGCGGTATTGCCGCGCCACCCGCGGCCCAGCGACATCATAGCGCCCCTCCCCGTCCCGGCTCAGGCGGGCATAGCGTTCGTACTGGCGCAGGGCATAGCCCCCGGTGGCAACATAATCGAGCACGCGGTCAAAGCTGTCCCGGCTCAGGCCCTCATAGGGCGCAGCGCGGCAGACTTCAGCGTAGAGGTCGTCGGCGCGAAACGGCCCGCCGCAGGCGGTGCCCAGGATATGTTGCGCCAGCACATCCAGTCCGCCACGGCGGGGTGGTTCACCATCCAATTCACCGTCCATCACGGCCTGCGCCGCGGCCTGGCATTCCAGTACTTCAAAGCGGTTGGAGGGTACCAGCAGGGCGCGGCTGGGTTCATCCAGTCGGTGATTGGCCCGACCGATCCGCTGTACCAGGCGGCTCAAACCCTTGGGCGCGCCGACCTGGATAACCAGATCCACCGCGCCCCAGTCGATACCCAGATCCAGGGTCGAGGTACAGACCACCGCCCGCAGATCGCCGCGCACCATGGCCGCCTCCACCTTGCGGCGTTGCCCCACATCCAGCGAGCCGTGATGCAGCGCGATTGCCAGGCTGTCTTCGTTCAGGCGCCACAGGTGATTGAAAACCACCTCGGCCTGGGCCCTGGTGTTGACGAAGACAAGCGTGGTTTGCTGCCCGCGAATGGCATCATAGACGTCCGCCATGGCATGCAGTGTCATATGGCCGGCCCACGGCACCCGGGCCGTAGCCGCCATGACCTTGATTTCGGGCCGTGGGCCGGGGCCGCCATCGACCACCGCCACCGGTCCCGCACAATCGAGAAAACGCGCCATCTGTTCCGGGGCGGCCACCGTCGCGGAAAGACCGATCTGCCGGGCGGCGGGCGCCATGCCGGCCAGCCGAGCCAGGCCCAGGGCGAGGAGGTCGCCACGCTTATTGGCGGCAAGGGCATGCAGTTCGTCGATCACCACATAACGCAGGTGGGCAAAATACCTGGCCGCATCCCGATACGACAGCAGCAGGGCCAGTTGTTCCGGCGTGGTCAGCAAGATGTGCGGCGGATTGCGGCGCTGCCTTTGCCGCCTGGATTGCGGTGTGTCCCCGGTCCGGCTTTCCACCCGGATCGGCACCGCCATCTCCCCTATGGGCACCTCCAGGTTACGGCGCACATCCACCGCCAGCGCCTTCAGGGGTGAAAGGTACAAGGTATGCAGGCGGCCCTCGGCCCAGGCCATCTCTTCGTTCCGCATCAGGTCGCACAAGCTGGGCAGAAAACCCGCCAAGGTCTTGCCGCCGCCCGTTGGCGCCGTCAACAGCACCGATTGCCCGGCCCCCGTACGCCGCAATACCGCCAATTGATGCGGCCGGGGCCGCCAACCGCGCGCGGCGAACCAATCCGCCAAGGGGGGCGGCAAATCAGGCTTTCGCGGGATCTCGTCCATGGTGGAAAATATAACGCCCCTGGGTACGAAGAACTGCTTCAACGAACGGTTTCGCTTACTTGGGCAGCAAGTGCTTAACGTCTTATTTACCCAACTTCGGTTACTTTAATTGACTTCGCATTATTGCATTCCTGGGTGGGATGCCGAAAGCAGGAAGAGCAGCGGCGGGATATATGGCATACAACCTGGAAAACTTGCAGGTCCAGCTGATCGAGGACAACCGCAACATGCGCGCCTTGGTCAAGGCGATGCTGAATGCCCTGGGCATGGCATCCGTCCGTGATCACGCCAACGGAGAGCAGGCCATTGAGGCCCTTGATGATTTTGTACCGGACCTGATTATCACCGACTGGATGATGGAGCCGGTGGACGGGCTGGAATACACTAAATACATACGTGCCAACGTTGAGAGCCCGGATATCTTTATCCCGGTCATTCTGATGACCGGGCATACGGAAAAATGGCGCATTATGACCGCGCGGGACGCAGGGGTGAATGAGCTGCTGGCGAAGCCCATTACAGCCAAGACCCTGTATGACCGTATTTTGGCGGTGATCGAAAAACCGCGGCCATTCGTGCGAACGAGATCGTTTTTTGGCCCCTGCCGCAGACGGGTCAATTGGAAAGACTACATGGGCCCCGAACGGCGCGCCCGGGCTGACAGCACCGCGGCGCTGCTGGGTTTAGGCAGCCAGTCCAGCAGTAACGACGTCGATGATGTGGAGCGCCTGTTAGAGATTCTTTAAGGGCGGCGCGGACTGCGCGGCGGGAAAGCCAAACAACTAGGAGAACGGGACATGCCCAGAGCGGTACCTCAACAAAACGATGCGCCGCGCGGTGAACCGGGTGATTTTGAGGAAATCCAGATCCCGAACAAGCTGATGGCGAAGGTCGGCCCTGGATTCGGCGCCGATCCGGCGGCCCTGGAACAGGCCGAGGCGATTGTCGAAAATTTGAAAGTCGGCTACGAAATGCGCCTGGAACAGGAAATCCAGGATCTGCTTATCAGCTTTCAGAAGATGAAGGAAACAGGCGTCTACGATCTTGATTTGCTGCACGACACGGTGCACGAAATCCGCGGCGAGGCGGGTACTTTCGGTTATGATCTGGTCTCCGACATCGGCAAGTTATTGTGTGAACTGCTCTCGCCCATGGGCGAGGTCAGCGAGGGTGACTCGCGCGCCATCCACACCCACCTAAAGGCGATACAAACCGTCGTTTCCCAGAAAGTCAAAGGCAGTGGGCCAAAGGTCGCGAAACAGATCATCAAGGGATTGACCACGATCGTTGAAAAGTCGCGTGATTAGTGCGCTTTCGCCAGTTCAGCCTCCAGTTCAGTGATACGCGCCCGCAAGGGGCGGACCAGATCGGCGATCTGATCGTCCGTGTAACGTTGTGCGATATGTTTTGAACAATTGATATCCCAGGCCTCGATCGTGATGATAATGGCCGCCTCCACCGGCGCATCGTAGCTGGCATCGGCAAGGTTTCTCAAAAGTCCGGGATCATCGTCAACCACATGCGCCCGGCCCCAGATTTTTATCCGGCGGCGGTTGGGGTAATCGATGAGAAAAAGCGAGATACGGTTGTTCTCAGTCAGATTGCCGACCGAGATATATTGCCGGTTACCGGCAAAATCAGCGAATGCCAGCGTATTCTCGTCCAATACCTTGAGGAAACCTTTCGGCCCGCCGCGGTGTTGCAGACTGGGCTGGCCATGGGCGGAAGCAGTGGCGAGATAGAACGAATCCCGCTCCGCAATGAACGCCGCCAAGTCATCGCTGACCGACGTGCGCCAGCCGCCCTTTTCCTCCATTTTGGCATAGCCGTCGCGGGAACCCTTGCGCCTTTGCACCGCTTTGACCGCCGGGCTAAAGGCCACATCTGAACTGTATTGCGCGCTCATACCGCCGTCTCCCCGGTTAAATGCCCCGTCTTGACCAACAGCGTGCAGCCATCCGTGCTGAACGGCGCATGCTTGCTGCCAGGTGGCAGACGCAGCCAGGCGCCCTTCGGATAACTGCCCTGTTCGTCCTGCAAGGTGCCGTCGATGACCAGGACTTCCTCGCCGCCCGGATGATCGTGCTCTGGATAACGGACGCCCGCCAGCCAACGCACCAGGCTGACCCGTTCATCGCCAAATTGATGCAGCGGCCGCACCGACAAACCATCAACGGCACCGGCCTGCCAGCCTTCATCCAGGTTGGTGTCGATACGCACATAGTCCTGGTCCGCGGCATCCATTTGCCACAGCTTGACGAAGATAATGCAGCCGTCCTTGGTGTGGGGGACATGGGCCGAACCCACCGGGTTGCGCACATACATGCCAGGTCCATAGTCGCCGCTTTCATCGGAGAAAATACCTTCCAGTACAAGAAACTCCTCGCCGCCGTCGTGGCTATGGCCAGGAAAATAGCTCTCCGCCGCGAAACCAACCACCGTGGTGGCCCGGCCGGACTCGGCGCCGTCCCGATCCAGCATGCGCCGCCTAACCCCATTGGCGCGGGTCTCGACCCACTCTTGAGCCTCCGTCTCGATAACCACGCGCTGGCTGAAATCCATGTTGATCCGCATGATCCAAGTCCCCATTTTTGGCTGCGTAGATGCTTTATCTATCTAGTGATAGATAGTTACCCAATATCCATCGTCAAGGCCCCCATCAAAAGAACCCACGCTTTACTGAATTTTACGAGCCGGGAAGCCTACGCGCCGGCCTCACCAACAACCCGCGCCTCGGCCATGCGGCGCAACTCGGCGCGCTGGATCTTGGTGCCGTTGGCACTTTGCGTCGTCGGGAATTCCTCCAAGGCAAAGATCCGGACCGGCGCCTTGAAACGGGCCAGGGTATCCAGGCAATGCTGCCGTAGCACATCTTCATCAAATGCCGCGCCCGCGTTCATGATCACGAAGGCTACCGCCCGTACCGCGCCCTCGGCGGTGGTGACCCCGACCACCTGGCAATCGCCAACGCTGTCATGGCCAATAATATGCGCCTCGATCTCCGCCGGGCTGGTCAGAAAACCACCCAGACGCAGAACATCGCCCATGCGCTGGAGATAGAGGAAGCGGCCATCCTCGGTCAATTCGCCCAGATCGCCGGAGCGCAGGAAACCATCGTCGGTGAATTCCTCCGCCGTCGCCTCCGGGTTGAGATAATACTCCTTCATCAACGAAGGGCCCTTCAACTCTAGCTCTCCGGCCTGGCCGGGGCCCAGCAACTCACCGCTTTCGGGATCACGCACGCGGACCTCGGCCCGGGCGCTGATCAGCCTGCCGCCGCCCGCGATCCGGTCCAGCAAGGGCAGCTCCACCGGCTGCAGGGCATAGAGCGCCTGAACTTCGCTCATGCCATACAGGCCGACCATTTTAATGCCCCGCGCATTGGCCCGGGCGGCAAGTTCGGCGTAATTGGTAGCGAAGGCGGCGCTGCCGACAAAGCGCACATTGGGCAGCGGCCTATCCAGGGGAGAATTGTCCAGGATCGATTGGATCATATCGTCCGTGGCGTTGAAGTTCACCACGTTGTGCCGGGCCGCGATCTCCACTGTTTCCAGGGGATCGAAAGAGGCGGTCAATACGGTCGGCTGGGCCGAGGCGATACCAGCCATGATCTGGGTATAGCCGAACACGCCGCACAGCGGCATCATCTGCAACAGCGCACCGTTGGAGGTGCTATAGCCAAAACCGTCCGCCACCTCCCGGGCATGGCGCGACAGGCTGCCCTGGGTGTGCAGAACGAACTTGGGCGCATTCGTGGTGCCGGAGGTGGTGAAGATGTTGCAGCCCGCATCGGGGCTGGCATGATCATCGCCATAGGGTTCGCACTGGATCAGTTCGTTGTATTCAAGGTGCCGGCAATGAGACACCGCATCCGGAATGGCCTCCACCTTCTGGCCTTCATCATAAAGGATCAGCGTCTTCAGGCCGGCCAGGGCCGCCCCATCCGCATCCGCCAGCAGGCCGAGAAAATCGATCTCGCGGAAACCGGGCCACATGACCAGAACCTCCGCGCCTGAGCGGCTGATAATGTCGGAGACCTCGGATGAGCGAAAGCGCGTGTTGACCGCCACCGCGATGGCGCCCAAACGGCAACAGCCCAGACACAGGGCGAAATAGGCCGGGCAATTGGGCAGCCACAAGGCGACCCTGTCGCCCGCGCCAATGCCGAGATCCGCCAGCACCATGGCTGCCCGGCGGCCCATGTCATCGACTTCGGCGAAACTGATGGGTTGGTCGTGATAGATAATCGCCGTATCGGCGCCATGATTGGCCGCCAGATCTTCCAACAACGCGGTAACGGTATCCATACTTCGCAACTACTCCCTACGAATTCAAATCTCGCCCTTGACCTTGCGCATCAAGGTTTTCAGGTCCATGGGTACGATCGCGGTTTCGCCGATCCGCTGATCGATCTCCTCGGAGGTCAGGCGCCAGTTGTCGCCTTCGATCTCGGCAATAAAAATCTGCACGAATTTGCGATAGTTGCCCAGGGCGGCGGCAGCGCCGGCATGGTCGGCCAATATGGCCAGGGCCAACTGGCTGGGGCCGCTGCCCTCGTAGCCCCATTCAAAGCCGGAGGCATGGAAATCACGCAGATCCAGACGCGGATCCAGGGCCTGGCCATCGACGCTGACCGTGACCCGCTCGCCCTCGCGCATGCCGGTGTAAGTTTTCATGGCGCTGATCATAGTACATTCAGCGCACATGGTGCGAGCCCATCGCTATTTTTGGCCGCTTAAATGGTCGACGGCGGCGGCGGGCCATGGATAAACTGGCAAAGGATGCGTTTACAAGCATCGGTATTTGGCGGAGGCGGCAATGAGTATGGGAGCCCACACGGCACCGGAACCGGTCTGCGACGCGGTAACCCTGGATGTGGTGCTGGGTGCCTTGCGCGCCACCCAGAGCGAGATGGAAGCCTTGATCGAGCGTACCGCAATGTCGCCCTTCATTCGCGAGAAGAAGGATTTTTTCGTAGCACTATTTGATGCCGACGGCGACCTGATCGTCGGGGCCTACCGGCCCAGCGCGGGCGATCCCGTGCGGCCAATTTTCGAGCATTACCCGGTCGAGGACATGCGGCCGGGCGATCTGTATTGGTACAACGATTGTTACGGCTCCCACGGCTCGGTCTCCCATTCGCCGGATCAGGTCTTTTTGGCGCCGGTTTTCGTTGACGGGCGGTTGCTTGGTTTTGTGCAAAGCTGGGCCCACTTCGCCGATATCGGCGGCATGCGGCCGGGCTCGATCTCGCCGGATTGCGTCGATATTTTTCAGGAAGGCATTATCGTCCCCCCCGTGCGCCTGGCCCGCGAGGGCGAGGTCAACGAGGAACTGCTGCGGTTTTTTTACCGCAACTCCCGCTTCCCCGACCTGATCAAGGGCGATACCCGCGCCTGCCTCGCCGCGCTGCGCCTAGGCGAGCGGCGGCTGGTGGAACTGGCCGGGCGCTTCGGATCGGAGGTGGTGGCGGATGCCTTTCGCCAGCTTGGCGCCCGCTCGGAACGGGCCGCCAAGGCACGGCTGGGCAAGATTATCCGCAATGGGCAGTATCGCTTTTCCGACGAAATCGAGACCGACGGCCAGGGCAACGGGCCGTTCCGCATGGCGATGGAGCTGCGCGTCGGCGACAACGGCGTGGTGCTGGATTTCTCCGCTAGCGACGACCAAGCACCCGGCCCGATCAATTATCTGCTTAACCCGGCGGTGCCGCGCGCCATGCTTTCGATGTATCTGTTGGCGGGCGATCCCACCTTGCCCCTGAACAGCGGTGCGGGCCGGGCCGTGGACGAGGTCGTCCTGCGCCCTGGTAGCCTGTTGCAGCCGCTTTGGCCCGCGCCATTGGGCCAACGGGGTTTGACGATGATGCGGCTGTTGAGCGCCACCATGGGCCTGATCAACGCCGCAGGCGGGGAATCCACGGCGGCCAATTGCCCCTACGTGATCTATTTCGCGCGCGGCCTGGATGGCAACGGCGAACCGTTCCTGCTAACCGACGGCGTTGGCGTCGGCTATGGCGCCCGGCCCTTCGCCGACGGCATCGATGCGGTCTATTACATCGCCCAGGAAAATTATCCGGTCGAGCTGATGGAACATACCTTTCCCGTGCGCATCCGCGGCTATGGCATTCATCGCGACTCAGGCGGGCCGGGCCGCTGGCGGGGCGGCTGCGGGGTGATACGCGAGATCGAGGTGTTGGCGGAAAAGGCGACTATCGCAGTCCGGGTCGATGGTGCCGACAGTCCGGCCTGGGGGGTCGGCGGCGGCATCAACGGCGGTGCCGGGCGGGCCATTGTCAATCCAGGCAGGGTGGACGAGAGGCAGCTTGACCCCCTGAGTGATGGCAACGAATTGTTCCGCGGCGATGTCATGCGTCTGGAAACGGGCGGCGGCGGCGGTTGGGGGCATCCCTTTGACAGGCCGCCCGAACAGGTGCTGGCCGACGTGCGCGGCGGCTTTGTCAGCCGCGACATGGCGGAGGAGCAATATGGCGTTGTTCTATCCCCTGATGGACTGTCGGTGGAGGCGGCGGCGACGGAGACCCGGCGCCGGAAGCGCCCTGCCGTCGATGGCTTGTTCCATCGCGGCGGCTATCGGGATGAGCTGACGTGAGCGCGGCAATGGAAACAAATATGCTGCGTTTCGCCATCGCCGTCGATACCGGCGGAACCTTTACCGACGTCACGCTGTTTGATCGCCAGACGGGGCAAAGCTGGACCGCCAAGGCGCCGTCGACGCCAGCCGATCCATCCATCGGCTTCATGGACGGCATCGCCTCGGCCCTGACGCAGGCGGAATTGACGCCGGAAGATCTGGCGCAGGTCTTTCACGGCACCACCGTGGCGACCAACCTGATCCTGGAAGGCAAGGGCGCCAAGGTGGCCCTGCTGACCACGGCCGGCTTCCAGCATGTCTTGGAAATCGGCCGTCAGGATATTCCCCGCAACGCCAACATGTTCGCCTGGGTGAAACCAAAGCGGCCCGTCCCCCCCGAACAGGTTTTCGAGGTTCCCGAGCGTCTTGACCTCGACGGCAATGTTCTCGAGGCGCTGGACACCGAAGCAGTACGCCGCATCGCCCGGGACCTGCGCGCCCAAGGCATCGACGCCATCGCAATTTGCTTCCTGCATAGTTTCACCGAACCGAAACATGAACGCCAGACCCGCGATATTATCCTGGAAGAGCATCCCGACGCCCTGGTCTCGCTATCGTCCGAGGTATTGCGGGTATTCCGGGAATACGAACGCAGCATGGCCACGGCCTTGAATGTCTATGTCATGCAGGCGGTGACGCAGTATGTCGCCAACCTGCAGGAACGCCTGACGGGCGTGGGCGCGGCGGCACCGTTGTTGATCATGAAATCCAATGGCGGCGTGGTCAGCGCCGCTGAAGTCCAACGGGTGCCGGCGCATACCGCACTGTCCGGACCCGCCGCCGGCGTGGTCGGCGCAAGGTTCGTGGGCGCCGCCGCCGGTTTTGACGATGTTATCGGCATCGACATTGGCGGTACCTCAGCCGATATCTGCCTGGTCAAGGACGGCCAGCACACGGTCAGCGGCAATGGCAAGGTGGGCGGTTGGCCCCTGCCCTTTCCCATGCTGGATATCCACACGGTTGGCACGGGCGGCGGCTCCATCGCCTCTGTCAGCAACGACGGCGCCCTAACCGTCGGCCCCGCCAGTGCCGGCGCGGTGCCCGGCCCGGCCTGCTATGGACGGGGTGGCGGCGCGGCCACGGTCACGGATGCGCATCTGGTGCTGGGGCATGTACCGCCCTATCTGCTGGGCGGCGGCATGCGGTTGGATGTCGGCGCCGCCCGCGGGGCCGTCGAAAAGAATGTGGCCCAGCCTTTGGGTTTGGACATCGAGGCGGCGGCCAGGGGCGTCATCGCCATCAGCAACAACGACATGGTCGGCGCGATCCGGGTGATTTCGATTGAGCGCGGCCATGATCCGCGCGACTTTGCCCTGGTGGCCTTTGGCGGCGCCGGCCCCCTGCATGGCGTCGCCTTGGCGGACCTGTTGGGCACGCGCACGGTGATCATACCGCCGCATCCGGGCGTACTCTCCGCCCTGGGCCTTTTGGTTTCGCAACTGCGCACGGACTATGCACGTACCTGCCTGCAAACCCCGCCAGATTATAACGTGGCGCAAATCGCCGCGACCTTTGGCGAGCTGGAAGCGGAAGCGGATGCCTGGTTCCAGCGTGAACAGGTGCCGCCAGCGGCCCGCAAGCTGAGCCGCCATGCCAGCCTGCGTTACCGCCACCAGGGTTTCGAGCTTAGGCTGCCGTGGGCGGGCGATGCCGTCGACGGCCTGGCCACCGAAGCAACCTTGGAAGCCTTCCACGCTCTGCACGAGCAGCTCTATACATTTGCCCAGCGTGACACGCCGGTGGAGATCGTCACCCTGCATGTGGTCGCCGAAGGCCACTTCGATCAGATTGAGCCATCTGTTTGGCCCTCGGGCGGATCGCTGGCCGAGGCCGTGATCGATCATCTACCGGTCAGTTTCGAGGCTGGGCGCCAGACCGTACCGGTCTATGACCGCATGAAATTAGGCGCGGGAGCCGAATTTGCAGGGCCCGGCCTGATCGTCCAGTTGGATAGCACAACCCTGATACCCGAGGGTCATCACGTCAGCTGTGACCGCTTCGGCAACCTCATCATCGCCGCCGGTTAGACAAGTTATCTTTGCTCACCACGCCGCCTCGAGCAGGCGCAGGGCGTCGGCGATCTGGGCCTCGGCCGAGCGCGCGCCGGCGTTGGCGTTGAAGTTCTTTACCGTTTCGCCGGCGATGGCGGCCAGTCCATCCCTTGGAACATCCAATTGTCGCAGCTGTATGGGCATGCCGGTGCGGCTGTATATGGCTTCCAGGGCATCAGCCACCGCCAGCGCGGCAGCCGTCCCGTCCATGCCGTCGCGCCAGACATCAAGGGCCTCGGCTACCCGGCGCGCCGCCGCCAGATCGACCGCTTCCGCCAGACGCATTGCCGGGGCATGCACGACCGAGGTCGCCTCACCCTGTCCAATGTTGGGGTAAAGGATATGCAGCGCGGTCGAGACCGCGTAGTTGCCCGAAAAGGCGCCGCCACGAAACCTTGGCGCGCCATCGTCCTCGGCCCGGTTTTGCAGTAAGGCCGCGATCGCCAGGTCGGTACGCAGAGCTGGGTTGTCGAGTTCGTCCATCAACCGGACATAGGCGGCGTGAGCCAAGGCGAAGGCATGGCTCTGATCACCATCCGACAGTGGGTTGGTACCAAGCTGCGACAGGGCGCCGATAAGGCCTGCGAACACCGTGGTCGCGGTGGAGCGGATCAGTTCCGGCGGCGCGCTCAACAATGCCCCGTCATCAAGGAATATGGCCTGTGGCCGGGTCTTGGGGTCGAAATATTCCATCCGGTGATCCAGGTCCGGATTTTTCAAACCCGTGCCGCCCCGGTTCATGGCCGAGGTCGGCGTGGTGGGAATATTTATGATCGCTGGCTTTGGCGCCATCAGGCGGGGGCTGTAAGCGGGCTTGCCCTCGGGGTATTGCGTCATGATCTCGAACGGATCGCCGTCCTCGGCCATGAAAATCGCCACCGCCCTGGCGGCAACGATGACACTGCCGCCGCCGACCGCGATCAGCAGATCGGCCTGGGCCTCTCTCGCGGCATCGGTGGCGGCACGCACCGAGGCATAGGTGGAGTCCTTTTCGATGCCATCGAATACACCAGCGTATTGTTCGCCCAGGGCGGCTTCGATGCGCCGCACCGTATCGGTCCGCCGGTTGACGGATGGCGAACAGACAACGAAGGCCCGCTTTGCAGATACGCGGGCAATGGCCGCCTGCAAATTGTTTTCAATGGCATCGGCGCCGGCGAACAAGCGCCATGGATAGCTGGCTGCCTTGAATCCCATCTTAGGCGTATTCCTTCAGGGTCCGGCGGGCCACGACCATGCGGTGGACTTCCGTGGGGCCTTCGTAAATCCGCGTCAGGCGCAGACGTTGCGACATAATGGCAAAGGGTAGCTCCCGCGACATGCCCATGGCGCCAAAACTTTGCATGGCATTATCGAGAACTTCCGTGGCCATTTCCGTGGCGAAAACCTTGATCATCGAAGCGGCGGTACGGATATCCTCGCCGCGCTCCTGCTGCTCGGCTGCATCCATGACCATCAGTCGGGTGGCATGGATCTTGGTGGCGGCATCCGCGACCCACCATTGGATCGCCTGCCGGTCGGCAAGTTTCACACCAAAGGTTTCGCGCTGCTGGGTATGTTCGCACATCATTTTCAGGGCGCGCTCGGCCATGCCGACGCACATGGCGCCCATTTCCAAACGGCGCACGGTCAGGCGCTTTTGCATGGGCGCGAAGCCCTGGCCGACCTCGCCCAGAACCTGGCTGTCCTTCAGGCGCAGGTCGTCCATGATCAATTCATAGGTACGGGCCCCGCCAAGCATGGGAATTTCCCGCTCGATGATAAAGCCGGGCGTGCCCTTGTCGACGATAAAGGCGCTGATGCCGCCGCGGGCACCCTTGCCCGGATCGGTCACCGCCATCAGGATGATAAAGTCCGATTTCGGCACGTTCGAGACCCAGATCTTGCGGCCATTGATGACCCATTCGTCGCCCTCGCGGACGGCGGCGGTTTTCATGTCCGCCGGATCACCGCCCGCGCCCGGCTCGGATATAGCGATACATGACTTCATTTCGCCTTGGGCGTAGGGCTGCATGTATTTGATCTTCTGCTCCGGCGAGGCCACGGCCTCGAGCATGTGCAGGTTGGGGGAGTCGGGAGGGAAGATGAACGGCGTCACTGTTGTCTTCAGCCGTTCCTGTATGGCCAGCATGACCGCCGTCCGCAAGTTGGCGCCGCCGAATTGCTCCGGCGCATCCAGCGCCCACAGGCCCAGCTCCTTGCACTGGGCCAACAGCGGCGCTTCCTCTTCCTCGGTCAATGAATGGGACTCGCCCGCCGCCTCCCGTGCCATGACCGCCTTTTCCAGAGGCATCAATTCGTTTTCGACAAATTTTTCGACCAGCTCGATGATCATCCGCTCTTCATCGGCGAATTCAATTGTCATGGCGAAATATCCTTTTTGGTTTTTTGGGCTCCCCTTTTATACGGGTACCTCGATCCGTCCTTCCATATAAAAAGCACAGCGCCCGCTCAGGATCACACGGTCGCCTTCCAGGCGGCAGCCGATGTCACCGCCACGGGCGGAGATTTGCCGCGCCACCAATTCGGTCTTATCCAGGCGGTTGGCCCAATAGGGCGCCAGGGTGCAATGGGCTGATCCGGTAACGGGATCTTCATCGATGCCCGACAGCGGCGCGAAGAAGCGCGAGACGAAATCGACCTTGTCGCCCGGCGCCGTGGCGATCACATTCGCGCCCAGGCTGGAGAAGGATGGTGCCAGGGCGGCAACCTGCGCCTCGGTCTCGAACACCAGCATAACGTAGGGCGCACCATGCATTTTTCGGATCGGCAGGCATTCCAGCGGCTGCGCGCCCATGGCAGACAGCAACTCCGGCTCCGCCGTCATGGGCTCTCCCGGCGCCAAAACGGGAAAATCCATGGCCAGGCCGTCGCCGGCCCGGCTAACGCGGAGCGCGCCCGAACGGGTCTCGAAACCGACCTCATCACGCTCAGGCGACAGGCGGTTCAAAATCAGATGTCCCGTTGCCAAAGTGGCATGACCGCACAAATCCACCTCCACCGCCGGAGTGAACCAGCGCAGGCGAAAGCCATCGCCTTCCGACACGATAAAGGCCGTCTCGGAAAGGTTGTTCTCCATGGCGATGGCTTGCAGCACATCGTCATCCAGCCAGGCATCCAGGGGACAGACCGCCGCCGGATTGCCCTGAAACGGCGAATTGGTGAAAGCATCAATCTGATAAATGGGTATCTGCACGATATTACCCTTCCAAAAAAAGCGTTTTAGATTATCGCCACCAGAACGGTTTGCCACATTCCCATGTCACATCTTCGCGGCGCAAGCCGATATCATCGAGCATGCGCGCATCCAAGTCGGCCAAATGGCGGCGCTGGCGGTACCGGTCGGACCATGATTTCAATACGGATACGCAGGCGGCCAAGCTGATCGAACCGATAAAGCCCCCGGCGAAGGCAGCTCTCATTGAACCCCATGATTTTAATATTGTCATCATATTGCTCCCGTTTTCAAGCATTGCTCAATAATTGAACTTATTGAAGCTATATGATTGACACCTTAATAGATGTCAATTATGATATTGACACCATGACAATTTATCAGCCAGACATTTCCGGTCGCAGCGGACCCAAGTACCGCGCCATCGCCCAGGTCATTGGCGAAGACATCGCCTCGGGGCAATTGCCGCCAGGCACCCGCTTGCCGCCGCACCGCGACCTTGCCTGGCGCCTTGGCGTTACCGTCGGCACCATCAGCCGGGCTTATAAGGAAGCCGCGCGGCTGAACCTGGTCGGCGGCGAGGTTGGCCGCGGCACATATGTCCAGGATCCGGACGATACGGGTCCAATCAGCCTTGTGCGGCCCCACGATCACCTTATCGAAATGACCCAGAACAGCCCGCCCCTGGGACCCCATGGCGCCGCCCTGGCGGATAGCCTGCGGAGCCTGGCGGACTCCCGAAACGGCAATGCCCTGTTGGGCTACAACAGCGAGATTGGACCGGAACCACATCGCCAGGCCGGGGCGGATTGGCTGGCCAGGGTGGGCCTGGACGTTGGTGCCGACGAGGTCATCCTGATGGGCGGCACGCAATTGGCCCTGCTATCATCCCTGATGGCGTTCACCCGGGCCAATGAGCCGGTGATGCTGGAAAGCCTGACCTACAGCCAACTCATCGACGGTGTGCATTTCACGGAACGCCAACCGATACCCGTGGCCGTTGATGATGAAGGCATTGAACCTGCGGCTTTGGATGCGGCCTGCACCGCATCGGGGGCGAAAGTGCTGTTCCTGGTGCCGACCCTGCAAAATCCCACCAACGCCGTGATGTCCCTGGAACGCCGCAAGGCCATTGTCGACGTCGCCCGGCGCCACGACCTGTTGTTGGTCGAGGACGACGTCTATGGCTATGTCATCCAGGATCCGCCGCCGCCCATCGCTACCCTGGCGCCGGAACGCACGGTATACATTACCTCGGCCTCGAAATGCCTGGCACCGGGCCTGCGGGTGTCCTGGATCACCGGGCCGAGACAGCATCTGTTGCGCCTTGGCGAAGCCGCCCGCATCGTCACTGTGACCCAACCGGCCTTGACCGGTGCCGTGGTCACGCAATGGATCAACGATGGCCGGGCGGAAGAACTGTTAAACTGGCAACGCCGGGAAACGGCGGCACGGTACGAAATCGCGGCAAGGCATTTGGCGGGCCTGAATTGGCGTGGCCACGAAGCCGCCCTGCATGTCTGGCTGACTTTGCCGGCACCCTGGCGGGCCGATGATTTCACCGCCGCCGCGCGCCAAGACGGCATCGCCATTTCACCCCTGGCCCCTTTTTCCGTCGGGAGAGAAGAGGCGGAACAAGCCGTGCGCATTACCCTGAGCCAGCCGCCCGACCGCGCCACCCTGAGCCGGGCGCTGTCCGGCCTGCGCGATATACTGGAGCGTGGCCCAAACCGGCCCCGGGCGATTATCTAGATCGCCTCCAGATTATTCGATGATGATCCGGGCCTTGATGCCATCGGATAGGATCTGCTGCAGGACCTTGTCCGCCGCCTCGACCGAAAACATCGGGCCCATGCGGACGCGGAACATCTCCTGACCTTTGATGAAGACGTTGATAATGGAGGACGGGCCGATATAGGCCAGGCGCGCCCGCAGCTTGTTGGCATTCTCGGCCCGGGCAAAGGAGCCGGCCTGGATGAAGATCGACGACGGCCCAACCGGTTGCTGGGTCACCCGGGCGGCGCCCGGGTTAGCTGCGCCAATGGGGCCGGCATTGGCGACGCGCACAGGTGCGGAACTACCCGCCGCCGACGACCGCGCCTGCTTCACGCCCGGCGGCGGCGCCAATGTTTGTGCGCTGACGCCCTCCCTGGGCAAGGCCGGCAGAGCGGTTTTCTGCTCCACCGGGGTGGCGACGCGTTTCGCTATTCTTTGCGGCCCACCCTGATCAAGTATGGTCACCCGCACCTTGGCGGTACCTTGTTTTTGAAAGCCCAACAGCTGCGCGGCGCGGCGGGAGACATCGATGATGCGGCCATTGACGAAGGGGCCTCGGTCGTTGACGCGCAGGACCAGCGAACGGCCATTGCCCAAATTCGTCACCCGCACCCGCACCGGCATGGGCAGCGTTTTGTGCGCCGCCGTCAGGGCGTTCATGTCATAGATTTCACCATTGGCGGTACGCCGGCCATGGAATTTCTGCCCATACCACGAGGCAATGCCGGTTCTGTTGTACTGGGCATCCTCCTTGGGATAGTACCAGACCCCCATGACCTGATAGGGCTTGCCGACCTTATAGACGCCGGCATTCGCGCTTGGCTGCTCCGCCGTGGCACGCTGTATTTTCTTGGCTACATGCAGGGCCAGCTGGCTCTCGGCACAGGCCGCCAGGGACAGCCCGGCGATAGCACAGAGGAAGCCTCGGCCCAAAAAGCGATATGCGGCCCGCAAGGTCATTATTGGGCGCCAATGCCGTCAGAGAGCAGACCCACGGCCAGGGCAAAATAGGTAGAGCGGTTCCACTTCAATGTCGTGCGGTAGTTTGAATAGACCATATAGGCCGGCGACATCTTGCCTTTTTCAGGCAACACGATGGAGGCCGAAAGTTGCCGCGTCGGCAGGTCGGTGCCATCGGCCCGGCGCACGCCGAGGGCCTGCCAGCCGGCTATAGGCTTCCTGACTTTCAGGTCCGCCATGGCGCGGTCAAAATTATCGGGCAGGCGCACTTCGCGGCCCCAGGTCTGATCCGACCGCCAGCCCGACTTGGCCAGATAGTTGGCGGCGGAGGCGAAAACATCCTCCCGCGTGGTCCAGATATCGCGCCGGCCATCGCCATTGTAATCGATGGCATGGGCCAGGAACGAAGACGGCATGAACTGGCATTGCCCCATGGCGCCGGCCCAGGAACCGACCATGGCCTTGGCGGTTATATGGCCTTCGTTGATAATGCGCAGGGCGTTATGCAGTTCCTTGCGGAAATAGGCGCTGCGCCGGCCATCGTAGGCCAGGGTCGCCAGCGCCGGAACAACCTTGAAGCCGCCCGTGACCCGGCCGAAATCCGTCTCGATGCCCCAAAGGGCGACGATAAAGCGCGGCTGCACACCGATTTTCGTGCCCACTTCCTGCAACAGAGCCCGGTTCTCGGCCAGCTTGCGCCTGCCCTTCTTGATGCGCGAGAGGGGCACCACCCGGTCGCGGTATTGGGTGTATGTCAGGGTGAATTCCGGCTGCTTGCGGTCCAGCTCAACCACCCTGGGGATCGGCGAAATACCGTTTAGAGCGCTATCCAAAGTCGTCACCGAAATGCCGCGCCCCTCGGCCTCGGCACGGAATTCCTGCAACCAGGTCTGAAACTCATCCGCGGCCGCAGATCCAGTCCACAGGAACAGAGCAGAGACAAGCAGCAAAAAACGAGGCAACATCAGCACGAACATCCCTTCATTATGCAAATTCGCCAACAAATTCCCTGGCCCGCTTGTGCCATGACGGCGCGGCCACGGCAAGCCGCCACCTCACGCCAAATCAGGTGCCGCTGCCCTTTTCAGCAGCGGCGGTAAAAGCATCGATGCCGATGGCCGCGCGGAAGTCGGCGGTGTCCGCCGCTTTTTTCTCTTCCAGGGGGATACCGGTCGAATCGGCCACTCGGTCAATGGCGTTGAACAGCGCCGCCACCGCCGCCGCATCGGTCAGCGCCGCCCCGCCCATGGCCTCCGCGATGGCCTCTCCCGCCGCCGCCAGCTCCGCCGCATCATCGCCCAGAACAGCCGTTGCGAAACGGATCAGCAAAGCACCATGGGCAATACCGCCATCCCCAGCCGCGCCGGCTTCTGTCATCACCGCAAGGTCGTAATCGCTACCGTCGTTTTGGCCGCTCGCACGGAGCAGCTCTGCATGCGACGTAGTTCAATAGACGCACTGGTTAAGGGCGGACACCCTTCCCGCCACCAGCTCGATCTGCGCATGATTGATGGCGCGGTATTCGTTGTCGAAATCCATCATCGCCTGGGGCGGGATGTATTGATTTTTCACCAAGTCGAAAAAGCCTTTAACCGCTTCGGGCACCAGGCTCATGGCCTGATATATATGCGCCGCCGTTGGCCGGCCCGCATAAAGATCCTCGTCCACGGTGCCGATCGCATCCTGGGGCGCCAATGTGTGCACCCAGGCCAGATTTCGCGTTGCGGCGGGACGGTGGCGGCTGGGCTCCCCAGCTCGCGCCACGGGCAGCGGCCAGGGATCCAAGCCAAGTCCTTTGGTGAAGGTGTCGACGGCGACCACATTGGCGATCACGCCAACGGTATCCACATAACGCTCCTCGACCATGCCCTTATCCGCCAGACCTTGAAACCAGGCGCGGCTAAGGCGGCCCGGATCGGTACGGATACGATGGATTTGCTCGACCTCCAGGTCCGATAGCTGCCCGAGATGATCGTGCTCGCCCTGCACCAATTCCGGCGATAGGGCATCCTTGCGCTCCCTGCATAGCCGGCAATCCATGGCATGTCGCGCCTCCGCCGCGATGGCGATACGCTCCGCCCCGCTCAGCCAGGTGCTCGGCTGGGCCAACTTTTCCCAGGTCCGTACCTGGGCGGCGGTAATATCGTCGCGCACCGGCCAGGCTAAATCTTGATAGCTGATTTCAGTCATCTGCTTTCCAATTTGACGATGTTTGCCAGAGTATACTTGCATTCCAGGGCGGATGGGTGAAATCTGTATCAGATCAAATTTTTGGGAGGAGAAAAAAATGACCTTGGTCCTGAGCAGCCAAAGCTTCAACGATGGAGATTATCTTGGCAACGACCATATTCTGTCCGAGGCCTTTGGCTTCGGCTGCGCCGGCGGCAACCAATCGCCGCAATTTTCCTGGTCCGGCGTGCCCGAGGGCACGAAAAGTTTCGCCCTGACCTGCTTTGACCCCGACGCACCCACGGGCAGCGGCTTTTGGCACTGGGTGGCGGTAAATATCCCCGCCAATGTGACCGAGCTGGCCCTGGGCGCCGGTAGCGGCGGCGGCATGCCCGATGGCACCTTGCAAACCCGCACCGATTTTGGCGCGCCCGGCTATGGCGGCCCCTGCCCACCCGAAGGCGACCATCCGCACCGTTATCTTTTCACCCTGCATGCTGTCGGCCTGGACGCACTGCCGGTGGAAGCGGATACCTCCGCCGCCGTGGTCGGCTTCATGCTGCACTTCAACACCATCGAGAAAGCCGCCCTGATGGGATTGTACAAGCGTTGATCTAAAGGCCGCCGCATTCGCCGAGGGCGGAATCGAAGATCGCCATGGCGGTATCGATTTCGTCCCGGCTGACGGTCAGGGGCGGCGCGATACGAAATATTCCGGCTGACGATGGTCGGCTGATATTCAGACAGGCGCCCAGTTCCAGGCAGCGGCGGCTGATTGCCATGCCGATTTCCGGCGCCGGTGTCTTACTCTGCCGGTCGCTGACCATTTCAACGCCCTGTAACAGACCCCGCCCGCGCACATCACCAATCACCGGATGGCGCTGTTGCAGGGCAGTAAGCTGTTCTCTCAGATAGCCGCCCAGCTCACCAGCGCGTTCGGCCAGATGGTCGCGCTGAACGATTTCCACCACCTTGGCCCCCACCGCCGCCGGCAGGGGATCGGCGGCATGGGTGGTGTAAAAAAGAAAACCCTTGGCATGGCAGTCCCGCTCAATTGCGGCGGAGGTTATGGTCGCCGAAAGCGGCAGGCCGGCACCAAGGGTTTTTGACAATGTAAGAATGTCCGGCGTCACGCCCTCGCGCTGAAAGGCGAAATTATCGCCGGTCCGGCCCATGCCGGTCTGCGCCTCGTCCAGGATCAGCAACATGCCCCGTTCATGGGCCTTGTTGCGCAGGGCGGCCAAATAGCCCTCGGGCAGTTCGATGATGCCGCCGGAACTCAAGATCGGCTCGACGATCACCGCCGCCAGCTGGCCCGTGCTTTGCCGGTCGATCATCTCCCAGCCGAATTCGAACTCGGCCCGCCAGTCATAGTCGCCATCCCGGTTGAAGGGCGAGCGATAGGCATGCGGCGTCGGCAGGGTCAAAACCCCCGGCAGGGTCGGTCCGTGGCCGCGGCGGCCGCCGGAATAGGTCGCCGCCGCCGCGCCGCTTGTCATGCCATGCCAGGAGCGGTCAAAGGCGACCACTTCAAAACCGCCCGTATAGGTCTTGGCGATACGCAGCGCGGCTTCATTGGATTCGCCCCCCGTCGACAGCGGCAAGACCCGGTCCAGCCCAGCGGGCAGCATATCGCTCAAGGCATCGGCGAAGGCAATCACCGGGTCGGAGAGAAAGCCGCCATGCAGGTGATCCAGATTGGCGGCCATGTCCTGAATGACAGCGACAATTTCCTCATGGCCATGGCCCAGAACCGCGCTCATCTGACCAGAGGTGAAATCAAGGATGGCGCGGCCATCGCCGTCATAAATATAGGAACCCTTGGCCCGGCTGATGCGTGGTTCGGCGAAATCGCCGCCATAGCGGAAAACCTTGCCTGCGGGAGACTCACTCATTAGGCCGCTCGATGGCATAAAGCGACAATTCGAAAGTCTCGCGCCGGGCTATCGACCAGCGCTGGATCGTCTCCACATAACTCATGCCGCAGTATTCCATGACCCGCCAGGATGGTTCGTTATCGGGCCGGCAGGCCGCGACCACCCGTCGCATTTCCAAGGCATCGAAAGCAAGTGCGATCATCACGGCGGCGGCTTCGCGGGCATAGCCGCGGCCCTGATAGGGCCGCCCCACCCAATAGCCGATCTCGCCCTCGTCCGTGCCATTGCGCGTCAGCGAGATGATGCCAACCAGATCGCCGCTGGCCCGCTCCACCAGGGCAAAGAAAAAGCGCCGCTGCGATGACATTTCGCCCTGGGCCCAGGCGACGAAATCGCGGGCCATGGTGCGATCATAGGGGTGTGGAATATCCAGGGTCCAGCGGGCTACTTCCCAATCACCGGCCAATTCAGCCACCTTTGGCGCATCGGTCAGCTCGAGCGGGCGCAAAACCAGGTTTTCACTGCGCAAGGGCGGGCGAAAAGGCAGACGATGATGGCGAAGCAACGACATCGCCTATACTTACAACAGATCGCGCAACATGGCGACCAGGGGCCGGTCGGCGGGGGGCATGGGCAGATCCCCCATGCGCATGGGATGCAGCCATTTCACCGCCTGGCCTTCCGTCGGGCGCACGGTGCCCTGCCAGACCCGGCAGACAAACAGCGGCATCAGTAGATGAAAATCCTCGTAGGCGTGGGAGGCAAAGGTAAACGGCGCCAGACAGGACTGGGTGACATCGATATCCAGCTCTTCCTTCAACTCGCGGATCAGGCATTGCTCCAGGGTTTCATCGCCCTCCACCTTGCCGCCGGGAAATTCCCATAGCCCGGCCATGGCTTTGCCCTCGGGCCGTTGCTGGACGAGCACCCGGCCATCAATATCCACCAACGCCGCCGCGGCAACCAGCAGCATCAGGAACGGTAGTCAGCGTTGATCGCGATATAGCCATGGGTCAGATCGCAGGTCCAGACCGTGGCCTTGCCCCGGCCCACGCCCACGTCGACAGCGATATCGATCATCCGCCCCTTCATGTGAGGGACCACCTGTGCCTCGCGGTAATCGGGGTGCGGATGGCCGGCCTCGGCAATGACCACGCCGCCGATGGTGATTGAAAGGCGATCGCGGTCGGCCTTTTCCCCGGCCCGTCCCACGGCCATGATGATACGGCCCCAATTCGCATCCTCGCCGGCGATGGCGGTCTTGACCAGGGGCGAATTGGCAATGGTCATGGCGATGCCCCGCGCCGCCTTGGCCGAGGCCGCGCCGGAGACCGAAACGGTAATGAACTTCGAGGCGCCCTCGCCGTCACCGACGATCTGTTTCGCCAGATCCTGCATGACCGACAACAACGCCGCCTTGAACGATGCCAGACGCTTGTCGCCGGCTTGCGTTATCCTGGCGTGTTTCGGCCCCTGCCCCGTCGCCGCAAGCAAGACGCTGTCCGAGGTCGAGGTATCGCCGTCCACGGTAATACAATTAAACGAGCGGCTGTTGGCCCAGCGCAACAGACTGTCCAGCACCTTGGCGGGCAGCTTGGCGTCGGTGAAGACAAAGCCCAGCATGGTCGCCATATCCGGCGCGATCATGCCGCTGCCCTTGGCGATGCCGGCGATTTGCACCACCTGGCCATCGATCTCCGCCGTTGCCGAGGCGCCCTTGGGATAGGTATCGGTGGTACAGATGGCGGAGGCGGCGGCGCGCCAGCCGTTGGCTTTTATTTTGCCATGCAGACGCGGCACCGCCCTGAGCAGACGATCCACCGACAGGGTCTCACCAATCACCCCGGTGGAGGCGACCATGACCTCCGCCGGTTTGCAGCCCACCGCCTTGGCTACCGCACCAGCGGTGGCGGCCACGTCATCTAGGCCCTGACGGCCGGTGAAGACGTTGGCATTGCCTGCATTGATCACCACGGCCCGCGCCCTGCCCTTGCCGATGTGCTTGCGGCACCACAGCACAGGTGCGCCAGGCATGGTGGAGCGGGTGAAGACACCGGCAACGGTGCTGCCCGGGGCCAGCTCCATCAGGGTCAGGTCGGCGCGCCGGCGATAGCGTTCGCCAGCGGCCAAGGCCCCAAGCCGCAGGCCGGCAATTGAGGGCAGTTTCGGAAACCGGGCCGGTGCAAAAGGCGATACATCCATGGCGGCTACACTCTGTTTATCTTGCGGGCTATTTATCCTGCGGACCGATGGCGGGCGCCTTGCCTGGGCTGCCATCCAGTTCAAAGTACTTGATATCCGCATCCTTGGCCAAGGCACCCAACAGTTCCTCGGCGACTTCCTGCGCGATGGCCTGGCGCAGTTCCGGGGCGCGTTTGGCGAAAGACGGCCCCTGGCCCTGCCGCCGGTCCACCAGCTTGATGACATGCCAGCCAAAGCCGGTTTTCACCGGGGCCGAGATTTCACCCACTTTCAGGGCAAAGGCGGCATTGGCGAATTCCGGCACCATTTTGTCCTTGGTGAAATAGCCCAGGTCGCCGCCCTTGGCGCCGCTGGGACCCTTTGATTTTTCCTTTGCCAGGGCGGCGAAATCACCGCCCTTGTTCAGCGCCGCGACAATGGCGTCGGCTTCTTCCTGGGTTTCCACCAGAATGTGGCTGGCGCGCACTTCATCGGCCCCCTTCACATGCACCTTCTCGGCTTCATAGCGGGCCCGCATTTTTTCTTCCGTGGCCGCGGCATTGATACGTTTGGTCAGATATGTCTGCTCCAAGATGCGGCTGCGCGCCTGGGCCATCTGCCTGATCACGGCCGGGTCATCACCCAGCTTTTCCGCCTCCGCCGCCAACAACACCAGGCGCCGTTCCACCAATTGCTGCACCAGAGGCTTGTAAACCTTCTCCAGCGCCAAGCCGCGATATTGCTGAGGCAGGTTCTGATGCGCGATGCGAACGTCGCGGAACAGGATCTTGCTGCCCTTGACCACGGCCACAACGCGGCCATCGGCAATGGCGCCGGCGGCCTTCTTGGCCTCCGCCGGTTTCGAACTCTGGGCCTGGGCCGGCGAATAATGCAGCATGGCCGTAACAGCCAGACAGGCGCCGAACAGCGCGATGAAGGTTTTGCTCATGATAAGGAGGCTTTCTCTTGCGGTTTTTCTCAACTTAAACGCACCGTTAAATGCTCTGTGCGCTAAATGCGGGGCCAATATCGATTATTGGGCCGTTACACACAAGGCGTTAAGACAATTTCTCACAAACTGTTGTTATAAGGGCCGTGGCGACCGCCGCGCCAGGTAGCGCTTCCGTACCCTTGTTTTGCCGCCACATTCGTTGACAGGGGGGCGAGTGGCCCTTATGTCTCACTGGTTGCGCCCTGGCTAGCCCTATTTAGGGGCGGCGGACGGCGACCCACTGCTAAATGTTGTTGAAGTTAATGGTGTTTTTTAGGGATTTTTGATGGCCATTCTTGCCAGTATTGCCAAGCGCCTGTTCGGCTCGTCCAATGACCGCGTCCTCAAGCAGTTTGAGCAGCCGGTCCGTGTGATTAATGAGCTGGAAGCCAGCTTCGAAGCTCTGTCCGATGACGAATTGCGCGGCAAGACCGATGAATTCCGTGAACGCATCGCCGCCGGTGAAAGCCTGAACAAGCTGTTGCCGGAAGCCTTCGCCACCGTGCGCGAGGCGGCCAAGCGTACCTTGGGACAACGCCACTTCGACGTGCAGTTGATGGGCGGCATGGTCCTGCATCAGGGCATGATCGCGGAAATGCGTACCGGCGAGGGCAAGACCCTTGTCGCCACGCTGCCGGTCTATCTCAACGCCCTGGAAGGCAAGGGCGCCCACGTGGTCACCGTCAACGACTATCTGGCGCAACGGGATGCCAACTGGATGGGTGTGGTCTATGAAAAGCTGGGCCTGACCACCGGCTGCATCGTCCACGGCCTGGAAGATGACGAGCGCCGTGAAGCCTATGCCTGCGATGTCACCTATGGCACCAACAACGAATTCGGCTTCGACTATCTGCGCGACAATATGAAGTTCGAGCGCCCGGCCATGGTGCAACGGCCGTTCAATTTCGCCATCGTCGATGAGGTGGACTCGATCCTGGTGGACGAGGCGCGGACGCCGTTGATTATTTCTGGCCCGGCGGAAGGTTCCTCCGAACTGTATCAGACCATTGATGCCCTGATGCCCAAGCTGGAAGAAAGCGACTACGAAAAGGATGAAAAGGCCCGTACCGTTAACTTTACCGAGGACGGTGCCGAAACCATCGAAGGCCTGTTGCGCGAGGTCGATCTGTTAAAGGGGGAAACCCTTTACGACATGGAAAACGTCACCGTCGTGCATCACATCAACCAGGCCCTGCGCGCCCACCAGATGTTCCAGCGCGACGTGGATTACATGGTCAAGGACGGCAAGATCGTCATCATCGACGAATTCACAGGCCGCGCCATGGAAGGCCGGCGCTATTCCGAAGGCCTGCATCAGGCTTTGGAGGCCAAGGAAGCCGTCGAGGTACAGCCTGAAAACCAGACCTTGGCCTCGATCACATTTCAGAACTATTTCCGCCTCTTTCCCACCCTGGCCGGCATGACCGGCACGGCGATGACGGAAGCGGGCGAATTCCTCGAGATTTACAAGCTGGCCGTGGTCGATGTCCCGACCCATCTGGACATGGTCCGCGATGATATGGATGACGAGGTCTACCGCACGGAAGAGGAAAAATTCGCCGCTATTATCGAACTGATCGGCGAATGCCAGAAGACCGGACAGCCGGCCCTGATCGGCACCGTATCGATCGAGAAATCGGAAGTCCTATCGGAGCTTCTGACCAAGAAAAAGATCAAGCACAATGTCCTGAATGCCCGCCATCATGAGCAGGAGGCCCATATTATCGGCCAGGCCGGTCGCACGGGCGCGATAACCATTGCCACCAACATGGCGGGCCGGGGCACCGATATTCAGCTCGGCGGCAATCTGGAGATGCGCCTGGCACAGGAAGCCACGGACGCGAAAGGCAACGTGGATGCGGCCAAGGCGGCAAAGATCGAGGCCGAGATCGAGGCGGAAAGGGCCAAGGTGCTGGCCGCTGGCGGCCTGTTCATCATGGGTACGGAACGCCACGAAAGCCGCCGCATCGACAATCAGCTGCGCGGCCGCGCGGGCCGGCAAGGCGATCCCGGGGCCTCGAAATTCTTCCTCTCCCTGGAAGACGATCTGATGCGCATTTTCGGCTCGGAACGGATGGACGGGATGCTGCGCAAACTGGGCTTGGAGGAAGGCGAGGCGATCATCCACCCCTGGGTCAACAAGGCGTTGGAGAAAGCCCAGGAAAAGGTCGAGGCGCGCAACTTTGATCTGCGTAAGAACCTGCTGAAATACGACGACGTCATGAACGACCAGCGCAAGGTAATTTACGAACAGCGCCTGGAATTGATGGATGCCGAGGACGTGGCGGAAACCGTCGCGGACATGCGCCGGGAAGTGGTCGAGGACCTGGTGGCCCACCATATCCCGGAAAAGGCCTATGCCGAGCAATGGGATGCCGAAGGCCTGGCGGCCGAGTCCAAGGAGGTCTTTGGCCTGGATCTGCCGATCGCGGAATGGTGCGCCGAGGAAGGCATCGCGGACGAGGAAATCCGCAAGCGCATCAGTGGCGCGGCGGACCGGCGGATGGCGGAGAAAGTCGCCAACTATGGCGCCGATGTCATGCGCATGGTGGAAAAGGGCCTGCTGCTGCAATTGCTGGACCAGACCTGGAAGGAACATCTGCTGACCCTGGATCATCTGCGCGGCGGTATCGTGCTGCGCGCCTATGGCCAGCGTGATCCGCTGAACGAATACAAGACGGAAGCCTTCACCCTGTTCGAAACCATGCTGGACGAATTGCGTCAGACCACGACCAAGGTGCTGGCCCATATCGAACTGCAGATGGATCAGGGCGATACTTACATCACGGCCCAGCACCCGGATCCGATGATGATGGAGGAAGAGCATCTCGATCCCGTGAGCGGCATGAACGAAATGGCCGAGGAAGAGATGGCCATGGCAGGTGGTGGTGGCCTAAACGGCGCAAGCCCGCATCGTCCCGCCCGCAGCCGGCAGGCCGCTCAAACCATTGACCCTGATGATCCTTCCACCTGGGGCAAGATTCCCCGCAACGCCCCCTGCCCCTGCGGCACCGGCAAGAAATACAAGCACTGCCACGGCAGTTAAGGAAACTCCGGCTAGAGCGGAACCCGCCGCTTCTCTCTGCCATTTGTAAGAATTAACCGCAACCGCGCCAACGGCGGTGGCAAGCATGTGCAACCGACCAGGGCGGTCCGGTCACTACGGCGCGTGCGCGCGATCAATGCCGGTCGCAAAGACCTGGCTATTCGCTTTCTATTGCATCACATTATGCCCAAAATTCCGTAATGAAAATTATACAATGCGTGCCTATCCGGTTGACGCAGACACCCGCTACATCTAGTATCTGTCCA
>CAZPWJ010000040.1:0-39296 GCA_964590195.1 uncultured Rhodospirillaceae bacterium | reverse complement strand
TTTAGGTTTGCTCTGACCCTTTTATTGCCTAAGTTGGAAATAGAAATCTATTTTGTTATTATTCAGCAGTATTCACCACGTAAAGTATTAACCTGTAAGTAGATTTTGTTACTGGAATAATATCTGTTTTACTTATTCAATTATGATACACCCAACCTTTGAACTTGTGAGATGACAATGCAGCCATTGAGAATGTATTTGGGGGATTTGACCCATGACACCGTCGGAATAGCCACGGAACTCATGCCGTTGAATATCGGTTACGTTGCTTCATACGTAAAATCTCAGCTTGGGGATCAAGTCGATATCCGCCTCTTCAAATATGTGCCCGACCTGGAGCAGGCGATCGCGAATGAGCCGCCCGATTTGCTCGGTCTGAGCAATTATCCTTGGAACTATCACCTCTCGATGGCGATGTTGGAGGAAATGGCGAACAGGCGTCCGGAAAGCCTCCGAATTATGGGTGGACCGAACTTTCCGCATGTTCACGCGGATCAGGAAAAATATCTTGCCGCTCGGCCGCTGATTGACAGCTACAGCGATTTGTACGGTGAGGGACCATTCAAGAATTTTGTCGAGTTTGTATTGAGCGTGGGAGATCTTCGGGAAGCCCGTGAAGCTCTGCGTCGTCATCCGATCGCCGGGTGTTTGCATGTTGGCGACGACGGGAAACTGCTTTCCGGGCGGGAACAGGTCAATTTCTCCGATATGGATGAAGTCCCATCACCGTTTCTGAATGGCATGATGGATCAATTTTTTGACGGGAAACTAACGCCGATCATTCAGACCAATAGAGGCTGCCCGTTCAAATGTACGTTTTGCGCCGAAGGAAACAGTCTTTACGACAAGGTAAAGAGTTTTAGCCTGGACCGCGTGAAAGCGGAAATCAATTACATCGCCGAGAACATCCCTAAGAACGTGACGACAATGTTCATCAGCGATTCGAATTTCGGCATGATGAAGCGGGATGGTGAAATTTGCGAGGAACTACTCAAAGTCCGGGATAAATTCGGTTATCCGTCCCATATTAACCAGTCGACCGGGAAAAATTCCAAGCAACGCATAATCCATAACATTGAGAAGTTGAGAGGCGCTCTCGCCCTTTCGATGTCGGTCCAAACGCTCACTCCCTCGGTTCTGGACAACATCAAACGTCAGAACATCAAGATATCCGAGTTTTTAGACCTGGCGCCGGACGTGAGGAAAGCAAAGTTGCCGGCCTATTCGGAAATTATCCTGGGCTTGCCCGGCGAAACCAAGGAGAGCCACGTCGAGACATTACGATCCTTACTCAATTTGGGTATCGATCACGTTACGCCCTATTCACTGTTGATGGTGAAAGGGTCGGAAATGGAAACAGCGGAACAACGTAAGATGTGGGGGTTTGAAACCAAGTTCCGTATCATACCCCGGGATTTCACGATGTTGGATAGCGGCCGCACCATAGTCGAGCCCGAAGAGGTGGTGATTGCAACCAACACAATGTCTTTTGAAGACTATGTCGAATGCAGGAAGCTCGCTCTGCTGATTACGATTTTTAATAATTTGGGTTTTAAGGCACTGATGACCTTGATGATCCAAAACGACATCAAGATTGTCGATATGCTGATTGGCATGCTGCCGGAGCTTGATGCGGCAGCAAATTCTGCGGACGATCCGAAAGGCGATCCTGCCGCCTTGCTGATGCGCGCCTACGAAAGAGATACCAAGGAGGAGCTTTGGGACAGCGAAGAGGAAATGCAAGCTTTCTTCGAGGATCATGATAATTTTCAGGGGTTGATCGACGGTCGGTATGGCGCGAATTTGATCCAAACCTATAGCTCCCGCGCACTGGCTCACTGTATCTCGGATTTTGCGGAATATGCCTTCCGTCAAGCTTACAAGGTGTTTAAAAAAGCAGGGGCCGACGAAGAAGTTGTTTCATTGCTTGGGGAGGTTGAGAAATTCTGCCGCGCCCGAACTCAGAATCTTTTCGGCGCGGACCGAATGGAAACCGTTCCGCAGGCAGAAATCGGATACGACATAAGGACGTGGATGTCGGATGTTGATTTCCGGCCGCTCCCGAAATTTAAGTGGGATGAAGCGAAAACCCTGCGGTTCGAATTATCCGAAGAACAGTACCGGCTGGTTGAAGATGGGCTGGACCGGTATGGCCATCACGACCTGGGGCGTGGAAAACTGCTGGTGCGTCTCAACCCGGACGCACTCTGGCGAAATGCCGTTACGGCCTGAGGCGTCTTCCAAAAAATATTTTTCTAGTTCGTCGGTCACTTCGTACGCCAAGAATATGATCAATTCTATGGCGGCGCCGCGATCATGGGCGATCCGGCCCGTCAACTGGCTTTTCAAGCATCAAACGAAAAATAATTACCATGCGAGAATTTAGTAGCTCCATACTTGATTTCAACGGCAAGGATATCCTTGTTACCGGCGGCACTGGGTCGTTCGGCCAGGAATTCGTCAAAACCGTTCTCGACCGGTTTGCGCCGAATCGATTGATCATCTATTCGAGGGATGAATTGAAACAGTATGAAATGGAACAACGGTTTTCGACCGCCACCCATTCGTGCTTGCGGTATTTCATCGGCGATGTGCGCGACAAAGACCGATTGACGATGGCAATGGGAAACGTTGACTTTGTTGTCCATGCTGCTGCCCTCAAGCAAGTCCCTACCGCCGAGTACAATCCTTTCGAATGCATCCATACGAATGTGCTTGGCGCTGAAAACATTGTTCATGCGGCGATACAAAACGGTGTGTCTCAGGTAATAGGTCTTTCCACCGACAAGGCCGCCAATCCAATAAATCTGTACGGCGCGAGTAAGCTGGCGGCCGACAAAATTTTTGTCGCTGCGAACAATCTTAGCGGTTACGAGGGGACAAGGTTCTCGGTGGTCCGGTATGGCAATGTCATGGGATCCCGCGGGAGTGTGTTTCCTCTTTTCAGAAAAATGATAGACGACGGCGTAGACTCGCTGCCTATCACAGACCCTGAAATGACACGATTTTGGATCACCTTGCGGCAAGGGGTGGAGTTTGTCTTGTCATGTTTCGAAATGATGCAAGGCGGCGAAATCTTTGTTCCCAAGATTCCCAGCATGAGCATTGTCGGTTTGGCAAAGGCGCTTGCCCCAGAGTTGCCGCATCGGATTATCGGAATTCGGCCAGGCGAAAAACTGCACGAAGTCATGATCACGGAAGACGACTCCCGAAAAACACTCGAGCTTGACGACCGCTATCTCATTCAACCGTCATTTGCATGGTGGACGGGCGAAGAGTATTCAATCGACAAGGCCTCGCCGGTCGAGAACGGCTTCCGCTATTCCAGTGAAACGAATACGGAATGGCTTACAACCGAGACATTGCTGCAAGCCATCAAGGGTTGACGAGAGCCTGCCGCCAGATGACACGGGACTTTTTGCCTTATGGGAAGCAGATCGTTGACGACAGTGATATCGATGCCGTCGCTGAAGTGCTGAGAAGCGAGTTTCTAACAACCGGACCCGCCGTCGATGCATTTGAGGAAGCGTTCGCTCGGCGGGTCGGCGCCCGGTATGCGGTATGTTGCAGTAGCGGAACCGCGGCTTTGCATCTGGCCGCACTTGCATTGGAGCTAGGTGAAGGGGATATCGTTGGTGTCCCGGCCATGACATTTTTGGCGACTGCGAACTCAGCGCGCTATGTCGGCGCCGAAGTCGCATTTTTGGATGTCGACCCCGATACAGCCTTGTTGGACGTCGAGGCCTTCTGCCAAGTCTTAGATAACGGCGGTTTTCAGTCGCTCAAAGCTGTTTTTCCGGTTCACTATGCCGGCCAGTGTGTGAACATGGCGGCGCTACACACCGTGACCGAAGAAAGAGGTATTCAGATCGTCGAGGACGCCAGCCATGCGGTGGGCTCGGCCTACGAAGATAATAACGGCGATCAGACCTCAGTTGGCAGCTGCCGGCATAGCGCCATGGCGATTTTCTCGCTTCATCCCGTCAAGACCATCACCATGGGGGAAGGCGGGGTGGTGACAACCAATGACGAGCAGCTCTACAAGCGGCTGCGTGACTATCGATCGCACGGCATGACCAAGCAGTCGACTACTTACACTAATTGCGATTTGGCGTTTGATTCAGCGGGCGAATCAAATCCTTGGTATTACGAAATGGCTCGCCTTGGTTTCAATTATCGCGCCAGTGACATCCATTGCGCCCTAGGCCGCAGCCAACTCGGTAAACTCGACACTTTCGTGGCGCGGCGAGGTGAATTGGTCAAACAGTATGATCGGCGGATTGAGCCGTTGGCGCCGATCTTGCGACCCTTGGGGCGCGTGAGTGGAAACTCGCCAGCTTGGCATCTCTATGTCGTTCTGATCGATTTCGAAGCGTTGAAGATTGACCGCGCCCGTTTGATGAAAATGCTGGTGGAGGCGGACGTGGGAAGCCAGGTCCACTACATTCCCGTTCACCACCAGCCATATTACCGGGACCGTTATGGCGATCTCGAACTGAGCGGAGCGGACCGGTTCTATAATAGGGCGCTTTCGCTTCCCCTGTTTCCCACGATGTCGGATGAGGATATCGAAAAGGTCGTCGCGGCGCTGGCGAATATTTTCGAAGCGGAAAAAATTTGAGCATCACGGCGTGTATCGTCCAAGCGAGAATGAATTCCGAACGACTGCCCGGCAAGGTTCTGCTTGAGCTTGGCGACGGTACCGTTCTCTCTCAGGTGCTCAAGCGTTGCCACGCGATTGACGGCGTTGACGTGGTGGTTTGCGCGACGGTCGACGAGCCGGCCTGTGACCCGATTGCCAGGGAAGTGGAGCGCTGTGGCGCCGTGGTTTTTCGTGGCTCTGAACACGACGTGCTGGGCCGATATTATGAAGCTGCCAAGAGTGTTAAAGCCGACACCATCCTGCGGGTAACCAGTGACTGTCCTCTGATTGATCCTAACGTTTGCGCTTCGGTTCTCTTGCCCGTAGCTGCAGGTGAGGCGGACTACGCAAACAACAATTCAATTCACTCCTGGCCACACGGTCTGGATTGTGAGGCGATGAGCTTCGCCTGGCTTGCGCGTGCTCACAAGGAGGCGGTCCGACCCTCGCACCGCGAGCATGTCACGATGTATATCTACGACCATCCAGAGGTCAGTAAATTTGTGCTCGAGGGGCCAGGCGGAGAAGTAAAGAACTACCGCTGGGTTGTCGACACGATGTCGGACTACGAATTCATGAGGGAATTGTTTTCCCGACTACGCTTAGGTTCCGAGCCTGACTTTAGTTGGCGGGTGCCGCTCGGCATCGTTGAAAGCGACCTCGAATTGGCTGCGTCAAACCCCGAACTGGACAAGGACAGCAGCCTGCGGAAGGCCTTGCTGCAGGACCTGGCAGCAGGATATCAATTGAACGCCGAAGAACTTGAAGCACTGAAAATCGAGGAACCGGATGTCTGAAAATACGGACCAACTTGCCCGTTGGCGTGGCGATATTGGCGACGAATATTCCAAAAAGCATGATCCCCGCGAGGATCGCATACAAGCGTGTACCCAGGTTTGGTCAAGGATGTTGAAGTCTACGGCCGGCTCCCCACCCCGGAGTATTCTGGAAGTTGGCGCCAATCGTGGCATCAATCTGCGCGCCATCAGCAGATTGACGCAGGCCGAACTGTTCGGTCTGGAGCCCAATGCAAGCGCGCGGCAGTGCCTCGTTGAGGACCAGGTCATGCCCGTATCGAATATCCTTGATGGCTCCGCCTCGGATATTTCACTGCCCGACGCTTCTGTGGAAATGGCTTTCACGTTCGGGGTCTTGATACACATCGCGCCGGACGATCTGTTGGCCGCATGCAGGGAGATCCACCGGGTGTCGTCCAAGTACATTATTTGCGCGGAATATTTTTCGAAGCATCCGGAAACCATTACATATAGAGGCGAATCCGAACTTCTATTCAAGCGGGACTTCGGTTCGTTCTGGTTGGAGAATTTCACCGATCTTGAGGTAGTTGACTATGGTTTCCACTGGCAACCGGTGACGGAAATGGACGATGTGACTTGGTGGCTGATGCGTAAACGCTGAGGTCGGACTACTTCCTTTGTCGGAAGCGGTGAAGAGCCGTCAAGACTGCGTAACAAGCTGTTCGTTACGAGACGTTCGAGATCTTGATTCCGTTCCAAAAAACTTCATCCGACGTCGACGGCTGAGATGAGTGATTCGGTTTTCGAATTGCCGGCTGATTTCGAGGCTGCTTGTCTCGATGATGCTTGGCGCGACAAAGTAGGCTGGCCGGTCCACTACCACACATCGCGTATCAAGATGTTTGGGTTGGTTGAGGATATCAATGGATTTATCGCCGAAATTGATAACGATGAGGCAAGAGATATTGTCGTCCTCGCTTCGACAACCCTGTTCCCGCGCCTTGCCTGGCTGGTGCATACCGCATTGGCGGTTGCGGCCGAACAGGAGGCCGGCGCCAAGTTAATCGGAGCTTTCGGCGAATTGGACGTTCTGCGCGGTCAACCGACGCGGCTGCAGACCGGACAGTTTGGTGGGAAAATCGATTTTACAGTACCTTCCCTGGCATGGCTGCGGCGTTTGAAAATATGCAAATCCTGGAACTCGATGAGCGAGTTGGCAGGCGCGGTTTTTCTGCCTCAGGCAACTGTTCTCAGCACGAACGATTTGCTTGTAAACACCGCAGTTTCATCGCCGCAGAGGATTGATTTCCAGTTTGCCGAAAAAACCCTAATCGATGCGCGCCGGAAGGCGACAGCCGGCGCGTCTGGAACAGACCTATCAGAGCTTGCAAATAGTCTAGCGTCGCGAATTGCCAATTCCGCTTTGCCTGACGGTAACGTTCGCATCAGGCTCAAAGAACTCCTTGTTGACGCTATGATGGGCGTATTGAAAACCGCGTCACGGGATCTTAATGCCTTGATGCAGTACAAGTCGGTGCCCCGGGAGATTTGGAGCGGAACCGGTGCCAAATATTTGGTTCGCGCTTTGGGTCTTGAAGTATTGCGCCGTGGTGGAAAAGTTGTTCGGTTTGGTCATGGTGGATCGGCGGGCATGACCGACTACGATGGTCTTTTTGCCTTATCGGATTTGGCGGCAACCAGTCACTATGTCGCCGAAAGCAAAAATCTCGCGACGTTTCTTCGAACGTCGAACGCGGCGAGTTTCGTCGAAAAATATCACCAAGTTCAGATTGTAGCGCCAACCAAACCATCTGGGTTCGAGTATCTTACCAGTCTGAAGCCCAAGTTCCGGGCAGACACGCCAAAGGTCGTTTATGTCGGCACGGCGACACGCGGCCGCTATTTGCAGGGAGCCCCGCCGCAGTTGCCGGACGTCGTTTACGTAGATTGGCAGATCCGTTTCGCCGAAATGCTGCGTGCACTGCCCATCGATCTTTTGTGCAAGCCCCATCCCCATGGCCTTTTCGCCAATCGAAGGCACCCGGTCGAGGAGGCCGCAACTGCCACATACCGACGATTTGAAGACGTTATGGCTGAGGCGGATGTGTTTGTATTCGACGCAATTCAATCAACTGCATTCTGGGAGGCGCTTTGCACCGACAAGCCAGTGATAGCGGTAGGTTTCGGCCAAAGCAAATTCGCGCCGAAAATTGCCGGCCTCATGGCTGAAAGGTGCCGCATTCTCCCTGTCGAATACGATGAATGGAACAGACCGCAGGTTGATCGTGAGGAACTCTTTGAGACGATACTCGGTAAACCTTACGCCTACGATCCAAAGCCCATGATCGAGTTGATGACGGACAAATGAACCGGCGGATGTACCGTGAAAATGAACGGTTATTCGTCAATGACCGGACCCGCTTGAACCCGTTAATAGAAGTGGGAGCGAATGAAATCAGCCGTATTTCGCGCCGACGCTTCACCTGAAATCGGCGTCGGCCATGTCATGCGATGCACTTATCTGGCCGAGAAGCTGGTTGAGCGAGGTTGGGAATGTTGCTTGGCGGGAAGTGCCACCACCATCGATTTTCTGAACACCGGACTTTCCTGGCCGGGTCGTTTCTTGATGCTGGAATGTTCGGAGGAGAGCGAGGCAGCCCTTATCCGGGAGAACGGCGGTCAGGCGAAATGGGATTTGCTGGTGTGCGATCATTATGGACGGGGGTTATCCTTCGAGGCTGCTTGCCGGAATTGGGCGCACAGAATCTTCGTGATTGACGACCTTCCGACGCGAAAGCACGACGCCGACTATCTTTTAGATCAAACGTACGAACGTGACTTGGCCGCCTATAAAGGCCTGCTGCCTGATGCATGTGAGGTGTTGGCCGGACCGGAGTTTGCCCTACTGGGCCCGGATTTTTCGAAATTTCGAGCCGCTTCAATTCACCGGCGGCGGGGCAGGGTAGAAAAAATTATGGTTTGCGTCGGCGGAAGCAATCCCCACGGAATTCTCCAGAAGATTGTCGGTGCAATCGGAGAATCGAAGCTTGGGCTGAAATCGGACATTGTTATCGGTCCCATGGTCGAAGATACCGATCAGATCGTCGCCGAGGCGTCGACCATTGATCCGGCGCCCACGGTCCATTTCAATACCGGGGAAATGGCTAGGTTAATGGCTGAGGCCGACCTGGCTATCGGAGTTGCGGGAACGACGTCGTGGGAACGCTGCTGCCTTGGACTTCCGGCGATGATCATGACGTCGGCGGATAACCAGAAGGACATCGCCGCTGCCCTCTCGGGCGCCGGCGCCTGCCGCCTGATTGGAGAGACAGCGGAGATAACTGCTGCGGAAATTGCCGATCATCTTTTGAATATGGTTTCAGATCCTGTTTCAGTTCGGCGGATGGCGACAGTGGCATCCGGAATATGCGATGGTGCCGGAGCGGAGAAAGTTGCCTTCATTTTGGATCAGTAAATCCGACCAATGACTGGTTGGATCGAATCAAGCGCTCCTGAAAGACACTTCGTAAGAGAAAGTTGGAGATCCACATGTCGCGCGGAATAGAAATTGGAAATCGAACCGTCGGCCTTGGTCAGCCCTGTCTGATTACAGCCGAAATCGGTGTCAACCATAATGGAGACCCGGAAACCTGTATAAAGATGATTGATGCCATCGCCCAAGCAGGCGCCGACTGCGTAAAGTTTCAGACGTTCACCGCTGAGGAATTTTGCAGCAACCCGAACGATAGCTATGAATATATTTCGCAGGGTGAGACGGTCACCGAGTCGATGCTCGAAATGTTTCGTAGGTTGGAAATCGGATACGATCAGTTTGCAGGTTTTTTCGAGCACGCGAAAAAGCGGGGCCTTTTGCCCTTGTCGACGCCGACAGACCGGGCCGCCGTCGATGTTCTCGATCAGATCGGCGCCGATGCCTTTAAGGTCGGGTCCGACGATCTTGTTTATACGCCGTTTCTCGAATATATCGCCAAGAAGGGAAAGCCGGTCATCGTCTCGACCGGCATGGCCAATGCCGCTGACGTCGAACGGGCCGTGAACGCCATCCGCGGGACTGGAAACGATAACATTATTGTCCTCCATTGCGTCTCTCAGTACCCGACTGAAGACCAGGATTTGAATTTAAGGAAAATAGTCACGATCCGAGAACAATTTGATTTGGAAGTCGGGTTTTCCGACCATAGCGTTGGTGTCGATGCCGCCGCTGCCGCGGTTGCGCTGGGGGCAACATCCGTTGAAAAGCACTTCACGCTTGATCGGAACATGCCCGGTCCCGATCATCGGTTCTCGGCCGATCCTGAAGAACTCGCCGATTTGGTCCGTACCGTTCGTAAGGTCGAAGTGATGATGGGTGAAGGCGCCATCGAACCGACCGAGAAGGAACTGGAAATGGCGTTGATTTCAAGACGGTCGCTTGTCGCCGCTCACAACATGATGCCTGGACATGTTCTGTCGGAGGACGACGTGCTCTACCAGCGTCCAGGTACCGGGCTGCTTCCCTACGAAATCAAATCTCTGGTCGGCAAAAAGCTCAGGGAGAGTATTGAGGCGGGAACATTGTTGGCGTTCGAGCAGTTCGAGAATTGACCGCTTCCAGTCAAGACAAGTATACGGAGACGGCGTTTTGGGACACGGTAGCAGCGCAGCGCGTCTATGCAGCGTTCGACGATGACGAATATGACGAAGCATTTGATTGGGCGCTAGGCGATAACTTGCGGGACCTTCGGATAGTCGATGTCGGTAGTGCAGCTGGGGTGTCCGCCGCCCGGCTCGCATCGCGCGGTGCAGTGGTTGTCGGGATTGATCTCTCCCCGGAACAGGTCAAGCGGGCCAAGGAACTCTGGATCGATTACCCTGAAAGAATTGATTTCGTGGTTGGCGATGCCGAAAATCTGGAAATTGAAGATTCCAGTGTTGACGTATGTTTCTTCGGGGGCGTCCTGCATCACTTTCCATCCCGCGCCAAGGTCTATGTTGAAGCTCTTCGCATATTGAAACCGAACGGCAAGTTCGTCGCCCTTGAGCCGAACCTCCTTGACTTCCTCGAACGGATCGAATGGGCAATCGCGAGATGGCGAGGCAAACTGCTGCCCTATGAAGAGCCGATCAATCCTTTCAAGATGTCGGATGAGATGAGGGAGGCCGGATTCGAGCAGGTCCTCTTTACGACGTTTCGCAATGACATTCCGTTTTTGGCCCAACTGCCGCTGCTGCGATTTTTCTTCAGCCGCCAGAAGGGATTTGCGATCAAAACGCCACTGCTACGATGGATAAACGCATGGCGTCCTCCGGCCCACCGCGGAACATTTTTCGTTATACAAGGGCGACGAATCATATGAATTCAACGACGCATGATTGGGGGGAGTTTTGGGATAGCAACGCCGAACGAACCGACCATTTGAGCGCCACGGGACGAGGCGGTATGGGGGTTGTCGGATTCCTGCATACCGTCCGCGAGGCGGCCCGAATACTTGAATTGTCACCGGCCGACAAGTTGCTCGATATCGGTTGCGGAACTGGAATCTTCGCCATGGCTCTATCGCCGGTGGTCAAGCGTATCCACGGGGTGGACATCAGTCCGGTCATGATCGAACGGGCCAAGTCCAGCTTTCACAGTTGTGACGGTATGACCTTTTCGACAGGCACCTTGTGCGAGCCCGGCGTTTCGGCAGGAAATTTCAATAAAGTACTCGCGTACAGCGTTCTGCAATATCTTGCCGATCAGGATGAAGTACTGGAGGCATTCAGAGTGCTCTTCGAATTACTGCCCGAAGGCGGTAGGGCACTTTATGCGGCTAATCCGGATACGGCGAAACGGGATGCATATCTTGAAAAGACATTGGCTGGCAGGAGCGACGAGACCGAGTGCCAGCGCATCAGGCGGATTGTCGACCAGGTATTGTGGCTGGCACCTTCGGACGTTGCCGCTTTGGCGCGAGATGCGGGGCTTACCGCCCATGTCGAACCGATCAGTCCGGATATCTGGCAGCACTTCTACATGTACGACCTGGTTTTGGAAAAGCCGTGATCAAGAAACTGTTCAGACGGTTGTTTCTGTCAATGATGGAAAATCGGGAGAATCGCTTTCATCCTCTTGTCTGGATCAACGGTGAACCGGAAATTGGCGAGGGGACGTATATCGGCGGATTTAGCGAAGTCAACGCAAGAGGGGCGCGCGTAATCATCGGAAAAAACTGTGACATAGCTTCGTTTGTCGCCATTAACTGCTCGGATTCGCATCGCAAAACCATCGGCCTGGACGCAGCCCATGACAAGCAGGACATCACGATCGGCGACAACGTATTTATCGGATCACATAGCGCCGTTCTGGGCGGAGTGCATATAGGGCGTAATACCGTGGTGGCCGCCGGAACGGTGGTTCGCGCTGGAAAGATCCCCCCTTATTCGCTGGTCATGGGTAGTCCGATGATCGTGAAACCCGGGTATTACGCGGATGAAAATCGATCCGCCGCGCCGACCGACGATTAGTGTAATGGCTCAAATTCCCCATAACTCGCCTTGGATTACCCAAGCCGATCAAGATGCCGTTGCCAGAGTGCTGGCGTCGGGTCAGATCGCTCAAGGTCCGGAAGTGGAGCAATTGGAAAGAGAGTTCACCAAAATGCTGGGCGGTGGCGCCGCTTGCGCGGTGTCATCGGGAACAGCGGCTCTATTCCTAGCCCTTCGCGGTCTCGGTGTCGGCTCAGATGATCTCGTCGCATTGCCGACATATGCGTGTTCGGCTTTGCTAAATGCGGTCTTCATGTTGGGAGCATCTGCACGCCTAATCGATATCCGGGATGACGACCTGAACATCAATGCCGATCTCGTTCCCGTTCAGGCGAAAGGCGCAAAGGCCGCGATTGCCGTCCATTGTTTTGGCGCCGCGGCTGACATCGACTCTCTTGTCTCACAAGATTTGAAAGTTGTCGTGGATTGCTGCCAATATTTCGGCGAGTCCCGCAGCGGCCAGGGAACAGCGTCGGTATATTCGTTCTACGCGACAAAAATTATAACTGGAGGACAGGGCGGTCTGGTTTGGGACCATTCCGGTGAGGTCGCGGCTTCGGTCCTCGATTATCGGCAGTTTGATTGCCGCGACGACTATATCCCCCGTTTCAATTTTCAAATGACTGATATTCAGGCAGCGTTGGCGCGGTCCCAGTTCTCCCGGTTAGGGCAGATCAAAAAGAAACGGCGGGCGCTGTACACGCTTTTCTCCGACAGCTTGCCCGTGGGGCTAAGCCTCCAGGATGGTTTGTCACACTCCTCCAGCTTGCCCTATCGTTTCGTCGTGCGGGCGCCGGATTTGGCCATTCGAGACCGTCTGAGAAATCATATGGCTGACAAGGGCGTTACCTGCATTGTTCCGGTCGAACGATATGAACTCTTACACCGATATCTTGGTTTGGACCCGGCCGATTTTCCGATCGCGGAAAAGGTGGCGGATACCTCTCTATCGATTCCAATTTTCCCGGCGATGAGTGAAGCCGATGCCGAACGAATTGCTCGGGCGCTTGGAGAGTTTCGTTGATTTTAACCGCCCATCAGCCGGTCTACCTCCCTTGGCTCGGTCTTTTTCACAAGATTGCCTTGGCTGACATGTTCATTTCTTTTAATCAAGTCCAGTACCAGCCGGAAGATTGGAATAAACGCAATCGCATCAAAACCAAGGACAAACCCATTTGGTTGAGCGTTCCGGTACCGCGGAAAGGCTACCTGCAAAAAACAATTTCAGAAGTTGCGATCGACACGAATCGCGCTTGGGCGCGCAAGCATTTGAATGCGATTCGTCTGAATTATGCCAGAGCCCCATATTTTAGCCGGTACATCGATTTCTTCGAAGACATGTACGGACGTGAGTGGGAAACGCTGGTCGATCTCAATGAAACAATGTTGAGGGGTTTTCTCGACATACTCGAAATAAAAACACCGGTTCATTCTGCGGGCGAATGGGATTTTCAAGGTTCAAAAAGCGATCTTGTACTCGATATGTGCTGCCAGGTCGGCGCCAAGAGCTTTATCTTCGGCGCGCTCGGGCGGGACTATGCCGATATTCCGTCATTCGCCCGGGAGAACATCGACGTTTATTTTCAAGAGTACAACCACCCGGCATATCCGCAGATCCACGGCGATTTCGTCTCCCACCTGAGCATCGTCGATTTGATTTTCAACGCCGGCGATTCGAGCCTGGACATTTTGATGTCTGGCAACATGACGCGGGAAGATATTGCAGGTTAAGCCGACCGGTTGGCGCTCGGTAGACCTTGTACGGATGTTTCGAAACTCATGACACAACAAACGATACTGGTCGCTGCCGCTCATCCCGACGATGAAATTCTAGGGTGTGGCGGCACCATCGCCCGGCATGCAGCCGCTGGTGATATCGTCCACATCCTGATTATGGCGGAGGGGGCAACGTCACGGCAGAGCGAACGCGACGTCGGTCAGGCCAGAGATGAATTGGAGCTGCTGCGTGTCAGTGCGCAGAACGCGGCCGAAACGCTGGGCGCCGAGCCACCTCGATTTGCAGGCCTGCCGGACAACCGGCTGGATGGGATCGGGCTGCTTGGTATCGTTAAGCCGATGGAGGCATATGTCGAAGAGGTCAAGCCAAGCACCGTCTATACCCATCACGGCGGCGATTTGAATATTGATCACCAGCTTGTCCACCAAGCGGTTATGACGGCCTGCCGCCCCCTCCCCGGCTCTTGTGTTCGCAATATTTACACTTTTGAGACAGTTTCCAGTACCGAATGGGCCGACGGCGCAACTCAAGAATATTTTCGCCCGATCCGGTTTGTCGATATCAGTGAAACACTTGACAAGAAGCTTGCCGCGCTCCGCAACTACGAGACGGAAATGCGATCTTACCCACACGCGCGTTCGTATGAAAACGTGGCGAACCTTGCGCGAATGCGCGGTGCGAGTGCCGGCGTCGAGGCAGCCGAAGCCTTTGGCGTGGTTAGGGAAATTTGTTGTTAGCAATCAGCAATACATTTTGTTCAGGAATTGCACCCATAGAAGTTATCACCCGGTTCTTCAAAGCCAGACGCTCGCGCCGGCCTTGAATTTTAGAAATCCAGGCCCACAAATTCATGTCTGAAACCACCTCCGCATGGCACGGCAATCCCGTGCTTGTAATGTTCAAACGCTCCTACAAGCGGACCATTTTCCTGTTGTCCGCGCTGGTGCTTGCCGGCGTGGCCGAGGGAATGGGGATTGCCAGCATTCTTCCCGTCATAAATTTGAGCATGGGGCCGGAACGAGGAGAAACCGCGCTCGAGAAAATCATTTATGACGTGATCGAGGCACTCGGACTTACCCCCGACCTTGCAACGCTACTAACGATTGTTGTGGTGGGTCTGGCGTTGAAGGCGGCATTAATGCTGGTTTCCATGTCGCAGGTAGGTTTCGCCGTCGCCGAACTCGCTACGGATATGCGTTTGTCACTCCTGCGAGCGCTGGTCGTGGCAAATGACGCTCATCACCAAAAGAACCGAATTGGGATATATGCCAATGCAATTGGCGTCGAAGCGTTAAAGGGTGCGAACGCCTTCCTGGCGGCCTGCACCATGATAGCTCAGTCCATCCAGATTCTGGTCTATCTCACCCTCGCGTTTCTGGTGTCCTGGGAAGTCACGGTCGCAGCCTTGCTGGCCGGCGTCGTAATGATGGTGCTGCTGGGGAAATTGATCGGCGTTTCCCGCCGCGCCGGCCAACAACAATCGAAAGCGCTCGACGGGCTTTCCGGGCTTCTAACGGACGTGCTCCAGGGGATCAAACCGCTTAAGGCGATGGCGGTCGAAGATCGAATTGCACCTTTGCTGGAAACAGAGACGATTTCCTTGAATAAGGCCTTGCGGCGGGCAGCCTTGAGCAAAGAGGCGATGAGCAGGCTCCAGGAGCCGATTCTGGCGGTTTTTCTGGCGGTCGGTCTCTATTTCGTCCTTACAGATCTGGGCACGTCAATCGATAGCGTTCTGATCATGGCGCTTCTGTTCGCGCGTTCCGCCACCTATATCGGACAGCTTCAGTCCAGCTACCAGAAATTAGTCGCCGCTGATCATTTTAGCCGATCGGTTATCGGTAAAATCATGGATGCCGAAACGGCGAAGGAGCATGGATTTGGTAAAATCCAAACGACCCTCTCGCGGCGTTTGGATTTTCGGGATGTCTCTTTCGCGTACACTGATGGCGAGCCGGTATTATCGGATGTGTCGTTGGAGATAAAACGCGGCAGTTTTACCTCCCTCGTCGGCTCGTCCGGCGCCGGGAAATCGACGTTGGTCGATTTGATTTTGGGATTTCGACATCCCCTCAGCGGCACAATTTTTATCGACGATACGCCGTTCGAAGAGGTCGATATCAAAAACTGGAGGCGGTCGATCGGATATGTGCCGCAAGACGTGTTTCTTTTCCACGACACCATTTTGGCCAATGTTACGCTTGGCGATCCGGACCTGACCCGTGAAGCGGCGGAAATTGCCCTTCGTGCGGCGGGGGCATGGGATTTTGTCACTTCGACAACCGAGGGGATTGATGCCGTTGTCGGTGAGCGTGGGACCAAGCTGTCCGGTGGCCAACGACAACGCATCGCCATTGCGCGAGCGATGATCAGGCATCCCAGCCTTTTGATATTGGATGAACCCACGACGGCACTGGATCCGGAAACGGAAGCTGATATCTGCCAGACCTTGAAAGTTCTGTCGCGAGAAGTGACGGTTTTGGCGATCTCTCATCAACGAGCGCTAATCGACGTGGCTGACACCGTCTATCATATTTCCAAGGGGAAGGTGTCGCGCTCCACGAACGGAGATCTCCAAAGGCAAGCATAACAGGGCCGAAATGGTCATGTGCTGACGCCGCCATAAAGTTGGAAAGGTCACGGGTGGGTCTTGTCTGACAACCTCAATTTGTTGATTGAACCGGTTGGCCGCAGGGTACGTGTGCTGTTTCCGTTTGTCGGTGATTCCGTCGGCGGTGCTCAAGTTTCGGGCTCGGCGCTGATCGAGAATTTGGATAGGAGTATTTTCGATCCGTTGGTTGTCGTCCATGAAGAAGGGCCGCTGACGGCGTTTCTGGAAAGCAAGAATATCGAATTTCAACTCGTTCCTCTCAAGGCCTATCTTGGGCGGAAACGCGGCTTGCTAAATCAACTTTTCGCGCTGCTCGTCACTGCACCAAAACTGGTCCGGTATCTGATTGGCAATGAGATCGAGATCGTCCATGCTCAGGACGGCCGGATGAATTTGACCTGGGTGCTGCCCTCCAGGCTGTTGGCGGTACCGTTCATATGGCATCAGCGATCGAAATTTGCGCATTCCAGATTACTTTCGCTGGGAGCCGCTTTCGCAACTCATATTATCTCCATTTCCGAATACACGTTTTCAACGCTGCCGAGGAAACTTCGGACCAAAGCCTCGACAATTGAAAATCCAGTGGAAAATGTTGATCTGTTACTGGATCGGGCGCGTTCGCGGGTGGATCTTTGTTCAGCATTGAATTTGAATCCCGAAGATCCGGTTGTCGGTTTTTTCGGCAATCTGACAAAACAAAAGCGACCCGATATTTTTATCAAAATGGCCGCCGAATATCTTGATAATGCGGAATCGACGCCGACGTTCGTATTGTTCGGCGCGGACCGGGACAACCTACAATCCGAATTCATCGACCTGAGCCAACGTCTGGAGTGGGAAGACAGGTTCGTTTTCGGAGGTTTTGTGATGAACCCGGAACGCTGGATGGCGGGCTGCGATGTGGTTGTCTCTCCCGGCGTCGACGAGGCGTTTGGACGAACATTGGTTGAAGCGATGCTTGTCGGAACGCCGGTGATTGCCGCTGATTCCGGCGGTCACAAGCAGATCATAAAGAACGGGAAAACGGGTATTCTGGTTCCGCCCGACGACGTCACGGCATTTGCCAAGGCCATCGGAGATCTCTTACGGGATGACAGTAGGGCGAAATCGATGGCACGAATGGCCGCCGCCGACATGGCTCCCCGCTTTTCGATACAAAAACATGTCGATGAAGTATCAAAAACCTACGTCCAGGCGCTGGGCCTGTCCCCGAACCATGGATCATGAAGTGTCCCCGGTATGCGCTGCCCGTTTGGCCGGCAACGTTTGGCCAAAAGTTTTGGGAAGTTGAACGGGAGATTGTTGGGTGTTATTCCAAAGTGGCGAAGAACTGGAAATTCTTCATGGCATTGATGACTTCCCGGCGACGTGCGGCCCGGATTATCTTGGCTGAATTCATATGAGCCGAACCAAGCGTTATATTCTTGTCGCCCTAGGCCTTCTTGTGGTGGGGGGAGCGGTCGTTAGCGCTCGCTGGGTCGTGACAATCCCTTGGTTCGCTTGGCGGACTGCGGCAATAAACAGTTACTCGGTTTTTCCGGCAACAACGGTACGGCTGGAACTTAGAACGGCCTTGCAAAAGAACGATTTCAAAACTGCGCTAAGCCTGCTTAGACGACAGAAACGGGTTGCGGAGGCAATCGGGTTCACCAATTATATGAAGCACGATTTGGTGGAGAATACGGGCATGGCCATGAGGCAGGCGAGCCTGGTGGGCAAGTCCGCATTTTTTGCTTCATGGTTAGCGGAAATGAAGGAAATTGCGCCGCGTGAATATCGTCTGCTCCCCATGGTCGCCGAGAGCTTGTCTCACAGCGACCCGGAAGCAGCTAGAGTATCAGCCGAAGAGGCCTTGGCCATATTGCCAATTGACAAAGCGCCCTACCGGGCGTTGATCAAGTCCAGCCTTGCGCACGATCCTTCGCGATTGAGAAATATCTGCAGGCGGTATGGAAAGGCCCAATTGGGGAGCTTTAACGCTTGGTATTTCCAACATAAGGGCTCATTTGATCAGGATCTTAGGACCATCATTTTTTCCGCGGTTTCAAAGCAAGGGGAAATGCTCTACGGAATTTCTCATGGCCTTGAACTCGGGGCTGTTCAGACCGCCGAATTTAACGTTGAACAGACGGCACCGTTGCCACGCTTCAACATTATTTTGCCCACCATCCCGGGTGTGAAATTAACGATTCTCGATGTTCGGTTTGAGTCCACGTCGGTATCGAAAACCTACAAACCAGAACAACTTTATTTGACGCCAACCAACGGTTTTGTTCTTTCGGTCAACGAAGTCATTCTGACGTCGGAGTTCGGTGATAATATTGCCATTCAGGCCAAAAATGGCCCGTTCCCGAAATTTCGCCGGCTAACATTGACTTATAAGATCGAAAAACTTGGAATCTCCAATGACCCCGAGTGTCTGATGAACAAGGTTCAATGACATGATCAAAGTCAGGCTGCTGCGGTCAAAATATTTTGTCCTCGCAATTATCGGGGTGCTGTTTCTGCTCAAATTTGCCTATGACGGCGGTAGCTACCTCTATTACGGCTTTCGCTACGCCAGTGTAATATTTTCACCCGTTGAGCTTTATCTTGGTAAGTCCTACAAGGTTTTGAATACGTTTATTGGTCCCAAGGGACCGGGTCTGCCGGTGGTCGAGATATTCCTTCCGGAGAAGGCGCAGCGGCAATTGTTGGCCGATCCTCCGCAATCGACAAAAGATTGGAAGCAGGGCTACGTCGTTTTCCAAGATCAGGAACTACGGTCAGCGAAAATCAAACACCGCGGTGAAAACATACGCAACTACGGACATTTGAAAAAGTCCTGGAAAGTTAAGGTCAGGAAGAGAAATCTCGTCAATCGCGAAAGGGTATTCAATTTCATCATGCCGCGCGGCGACATGCTGGAAGACCTCATGCCCTACTGGCTGGCCGAAGAAATTTCGCTTCTTACTCCCAAAGTTTCTCTCGCCGAACTTCACCTAAATGGTCAAAACCACGGCATCTTACTGTTGTCCCAGCAGCTCGATGAGAATTTCTTGCGCAATTCGGGGTTCATGCCGGTCAATCTCTACAAGGGGGAGCCCGACGACGGGGACGGACTCTTGGGGCCATTGGACGGTGATTTGTTCAACAGCTTTACCGGTTGGTCCAAGCAGGCAGTCAACAATACTCTTCCGAAAAAGGATCGGAGCGACCTTCGGAGATTTCTAACGCTGATTGCGAAGGCGCCGTCGAACCCCAGAGCATTTAACGATCTGAAGGCCCAGGCGCGCGATGAAGAATGGGTGAGGTTCGCAGTGTTTCAGGAACTCACACAAAGCATGCACAATACCCGCCATGCAAACATTCGAATAATTTTCGATAATTGGCGGGGCGCAACCGTTCCAATCCCATGGGACACAAAGTTCATGTATTACGAAGGCGAGCCAAAATTTGACCGGAGCAGTCACGAAGTTTTCAACATATACATGCAACGCGCCGATTTTTTGCTAAAGAAATATCAGCTTTTATACCGCCTCCTGCGCGAGAATGATCCGCTGGAAAAAGTAGCGCGGCGGCTTGAACAACTGGAACCGGCCCTTGAGACATCGCTTGGCCGTGACGCACACTTTCAAGCGTGGAGTGTGCGAGCATTCGGGTTTTGGGGGCGGGAAGCCAAATTACGCGAATTGAGAACCGCCTTTATCGCCAAAATCAGAACATTGTCGGCAAAATTGAAACAGCGCCTGCAAGCCAAGCCGGTCGCTCATTGGTCAGCTGAGACAAACGGCTTTTCACTGATCATGGACCGGGAATTGCCGCTTTCCGATCTCACGCTTGTCCTCGATCCGGAGACGGAAGCATCGCCGTCGGCCACAAGAGGTTTTTGGCTTGATCTGGACCGGAACGGCGTCGCATCTCCCGCGGATATGATGCTGCCGTTTAGCGAAGGTGACGGAAGGATAACGATTCATGGCAGCTGGCTTGCCAATCGCGTCGTGCCCAACGTCAAGAAATTTACGGAAAACTTCGCATCTTCCACCGCGCTTTACACGACTATCCAGGAAACACGATTTCCTATCGTGACAAACCAACCACTGGCCATCCGGGAAATGCTCGGACGCAATGCCCTGAATGGTCAGACGCTTTCCCTGCAAAAAGGAAAATCATCCGGCGTTTCACCGAGCAAATGGAACCGCCCGATCGTGCCGAAGCACAAGGCCGAAGTTGCGCTGTGGGCCGGTACCGTTATCGTCGAAGATGATATTATCGTCACAGAACCGGTTGAAATTGCCGCTGGTACTGTGATCAAGCTTGCTCCCGGTTCGAGCTTGATCTTCCGGAACAAGCTGAGCGTGAACGGGACAAGAGAGAGGCCCGTTGTCGTCGAACCATTGGAAAAAGGCAAGCCCTGGGGAGTATTTGCGCTGCAGGGACAAAAAACCGCCAACTCCACCTTCAGGTTTGTGGAAATGAGGGACGGCAGCGGTACGAATGTCGATGGTATCCGCTACACGGGCATGTTTTCAATTCACGACACCAGGGGCGTCACAGTTGAAAATCTGACGATGGACCGGAATGTCGAATATGACGACATGTTCCATATCATCTACAGCGACGACATAACTCTTCGCCGCATTACACTAAGAGATGCTCTCTCCGATGCGCTTGATATTGATATTTCGACGGTGAGCCTCGCCCAATTGGATGTTTCCAATGCCGGAAATGACGGTATCGATCTGATGGAATCGGAGGCGGTTATCCGTGACACCGTAATTTCCGGTTCGGGTGACAAGGGCATTTCAGTGGGTGAGGGATCTAGGGCCTTCATCTTCGATAGTAGGATTTCCAACTCCGCCATCGGTATTGAATCCAAGGATGGATCCAATGTTAGCGCTTCGCAATTGAGTTTGATTTCCAACGCGACGCAACTCAGTGCCTACAGGAAAAACTGGCGGTATGGGGAAGGCGGCGAAATGCACATCAAAAAATCGCAATTGAGTGGTTCGGAAAACCAGTTAAACGTCCAGAAACGGTCGCGCATTAGGATTTCGGAATCTAATTTATTTCCCAAACCGACTTATCGGAAAACCTCTCATCAGAAACGAGTTCAATTGGACCAGGATGTCACTTTCAACCAAAATCGGTCCAATACGGGTGGCTAGTCTGCTGATACCGCCGGATACATTTTTGAGCGTGAATTTTTCGTAATGGATTTGCACAGCAATACCGTTTCTGACGCCAGGAAAACGGTAATTCTGACGGAAGATTTCGCCCGTTACGAATTCAAGTACCTTTTGCCCCTTGCTCTGCGTCAGGTTATTGAGGGGGAAATTCAGGCTTTCATGCGCGTGGACGGCCATAGCGATCCAGAATTGGACAATCAGTATCTTGTCCGCTCTCTCTACTTCGATTCACCGGGCAACTCGGCATTCTATGAAAAAATTGACGGCGTCAAATCACGCAGCAAATTCCGGCTTCGAACATATAAACGGCAATTGGAAAAGGGAGTTCCGGTTTTTCTGGAAGAGAAGGGCCGTTACAACGAACGCACCTACAAGCACCGGGTCGAAGTACAGCCGGAGGACCTTGAAATTCTATATGCCGGGGACAGAGGGTTTGAATTGACTGAGCGGTACGCTGGGATCGAAGTCATGGAAAAATTCGCTGCCCAATCGTTTCGCAGGGTTCTGAGACCCCTTGTGCTGGTGGACTATATTAGGCGGCCATATACCAGTGATTACGATATGAATTTTCGAATAACACTTGATCAGCATCTTCAAGTCATGGCTACCAGCGAATTGTTTCCAAGGGACTGGGCGCGCGCCAAAGATTGCGTCGCCGGCATGACAATCATGGAAGTAAAGTTTAATCGACGAATTCCCGCTTGGTTTCATCGAATTCTGCAAGTGTATGATTTGCGGCGACTTTCCATTTCAAAATTTGTTGCCGGAATGAAGAAATGTGATATCGCCGTTGATATGTCGTAATTAAAAATTAGGTTGTTACAAGTAATGGATGGAATAGAGGGCAACAAAAAATGAATGCGGTCGAAGAAAAAATCAATTTTTTATCTGCAGTATATCAGCCGATGGATGTCGTTCTTAACATGGCGATCGCCTGTTTTCTCGGTGTCGCAATCAGCCTAGTCTACAAACGAACCCACAAAGGGCTGAGTTATTCCCAGTCGTTCATGTTGACCATCGTTTTCGTCACCATCATCGTATCCATGGTTATGATGGTAATCGGCAACAGTTTAGCCCGGGCATTTGCCCTCGTCGGGGCGTTGTCAATCATCCGCTTCAGGACCGTTGTCAAGGATACCAAGGACACCGCATACATATTCCTTGCTCTCGCCGCGGGAATGGCGTCTGGAACAACCAGCTATTTTCTGGCGTTTGTCGGAACGGCGATCTTCTCGTTAATGGCATTTGGCCTACATTTCACGAATTTTGGTTCCCTGTATAAAAGTGAATTCATCCTGCGGTTCCGTGCTCAACTAGGACAACAAGAGGCCTATGGCAGGGTGATCGATCAATACGCCAAATCAGCAAGTTTGCTCCATTCCGAACCTTCGGCTGATGGGCACCAGAGCAGCCTCCTTACCTTCGACATAGTTATGAATAAAGACGCTGAAGTAGAACAATTCGTTCATGACATCAGTGGCCTTGAAGGGCTGTCCGAAGTCGCGCTCGTCGCTTCCAAAACGGATGTTGATTACTAACAAAATCAAAAATCTGAATACACTTCCTTCAAAGCAACCGAGCAAAATCACATGTGTGGCGTATTCGCATTTTTTTTAAACCGGCCTTTGAATGATGCGGACCTTGAATTGGGGCGTGCTGGCACTTCGGCATTGGCGCACCGCGGCCCCGATGCGAGCGGAGAGTGGATTGACAGGGCGGCGGGGGTTTACCTCGGCCACAGGCGATTAGCGATCATCGATCTCACTTCGGCGTCGGCTCAGCCGATGTGCCGCAACGGAAATGTGATCAGTTACAACGGCGAAATCTACAACTACCGAAATCTCAGAGAACGGCTGAAGGGGATTGGCGAGGAATTTCGCTCCGCCGGCGATGTCGAGGTGCTAATGTCGGCCTGGGACAGGTTCGGCCTAGCGGCTCTCGATATGGTCGACGGCATGTTGGCGTTCGCTCTTTGGGACGGCGAAAAAGCCACGCTCGCCGTGGACCGGTTCGGCGAAAAGCAGCTGTATGTGGCCGAAACGGCACAAGGCGTTTATGTCTCATCGGAACTTCTCCCGCTTGTGCAATTGTTGAAGCCCTCGATGGACTTTTCCAACGAACGGCTAACGGAATTCCTGGCGCTCGGCTACGTCAGGACGCCGGAGACGGCTTATAAGGAAATCAAGCGTCTTCCGGCTGGATCGACGGTTGAGGTGCTCTCTGGGCGGCTTGGTTCTTTCAAACAATATTGGTGCCCGCATGCACCACTGCGCGGCAAGGGACCGGTACGAAAGCTCTCCGAATCAACACTCGATTTGATCCAGGAAAAGCTCATCGAGAGTGTGGTGGGCCGTCTTGAGGCGGATGTTCCGAGTTGCCTATTCCTCTCCAGCGGCGTCGATTCGGCGCTCATCGCGGCCATCATCGCCCGAGAACTGGGGAAAACCATTCCAACCGTGACCGTTGGATTCCCCGGGGGGCAGATTCATGACGAGGCGGAACATGCTGCGGAGGTAGCGGCGTATCTCGGCCTCCCCAATCTGACCGTCACCAGCGATGACGACCAGTACGAAATAACACCGCAGTACCTGTTTGAGATATACGGACAGCCAAATGACAATGTGACGTTTTCATCCATCGGGCAAATGGCCCGCGCCGCCCGAGATCAGGGTTTCAAACTGGGTTTGACCGGGATGGGAGGCGACGAAATATTCCTCGGCTATTCGAAGCACGATTTTTTTTACAAACGCCATCGGATATACAACAGTCCGGAATATGTTCGACTGGCGGCGGGACGACTTCTTGCCCCATTTGAATCGATAAATTCCACGGCAAGGATTTTCGGCGAGGCTTTTGACGTTTGGGATCATGAACGCTTTCTCGCGCTGAAAAACCTGCCCGCCATACGGGGCCTGAGAACGCTACCTGCATTTGATGCCTGGGCCCGATCTGTCTTTACGCCCACGGCGGCGCCGATGGAGGAGCAGGCGGTCGAATTCGATATCCGGGATACGATGGTAAATAGCCAACTCCCGGCGCTGGATTTTGGCAGCATGCAGGCAAGTCACGAACTTCGGACGCCGTTCCTCAACAAGTCTATTCATGACATCGTCGCCGACCTAGACTGCCGGGCATTGTTGGCCTTCGGTCAGAAGTCGATATTACGCAGCATCCTTGCCCGATATTTGCCTAAATCAATGACGGACCGTCCGAAGCGGGGTTTCAAGTTTCCTGTCGATCGGTTTCTTACCGACTATAGGACTCCCGTCGAGTTGGAGGGGTTGCCGGCCGATACCGCTATAACCGCCTGGTCGCGGGCAAACCTTCCAGGTTGGAAGCGACTAAAGTTACGTAGTGTGCTTGCCCGCGAATTTGTCGAGTGGCAAAAGCAGGCTCACGTTTCCTCCGTTGCCGACGACGCGTACTCGCCACACGCGGTCGCCTAATCACGCGGTAACCGGCAAGGACAAAATGCCCGGGCACGATCTTGTCTTAGTCACGGCCGACCTCGGCTGCGGGGGGGCACAACGGGTTCTGACCGTCTTGGCCAATGCCTGGGCGAGTCATGGGCTGCGTGTGTGCGTCATTACGTTTTCCGATCAAGCCGACGATTTTTTTCATCTTGATTCGCGGATCGACAGAACGAGCATAGGGGGGCTCGGATCATCGTCGGGTTCGCTATCGGCCGCAATTTCCGCAAACGTGGGACGAATATTCAAACTCCGCAGAGCAATTCGCGAAGCGGGCACTACTTCCGTTCTGGCTTTCGTAGGCGTCACCAATATTCTGACGGTCCTGGCGACACTTGGCCTCGGCCTGCACGTTGTAATCTCCGAACGTAACGATCCTGCCAGACAATCCTTGGGCAGGCCCTGGGATATTCTTCGGCGTCTCATTTATCCCCGGGCGGACGTCATTTCCGCCAACAGCCGGAATGCCGTTGAAACACTCAAGGTTATAGCCGACCCGGATAAGGTCGTTTATGTGGAAAATCCCGTACCAGAATCGAGCGCCCACGGGTATGGGGTCAAAGGCCACGTCATTCTGCATGTCGGTCGATTGACTGCTCAAAAAGCCCAGGATGTTCTGTTATCGGCTTTCGCCCGTATTGCGGACGAGGCCCCGGCTTGGCGTCTGTCAATGGTAGGCGCAGGCGAACTGGGGGATGTTCTCAAGCAACAGGCGGTTGACCTCGGAATTTCCGCGCGGGTCGATTGGTTTCAGGATGTAGAGGACATGACCGATATTTACGAGGGCAGCTCGATTTTCGTGCTGCCTTCAAGATACGAGGGCATGCCGAACGCGCTTCTGGAAGCAATGAGTTTCGGTGCCGCGGTTGTCGTCAGCGATGCCTGCGAGGGCGCCATGGACTTTGTTTCCGAAGGCGAGAGCGGATTGATTGTACCGGTGGGAGACGATGACAAACTGGCCGGAGCCTTGCGGCAATTGATCACCGACCCGTCGTTGCGGACGGCGCTTGGAAACGCCGCGAGAGATCGCGTCGCCGGTCGTTCCCTGGGTACTATTCTCGAGCAGTGGAATAGAATATTGAAACTGCCGGGTACCGCCGGATCAACGTAAGTACTTTCAACAGCCGTTTCTGTATGAGCCGGACAGCCGGAACCGAAGTTTCCATTGACGCCCGGGCGAGGGTTGAAATAGAAATTTTTCCAGACCCCCGTGCATCATGCGGATCGCATAATATGCTACAGCTGACAGTTGTAGTTGTCGAAGATTAGGGTTCCCTATGAATAAGAATTCGGACGAAATGGCCCAACAAAGCATTCCGTTTTTTCGCCACGACCTGACCGGAAAGGATGTCGAGCAGGTCGCCGATGTTCTGGATAGTCCGTTCCTGACTTCGGGTGAGGTTGGCAAACAGGTCGAAACTCAACTGACAGAATTTTTTGGCGTCGAAAGGGCATTTTTGACAAATAGTTGGACCAACGGCGCCGTCGCAGTGCTGCTTGCATTGGGTATTGGTCCAGGAGACGAAGTGATCGTCCCCGCGATGACATTTATCGCCAGCGCCAACGTTGTTGAACTCGTCGGCGCAAAACCTGTTTTTGTCGATGTGGATGCCGAAACACTCATGCCGACAGCCGAAGCTATTCGCGAGGCCGTAACCAGGCGCTGCCGCGCCGTGATTGTCGTGCACCTTTACGGTCAAATGTGCGATGTAGCCGGAATTCAAATGGCGTTGGCCGATAGGCCGGAGATTGCGATTATTGAGGATGCGGCACATTGCTTTGAAGGCACACGCAACGACGAACCACCGGGTAGGCATTCGGACGCTGCGATTTTTTCGTTCTACGCGACCAAGAATGTGACCTGCGGTGAAGGCGGGGCCGTGATCACCAACGACAACGAACTGGCGGACAAGGTCGCCCAGACAAGGCTTCATGGCATGTCCGCTTCGGCGAAAGACCGATTCAAGGAGGGTGGTTATCGTCATTGGGACATGGAAATGCTGGGCACGAAGGCGAACCTGCCTGATATCCTTGCCGCGTTGCTGCCCAAACAGATTGCCACCATTCGACAACGTCTTCCGAAACGGCAGGATATAGCAGAGCGCTACCGACGGGCGTTTGCCGGCCAAGGCATACGCATGCCCGCCCAGATTGACGGTGTCGAAAATGCAGAACACATTTTTCCGATACACCTCGGGCGCAGCCAGAACGAGGCGATACCGATGCTGAATGCTCAGGGCATCAGCGTGACGGTCAACTATCGTTCCGTCCCCAGCATGACCTACTATCGGCGAAAATACGGATTTGGGGAGTCTGACTTTCCGGTCAGTCAAGCATGGGGAGACGGTACGATTACGCTGCCGTTTTACCCGAGCCTGTCGGAGATGGATCAGGACCGGATCATCGAACAGGTGTTGAACGTGGCGGCACAGCTTGGAAAAAGTTAGTTGAATCACATGAATCAGGAAATAAAAACGGTGTTGGTCACCGGTGCGGGCGGTTATATCGGAACCGTACTTTCGGAAACATTGTTGAACGCGGGCATGCGGGTCGTCGGATTGGACCGCTATTTTTTCGGTGAGGAACTGCTGGGCGACCTGCGCGATCACCCCGAATTCACCTCAGTGGTGAAAGATATCAGGGACCTCGATCAAGGGGATTTAGAAGGTATCGATGCCGTCTGCGATCTTGCGGCCTTGTCGAACGACCCCTCGGGAGACCTCGACCCTCAACTGACGGAAGACATCAACAATACCGGACGTGTTCGCGTTGCAAACCTGGCCAAAAAGGCCGGTGCGAAACACTATGTTTTGGCGAGCAGTTGCTCAGTGTACGGGCAAGGGAAATCAACTGAACTGAACGAGACCAGCGAAACCCTCCCGATAACGACCTATGCAAAGGCAAATCTGTCGGCCGAGGAAGGAATCCTACCGCTGGCGAGTCCGGAATTTGGTGTAACGGTCCTCCGTCAGGCCACGGTGTTCGGGCTGTCACGCCGCATGCGGTTCGATCTGGTGATCAACCTGATGACATTGAATGCCATCGAGAAGGGCAAGATTTTTGTCCTCGGGGGAGGACATCAATGGCGTCCGATGATTCACGTAAAAGATACTTCCGCTGCGTTTTTGAAAGTCCTGCAGTCTGACCGCGATACTGTCAATGGCGAAATATTCAACATTGGTTTGGTGAACCTGCAGGTGCTGAACATCGCCTACGTAATTCGCGAAGCGATCCCGTTTCCGATCGAAATGCAAGTTGTTCCGGATGACCCCGATAAAAGGACCTACAATGTGTCATTCGACAAGATGCGGACGGTATTGGGATTCGAACCGACATACTCGCCAAGCGAGGGCGTTTACGAAGTTTACGAGGCCCTGAAGACGGGAAAAACGTCGCCTGAACCCTGGACGTATACGGTGGGATGGTACAGACAGATACTGGAGGCGAAGAAATTGATCGACCGCGTCGTATTGAACGACCGGCTTTTGTAATCGGGTCCAGAATTCCAAACGTGTCCGGCAAATCAGCAAGGCAATCTGATCGGCGAGGCCGGGTGGCGGACCTTGGAGCGATGATCATGAGAGCGGTCGATCCGATTAGAGAGAGTTATGGGAACTGAGAATCATCTTTCGGTGATAATTCCGATCTACAACGAGGAGGCGACGCTGCCGGAGCTCCATCGGCGACTCTCGGCGACTCTCGATGATTTAGCTGTGGGAAGCGTCGAGGTCATTTTTGTCGATGACGGCAGTTCCGACGCATCCGCCCGTCTTCTTGAGGAATTTCACGAAAAGGACAACCGGTTCAAGGTCCTGCAATTTTCCCGAAATTTTGGACATCACATCGCCGTGACGGCGGGATTGGACCACTCGCAGGGAGAGATCGTCATTTTGATGGATGGTGATCTCCAGAACAGGCCGGAAGATATCCCCGCTTTGCTGCAAAAGATCGGGGAGGGCTATGACGTTGTATCAACAATCCGCAAAAATCGAAAAGATCCACTTGCCAAGAAGACCTTTTCGAAGCTTTTTGTCTGGTTGATGGGAAAGGTCGTCGAAGAGTCAATTTCCTTGGAAAGTACCTCGATTTTTCGCGCCCTGAAACGCGACGTTGTCGACGCACTCGGCGATTTGAGAGAGAGAAACCGTTTTGTCATCGGTCTGATCGATTGGACCGGCTACAAGCATACGTCAATCGAAGTGGTGCACGAGAAGCGCTTTGACGGCGAGAGCAAATATTCCTTCTACAAGCAATTACGGCTTGCTCTGGACGCTATTTTCTCTTTTTCGACGTTTCCCCTCCAGGTTGCCTCAATGCTGGGCTTCGCGATCACGGCATCCTCGTTCGCCTACGGCTTGTATATCGTCGTCCGAAAACTGGTGTGGGGTTTCTCCGTGCCGGGATTTGCTTCACTGACGGTCTCCATTTTCTTCATGGGTGGGGTTCAGCTCATCATTCTAGGCACGGTCGGCGCTTACATTGGCCGTATCTATACCGAGGTGAAACAGCGTCCTCTCTATATCGTCAAAAAGAAATTGGCCGATTGAGGACGAATTGAGATCATCTCCAAACTGAAAAAACTCTCGGCACGCGGGAAAATTGCATAATGGACGAAGCCGGAACCGGTGAAGGACTGACAATTACTCTGTTCGTTGACAATCAGCGAAGCTGGATATTGCCCTACGTGGAGCGCTTGAGTGGGATACTTCAATCCCGGGGCTTCACCACGCACATTTGTCACAATCACGAGAACATTGTTCAGGGAGATATGGCGTTCCTATTGGGCTGTGAGCGAATTCTTCCGCCGACCGCCTTGATGAAGAACAAACGAAATTTGGTTGCCCATCCGAGCGACTTACCCAAAGGCCGAGGCCACTCACCATTGACCTGGCAAATTTTGGAGGGAAAAAACGAAATCCCGGTTGTCCTGTTCGAGGCGAAAGAGGATGTCGACACCGGTGCGATATTCCTTCGTGACACGCTTATCTTTGAAGGCCACGAACTGAACGAGGAACTTAAGCGGGCGCAGGGCGACTGTATTGTTGATCTCGTCCTCAGGTTTGTTGCGGATCATCGCACTCTTGTTGGCGAAGACCAGGCGGGCGAAAGCACTTGGTATAAGAAACGAACGCCTGTGGACAGCCTTTTGGATCCGACAAAAAGCATTGCCGATCAATTCAATCTGCTGCGGGTTGTGGATAATGAACGCTATCCGGCATTCTTTGTTCTCGACGGGCACGAGTACGTTTTGGAAATCCGAAAAGCGAAACAAGAGCAGTAGGGATTCTGCGTCCCTAATTATCCAGGCCAACAACATTGGTCGGAACTACGACTGTTCAAGGACCGATGAGACTCTAGGGAGTTCGGACAAAAAGACTAAGTCTGTCCTGCTTCTTGATAAGCCGGAGCCGGCCTTTTTCGGCACGGTCTTTGACTTTCGCGATCATGTTCGCGTGGCGCTGATCAAAGACAGGTTCGCTAAGGACCATTACATAATCGGCGTCCACCGTATCCAGAATTGCCCAGTTCAGACGATCAAACAAAACGCGGCCGAGTTGCACGTTCGTGGCCAGCCATTTATCCGACGGGACTTCCTTCGCAAGCGCGAGAGCATCGTCATAGGGGATCGTTGATGAGTCGGGAATTTGGGCGACGTGGATGCGGTAGAAGTAGGTGTGGGCGTACACCAGGGATGCCACGCAGAGCCCAACTCCAGTAATTGAAATGATAGCGCGGACCGCCCGCCCCGCGACTGCATCCAATTTTTCCAAGCTCGAACGGAATTTGTACAACCCGATTACGCTGCCAACCGAAAGGATGGTGAAGGCCGAGAACCAGTTGTGAGCAAAATGCCGATGCGCAAATGTCATCAGCAAGACATCGGGTAGTACAAGCGCGATAATCGGCGGAAATAACAAGACCGGCGCAAAAGGAAGGGCGATAAGAAGAACCGCCTTAAACGCCAAAAGCGGCGAGATCGAGCTGAATATGCTCAACGGATCGGTCAACAGCGCATTCACAAATGGTCTTAGCATCGAAACATGCGTCGCGTTCGCCTCAATAAATGTCGGAAAACTAATCGCCACAAAGAGCATGACGGCGCCGGCGAGAAACGTCGCGGCAGCGATGCGGCGAAATTCAAGGCCACAAAATCCAAGCCAGATCCCCACCAAAACGGCATAGACGGCGAGGTTCGGTTTGACGCATACGATAGCGAAAGTGAGTATTCCGAACAGCTTTAGTCGATGCGTCAACAACGCGATTGCGGCCGCGGAAATAAGAGGTGGTGCCATGCTGTCGAGGTACCAACCCCCATTCGGTTCGATCACGATTGCCAAAAGCGCCGGGTTCAAACCGTATACTGCAGCGAGGACAAGCGGGGTGACAGGACCTGGAAGGAGCAGTCGAGCAAGATAGAAAACGTTAAATGTCGCGATATAGTGACAAATGACTCCCAGCGAAATAAGAAACAAGGGTGTGTGAAAAATTCCGGCGAACGGCGTCAAGGTGAAAAGCGACGGCGCAAAATGTTCCGCGAGCGTGGTTTTATTTCCAAGGTAGGAGGAATAGAAGTCCGCCACTCCGGGTGCCGTAAGCGCATTCTCGTAGCTCAATCCAGCCGGAAGGATCGGACCTAGAAACGAATGATTTGTAATGATGTAAGAGTAGTAATAGAGATCGATGCCGAACACGTTGTGATCATACATGTCGAACCGCCAGGTCAGGATAAGTAGGCATATCAACGCCCAGCAAACGGCGAACACCCGTTCGGTATGGCCTACTTCCAGTGTCCTCCTATTTAGTTCTCGCCAGTCAAAGCCGAGATACTCACGGAACAATTTGACGGTTGAAATTGTTGGCATTGAGACCTCAAACCGGCTTCGGGTGTGCGCAAGGGTGATACAAACTTGGCAAGTGTGCCAGTTCATTTGGAAGCGCAAAAATGAAGAGAATCTTGTTTTTCTTGAAGCCCGCAGCCACGAATGTAACTCAACTATGGACAATGCTGTTGATCACCACTGCAAATTATAGTGTCCCCAGACAGTTTAAGACAAGCAAACCCCGGAATTTCCATTTCCCGGGCGTGATTTGAACTTGTAATCGACGCCTCGCAAAATATGGCCCGGCCGAGAGGCAACACTTCCTTGAACTCAATCCATCAATTATTGAACGGAATTTCGATGTCCGTACGAACGGTTTGGATCGGATGACCACGGTTCACATACTATCCGAGCGGCTGGTCAATCAAAATACTCGCGCATTCTTTGCGCCAATTATTTGGAATAGGCGTCTGCTGCGGGACAACGGTATACACCTAAAACTTTTTTTTGAGCCCATTGAGGGCATTACGGATTGTGATGTCCTGGCGATCAACGGGAAATACTGGAGCGGGCCTTGGCGGGAGAGGAAAAGTGAGGCGCTGGATTGGCTGGGGGAGATTCGCGGCAAGGTCGACCGTTTGTTGTTCTTCGACCGCTCGTCCACCGCAGGACATGTTCTCACGGACCTATTGCCAATTGTGGATGGTTATTTGAAGAACATGCTTTTCAGGGATCGCCTGCTTTATCAGCAAGAACTCTACGGGACCCGCTTATTTACAGACTACTATCATCGAAAATACGGAATTGAAGACAAGGCGCCGAACTACTCGATGGCGGTTTCTGACAGCACTCTGTTGGAAAAATTGCGGGTGTCATGGAACACCGGGCTGGCAAATTATTCGATGCTCGGACCGAGAATGTCTTCCTGGTATTCGACAATTCCAATGCGTGCCTTATTTGCGCCGCCGTTCCGTTACCGTTCACCACGCTCGGCACGTCCAATCGACATATCATGCCGCATGGGCTTGAGTTACAAATACGAAACGCTTGCATATCAGCGAATAGAAACCGTCAGGCGTTTGTCACATCACCACAGATCCGATCGCGTCAACAAGTGGGAGTATTTTGCGGAATTAAACAAGAGCAAGCTGGTCGCGTCACCGTTCGGAACCAGTGAAATCAACTATCGGGACTTCGAGGTCTTTGTTGGCGGCGCCCTGCTTGTGAAACCGAGTATGTCTCATCTGGAAACCTATCCAGATTTTTATCGCGACGGTCAAACCGTGCTGACGCACAAATGGGATTTTTCGGATTTCGATGAACAAATTGAAGGAGCTCTGGCCAACTCCTCAAGCAGAATGGACATGGCCGCCCGCGCTCAGGACTATTACCGATTGCAGGTTGGCACCGAACATGGCCGCGAGGCGTTTGCCGCGCGGTTCAAAGATATCGTCGAGGGCTGATTTGCCGCAATTTGACTGGGTGACATCGTTGTGAAACAAGACTATCCGCCGCAGCGTGACAGTGTTTTTGGGAGCAGGATTTATTTTGTTTGAAGGCGTGAAACACCGGCACCTTGCAGCCATGTTCATTTTGGGATTCTTACCCGGATTGCTTATGGTACTTTTTGTTGATGCCACCATTGGCATCAACGATGGTGCTTTCGAAACCGGTAAGTACGCTGGACCCGCACGGGGCTTACTAGAAACGGGTTCGCTGGGCCGCATTCACGAGGAAACGGGCAAGTTCGTTGCTGAATTGCAACGGCTTCCGGTTTTACCGATTATCATCGCGGCGGTTTTCTGGGTCGCTGGTACAGACAACTATTTGGCTGTCGGGATTGTCCAGTGCTTCATGGCCGGATTGACGGTTATCGGCATGGCTCTGACGGCGCGCGCCATTAACAGAGGATGGATGTGGCCCAGTGCGGTCCTCACGGCTGGTTGGCCGATCCTGATCTGGCGGACTTCAATAGTTCTGCCGCGAACAACCATGCTGCTGTTTCTGGTTTGGGGCCTGGCTGCTTTGTTGTGGGCAGCCAAAAGTCAAAAGCCGGCAATGCTGTTGGCCTTGTCGGGCATGTGCATCGGAGCTCTGATGTTAACCCACCCACATGCCTTGCTGGTGCCGATATTCCTTGTTCCGTCCACCATTCTGTTGCTGCGCAATGTCGCTGCGATGACGTGGCGCAGAGCCGCCGCCATGACCCTTATTCCGGCCCTCATGACCGTCGTCATGATGGGTCCGCAGGTGATGCGGATTAATCACTACACAAACAGGATCGGCTATGTTCATCAATCGGGCACGCATGTATTGGAGTGGCTCTATCCCTGCCTTGCTCGGAGCTGGGGATGTGGCACGCCAAATCCGGAAGCTACTGCCCGCCACAAGCAAGCTCTCAAGCAGGGTTTGGAGGCCCTGACCCCTGGACAGCGCAACAACCCCCAAGTTGTCATCAACATGATGCGAAAACTGGGCTTTGAGTTGATTTCGGATTTGCCCCTTGGGGTAGTGATTAGCAGTGTCGTCGGATCCACCGTGAAAATGTTGCTTCACCCCTTTTCCGTTGAATTGATCGAGCGCTTTAAATTGTCGAGAGTACATTTCTCTAACATTTCAGCCGACCACATATCAACCCGCATCAAGAGATTTCTAACTGAGGCATCGACTTCCGGTGCCACTCTTTTTTGGTTACTGAGCCAAATAACACTCCTTGGTTCGCGCTTGATTCAAGTGGTGGGTCTTGCGTCGGTTACGCGTGACCGCGTCCTAATTTGGTATTTTGCACCGATACTAATTAGTGCCGCCGCGTTTACATTGGTTAGCATCGGTTTCGGCAATCCCCGTTACCGGGTACCCTTGGAGCCGGCACTGATCCTTCTCACAATTCCCGGGTTTGAGGCGATCAAAGGTTGGTGGCGAACAAGGTCCTCGGCTCAGGTAGACCAGTAAGAATAAGTAGTTAGCCTGGCTCTGTCGTTTCCCCTCCATGGGGAACAAAGGCGCCAGGCCACGATCAACGTAGAAATGGGAGGCAAGTGGAGGTCCAGTGGTTAGGAAAGTCGCATTTATCACAGGAACGACGGGTCAGGACGGCGCGTATCTCGCCGAACTGCTTTTAGAGAAGGGCTATGAAGTTCATGGCACGAAACGCCGCGCTTCGTCCTTCAACACAGCTCGGGTCGACCATCTTTTTCGGGATGAGCACGAGGAGGATGTTAGGTTCCATCTGCACTATGCGGACATGACCGATGCGACCAACTTGATCAGATTGCTTCAACAAGTTCGACCGACAGAAATCTACAATCTGGCGGCACAAAGTCATGTACAGGTCAGTTTTGAAACCCCTGAATATACCGCAAACGCCGACGCCCTTGGTACCTTGAGGTTGTTGGAGGCCATTCGCATTCTTGAGATGGCTGACAGCGTCCGCTTCTACCAGGCCTCGACATCCGAGCTTTACGGCAAGGTCCAAGAAGTCCCGCAAAGTGAAAAAACTCCGTTTTATCCCCGCAGCCCATATGCAGCGGCCAAGCTCTACTCCTATTGGATTACCGTGAATTATCGGGAAGCATACGGTTTCCATGCCTCCAACGGCATTCTTTTCAATCACGAAGGCCCGACCCGCGGCGAAACGTTCGTTACTCGAAAAATTAGCCGCGCAGTTGCGGCGATTGCCGGCGGATCGCGACAACGCCTATATCTTGGCAACCTCGACGCCAAACGCGATTGGGGACATGCCCGCGACTATGTCGAGGGAATGTGGTTGATGATGCAGCAGGAAGAACCGGGAGATTATGTACTGGCGACGGGAGAGCAGCATTCGGTTCGGGAATTTGTTGAGTTGGCGTTCCAGACCATTGAGCGAAAGATAGAATGGGAAGGCGAGGGTGTTCAGGAGTTGGGACGCGACAAAGACACCGGTGAGGTTCTGATCGCGATCGACCCAGCATATTTCCGCCCAACGGAAGTCGACAGCTTACTGGGAGATCCAACTAAAGCGCGCGACGTACTTGGTTGGACGGCACAGACGAAATTCGAGGATCTTGTTAGGGAGATGGTGGCGTTTGACGTTGCCGCGCAGCGTGACGAGTAGGGAGTAACGAATGCCCGAACGAAAAAGCAAAAGCAAGCAATGTTGTATGATCTAAACGGCAAATCGATTTGGATTGCGGGGCATCGAGGCATGGTCGGCTCTGCGCTGGTCAGACGATTGGGCTCGGAAAATTGTAAGATCCTGACGGCGAGCAGAAGTGACCTCGACTTGACCCGTCAATCGTTTGTCGAGGCATGGTTGCAAGACAACAAACCTGATGTTGTTGTCGTGGCGGCCGCCAAAGTTGGCGGCATCAATGCCAATTCAAAATATCCAGCGGACTTCATCTATGACAACTTGATGATTACCTCCAACATCGTGCATGCCGCCCATCAAGCAGGTGTGGACCGCCTTCTATTTCTGGGCTCTTCGTGCATTTATCCGAAATTCGCCGACCAGCCGATATCAGAATCGCAGCTGCTGGAGGGGGCGCTGGAAGAAAGCAATCAATGGTACGCCGTGGCCAAGATAGCGGGGATCAAACTTTGCCAGGCATATCGACGCCAATATGGGAGGGATTACATTTCGGCTATGCCCACCAACTTGTACGGACCCGGAGATAACTTTGAGTTGGAGACAAGTCATGTCATTCCGGCGCTAATGGCAAAGGCACACGCGGCAAAAGTGGACAACTCGAAATACCTCCAGGTCTGGGGATCCGGCCGGCCCAGGCGGGAATTCCTCCACGTTGATGACCTGGCGGACGGACTTGTCCACATGCTGATGAATTACACCGGTGAGGAGCATTTGAACGTCGGTACCGGTGAGGACCTGGAAATTTCAGAACTCGCCGGTGAAATTTGCTCGGTGGTCGGTTTCGAGGGGGAAATCAAATTCGATTCAAGTATGCCGGACGGTACGCCGCGGAAGCTGCTCGATGTTTCCAAGCTGGGGGAATTAGGTTGGCGAGCCGGAATTGATCTGCGGAACGGACTGGAAAGCACCTATCGATGGTACGTCAATCACACCTGAGGCCCGAACTGCCGGTCCGACTGGTCAGCGGCGTCGCTCAATTTCGATGAATGCGAACATCGCTAGATGACGCATGAAGGGCGACAGGAAAAGTTCGATCAGCCGCCACAGGTGAAAAGTCTGACCCGGCATGAGGCTTTTTTGGGAGAACCCGCCCGATAATAGATAGCGAAACGGCATGAAGGGCCGGATCCGACCGATTTCTAGTTCCGGGAATTGGTCTTCAAACTTTTTTCGGTCGCGTTCCAATACGATCCAGGGCAGCGCACCGTTCGCGCTCGAAAGCGGGCCGCTTGACGGAAACGACCATTCAATGGCCTCCGGTATGAAAGGCTCATGGTGAAGCTTGGTGTAAACGATCCGTGACCATGTGCTTACCCATGGTTCCACCATCACGATTTTACCCCCAGGCTCCAGGCATCTGGATGCTTCCTCCATGAACATTCCGACATCTGGAATGTGATGGAGAACATTCGTCATGACAATGCCCCGCAACGAGCCGTCGCCAAACGGCAATTTTCGACCATCCACCACGACATCAATCCAAGGAAGCCAGAATATGTCGGTTGAAATCAAGTTCGGCAGATGATCGCTCAGGAAGCCTGCGCCGGACCCCAGTTCTAGAACGGGTTTCGCCGACGTCGGCAACGCCTTTACGATATCGCCATACCACTCAACGTACTTCTTCCTGAGAAACGCCTTCTCTCTGACGATTTGACGCCGCACCACAGTGGTCTCTGGAGAGTCCAAGTCTAGTCCACGGGTCGCCGGATGGAGCAACAGGTTTTTGATCATAGAACGTAAGTAGTACCCTCTAGACGAATTTCAGGCGGGTGGCGGCAAAAATCACCATTTTCAACAACATCAGACCATGTTTCCAACGGCTGATGTTGGTATCGCCATAAGTTCGTTCTCCATACCGGATCGGCATTTCCGCGATTCTCAGATTCTGTTTGGCGGCCCCGAAAATGAGATCAAAGTCACCGAATGGATCAAAGTCTCCAAAGTAGGATCGATTCTTCGCAATCAATTCATAGTCGGATTTGCGCAGAACCTTGGTGCCGCAGAGAGTGTCCTTGATGGGTTGCCCGAGGAGCCAGGAAAAAACCATGCTGAAGAATTTATTGCCGACAAGGTTGAAGAAACGCATGGCCTTTTCGTCCATGGGATAAACCAACCGAACGCCGTTGATGAATTCACCGTTGCCGTGAACCAGCGCGTCATAGAACCTGGGCAGATCCTCCGGCGGCACTGTCAAATCGGCATCCAAAATCATCAATACGTCACCTGTCGCCTCGCTAAATCCCTTTCTCACGGCGTCACCCTTACCGATACCGGTCTGCCTGAATAATTTGGCATTGCGGTTCGGCCGATCCGCGATGGCCTTTTCAAGAACTTCGAACGTGTTATCCGTCGAACCGCCCTCGACAAAAATAAGTTCGGTGCCGGCGCCAATTTCAGGGGTACGGGCGAAAATTTCGTCGATATTACCGGCTTCGTTCCGTGCCGCCACAACGACGCTGACCGTAAGATCTTCGGTAAGTTCCCTCGGTTTTGGTCGGGCCACCACAAAATGGGTAAGAGTTGCCAGCCTAAACGGCCACAGTCTTGCGAGGTATCGGTTGGCGAGGGTTGAAACGATCGGTATGCCAAGCGGAAACACGATTTCGTCGGATGACCGCACAACTTCAAAACCGGCGAGGTCCAACAAATTCCTGAGATCTTCAATTGTCAGCCAGTTTTGCGGCTGCAGAGGCGTGGCCATGCCCATGTTTCGAACCGCGCCGAGCGGCGCCTTCCAGAGCTGGCTGAAAAAATTGATAAAAATGCGCGTTCGAGGATTGGAATGCCTGGCCACCTGTCGCAATATCGTTTGGACGTCCCAAACATCGTTGATGAGATCTGACAAAATTATTGCGTCAAAGGTTTCGCCAAGTTCAAAACCATGCGCATCCAGGTGCCGGAATTGAAGGTCGGGGTGCTTTTGCTGGGCCCGCTCGACAACTGTTTCGGAAAAATCTAGACCCACGCCGCGAGACGGCTGCAAGGACGCCAACAAATCTCCTTCCCCGCTCCCCAATTCGAGAACCCGTTGCCCAGGCGCAATGGCAAAGCGGAACATTCCCCTCAGTTTGGCGTGGTAATAAGATTGGCCAGCGCTTTTCTTCGATTCGAGATCATGCACGATTTGCCAATGTTCTCGGCGTTTGCGCTGGAAATTTGGAAATCGCAAATCGGGGTGAACGGCAAACTCTTGGCCTTCACTCGTCCCGGAGGCAGCGATTCGGTCAGCGGACGCGGTGGGGTTTTGGCTCATGTCGGGAACCGGTTCAATCGACCCGGCTTTCTCAATTGCTGAGTTCATTTTGGATATTCCAAGTAAGGCCCGTCGAAAAAACACCGAATCGAGCCAAATAGTTCGGCACACTTGTATAGGACTTGTCGTAGGCAGCCAATCACTGATATTGAATTAAAATCAAAATCATACGTAC
>CAZPWJ010000039.1:0-41975 GCA_964590195.1 uncultured Rhodospirillaceae bacterium | reverse complement strand
GACAGATACTAGATGTAGCGGGTGTCTGCGTCAACCGGATAGGCACGGAATGATCCTAAATTAGCCTGTGCTGCGCAGCCGCACGACGATGTCAATGCGGGAAAGTTCCGTGCCCGGGGGCAGGTCGGTCGGCGCCATGGACCGGATAAGTTCGCTGGGGATATCAGCAAGCTCGCCGCTATCCTCGAAATAGAAATGATGATGCTCGTCAACATTGGTGTCGAAATAGCAGCGTGAAGAATCGACCACCACCTGGCGCAACAGGCCCGCCGTGGTGAATTGATGCAGGGTATTGTAAACGGTCGCCAAGCTTACCTTGATACCCGCTGCCTGGGCGTTGTCATAAAGGGACTCCGCCGTCACATGCATGTTGCCCTGGCCAAACAGCAAGCGCGCCAACGCTAGGCGTTGCCGCGTCGGGCGCAGCCCAACCGCGCGCAAATTCTTTACCGCTTCCGCATTTGGTCTTGTTTCAAGCATGTTCCGTTTTCCGTCGTTAGGTCCGGCTGCAATTACAGCCAGTTTCCCGCATCTTGCTATGAGCCAGGATACTTTGATGCGACAAATTAAACGTAATATTACATTACCAATATTTAATACGCGTCAATTTTTTCATCATCAAATTATGCCATATCATAATGTAATCCTGGAAAATGGCAAGGGTCGACAATAGACCGCCGATTTTATCTTGCGCTGATTGCATTTCAGGCGCAGCCGGTATTTCCAGCTGTTTCGGTTTGTCGCCGGATGGAATTCAGGTAGACTGCCCCGTCGCGGAAACGTTTCAGATGGCCGTTTCCGCGGGCAGGTGTTTAAACAAGTTTCATAAACAGGCGGATGGCATTAGCGCGTGACTGATAGTTTTACCTTTGAGCCGAAATCCAGCTATGACCTGGACGAGTTGTTGGAATGCGGCCATGGCCGCCTGTTCGGGCCCGGCAATGCACGGCTGCCGTTGCCGCCAATGCTGATGTTTGACCGCATCACCTCGATTACCAAGGACGGCGGCAGCTTTGACAAGGGTCAGGCCACGGCCGAGCTGGATATCAGGCCGGATCTGTGGTTTTTCGACTGTCATTTCGAATCCGATCCGGTTATGCCCGGTTGTCTTGGGCTGGACGCGATGTGGCAGTTATTAGGCTTTTTCATGGGCTGGAACGGCCTGCCGGGCAAGGGCCGGGCGTTGAGCTGCGGCAAGGTCAAGTTCACCGACATGGTGCTGCCGTCGGTCAAGCTGGTTTCATTCGAAATCAACGTAAAACGGCTGGTTAACCGCCGCTTGGTGCTGGCCGTGGCGGATGCGGTCACAAGGGCGGACGGCGAAGTGATCTATGAAGCCGAGGATTTGCGGGTTGCCCTGTTCACTTAAGTTGTTTACCTAGCCGGCCATTCAGTCGTTTATCCAACTTATCCGCCGCCAGGTCGGCGCGGGACGCCAAGGAACGTAATTTATAGGGGTTGCCATGCGTAGGGTCGTTGTCACGGGATTGGGGATTATCTCCTCGATCGGCAATAACAAGGAAGAAGTCTCGGCCTCGCTGCATGCCGGCCGTTCGGGCATCGTCGCGGCGCCGGAGTATGCGGAATACAAATTCCGCAGTCAGGTGGCGGGAACGCTGAAGATCGACCTGGCCGAACATATCGACCGCAAGGCGCTGCGTTTCATGGGCGACGGCACGGCCTTCAATTATCTGGCCATGGAACAGGCGATCGCGGATTCGGGGCTGGAGCAATCCGATATCTCGAACGAGCGTACCGGCATCATTGTTGGCTCCGGCGGGGCATCCACCTCGAACCTGGTCTGGGCCGCGGACACGGCGCGGGAAAAGGGCGCCAAGCGGGTCGGGCCCTACATGGTTACCCGCTGTATGTCGTCCACCACCTCGGCCGTGCTGGCGACCCAGTTCAAGATCAAGGGCCTGAACTATTCCATCGCCTCCGCCTGCTCCACCTCCGCCCACTGTATTGGCAATGCGGCGGAGCAGATCCAGTTCGGCAAACAGGACATCGTCTTCGCCGGCGGCGGCGAGGAACTGCATTGGACCTTGTCCGTACTGTTCGACGGCATGGGGGCCATGTCCTCGAACTTCAACGATACGCCCGAACGCGCCTCCCGGCCCTACGACGTGGACCGGGACGGCTTTGTCATTTCCGGCGGCGGCGGCCTGCTGGTGTTGGAGGAGTTGGAGCACGCGAAGGCCAGAGGCGCGAAAATCTATGCCGAGTTGGCGGGCTATGGCGCCACCTCCGACGGTCACGACATGGTGCAGCCGTCGGGCGATGGCGCCGTGCGCAGCATGCGCCAGGCCCTGTCCACGGCCAAGAAACCCATTGGCTATATCAATGCCCATGGCACCGGCACCCCCGTTGGCGACCCGCCGGAAATGCGGGCGGTACGCGAGGTTTTCGGCGAAGAGATGCCGCCCATCGCATCGACCAAGTCCCTGACCGGGCACGCGCAAGGCGCGGCGGGGGTCAACGAGGCGGTCTATTCCCTGTTGATGATGGAGGGGGATTTCATCTCCGCCTCGGCCAATATCGACAATCTGGACCCGGCCTTCGAGGACGTGCCCGTGGTCCGCGAACGGGTGGACAACGCGGGCTTGCAATCGGTGATGTCGAACAGCTTTGGCTTCGGCGGCACCAACGCCACCCTGGTCTTTGACCGGTTCGAGGGTTAGCCGGCGGAAAAATTTCACGGCAGCTAAAAATTCCCGGAAATGTCGGGACAGTAAAGGGGGGAGGATATGACCGAAGTCGCCGATAATAAGCTGATGGCCGGAAAACGGGGCCTGGTGCTGGGCATCGCCAATGATCATTCCATTGCCTACGGCATCGCCAGGGCCCTGCATGGCGCCGGCGCCGAACTGGCCCTGACGTATCAGGCTGACAGCTTTCTGAAGCGGGTCGGACCGATTGCCGAATCTCTTGATTGCGACCTTGTGATGCCCTGCGATGTCACCGATGCCGACAGTCTGGACGCTTTGTTTGCCGCCATCGAAGAGCGCTGGGGCGGCCTGGATTTTCTGGTCCACGCCATTGCCTATTCCGACCGCGCGGAATTAAGTGGCCGCTATGTGGACACGACCAGGGAAAATTTCGTTCAGACCCTGTCGATCTCATGCTTCTCCTTCACCGATCTGGCGCGCCGGGCCTCGGTCCTGATGAACAACGGCGGCGCCATGGTGACACTCAGTTTCCTCGGCGCCCATCGGGTGATGCCGTCCTACAACGTCATGGGCGTGGCCAAGGCGGCGCTGGAAACCTCTGTCCGCTATCTGGCCGAGGATCTGGGCAAGGATAATGTCCGGGTCAACGCCATATCCGCCGGGCCCATGCGCACCCTGGCCGGCGCGGTGATCGCCGATGGCCGTTACGTGCATAAATATGCCGGCGAGCATGCGCCCCTGCGCGACGACCTGGACCTGGAAGCCGTCGGCAATTCCGGCCTGTACCTGCTGTCCGATCTGTCCAGCGCGGTGACCGGCGAAGTGATGAACGTCGATAACGGCTTTTCCCTGATCGGCATTCCCCGGCCCGACGCCGGCGCATAACGGCACCTGACCGGCCCATGGCGCGCCGTGGCTTATACCTGCTGTTTCTGCTGTTCTGTCCGTTCGTGGCGGCGGCACAAACCACGGGCATCCTCTCCAATAAGGACCGTCACCACCCCATCCATGCCGTCAACGGCATGGTGGCCAGCCAGGAAGCACGCGCCACCAGGGCCGGCGTGGATATTCTGCGCCAGGGCGGCAACGCCATGGATGCCGCCGTGGCCGTGGGCTTTACCCTGGCCGTGACCCTGCCCCGGGCCGGTAATCTGGGCGGCGGCGGTTTCATGCTGCTGCATCATGCCGCCAGCAATGAAACCCACGCCCTGGACTACCGTGAAATGGCGCCCGCCAGGGCGCACCAGGATCTATATCTGGACAAGGCCGGCAATGTGGACAAGGCCAAGGCGCGCTTTTCCCATCAATCGGTGGGCGTGCCGGGCACGGTGGCCGGTCTGATCGCGGCTCACCGCCGCTATGGCAGCCTACCCCTGGCCCGCGTCATGGCGCCGGCCATTGCCCTGGCGGAGCATGGCATGACGGTAACGCCCAGCCTGGCCCGAAATCTCGCCAAGCGGCAAAAGCGTCTGTCGAAATGGCCCGCCAGCGCGGCGATATTTTACAAGCCCGGCGGCGGCCTTTACCAGGCCGGCGAGACTTTAGTGCAAAAGGATCTGGCGGCCAGCCTGCGCCGCATCGCGGGGTCCGGCGGCAAGGATCTCTACACGGGCGAAACGGCCAAGGCTATTGCGGGGGAAATGGCGCGCCATGACGGCCTTATTACAATGGAAGACCTTGCCGCCTATCGCCCGGTCTGGCGGCAGGCGGTGCGGGGCAGCTATCGCGGCTTTCAGATCGCCTCCATGCCGCCGCCGTCATCGGGCGGCGTGCATCTGATCCAGATGCTGAACATGCTGGAACTATTCCCCATGGCCAAGCTGGGCCACAATGGCGCCGACAGCCTGCATCTGATGGCGGAGACCATGAAGCTGGCCTATGCGGACCGGGCCCGGCATTTGGGCGATCCGGATTTCTGGCAGGTGCCGACCAAGGGTCTAGTATCCAAGGCCTATGCCCGTTCCCTGGCCGCGCGTATCGATTCGGACCGGGCCCGCCCCTCGGCGCAAATTCGCCATGGCAACCCGGCGCCCTACGAAAGCAATGAGACCACCCATTTCTCGGTCATGGATGGCGCCGGCAATGTTGTTAGCAATACCTGTACCCTGAACTTCAGCTTCGGCACCGGCATTGTGGCTGCCGGTACGGGTATTCTGCTGAACAACGAAATGGATGACTTCTCGGCCAAGCCCGGTGTGCCCAATGCCTTTGGACTGGTGGGGGGCGAGGCCAATGCCATTCAGGGCGGCAAACGGCCGCTCAGTTCCATGACGCCAACCATTGTCTTCAAGGATGGCAAGCCGCTGTTGGCCACGGGCAGTCCGGGCGGCTCGCGCATCATCACCATGGTGCTGCAAATGCTGCTGAACGTGATCGACCACGGCCTTAACATCGCCGAGGCCACGGCGGCCCCACGCATCCATCACCAATGGCTGCCCGACAAGCTGTGGGTGGAGCGGGGCATCAGCCCCGATAGCCTGGCCATACTACGCCAGCGCGGCCACAATCCGGCGCCGTCACGGGCGGCGGGCAGTGTGCAATCGGTCATGCGCCAGACCGATGGCGGCGGATTTCTGGGCGCCTCCGATCCGCGCAGCCCGGGCGCGTTGACCGCCGGCTACTAGAGCACTTCCGGGCTTGCATTTTGCGGCCCAAAACCCGACTCTCATACCTAGGATGACAGCGTACAGGGGACAGCAACAGAGCGGCCGCGTCACGGCTGTTCTGGGACCGACCAACACCGGCAAAACTCATTTGGCGGTGGAACGGATGCTTGGCCACCGTACCGGCATCATTGGCCTGCCTCTGCGTCTGTTGGCGCGGGAAATCTATGACCGGGTCGTCGCCCAAAAAGGCGCCGGCGCCGTCGCCCTGGTGACGGGCGAGGAAAAAATCGTCCCTACCAGGCCCAGCTATTTCGTCTGTACGGTCGAGGCCATGCCCCTGACTTGGCGGGCGGATTTCCTGGCGGTGGACGAAATCCAGCTATGCGCCGATCCTGAACGAGGCCACGTCTTCACCGATCGGCTGCTGCATGCCCGCGGCGAGCAAGAGACCATGTTCCTCGGCTCCAACACCATGAAGCCGATTATCCGCCGCCTGCTGCCCGAAGCCGAATTTATCGAGCGGCCGCGCTTTTCCATCCTGTCATATGGCGGCGAAAAGAAACTCTCCCGCCTGCCCCGGCGCAGCGCCATCGTGGCGTTTTCGGCCACCGACGTCTATGCCCTGGCCGAGTTGATGCGCCGTCAGCGCGGCGGCGCGGCGGTGATCATGGGGGCGCTCAGCCCCCGCACCCGCAACGCCCAGGTGGCTTTGTATCAGGCCGGCGAGGTCGATTATCTGATCGCCACCGATGCAATCGGCATGGGCCTGAACATGGACGTGGACCACGTCGCCTTCGCGGCCCAGCGCAAGTTTGACGGCCTGGGCCACCGCGAATTGCGCCCGGCCGAGGTCGGTCAGATCGCCGGACGGGCGGGCCGGCACATGAACGCCGGTACCTTTGGCACCACCGCCGCCGCCGGCCCCATGAGCGATGCAATGGTGGAGCTGGTGGAAAACCACCGCTTCCCCGCCGTCAGGCGCCTGCATTGGCGTAATTCCGGACTGGAATTCCAATCCCCCGCCGCCCTGCTGGCCAGCCTGCGCCAGGCCCCGCCGCGTGATGATCTGGCCCTGGTGGTGGAAGCCGACGACAGTCTGGCTCTGGTTGCCCTGATGAGCGACAGCGCCGTTCGCGACGCGGTGCGCAGTCCGGCCATGGTGCGTCAGTTATGGGATGTTTGCCGCATCCCCGATTTTGCCAAGACCATGCCGGAATCTCACCATCGCATGCTGAACCGGGTGTTCCGCTTTCTGGCGGCGGACGGCAGCACGGGCGAGGGCAAGATTCCGGCCGATTGGATCGACCGGCATATGCGCCGCCTGGACCGCACCGATGGCGATATCGATACCCTGGCTGGCCGCATCGCCCATGTCCGGACCTGGACCTATATCTCGCACCAGGCGGATTGGCTGGATGATGCCGGCCATTGGCAGGAGCGCACGCGGGGGGTCGAGGATGCCCTGTCCGACGCCCTGCATGCCGCCCTGACCCAGCGTTTCGTGGACCGGCGCACGACCGCGCTGGTCCGGGGCCTGAAGGAACGCCGTGATTTGCTGGCCGCGGTTACCGGCGAGGGCGAGGTCTTGGTCGAGGGGCAGTATGTGGGCCGCCTGCGGGGATTGAAATACGAACCCGATGCCGCCGCCGATCTGGCCGAGGGCCGCGCCCTGCGCACCGCCGCCAACCGGGTTCTCAGCCGCGAGATCAGCCGCCGGGCCGCCAAGCTGGCGGTGGCCGAGCGCGATACCATCAGTTGGCGGGACGATGGCATGTTGTGTTGGGAGGGTTCGGCCGTGGCGGCGGTCAGCGCCGGGAGCCAAGCTCTGGACCCGAGGGTGGAGCTGCTGCCTTTTGATCATCTGGATGGCCCCCTGCGTGAAAGGGCCCGGCATCATCTGCAGGCCTGGCTGCGGGCCCAGATCGCGGCCTCTCTGTCGCCGCTGCACAAATTATCGGCGGCCACGTTCGCGGGCCCGGCCCGTGGTCTTGGCTATCAGTTGGTCGAAGCCTTGGGCATCCTGCCCCGGTCACAGGTGGCCGACTTAATCGCCGATATGGCGCCGGGCGACCGGGCCAAGTTGCAACGCCTGGGCGTGCGCCTGGGCTATCGCGATGTCTTTCTGCCCGCTTTACTGCGTCCGGCGCGGCTGTTGACCCGCGCCCGCCTGTGGCGTCTGGACAATACCGACCTGGCACATCCCCCTCTGCCTGATCCTGGCCGGGTCGCCGTGGAACTGACCGATAATGCGTGGCGCGATAATTTCCTCGCCGCCGTTGGCTTTCGTCCCGTAGGCGATATCGCGGTCCGGGTCGATATTTTCGACCGCCTTGCGCGCCTGGCCCATATCGCGGGCAAGGGGGGAGGCTTTCAGGTTAGTCACGAGATGCTGTCGCTGTTGGGCCGGGGGCGGGAGGGCCTCGACCTGGTGCTGCGGGAACTCGGTTATGCTGGCAAGGGCGCGATCGAGGCGAGGCGCTATCGTTTTCGCCATCCCAAACAGAAGAAGCAACCGCAAGAAAAAAAAGGATCGGCGGTTAAACAGGGTCGCGAGCAGAAAATCACCAAGGTCACGGCGCTTTCCGATCTGCGCCAGCTTTTGGGGCGGTAACAGGCCATGGCCGAAGTGCAGCGACTGGACAAATGGCTGTGGTTTTCGCGTTTCTTTAAGAGCCGTACGTCAGCCGGCAAGGCTTGCAGTGGCCGGAAAATACGCGTCAATGGGCAGATCGCCTCCAAGGCCTCGGCGACGGTCAAGATTGATGACGTTCTGACCTTTCCCCGTGGGCATCATATCCGCGTTGTCAGGATCCTTGATCTGGGACAGCGCCGGGGTCCCGCGCCCGAGGCCCAGGCCCTGTACGAGGATTTGGCCCCGCCGGAAGAGGCCGAGGCGGCAAGGCGCAAGGCCGCGGCCGAGGCTGCCGAGCAGGCAGCCGGTTTGCGTGATGCCGGTACGGGCCGTCCCACCAAGCGCGAACGCCGCGCCACGGACAGATTGCAGGATAGATAATCGGCGCCTACGGCACCCGCAGCGCATAAACCGTACGGCCAAGATTGGCGATCAGGGCGGGCATGACCGCATCGGCCAAGGCAATGTCATCGGCCTCGTTGGCACGTAAATAAATGCGAGCCCGCCACAGCGGATTGCGTGCATTGTCTTCGATGACGACCGAAAACTGACGGTCGCGGCGCACTGCAGGGCTTACTTTATCCGGTCTGGCTTTCCAGCGCATTGTCAAATCCACATCGCCTGAACGGCCGCTGCTACTGTCGCCGCGCAATTCGAGGCGGGAGCGGCCGCCGCTACTCGGGCTCTGCCCCGAGAACTGAAAATTCAGGATATGGCCTTTGCCTAGATCGTCATTGCCGCTCACTCGATAGCCCGCGCCCTCCAGCGCGTCACGGAACAGATCGGCGATGGCCCGTGCCTCCGGCGCGCCCGACGAGGCGCGGACATGGATGGCGGCGCCTTTGGGGATATTCCCCTCCGCCGTGGCATCCATGGTGCCGGTCACTCCGGCCCCGCTCTGCGCCAAGGCGGCGGCATTGGGCCCTGCAATCGCTAGAACGGCGATGAGCGCCAAGACGGCGCCCCGGGTCCGAGCCCGGGAAAAAATACTGGCGTGCTGTTTCCTGTCCATGGCGAAATGGTAAACCGAGCCGGGCTGGGAGGCAAAGCATAAGGGTGACGAATTGTCCCGCTGAAGCGGCTTGAAAGCAGGGACGGGGGCATGCTAGGCAGCGGCATGATAAATCGAATCAAGGCGTTATTTTCAACCCCACCGGAAGCTGACCAAGCGGCGGCGGGCCGGCATAGCCATGACGAGCTGCAATTGGCCGCGGCGGCCCTCTTGGTCGAGGCGGCCAGCCTGGACGGCCATTACGGCGATGCCGAGCAGGCCGCCATTGATACAATTTTACGGCAACGGTTTGGTTTGAGTGACGAGGAAGCGCTGGATTTGCACGATTTGGCGGTGGCCGAACAGTCTGAATCCAATCAGCTGCTTGGTTTCACCCGTGTGATAAAGGACCGCTATTCGCCGGAAGAATGCATTGAATTGATTGAAATGGCCTGGGAAGTGGCCTATGCGGATGGTGAATTACACGATCATGAAGCAAATTTGTTGCGTCGTCTGGGCGGCTTGCTTTATGTCTCTGATAGGGAACGGGGCGAGGCTCGGAAACGGGTTCTCGCACGGCTGGAACAATCTTGAATCGTTCCAGCCGAAAAGAGTTTGAGTGCATGACTGGTTTATGCTTTAGGCTTGGCCGGTCCAAAGTTTTGAAATGCCTTCGTGGTGAACCAGCCCGGCCCTGCCGGACGACTATTCTATGTTGGGAGATTAAGGAATGACGTACGTCGTCGTCGACGCCTGTATTAAGTGTAAGTATATGGATTGCATCGAAGTCTGTCCGGTGGATTGCTTCTATGAGGGCGAGAACATGTTGGTGATCCACCCTGATGAATGTATCGATTGCGGTGTCTGCGAGCCGGAATGCCCGGTCGAGGCGATTTTGCCCGACACCGAGGACGATACCGAGAAGTGGGTGGAAATTAACCGCGAGTATTCGGAAAAATGGCCGAATATTACGGAAAAAGGCGAGCCGCCCGCAGACGGTGAGGAATACAAGGACACTCCGGACAAGTTCGACAAGTTCTTCAGTGCGGAACCCGGCCAGGGCTCCTGATCCGGTTTTTCCGGCGGCATCCTAAGAGGCTTTTGGCTTGTTTTCAGCTATTTCGAGGCTGATTCCGAGCTGAACCGAGGCCGGCGATCGATTTGATTATGTCGGCGCACCACTGGTTCCAGCCTGGGTGCGCCGGCGGTTTTGCTGTGCATGCGCACCCCCCTGACTGCCTTCAATTTGGGCAGTTTTTATGGTATGCTCCAGCAATTTGTTGGATTTTTTCAGTGCGGCTTGCAAGCCGGGGAAAAGTTCAAGTCACCAATTTTTATTAGATAATGAAACGAGACGGCAAGATGGCGACCAAGACGAAAAAGAAAGCTCCCAAGGCGAAGCGTACCAACGGCTTTGCCGTCGACGAGTTTGTCGTCTACCCAACCCATGGCGTTGGCCAGATTACTGGCATCGAGGAACAGGAAGTCGCAGGCACGTTGCTGAAACTGTTCGTGGTCAATTTCGACAAGGAAAAGATGACCTTGCGGGTGCCGATCAACAAGGCCGAAGCCAGCGGCATGCGCGCCTTGGCCAGTGCCGATAAAATGAAGACGGCAATGACCACCCTAAAGGGGCGGGCGCGGGTCAAGCGCACCATGTGGAGCCGGCGGGCACAGGAGTATGAGGCCAAGATCAATTCTGGCGACCCAGTATCGATTGCCGAGGTCATTCGGGATTTACACCGCGGCGAAGGCCAACCGGAACAATCCTATAGCGAACGGCAAATTTATGAAGCGGCCATGGAGCGTCTGCTCCGCGAACTTGCCGCCGTCGAGGGCCTAGATGAAGAACAGGCAGCAGAGCGGCTCGATGGGGTCTTGAATCCCGCCTAAAGGGCTAATTTTTTCCATAATATCTATTTAATTTGAGGCCTGGTGTCATTTGATGCCAGGCCTTTTTCGTTATGGATGCGCTAACTCATTGCAATCATTAGTGTCTTTTGTTGCCTATTTCATTTTTGGAATAGGTCTAATTCTTATTTACATTGCAAAAAACCTATGCTACATATTAGTTACAAAATAAGACTTTTTGTGATATAATAATTACATAAGCATGAATATGCACTGACAAAATCCGTTTGGGGAGAGGTTTTGCGATGGCACATGTTGATACGGTTCAGGCGCAGCGGGCGGGACGGCAATTCATAATCAGGCAATGAAGGCGCCTTTGTTGGAACGCGAGGAGGAGCGGGCGCTGGCCTATCGCTGGCGTGACCACGGCGATGAAGATGCCTTGCATCAATTGGTCAATGCCTATGTTCGCCTGGTGGTGGCGACCGCCGCCCGGTTTCGCAATTACAGCCTGCCCATGGGCGATCTGGTGCAGGAGGGCTCGGTTGGCCTGATGCAGGCCGCCGAACGCTTCGACCCCGACAGGGAGGTGCGCTTCTCGACCTACGCCAGCTGGTGGATCCGGGCCGCCATTCAGGATTATATCCTGCGCAATTGGTCGATTGTCCGGACCGGCACCACGGCGGCGCAGAAATCGTTGTTTTTCAACATCCGCCGCTTGCGGGCACAATTGGGTGACCGCCCGGACGGCCCCTTGACCAATAAGGGCCATCGGAAAATCGCCGCGGCCCTGAAAGTGCCTGTCGCCGATGTTCTCGCCATGGAAAGCCGTTTATCGGGGGCCGACAGGTCCCTGAACGCAGAAGTCTCCGGCGAGGGGGAAAGTGAGTGGCAGGACCTGCTGGTCGACGAACGGCCCGGACCCGAAGAGGTCGTGCGCGGCAGATGCGATGCGCAAACGCGCATTGAATGGCTAAACGATGCCCTATCCGAACTCAACGAACGGGAACAGATTATAATTCGTCAGCGCCGACTGCGTGAAGACGGCATGACCCTGGAATCGCTTGGCCGCGAGCTTGGTATTTCCAAGGAGCGGGTGCGCCAGATCGAATGTCAGGCCCTTGGCAAGATGCGTACATCGCTGTCGGAGCGGGGCGGCGACCCGCTCGACTGCGGCCTGCTGGGATAGCACGCTTGCGGCACTACGCCAGCCCAAGGCGCCGAAGATTGCCCAGGCCTGGAATGGCAGCTATATAGAAATCGGGCGCGCCGCGAATGCGGCCATGTGCCCGATGCCGTTTTTCCATTGTGTGGGTTCCATGCCAAGACCGGGCTTTCCCAATCTTGCCAATGTCACCGCCACCGCCTTTGACGAAAACCGGGCGGCGGCGGTGCTGACGGATTTGCAGAAAGCGGCGGCGGCATTGGATGACCCCGTGGCACAAGAGGCGCTGGCCGGGCTGTGGCGGGATCAGTCCGCAATAGCCTTATTATCGGCGATCTTTGGCAATAGCCCGTTTCTTAGCCGGGTGGCGTTATCCGACATTACCTATCTGCCCCGGATATTTGCGGACGACCCCGAACATAGCTTTTCTGAACTGCTGGCGGATTTGGCACAAGGGCTGGATGCCGACAACGATGGCAATGGTGACATGGACGCGGCCATGGCGCGGCTGCGTCTGACCCGCCGCCGCGCCGCTATTTTGATTGCCCTGGCCGATGTGGGCGGGCTTTGGGATTTGCGCCAGGTAACCGCCGCCCTGTCCCAATTCGCCGACGCCGCGATCGGCGGCGCGGTGCGCTGGCTGTTGCGGGATGCGGCCCGGCGCGGTGAACTGGAGCTGGCGGCGGGCCCCAACCCCGAACATGGCAGCGGCCTGGTGATTTTGGGCATGGGCAAACTGGGCGCCTATGAGCTGAATTATTCCTCGGACGTGGACCTGATCGCCCTCTACGATTCGGAGGCGGCGCCCTATATCGGCAAACGCTCGGCCCAGGACTGTTTCATCCGCCTGGTACAGGCGTTGGTGAAAATGTTGCAGGAGCCGACTGGCGATGGCTATGTCCTGCGCACGGATTTGCGGCTGCGCCCTGATCCCGGCGTGACGCCGGTGGTCGTTTCCATGCGCGCGGCGGAACAGTATTACGAAAGCCTGGGCCAGAATTGGGAACGGGCCGCGATGATCAAGGCGCGCGCCGTGGCCGGCGATCTGGACGCGGGCGCCGCCTTTCTTGAGCGTCTGCAGCCGTTTATTTGGCGGCGGAATTTGGATTTCGCCGCGATCGCCGATGTCCATTCCATCATGCGGAAAATTCATAATCACGCCGGCGATGGCGAGGGCGCTGCGATGAATGTCGAGGGCCATAACATTAAGACAGGCCGTGGCGGCATCCGTGACATTGAGTTTTTCGCACAAACCCAGCAGTTGATCGCGGGCGGCCGGGAACCGGCGCTGCGGCTCTCGGCGACCAAGGATGCGCTGGAAGCCTTGGCCCGGGGCGGCTGGATTGACGGTGCGGTGACCGACGAATTGTCCGAGGCCTATGACTATCTGCGCCGCCTGGAACATCGCCTGCAAATGATTGCGGACCAACAAACCCAGAGCATGCCCCGCGACAGCGAAGGCGTGGCCCATCTGGCCTGTTTCATGGGGCACCCTCAGGGCAGGGCCGGCGCGGCGGCGTTTCGGGAAGAATTGCTGCACTATTTGGCGCGGGTACAGCACCACCACGGCATTCTATTCGCGGACGCGCCGGATACCTCCGAGACGGATAATTTACTTTTTTCCGGCACCGATGATGATTCCGAGACTTTGGAGAAGCTGACCGCCATGGGTTTCGAGGGCGCTCAGGGTGCCTCCGCCACGGTGCGCGGCTGGTTTCATGGCCGCTATCGGGCCCTTCGCTCAACCCGGGCGCAGGAGTTGCTGACAACCTTGATGCCGGCGCTGTTGCAGGCCATCGCGGATACCGCCAATCCAAACGCCACACTTGGCCGTTTCGACCGCTTCCTGTCCAATTTGCCCACCGGCGTGCAATTGTTTTCAATGTTGATGGCCCGGCCGCAACTGCTCGAGTTAATGGCGGAGATCATGGGCAGCGCCCCGCGTCTGGCCAATTATCTGGCCGAGAATTCCAGCGTCGTTGATGCCATGACCTCCCCGGAATTCCTTGCCGCCCCCCCGGCCTTGACGGCCCTGCGCCAGGAGTTCGCCGAAGAAATGCGCGCGGCGCTGGATTTGCAGGACATACTCGATTTGACCCGGCGCTGGGTGAAGGAACACAAATTCCAGATCGGCGTCCAGGTCCTGGGCGCGACCATTGACGCGGACCGCTCGGGCGCCGGCTACGCGGACCTAGCGGACTCGGCCCTGGGGTCGCTGTTGCCCGGTGTCGAGGAGGCCTTCGCGAATGCGGAGCGCCATGGCGTCCTGGACGGTGGCGGCATGGTGGTCCTGGCCATGGGCAAATTCGGCAGCCGCGAGATGACCGGGGAATCCGATCTGGATCTGATCTTTGTCTACGACTATCCGGATGATGACAGTGTTTCCGACGGCTCCAGACCCTTGCCGGCGCAGCAATATTTTACCCGCCTCAGCCAGCGTCTGATCAACGCCATGACCGTGCCGACCGCGGAAGGCAAATTGTACGAAGTGGACATGCGTCTGCGCCCCTCGGGCAATTCCGGGCCCGTGGCCACCCGGTTCAACGGTTTTGCAGATTATCAGCGCAATGACGCCTGGACCTGGGAGCATATGGCCCTAACCCGGGCGCGGGTGGTGGCCGGCGAGGCGGAGCTGGCCGCACGGGTTCGGGGAACTGTCGCCGAGGTGCTTTGCCGGCCCCGCGACAGGCAGCGCACGGCGGCGGACGTGGCGGCCATGCGGCAGCGGCTGATCCGGCAGCGCGGCAGCGATAACCCGTGGGAAATGAAAATGGTCCGGGGCGGCCTGCTGGATATCGAATTCATCGCCCAGTTCCTGCAATTAGCCCATGCCGCCGAGACGCCCAAGGTTCTGCACCCGAACATTTGCACCGCCTTGTCGAATTTGGCCCGGGCCGGGCATCTATCACGCCAAGACGCGGACCGCCTTATCGCGGCGTCGGGTCTGTACCGCGACCTTATGGCCCTCTTTAGGGTCTCGGTAGTGGGCGAGTTCGATCCAGGCGAGGCGCCCCGGGGCATGGTGAACGCGGTGCTGCGGATTTCCGAGGCGGCCGATCTGGAACAGCTGGAAAAGCGGCTGGTGGATACTCAGGCCGAAATTCTGGCAACCTTTGAACGCATCATCACGGCGGCGGCCGAGGCCGGCGAGAACGCCTAGTGGTTTGCATCGCCTCCGGTTCGGTATACAAATAAATGAAATCACGACAATTGGAGGGGACGCCGCATGACGCGTGCGCTTGAAGGAATAAAGGTGCTCGACCTGGCCCGCTATGTTGCCGGGCCTTACTGTGCCCAGATACTGGGCGATTTCGGGGCCGATGTGATCAAGATCGAAAAACCCGAGGTCGGCGATGTCATGCGCGGCCCGGGCGCGGCCACCGGTGATGACCGCCTGTATATGTTGATGTACAACCGCAACAAACGCTCCATCACCCTGGATCTGCGCAGCGACAGGGGCAAGGAGATCCTGGCAGCACTGATCCCCCAGGCGGATGTTCTGGTGGAAAATTTCCGCCCCGGCACCATGGAGGCCATGGGCTTTGGTTGGGAGCAGGCTTCTGCCCTCAATCCGCGCCTTGTGATGGCCCGCATCTCCGGCTTCGGCCAGGACGGCCCCTGGGCCAAGCGGCCGGCCTTCGATGCCATCGCCCAGGCCGAAGGCGGCCTGATGCACCTGACTGGCACCAGGGACGGCGAGGAAACCATGTTCGGTTCCGTCGTGATCGATTATTCCACCGGTTCCAACGCCGCCATGGGCGTAATGGCCGCCCTGCACGCGCGCGAACGCACGGGGCGCGGCCAGGTGGTCGATGTGCCATTGCTCGATACCGCAATGTCCTTCCTGATGACGGCGGTGGCCGAACACCACCGCGACGGCAGCGTAATGGGGCGCATGGGCAACCGCGACCGTTACAGCGCGCCGGCCAATACCTTTCGCACCCGCGATGGTCAACGTATTCATCTGATGTCCGCGGGCGTGAAGCATTTCAATGCCCTGATCAAGATCATGGGTGAGGAGAAGATCCTGGAAGATCCGCGCTTTGCCACGCCGCCGGACCGCCTGGCCAATGCCGATCTGGTCGACGAGACCGTTGCCGGCTGGTTCCTCCGCCATGATCGGGATTGGCTGTTGGAACGTTTGGTGGCGGCGGAAATTCCTTGTGGCCGCATGGCCACCGTGGCGGATGTGATGGAAAACCCGCAGGTCAAACACCGGGGCCAGATCATCGATATCGAACACCCCACCCTGGGTACGGTGAAAACCCAAGGTAATCCGATCCGCCTGATGGAGACCCCGGTTGAAGCCTACCGGGATGTGCCGACGCTGGGCCAGCATACTGACGAGATCTTGGGTGAGTGGCTGGATATGGATGAAAGCGAGATCGCCGCGCTGCGCGAGGATGGCGTGGTCTAAGCCATTTGAAAATGCCGACGGTCCTTGCAACACTCGTCACGCTGATGCGGTTTTCGCTTGTTTCCTTCATGACATGGCAAACGGCCATGGCCGAAACACCAAGCCTTAGCCTGTCACTGCCCGTGGACTGCAAGATCGGCGCCGTCTGTAACATCCAAAACTACGTTGATCATGATCCCGGACCCGGCGCCAGGGACTATACCTGCGGCCGGCTTGCCTATGATGGCCACAAGGGGACCGACTTTCGCCTGCCCGACACGAGTTGGCTTGACCGCGGCGTCCGGGTGTTGGCGGCGGCGACGGGCCAAGTGGCGGGCATACGGAACAATGTCCGCGACCATGCCCCCGGCGGCTATGAGCCGAAACGAAACAAAAACCGCGAGTGCGGCAATGGCGTCCTGATCGATCACGGCGGCGGCTGGCAAACCCAGTATTGTCATCTGCGCCAGGGTAGCGTCCGGGTGCGAAAGGGCGATCGGGTCGAGCGTGGACAAACACTGGGCATGATCGGACTTTCGGGCAAGACCGAGTTTCCGCATCTGCATCTAAGCGTCCGTTACCGGGGCGCGGTGATCGATCCGTTTCTTGGCGTGGGGGTAAAAGCCGGCTGCGGCGGCAAGGGCACGCCGCTGTGGCAGCCCGCTCTTCTGCCGGAACTCGCCTATCGTCCCAGCGGTGTACTTGCTGCCGGCTTCACGGACCAGGTGCCGACGCTCAAGCAGATCGTCTCGGGTCTGCATCGCCATGACCAACTTGGCCGCACGGCCCGCAATTTGGTGTTTTGGGTAATGATTTTCGGCCTTCAGCCGGGCGACGAGGAAGTACTGCGGATCATCGCCCCGGATGGGAGCGTCTTGGTGAACACCAAAAGAAAGCCGGCAACCAAGCACAAGGCCCGTTGGTTCAGCTATAGCGGCAAGCGTGCCTGGCGGCTGTGGCTGTCCGGCACCTACAAGGGCGAATACCAACTGTTGCGGACGAATGGTCGCAATGAACAGGTGGTCCTGCAAACAACGGTAGAGGTGCTCGTCAAATAGAACGCTGGTGGCTTGGCAGCCTTAAAATTGCCCTAACTGGGTTGATTTTGCGCCGTGGTCCGTTGCGGCAGAGGGCCCAGGCAGGTCCGCTGGAAGGAGGCCTCGTCCGCCTGTATGGCGGCGCGGCGTTGGCGGCTGACCGTATCCACGAAGGCAACCCGATAGCGGCCGTTGGCGCCATCGCGGTATAGGAAGACATGCAATACACAGCTGGTGCCGCCATATTGCCAAACCTGGGCATCCCGCTCACCGCGAAGCAGAGATGGCTTGCCCAACAGATCGCGTAATTCGCCATGATCCATGCCCACCAGCTTTTTCGGATCAAGAGCGGGCGCGGGCTTTTTGTTGGGCGCCGGTTCGGGCCGCGCGGCGGGGTTCTGCTCGCGGCTTTCAACGGGATTTTGCAGTGTCCTGCCATCCAGTCCCGATTGCGGCGTCCGGATGGGGGTGGTGCTGCCGTCTTGGGTGAAGGCGCTGGCGCCGGCGACCGGGTCCATGCTGGGTGCGCTGGCCATCGGCTGCATTGCCGGTTGAGCAGCCGGCGCCGCTGGCGCGGGCTGGGTCGCTGGCACCGTGGGCAGCGCCGTCTGATCCGTGGTGCAGGCTACTAACCAGAGTCCCGCGAACAGACAACAAAGACGCGGCATCATTACGCTAATCGTCAACGTCGCCGCCAATGCTGGAAGTTGCCGCGCCGCCGTCCGTCAGGGCCTCGAGGGTGCCGACGATCTGGCCGCCGGATTCGATGCACAATTTACCGTAGCGGACATCACCTTCGATGCGGCCCTTGGCCTTGACGGTCAATTCGCCGCGCACGGTCAGGCTGCCTTCGAATTGGCCGCTGATAACGGCTTCTTCAATGACCGCCGAGCCTTTGAAATATCCGGTCTCGGATATTTCGATAGATTGGGAGTTCTCCAGGGCCGATTCGACCCGGCCCTCGACCACCAATTGATCGCAGGCGGTAATCTGACCGTTCAGCACGATTTCCCGGCCAACAATCAATTTCTTTCCGGCATCGCCCGTCTCCGCGGGTGCGGCGCCGCGCAAGGGGCCCCCCGGCAGATCGGGCAGACGGCGGGTTATCTCGGGGCGAAAGGCCGAACTTGCACTGGGGTTACCCTCTTCATTGGCCATTACGTATTTCCTATAGTTAGAGCAATTTTCAATTAATCTGGGTCACTTTCGAGACCTAAATAATTGGTTCAATTGCTCGATTCTTAAGAATCGGAGCGCATTTATAAACAATGCGCTCTAAGTGCTTCAGTTATCGTCCATAGTCCAGCTTGTGACCGCGGATCAAGAGACGATTTCAGTTGTCTTTACACCTTGTAGAGCCTTGAAGATATGCAACATGAACGCGGTCGCTAAAATCGGCACGAACAAATTTACAATCGGCACCGTCAGCAGAAAAGCGATCACCACACCGGCCGAGAAAACCCTCAGGCCATTGGCCTTGCGCAATTGTCTGGCCGCTTTTGCATCCTTATGTCTTAGGCTTACAAGCTCAAAGTACTCTCGAGATAGAAGATAACCGTTTAAGCCATAGAAAATACAGGCAAAAAGTGGAGGAAACAATAACGCGATCAAATAAAACGGCAAGGCCAGCACATTCAGCAATAGGGTGACACCGATGAAGCGTATGGAAACACCGAAGGTCTTGGAAAAATCCGCCGAACGGCCCGGCTCATCCTGGGGGTAATGGCGCTTTTCCACCGCCATGGCGATGTCATCAAGGAAAATGCCGCCGATCAAGGTCGCGGTGGCTGAAAATGTCAGCACCAAGGCGGCGAAAAATGCCAGGCTGCCGCCGACTTCAAGGGCGCTGTTGGCCCATTGCAGCCAGTCAGATTCAAAGACCTTTACCTCCGGCACGGCCCAATAAAAGACCACGGTCAAGCCCACGAAGAGCGCCAGGGTGAACAGGACGCTTTTGATGACGACACCCCGAAATGCCGGATCGGCGGTCTGCCCCAACGTCAAGGCGGCGGCGCGCATTAGCATGAATAGCCCTCTGTCTTAGCTTTTACGATTGTTGAGAATTGTCATTGCCCAGGAATGTAAGCATTCCCTCGGAAAATTGAAGGGCAGGTCGCGCTTTCTCTGAAATTTCCAATCATTTCGATCGCGGATCGATTGGGGTTTGCCATTGCAGATCGCAATTGGCCTCGAACGTTGCCGCCGCCGACAGCAGTGCCGCCTCGCCCCGTGGCGGCGCCACCAGTTGCAGGCCGACAGGCAGGCCGCTCTCGGTAAAGCCGCAGGGCAGCGAAACCGCGGGGCAACCGGTGGGTGTGACGATGAAGGTGTGCATCAGCCAATCCACATAATTGTCGAATTTTACGCCCGCCACCTCATCCAGATAGCGGATTTCCACCGGAAAAGTGGGCGTCATCACGGTTGGTGTCACCAGCAAATCGTAGGTTTCAAAAAAGTCGCACATATTTTGTTGCAGACGCCCCCGGACCTGCTTGGCATCGGCCACATCTTCGATGGCAAGCGACAGACCGTGTTCATAGTTCCAGATCACGTCTGGCTTTAACTGATCGCGGTTTTCCGCCATGTGCGTGCGGTGGGCGCCCACGAAGGCAACGCCGCGCAGGGTCTGAAACATTTTCTGCGCGCCCGTGAAGTCAGGGCAGGCCTCCTCCACCGCCGTGCCCAATGCAGCAAAGGATTGCGCGGCTGCGGCGCAGATTTCCGCAATTTCTGGTTCCACAGGCGCCACGCCCATGGTTGCGCTCCAGCCAATCCGCTTGGGTGGCGTGGCTGCCTGGGCCGCCGTCTGAAAAGGCTCGTTGGGCACGGGCAGCGAAATTGGGTCGCTGGGATATTGCCCGACCATGGCATCCAGCATCAGGGCCACGTCGCCCACGTTGCGGGCCATGGGGCCGACCACGCTCATATCATCAAAGCGGCCGAGATAGGCGGAGGTGCCGCGCGGACAACGCCCTGGCGAGGGCCGAAAACCGACGATGGAATTGAAAGCACCGGGAATGCGCAGGGAACCGCCCAGGTCGCTGCCCGTGGCCAGCCAGGTCTGCCCCGTGGCCAGATTGACCGCCGCCCCGCCAGACGAGCCGCCGGCATTCATCCGCGTGTCCCAGGGGTTGAGGGTGGCCCCGAAGACCTCGTTGAAGGTATTGGCGCCGGCGCCGAATTCAGGCGTGTTCGACTTGCCGATGACGATGGCGCCGTTGCCTTCCAAGGTCTTCACCGACAGATCAGATTCGGCGGATATCTGATCCGCATAGATGGGCGAACCCATGGTACAGCGCACGCCTTCCACATGGTTCAGGTCCTTGACCGAGACCGGAAGGCCGTAAAGATAGCCTGGTCCCGGCTGTTCCGGGTGGCCTTCGGCTTCGATCCGCTCGGCGGCGGCGTGCGCCCGTTCCAGGCACAGGGTGACCATGGCATTGACCGCGCCATTTGTCGCCTCTATGCGTTCCGCGGCGGCGTCGATGGCCTCTTTCGGGCGAACCTCGCCCTTGGCCAGCAAATCCACCATTTCACGCGCCGTTTTTCGCCACAACTCGGTCATGTCATTTCCCCTAACAGATATCGCTTATATGCGCAGGCTTCCCTTGCGCCAAACGAAGTGCCTTCTATACTGCCTCATCCTAACACCGCAATAGTGGGAGTCCGCAATGGTGGAAATCCGATACGATGTGCTTGGTATCGGCAATGCGATCGTCGATGTGCTGGCGCCCGCCGAAGACAGTTTCTTGGCGCAACATGAATTGGCCAAGGGCGGCATGATGTTGATCGACGCCGACCGTGCCGAACTGCTGTACGGCGCCATGGGCGCGGGCACGGAAAGCTCCGGCGGTTCGGCCGCGAATACAGTCGCCGGCGTCGCCGCCCTGGGCGGGCGGGCCTGCTTTGTCGGCAAGGTATGCGACGACGAATTGGGCCGCATCTTCGCCCATGACATCCGCGCCATCGGCGTTGATTTCCATTCACCGCCCGCCACCGGCGGGACGCCGACGGCGCGTTGCCTGATCATGGTGACACCCGACGCCATGCGTACCATGAACACCTTTCTTGGCGCCTGTGTCGAACTGGGGCCGGAGGACGTGGATGAAGACCTGGTCGCCGCCTCGGCCATAACCTATCTGGAAGGCTACCTGTGGGATCCGCCCGGCGCCAAGGAGGCCTTCATCAAGGCCATGGGCGCGGCACGGGCCGCTGACCGAAAGGTTGCCTTGAGCCTGTCCGATAGTTTCTGCGTTGATCGTCACCGCGAGGAATTCCTCGATCTGGTGGAACATCACGTGGATATTCTGTTCGCCAACGAACAGGAAATCATCTCGTTGTACGAGACGGACAGCTTCGATGCCGCCATGCAGGCGGTGCGCGGCCATTGCGAGATCGCCGCTCTGACCCGTTCGGAAAAAGGCGCGGTGATCGTGGCCGGCGATGAAGTGCATGTGATTGATGCCGAACCGGTGGCGCATGTAGTCGATACCACCGGTGCCGGCGATGTCTATGCCGCCGGCTTCTTGACCGGGCTGGCCGAAGGCCGCGGCTTGCAAGAGTGCGGGCGCATGGCGGGCATCGGCGCGGCGGAGGTGATTTCGCACATGGGTGCCCGCGCCGAAGTCGATCTGAAGGCTTTGATGAAGTCAAAGCTCGGCTGAGCTGCATCAGCCTGGACATTTCGGGCTGGAATTGGCATGTAGCCGATTCCGGCCCTTTCCATAACTTTTAGTTAGATAATTCGAGGTTTTCCTATAATGCGCGATTTGCAACTTCCCGGCCGCTCTACCGTCCATTCCGCTAATGGCATGGCCGCAACATCTCACCCGCTTAGCACCCTCGCAGCGTTGGAAGTTCTGCGCCGGGGCGGCAACGCGGTCGATGCCGCCGTTACCGCCTGCGCCGTGCAATGCGTGGTGGAGCCCATGTCGACGGGCATCGGTGGCGATTGCTTCGCCCTGCTGGCACCTGGCGGCGGGCCGGAGGTTATTGGCCTGAACGCATCCGGCTGGGCGCCAAAGACCTTGACCGCGGAACATTTGCTGGATCAGGGCATTTCCTCGATCCCCATTCAGTCGCCCCATGCGGTTTCCGTGCCCGGCGCCATTGACGGCTGGCACATGCTGCTGCGCGATCATGGCACCATTGATCTGGATCAGGCCCTGCAGCCGGCCATCGGCTATGCCGAGGATGGTTTTGCCATCACGCCGCGGGTCGGCGTTGATTGGGACCGCAACGTGGCCAAGCTGTCGGCGGATCCTTCGGCGGCGGCGAAATATCTGAACAACGGCCGTGCACCCAAGGCGGGCGAGATCTGGCGTCTGCCCGAGTTGGCGGAAACCATGCGAACCGTCGCCAAAGAGGGCCGGGACGGCTTCTACAAGGGCGCGGTCGCCGAAGACATGGTGGAATATCTTTCCAGCCTGGGCGGCTGCCATGCCATGGACGATTTCGCCGAATTCGCCGGCGAATACGTCACCCCGATTTCGACTGATTACCGGGGCCACACCATGTGGCAGATCCCGCCCAATGGCCAGGGCATCACGGCCCTGATGATGTTGAACATCCTCAGCGAATTTGACCTGACCAAGATGGACCCCAACAGCGTCGAGCGTCTGCATCTGGAGACCGAGGCCTCGCGCATGGCCTATGCCGCGCGCGACCGCTTCGTCGCCGACCAGCGCCAGGCCGACGTGCCGGTAGAACATATGCTGTCGGCGGAATTCGCGGCCGAGATGCGGGCCCAGATCAAGATGGACAGCGCCATCGAGGCGCCCGAGGCCACGGGCCCGGTCTATCGCGATACCATTTACCTGTCGGTGGTCGACAAGGATCGCAATGCCTGTTCCTTCATCAACTCGCTGTATATGCCATTTGGTTCCGGCATTGCCTCGCCAAAAACCGGCGTGATGTTGCAAAACCGTGGCGCCGGCTTCGTCGTTAATCCGGGCCATCCCAACAACGTGGCCCCGCGCAAGCGGCCCCTGCACACGATTATTCCCGGCATGTGCACCAAGGACGGCAAGATCGCCTATTGCTATGGCGTCATGGGCGGCGGCTATCAGCCGGTCGGCCACACCCACGTGCTGACTAACCTGATTGATTACGGCATGGACGTGCAGGAATCCATGGACAGCCCGCGCGTCTTCCATGTTGAAGGGCGCCTGGATGTGGAGCGCGGCCTGGGCGAAGATGTCATGGCCGGCCTGACGGCCCTGGGCCACGAAGTGGGCCGGCCCGAGATGCCCTGGGGCGGCGGTCAGATCATCGCGGTGGATTGGGAAAACGGTACCCTGGCGGGTGGTTCCGACCCGCGCAAGGACGGACTGGCCCTGGGATACTAGTGGAGTAGAAAATGGCGGAGCAGACTGAGCCTAAACGCGTCGCCCTGTGTGGGGTGATCCTGGAAAGCAACGCCTTTTCCCCGGTCGCGACGGAAGCGGATTTTCGCGAAAACCTGTATCTGGAAGGCCCCAAAATCGTTGCGGAGGCACGTCAGCCGGTCTCTACCCTGCCGCGCGAGATGGCGGCCTTTGTCCAGACAATGGACGCCACGGGGCCCTGGACGCCGGTGCCCCTGGTATTAACAGGCTGCCCTCCATGGGGGCCGATCGAGGGCAATTTCTTTACCTCCACAGTTGAACGCATTGTGGCCGGCCTGAAAGCTGCCGGGCCGCTGGATGCGGTCTATATCGCCAATCACGGCGCCATGGTGGCGACCGACGACGGCGACCCGGACGGCACCTTGATGACGGCGATCCGCGATGCCGTTGGCGCGGACGTGGCCGTGATCGCGACCTTGGATCTACATGCCAATATTTCCGAAGCCATGGCCGTGGCCACCGATGCCATTATCGGCTATCAGACGAATCCTCACGTTGATCAGGTCCAGCGCGGCGAAGAGGCGGCGTTGCTGATGCGCCAGATGTTCGCCGGCATGGCGCCCCGGCAGGTACTGATCCGCCTGCCGCTGGTGCCGCCCTCCACCACGCTGCTGACGGCGACGGGGCCCTATGGCGATTTGATCGACTATGGCCAGCGCCGCTCCCGTGAAGAGGCCGGCGAGATCGTCAATGTTTCGGTGTTTGGTAATTTCGCCTTTTCCGATTCACCCAAGAACGGCTTGGCGGTCGTCGTGACCGCCCGGTCCGATGAAACCAGAGCCGCCAGCCTGGCGAGGGAAATCGCTACCCGTGCCTGGGATAACCGGGCCGCCTTCACCCGCGAGATGATGTCCATCGAAGACGGCGTCATCCTGGCCAACGTGGTGGCGCAGAATCCGGATCGCGGCGCGGTGATTTTTGCCGATGCCGGCGACAACCCGGGCGGCGGCGGCGAGGGGCGGACGACTTGGTTGCTCTCGGCGCTGGTAGCGGGCGGCGCCCGTGGTGTCTATTACGGCTCTTTCTTCGACAAGGACCTGGCTGCCGAGGCCCATGATTTGGGGATTGGCGCCGAATTCAATGCCGTCTTTAACCGCGCCAACGCCACCGAATTCTCCAAAACCTTCGAAGTCCGGGCCAAGGTCGTGAAACTGCACGACGGCCACATGGTTGGCCGTCTGGGCATCTACAAGAACCGGCAGCTCAAACTTGGCCCCAGCGCGGTGCTGGAGATCGGCGGCGAGGGCGGCATTCTGGTCGTGGTGATCAGCTCCCGCCATCAGACGGCGGATCCGATGTTTTTCGAAATGTTCGGCCTGGATATTGCCGATGCGCGCACGGTCTGTGTCAAATCGCGGGGCCATTTCAGGGCCGGCTTCATACCCTGGTTCCCAACCGAGCAGGTCCATGAAATCGACACCGCGGGCCTGACCTCACCGGTGTTGAGCCGCTTCAATTGGCAAAACTTGCCCCGCCCGGTCTATCCCATGGATCCCGATACCACCTGGACGCCGCCGGGAACCTAGGATCGGAACTTTAGGCGACCCACTCGCTGACGGGCGCATTCGCCTCTTGCAACGGTTGGCAGATCACATCGACCAACGACGGTCCAGGGCAGTCCAGGGCGGCGGCCAATTTGCTTTTTAGCTCGCTCGGGTCTTCCACCCGCCAGCTTTGCAGGCCATAGGCGTCCGCCACCTTGGCATGGTCGGTGGTGGAAAAATCGACCGAGAAATAGCGTTCGTCAAAGCCGGTCTTTTGCCCCGCCTTGATCCAACCAAAAACACCGTTGGAGACGACGACAAAGGTAACCGGCAGCCCAAGGCGGGCCACGGTCTCCATTTCGCCGCCGTTGAAGCCGAAGCTGCCATCGCCCATCACCGCGACCACCTTGGCGCCGGGCCGGCCATGATAGGCCCCGATGGCGGCAGGCAGGGAATAGCCCAGGGCGCCGTGGGCCCGGTTGGAAAAGAACTGCCGCCCCGTACGTTTGACCGGGTAATAGGCCGACAGATAGGGACACGGGGTGCCCGGATCGGCGATCAGCACAGCGTCGTCATCCAGTAGTTTCGACAAAGTGGCGACCAGGCGTTCAGGGCGGATCGGCCGTTCGTCACTGGCCGCCAGTTGTTGAAAGGCGGCGAACTTGGCCGCCTTGGCCTCCGCCACCGCCGCTGCGTTCAAATCGCGGCTGGGCGCGGTGGGGCTGCCGATTTCGGCGTTCAGGGCGGCCAATGCCAACCGAGCATCGCCGACCATGGCCGCCTCGGTCGGGTAATTGGCGCCGATGACGCCGGGATCGCTGTCGATGTGAGCAACCTGACAGGCGCCGGGCGCGGGGAAGCGCCAGCGTTCGGTGGTCACCGAACCGGCCCGGCAACCGATCAACAGCAACAGATCCGCCGCCTCCATGAAGCGTCGGGTTTCCATGACGCCGCCGTTGCTGCCGACGACGCCCACGGCGAGGGGGTGATCCTCCGCGATCGAGCCCTTGCCGCTGATCGTGGTGGCCACGGGGATCGCCAGTTGCTCGGCCAGCCGGGCCAATTCCCCTTCGGCGCCGGCCAGGACCACGCCGCCGCCGCAGACGATTACGGGGTTGCGGGCCGCCAACAGCACCTGGGCCAGGCGCGACACGGCGGCGGGGTGGGGGCCCGTGGGCCAGGCCGGGTAATGGCCCAGTTCCGGATCGCACCAGATATCGGCGGCATCCACCGCGCCTTTCTGTACATCGAAGGGCAGCGCCAGATGGGCCGCGCCGGGGCGTCCCGTGGTCATTTCGCGAAACGCGGTGCGCAGCAGCTTGGGCACATCCTCGGCTCGGTCAATGACGCCGTTCCATTTGGTCAGGGGCCGGAATAGGGCGGACTGGTCAAGTTCGGTCAGGGCATAGCGGCCGCGGGCGGCCACGGAGATATCGGTGGTGATGGCGAGAATGGGAATGGAGCTTTCGTTCGCTTCCACCAGACCCGGCGCGATATAGGTGGCGCCGCCGCCCGACGGCCCCTCGCAGACGCCGACCTTGCCCGAGACCCTTGCATAGCCATCCGCCATATAGGCCGCCGAACGCTCGTCGCGGCTGAGAATATGGGTCATGCCGTGGTTCAGGCGATGCAGGGCATCATAGAACGGCAGGGAGGTATCGCCGCACAGACCGAAGATATAGTCCACGCCATGGCCCTGCAGCATGTGCACCAAGGCCTCCGCGCCGCTTAACTGGTTCATCTCTATTCCCTCGGGTTACCTGACTGGACCGACAATAGTAAAGGGCCCGCGACGGAGTCGCGAGCCCTCTATTTCGCCAAACTCAATGGGACGCGATCCCTCACGCCCAATAAGTCCGTTTAGCAGCCGGCGGCTTTTTTCAGCTGCGCGGCAGGCTTGAATTTCAGAACCTTGGAAGCCTTGATCTTGATCGGCTCGCCGGTCTGCGGGTTGCGGCCTTTACGGGCGGCCCGCTTGGTGACGGAGAACGTACCGAAGGTGCCGATGGTGTACTTGCCTTCCTTCTTGGAGGCCTTCAGGCCGGCTTGAATTTCGCCCATGACGAGGTCGACCGTGCGGCCGGCTTCGGCTTTCGAGAGTTTGCCTTTTTTGGCAACGCGCTCAACTAGTGCTGCTTTGCTCATATCTATGTTCTCACTGATGCCAGAGGTTGGTGATTCGCTTCATCTAGCAGAGCGATTCCTTTATGACAAGCACGACCATTCGGACTCGCCCAGCCAGCCTGGACTTTAGGGCAATTGCTGGGTTTTTTGCCAGTGTTCGCGCGGTATTGCGCCGCGCGGTGAATCGGAAAAGTTGTTCGAATAGGCGATTCGCATGATATTTTGAGTCACCATTCCGCCCCTCCGGCAAGTGCGGCGCCGGTCTGAAAGCAGGTGACGGCTAATGGGAATCTGGCGTATTGATAAAGGCACTGGGGCTTCATCGGCCCCAGCCCATGGTATTTTTTTGCTCGATTCAGGGATGCGTCATGGCTGATACCGGCATCGGACAAAGAGTTAAGCGCAAGGAAGATGCCCGCCTGGTGACCGGTCGAGGTACGTACGTGGCGGATCTAAAGATGCCCGGACTGCGCGAGGTGGCATTTCTGCGAAGCCCGCTGGCCCATGCCCGCCTGAGCGCGATCAACAAGCCGGACGGGGCCGGGGATAGCGTCTTCGTGGCCGAGGATATGAACGGTGTGCTGCCGATCACCGCCCGTTCGACCCTGCCGACCTACCGGCAATCGGACTATCCGGTGCTGGCCACCGGCAAGGCCCGCTTTGCCGGCGAACCGATCGCCATGGCCGTTGCCGAAAGCCGGGCCGAGGCGGAGGATCTATGCGAAGCGATTGAGCTGGAACTGGAAGAGCTGCCGCCGATCGCCGATGTCTGGCGCGCCCTTGCCCCCGATGCGGGCAGGGTGCATGAGGAATGGCCCGATAATCTTTGCCTGCGCACCGAGATAGAACAGGATCTGTCCGAACTGGAGCGCAGCGCGCCCGTGAAGATCGAGCGCGAGATCAATACGGCGCGGCAATGCATGATGCCCATGGAGGGCAAGGGCGTGCTGGCCTATTGGGACGACCGTGCGGCCCAGTTGGTGGTGATCAGCGCCACCCAGGTATCTCATATCGTGCGCACCGGACTTTCGGAATGCCTTGGCTTGGAGCAGGGCGCGATCCGCGTGCAGACCGTCGATATTGGCGGCGGCTTTGGCTACAAGGCGACCCTACAGCCCGAGGAGGTTTGCATTGCCTGGCTGGCCTTGAAATACCGCGCGGCGTTCCGCTGGATCGAGGACCGCCGGGAGCATCTGACCGCCGGCGCCAACACCCGCGAACACCATTACAAGATCAAAGCCTATGCGGATGAACGTGGCAGGCTGTTGGGCCTGGATGCTGAAGTCTGGGTCGATATCGGTGCCTATTCGGTCTACCCATTCACCGCCTGTATCGAAGCAGCCCAGGCCGGCGGCAATCTGCCTGGGCCCTATAAGTTTGATTTCTACCGCTGCAAGACCTATTCGGTGGCGACCAACAAGCCGCCCTTCGCGCCCTATCGGGGCGTCGCCCGGCCCGGCGTCTGTTTCGCCATGGAGCAGATCATCGATGCCATCGCCCGTGAAGTCGGGCGCGAGCCGGCGGATGTGCGCGAGGAGAATTTGGTGCCGGTGGAGGCCATGCCCTTCACCAATATCACCGGCAAGCAGTATGACAGCGGCGACTATGCCGCCTCGCTGCGCGGCGTGCGCCGGCAAATCGGCTTTGATCAGGTGCGCCGGCGGCAAGGCGAGGGGGAAGCGGATGGCCGCCTGATCGGCGTCGGCTTTGCCACCTATACCGAACAAAGCGCCCACGGCACAGCCGTCTTTGCCTCCTGGGGCATTCCCATCGTGCCGGGCTATGAACAGGCGACAGTGCGCCTGACGGCGGACGGCGGGGTCGAGGTGCGGGCCGGTATTCAATCCATCGGGCAGGGCCTGGAAACCACACTGGCCCAGGTCGCCAGTGAAATCTTGACCATCCCCGCGGACAATATCCAGGTGCTGCTGGGCGACACCGCCATGACGCCCTATTCCACCGGCGCCTATGCCTCCCGCGGCATGGTCATGGCGGGTGGCGCGGTATCGAAAAGCGCCGGCGTGCTGGCTGATCGCATCAGGGCGATTGCCGCGCATCTGCTGCAATGCGAGGCCGGCGAGATAAGCTTTGAAAACGGCGAAATCAGAGCCGGCGGCGCCTCCCTGAAGTTCAGCGACGTGGGCCGGGCCTGGTATCTGCGGCCCGAGGAATTGCCCGAGGGCGTAGACCAAGGCGGTCTGGAAGTTACCGAGGGCTACAAGCCGGGCACCGATCTGGGGGTGTTTTCCTATGCTTCCCATGCCGCCGTGGTCGCGGTTGACCCGGCCACGGGGCATGTGGAAATTTTGGACTACGCCATCACCGAGGACTGCGGCCGCATGGTCAACCCAATGGTGGTCGAGGGCCAGGCCTATGGCGGTACGGCCCAGGGTATCGGCACCGCATTGTTTGAAGAATCTCCCTATGACGCCCATGGGCAGCCTTTGTCGTCGACCTTGGCCGATTACATTTTGCCGGGCCCGGCGGAATTGCCCAGCATGCGGGTCGAACATATGGAAACCCTGTCGCCGCACACCGCACACGGCATCAAGGGTGTTGGCGAAGGCAGCGCCATCGCCCCGCCGGCGGCAATCGTTAATGCGATTAATGATGCCTTGCGCGGGCTCGGCGTTGAAATCAATCAGGCGCCGATGCCGCCCTCTCATATTCTTGGCAAGATCCTGGCGGCCTCGGGGGCGGCGTCATGAAACCGGCGAAATTCGAATATCATGCTGCTGACAGCACCGCCAATGCGCTTGCCACCCTGAGCCAATTGGGCGAGGGCGGCAAGATTATCGCCGGTGGGCAATCCATGGGCCCGATGATGAATTTGCGTGTCGCCCGGCCCGAGGCCGTGGTCGATATCTCGGCGGCGGCGGAACTGCGCGCCGTTACGGACGACGGTGACGATGTGCTGATCGGCGCCTGTGTTACCCACGGGCAGATTGAGGATGGCGAGATTTCCGACCCGAGCCGGGGCATGCTGCCCCATGTGGCCGGCGGCATCGCCTATCGCGCGGTGCGTAATCGCGGCACCATCGGCGGCAGCGTGGTGCATGCCGACCCCGCCGCCGACTGGGTCACCACCCTGATTGCGTTGGGCGCGAAAATCGAGATTCTTGGGCCCGCCGGCCGCCGAAGGGTGCCGGCAGCGGATTTCATGCTTGGCGCCTATACGGTGTCATTATCGGCTGATGAACTGGTGGCGGCGATCCGCCTGCCGCGTCTATCTGCGGATGCGAGTTGGGGCTACACCAAGCTGAACCGAAAGGTGGGCGAATTCGCCGATGCCATCGGTGCGGTGGTGATTGATCCGCCCAGGCGTTTCTGCCGTGTGGTCCTGGGCGGCCTTGATGGCACGCCCTGCTTGCTGCACGAGACGGCCCAGGCCATTGCCAAGGGTGAGCGTGGGGATTTACCGGCGCTGATCAAGGCGGAGGTCGAGCGTTGTCTGCCGCATGCGGCGGCTGAGAAAAAACAGATCTATGGCATCGCGCTAAACCGCGCGGTTACCTCGGCAATTGGATAGGCGGCGTCATGGCATTGCTTGAACTGAACATCAACGGCAAGGCGGTCCGCGCGGACGTGGAACCGCGTTTGCAACTGGCGGATTTCCTGCGCGACAACCAGGACCTGACGGCCACCCATGTTGGCTGCGAACAGGGCGTCTGCGGGGCCTGCACGGTGTTGATCGATGGCAAGGCCGCGCGATCCTGCATTTCATATGCGGTGCAGTGCCAGGGCAGCGAGATCACCACCTTGGAGGGCCTGAACGGCGATCCCCTGATGCAGGATTTGCAACAGGCGTTTTCCGGCCAGCATGCTCTGCAATGCGGCTATTGTACGCCGGGCATGCTGATTTCGGCGCATGACCTGATATCCCGCAAGGGGGCGTTGGACGAGGCGTCCATCCGTCATGAAATGAGCGGCAATCTGTGCCGCTGTACCGGCTATATGGGCATCGTTGCGGCCATCGGCGAAGTCGGCCGGAAACATTCGGATGGCCCGCAAGCGGCACCTAATATCCTGAGCAATATGGGTCATGGTCTGGGCAAACAGATACCCGCCTTTGATTTGGCCCCCGATGCGGCAGCGGCGGCTGTCGCCCGCTCGGCTATCAGCCAGGATAGCGCCGCGCCGGAGCCGGGCTGGTCCCGTCTGGAGCAGGCATTTTCCGTTGACCAGGATATTGCGGCGGTCTGGCAGTATTTCTCCGATCCGGCCAACGTTGCCGGCTGCTTTCCCGGCGCCCGGTTGACCTCCTTTGACGGCCATGACATTGCCGGCAGCATCGATGTCAAGTTCGGCCCCATCACGGCCAGCTTTGCCGGTACCGGGCGTTTTGATCTGGATGCGGCGAACCGGCGCGGCGTCCTGCAAGGCAGCGGCGCTGATGGGCGCGGCGGCAGCCGGGTCAAGGCGCATGTCAGCTTCACGCTGTCGCCGGGCGCCGACGGCTCCGGGACGGATGTCGAAGTGGTGGTTGATTATTCCCTGTCAGGTCCGTTGGCGCAGTTTGGCCGCTCCGGCCTGGTGCGTGAATTCGCCAACCGGTTAAGCCAACAGTTCGCCGATAACCTGAACCGGGCCATGGCGGGCGATGATTGTGGCGCCGGTGCGGAAGATGCGGGCGGGATCTCGATCATCTCAACCACCCTGTCGATTATCTGGGCCGGGATCCGGTCGCTGTTTGGCCGCTAGGGCAGGTCGTATCAATGGGTGTAAGCCAGTGGCACGGCGGTGGAGGCTCGGGACTTGGCGTCTCGTTCCAGGGCAGCGAAAGCGCGGCTGAACTGCCCGCTCTGGTTCGCGAGGCCGATAGTGCCGGCGCCGATACCATGTGGTTTGCCAATCATCTGTTTCAGCGCGACCCGATTGTTCAGGCGGCAATGGCGCTGTCGGCCACGGAGAACGCCGCCGCGGCGCTGATGGCGCTCAGTCCTTACACGGCGCATCCCGTGCAGGCGGCCATGGCGGCGGCGACCCTGAACGAGCATTTCCCCAATCGGGCGGTGCTCTGTCTGGGTGCCGGCGCCCCCGGTGATCTGGATGCCGCCGGCGTTGCCCGCCCACGGCCCCTGGCCACCTTGGATGAAAGCATCGATATCGCGCGGGCTTTGCTGGCAGGCGAGGTGGTGCGGCATCAGGGCGAACGCTTCCAGGTCAATGGCCGCGCCCTGGAAACCGGGCCGCAGGATGTGCCAATCGTGCTGGCGGCCAGCGGGCCACGCATGCTGCAACTAGCGGGGCGCCGTGCCGACGGTGTGCTGTTGTCGGCGGCGACCTCCGTCGAGTTCGTGCGCTGGTCCCTGGCCCAGGTGGCCGAGGCTGCTGAAGCTGGTAGTGGGCGCCAAGTGCGGCGCATCGGTCTGGTCTTTGCCTCGGTCGACGTCGACGAGGGCCGGGCCTATGGGCGTTTGAAGCGCTTGTTGGCGTTCATATTACGTGGCGCGCACCATGCCGCGAACCTGGAGATGAGTGGCGCCAAACTGGATCAGGGCGCTTTGTATGACGCCGTTGCGGCCAATGACTGGGACCGTGCCACGGCCCTGGTCAGTGACGAGGTGGTGGCCCGCCATACGGTGAGCGGCACGCCGGCCCAGGTGCGGGCGCGGTTGCGGGACTACCGCCAGGCCGGTCTGGATGAAGTGGTGATCGCCGGGGTGCGGGGCGAGGCCATGCTGGCGGAAACCCTGGCGGCGGCCCTGGCCAAGGAAACAGAAGAATGACCGAGGAGATGGCACGATGATCGTAAGCGTTGGTTTTCCCACCGGCATGGAAGGGCTGACTTATCCGATTCCGTTTTCCGAAACCGAGGCCCTGTTGCAAATCGCGCAACACGCCGAAGCCCTGGGCTATCATTCGATCTGGGGCAATGATCACATGACCACGCAGCATTATGTGCAGGAAGAATTTGGCCGGCCGCCGCGTTTTTGGGAGATTTTGCTGACCTACGCCTGGCTGGCCTCGCAAACCACGACCTTGCGTTTCGGTACCGGCATCCTGGTGCTGCCCATGCGGCGGGACATCGTGGTTACCGCGAAACAGCTCATCACCCTTGACCATCTGAGCGGCGGCCGGCTGGAACTGGGCGTCGGCGTCGGCGCCTATCGCGAGGAGTTTGAAGCCTTGCAGCCCGACGATAAAAGCCATCGAGGCAATATTGTCGAGGAAGGGGTGCGCGCCCTGAAGCTACTGTTCTCGGAAGACAGAGCCAGCTTTGACGGCGATTTCTATCGCTTTCACGATGTCCAGCTTTATCCCAAGCCCCTGCAGGAAAAGCTGCCGATCTATTTCGGCGGCAACAACGTCAATCAATTGCGCCGCACCGCCAAGCTTGGTGACGGCTGGTTGCCGGCGGGCCTGCCGTTGCAGCGTATATCTGATGACATCGTGCATTTGCGCCAGCTGTGCGAAGCCGAGGGCCGCGACTTTTCCGAAATCGCGGTGGCGCCGCAATATATCGTCATGGTCGATCATGACCATGATCGCGCGATGGAGCGCTTCGCCAGCTCTCAAATGCACAAGCATCTGGTCTCGCTGACCCGCTCCACATTGAAGGAGCATGTCGGCCTGGACATGGCGGACGCCAATCTGGTCGGCACCCCGGCCGAGGTGGTGGAGAAATGCCTGGCCCTGAAGAAGGCCGGCGTCACCCATTTGCTCGGCCTCTATTTCGCCGTCAACACGGTGCCGGAGCTGTTGGAGCAGATGTCCCTATTCGCCGAGGAAGTCGTGCCGCACTTGTCGGAATAATCTAATAGGAACGCGGCATGTCCAGGACGTGCTGGCCGATAAAGTTCAGGATCATCTCGCGGCTGACCGGGGCGATGCGGGCGATGAAGGCTTCCCGCATATAGCGTTCCACATGGAATTCCTTGGCATAGCCCATACCGCCGTGGGTCATCACGGCGGTTTCGCAGGCAGTGAAACAGGCCTCCGCCGCCAGGTATTTCGCGGCATTGGCCTCGGCGCCGCAGGGTTTGCCGGCATCGTACAGCGCGGCGGCTTTCCAGACCACGGCATCGGCGGCTTCCAGATGGGCCCAGGCCGCCGCCAGAGGATGCTGGATCGCCTGGTTCTGGCCGATGGGCCTGTCAAAGACCACCCGCTCCTTGGCGTAGTCCACTGCCTTGCGCAGGGCGGCCCGGCCCAGGCCGACGGCTTCCGCCGCCACCAGGATGCGTTCGGGGTTAATGCCGTCGATCAGGTAATAGAAACCCTTGCCTTCCTCGCCGATGCGGTCGGTCTCGGGCACGGGCAGGTTGTCGTAGAAGGTGGCATTGGAATCCACCGCCTTGCGGCCCATTTTCTCGATCACCTGGGCTTCGCAATAGTCCCGGTCAAAGTCGGTATAGAACATGGTGATGCCGTCCATGGGCTTGGCGCTGTCCTCGCGCGATGCCGTGCGGGCCAGCAACAGGATCTTGTTGGCTGTCTGGGCCGTCGACGTCCACATCTTGCGGCCATTGACGATATATTTTTCGCCATCCCAGACCGCCTTGGTCTCGATCCGGGTGGTGTCCAGGCCGGCGTTGGGCTCGGTCACGCCAAAGCAGGTGCGGTCCTTGCCCGCGATCAGGGGGGGCAGCAAGCGGTCTTTTTGTTCCTTTGTGCCATGCACCACGATCGGGTTGGGGCCGAATATATTGATATGCACCGCCGAGCAGCCGGAAAATCCGGCCCCGGTTTCGGCTATCGTCTGCATCATCAACGAGGCCTCGATCACGCCCAGGCCGGAGCCGCCGTATTCTTCCGGCATGGCGATGCCCAGCCAGCCGCCATCCGCCAGGTCCTTGACGAAATCCTCGGGGAATTCACCGTCCGTGTCGCGGGCCAGCCAATAGGCGTCGTCATATTTCTCGCACAGCTTGGCGATGGTATCGCGCACTGCAATCTGGTCGTCGCTAAAGGAAAGATCCATCATACTTCCGGACGCCGCCGGCTCCCTAATCTCTGCTACATTTCGCCCTTTATAGCGGATGAAATGGCGCCGGGCATAGGGGCGCATTGACGGCTACCCGCCGGGCCGGGAAAATACATCCAGGCCCGTCCATAAATGGGCGGGAAAGGAATTGATCATGAAAAAAGTTTGCCTGCTTTTGTTTTGCCTTCTGGCGGCGCTGCCGGGTCATGCCGCCGCCGCCGATCTGCCCCGTAACGAGCAACCAATGTACGGCAACGAAAAACTGCCGCCCGAACAGCAACGGACGAACGACGCTTTTGTCGGGAAATTCGCCAAGCCCACCTGGCCGCTGATGTCGAACAAGGCGGTGGACTTGGGCTGGCGGGCCTTGAGCAAGAATGATCCGGCCAAGGCCATGCGCCGCTTCAATCAAGGCTGGCTGTTCAACCCTGACAATGGCCGGGTCTATTGGGGCTTCGCGGTTACTCTGCAGGTCAGGGACCAGAATTTGACCGGCTCGATCGAGATGTTCGAGCGGGCACGAAAATTAATGCCGAAAGATCCGGACCTGTTGACGGATTACGGCCGCATTCTGGAAGGCGGCGGCCGATATCAGGATGCGATAGCTAAATTCAAAGCGGCCCTGGCCATGGACGAAAAGATCCCGCCCGCCTATTACGGTCTGGTTAGGTCCTATCTGGGTCTGAAGGATATTCAAGGGGCCGCGCATTATGCCAAGGTGGGCCGGGAATTCGGCATTCCATTGTCGGATCGCGAGATCGATGAATTACAGCAGCTTGCGGCTAAACAGCGTGAATAAGGAGAGTATTGAATGAAAGATGGCGTGATCAAGACCGGTGAAAACCGCTATCAGGAGACGTTTGGCCGCTATTACGAGGATTTCACGGTTGGCGATATTTACGAACATCGCCCGGGCCGGACCATCACGGAAGCCGACAATACCTGGTTCACCCTGCTGACGATGAACCAGCATCCCCTGCATTTCGACGCCGAATACGCCAAGCATTCGGAATTTGGCAAGCCCATCGTCAATTCCGCCCTGACCGTGGCCATTGTCGCGGGGATGAGCGTCTCCGACGTTTCTCAAAAGGCCATCGCCAATCTGGGCTGGACCGATATCGTCATGCCGGCGCCGGTTTTCAACGGCGATACCCTGTATGCGGAATCGGAAGTTCTCGGCAAAAAAGAGTCCAAATCCCGCCCCACCCAAGGCATTGTCGATGTCACCACGCGGGCCCATAAAGGCGACGGCACCCTGGTCATGAGCTTTAAGCGCACGGTTCTGGTGCCGAAACGCGGGCACGGCGTGGACGATAAAATTTTGGCCGCGAAGCAACAGTAAGAAAGAGACCTCCCATGAGTGAAATCCTGACAAGCCGCGCGGGCGAAACCATCACGCGCGAGGACGAACGGCAATTGCTGGATACGGTGCAAAAGTGGCTGGAGCGGGATGTCCGCGATAAGGTTCTGGAGCTGGAGCATGCCGACGAATATCCCCACGAAATGGTCGAACAGATGAAGGAACTGGGCCTGTTCGGCGCCACCATCGGCCAGGAATACGGCGGCCTGGGCTTGCCCGCGGGCACCTATGCCAAGATCGTCACCGCCGTGACCGAGGTCTGGATGTCCCTCAGCGGTATCTTCAATTCGCACCTGATCATGGCGGCGGCGGTGGAGCGCTTTGGCACGGAGGAACAAAAACGCCATTACCTGCCGCGCTTCGCCAGCGGCGAGTTGCGCGGCGCCCTGGCCCTGACCGAGCCCAATTGCGGCACCGACCTGCAGGCCATCAGGACCCGCGCCGTGCGGGATGGCGATGACTACGTCATCAACGGCACCAAGACCTGGATCTCCAACGGTATCGAGGGCGGCTGCGTCGCCCTGCTGGTCAAGACCGACCCGGACGCCGAACCCCGGCACAAGGGTACGGCGCTGTTTATCGCCGAAAAGGGCCCCGGCTTCACCGTCGGGCGCAAGTTGGAAAAGCTTGGCTATAAGGGCATCGACAGCGCCGAACTGGTATTCGAGGACTACCGCATCCCGGCCGACAAGCTGATTGGCGGCGAGGAAGGCTCCGGCTTTCGCCATGCGGTTGGCGGCTTGGAACTGGGGCGCATCAATGTCGCGGCCCGCGGCGTCGGCATCGCCAATGCATCGCTGAAGGCCGCGACGGCCTATTCCCAGGTTCGCGAAACCATGGGCAAGCCGATCTGCCAGCACCAGGCGATCCAGCTGAAATTGGGTGATATGGCGACCCGCTGTGAAGCCTCCCGGCTGTTGGTGGAGGCCGCCGCCACCGCCTATGACAATGGCCAGCGCTGCGACATGGAGGCGGGCATGGCCAAGTTGTTCGCCTCTGAATCCGCGCTGGAGAACGCCACCGAGTGCATGCGCATTCATGGCGCCTATGGCTATTCCAAGGAATTCCATGTGGAACGTTACTTCCGCGACGCGCCCCTGATGTGTATTGGCGAAGGCACCAACGAGATGCAGCGCATCATCATCGCCCGGCAACTGGTCGAGAGGAACCCGGTGTGAGTTTGCCTCTTAGCGGCCTGCGTATCATCGCGGTCGAACATTATGGTGCCGGGCCCTATGGCACTGGTTTTCTGGCCGATCTGGGCGCCGATCTGATCAAGATCGAGAACCGTCAGATGGGCGGCGATATGTCCCGCAAAGTCGGGCCGTATTACCTGGGCGAAGGCGACAGCCAGTTCTATCAGGCCTTTAACCGCAACAAGCGGTCCCTGTCCCTGGATCTGAAACATCCCGACGGCAAGGAGGTTCTTCACAGGTTGGCCGCCAGCTCCGATGGTCTGGTCAACAACCTGCGCGGCGATCAGCCCGCCAAGCTGGGTATTCGCTATGAAGATCTCGCACCCCATAATGCCGCCATCGTCTGCGCCCATATCTCGGCCTATGGCAATGATGGCGAGCGGGCCGGCTGGCCCGGCTATGACTTCCTGATGCAGGCCGAGGCCGGTTTCATGTACATGAGCGGCGAGCCCGGCGGCCCGCCCGCCCGCATGGGGCTGTCCATTGTCGATTACATGACGGGCATCACCACCTCGTTCTCCCTGCTGGCCGGTATTATGGCGGCCAGAGACAGCGGCCAGGGCCGGGATATCGAGGTTTCGCTGTACGATGTGGCCATGCATCAATTGAGTTATCCGGGCGTGTGGTACCTGAACGAGGGCGACGCCACCTCGCGGGCGCCGCGCTCGGGCCATCCGTTCATTGTGCCCTCGCAGCTGTACCGCACCAAGGATGGCTGGATCTTCATCATGGCCCAGACCCAGAAATTCTGGGAAGCGGTCTGCGACAAGGTCGGCCAGCCGGAATGGAAGGCCGACCCGCGTTTTCTCGACTACGAAGGCCGCCACGAACACCGGGACGAACTGACCCTGATGATCGATGCGCAATTGATCAAGCAGCCCACGGCCTATTGGATCGAACATTTCGCCGGTGCGGTACCGGCGGGCCCGGTCAACGACATCGCCCAGGCTCTGGACAATCCGTACTTTACCCAGCGCGGCGGCGTGCAGACGGTGGATCATCCGGATAAGCCGCAGGGTCTAAAACTCTTGAACAACCCCATTCGCCTGGGCGAGCCTATTCCCGCCCGCGCGGCGCCAAAGCTGGGCGCCGACAGCGAAGACATCCTCTCGGAATTGGGCTATTCATCGGAAGAAATCGCCAAGCTGCGTTCCAGTGACGCCATCTAGAAAGCATATGACATGAAACTCGAAGGTATCCGCGTTCTCGATCTATCCCTGTTCCTGCCGGGGCCATTGCTGACCCAAATGATGGCCGACCACGGCGCCGAAGTGATCAAATTGGAGCCGATCAACGGCGGCGAGCCGAACCGGGTTATCGGCGCCGAGCGCGACGGCACCACGGTGTTCTTCGCCAACACCCATCGCAACAAACAAAGCGTGCAACTGAACCTGAAGACACCCGAGGGCGTGGAAGCCGCCCTGCGCCTGGCCGCCAGCTGCGATGTCATGATCGAGGCCTTCCGCCCCGGCGTGGTCGACCGTCTGGGCGTCGGCTATGACGCCGTTGCCGAACAGCACCCCGGCATCGTCTATGCCTCGATCTCGGCCTTTGGCCAGGACGGGCCCTATGCCAAGAAACCGGCCCATGACATGGCGACGGAGGCCTATGCTGGCATTCTCAGCGTCAATGTGGGGCCGGACGGCGAACCGGCCATTCCGGGCATCGCCAATGCCGATATGCTGTCATCCATGATGGGGTTATCGGCGGTGTTGATGGCGCTGTACCGGCGCCGGGACACCGGGCGGGGCGATTACATCGATCTTTCCATGATGGACAGCATCATAGCCGCCATGCCCAACAACGTCGGGCCGGTATTCGCGGAAAAGCGCGCGCCGGAGCCGAAGCAGGAACGTTCCTGGGGCGGCAATGCCATGTACAATATTTACAAGACCAAGGACGGCAAGCACATCGTCCTGGGCGGGGCGGAGATGCATTTCGCCAAGGCCATTCTGGACAAGATGGGCCGCCCGGACCTGATCGAGGCGTGCGAACCGCCGCCCGGCCCCACGCAACTGCCGGCCAAGGAATTCCTGACCGAGAAGTTCCTTTCCGAAACCCAGGCCTATTGGGTCGATTGGTTCGAGGGCGTGGATGCGGCCTTCGCCCCGGTCAACAACCTGCGCCAAGGGGCGGACGATCCGCAATTGCGCCACCGTGAAATGATCATCGAGGATGACCGCGGCTGGGAACATATCGGCATCCCCATGAAATTCCGCGACGAACCGGGCAAGGTGGTCTTCGATCTACCGGATCTAGGCCAGCACACGGAAGCCAACTTGCGTAACGTCGGCTACAGCGAAGCCGAGGTCGCCGCCATGAAGGACAAGGGCGTTTTTTAGGCGAAAATCAGCGCCCTCTACCACTACCTATCATCAGCGCGCGATTACTCTTGATCATCGCGCGGATATCTTTGACATAGGCCGCGCCGCGTTCGGAATAGTTGGCGAGGCCGCCGGCCATTTGACTGGCCGTGGGCTCCTTGCCCTGGCGGCGGGCCCGCTGGCGCAAATCCCGCAGCAGGCGGTAGGCGGGCGAGGTGTTGATGTTGTGCAAATAGGCGCGGATGGAGGCGTTGACCGTGGCATAGCTGGCCACTTCGTGGCTTTTACCCACCGTTCGCCGTTTGGGCACCAAGCCGCAGCCGGGCTTGAAACACCATTGGCCGAACATGTTGTTGCCCTGCCGGGCGAAGCGGGAGCGGCCCCAATTGGTTTCATTGGCGCTTTGCGCCAAAACCAGCGGCAGCGGCGCCGTATCCACGCGACGTAACAGTGCCTGCCATTCCGCTCCGGTCCACTTGAGGCGATAATCGGCCGCCACCGCCGCGACCCAGACCGGCTTGCCGCCGACCTTGCGGGCGGCGATCAGGCGTTGGCGCAAGACCTGGATGCGCCAGTTCTCGGCCTCGATAATGGGGCGCATGAAGGCGAAAAAGGCGGTTTTCCGCGCCTGTACATCGACATCATCATCGAAATGCAGTTCCCGCGCCTGAACGTGGCGGACTTCTTCACGGGTGACATGGCGATAAATCTGCTGCCCGGCCAGATAAATGACCGCCAGCTCCGCGACCAACGCTGCTGCAAAGAAAAGGGCTCGTAGAATGGCACCGCGACTATTAATGACATACTCCTACTCGAACGGCTCAAAGTCTCTTATTGCGCGCCTTCAAACAGCGCGTCAATGTCCCTTGCACCGTGCAGAACCCGCACGACTTCGATGCCGTCGTCAGCGATCCGATAGAATATTGTATACTGGCCGTGCGGGATGCTTCGGACGCCCTGCCCAAGTTCCAGACGATCACGGCCGACACCGGGTTGCGCGGCAACTTCGTGGCAGTGGGCAATGATCTCTTCGACGAACGATGTGGCGCGCTCTGGATCATCACGGGTAATGAAATAGGCAATATCGCCTAAATCCGCCTCAGCGATTGGTGTAAATTTGGCCCGCTTCATGCCACGGGATTAACGGAATTCTCTTCTTCCAACCGTTTGCGCACATGCCGCATGATATCTTCGGTCGTAACCTCTCGCACCTCGCCCTGGTCGGCCTGATCAAGGCCGGTCTTGATATCGGCGCGTAGCATTTCCAATTTCTCGGCCTCCGCCGTCAGCCAATCATGGCTGCGCGCGACGGCGGCTTCCTTTGAGCGGAATACGCCCGCTTTGATCAAACGATCAACGGCGGCCTCTTGCTCCGATGTCAGCGGGATATCCATGGCTGCATTGTTCCCTATTTGTTCAAGAAATGCAAGCGCGATCGATACGGCTTTCAATGCCTTTCTCCCTCCAGCATAATGCCGCCTCAGGTCTGTTGGCAGATCGTTAAAAATCGGGAGTTTGATTGCATGTCGGATTACGATGTCATCGTTGTGGGTGCGGGCAATGCGGCCCAGGCGGCCGCGAATTCGGCCCGCGAACAGGGCGCCGAACGGGTGTTGGTTTTGGAAAAGGCGCCCGAGGCGGATCGGGGCGGCAATACCCATTTCAGCGGCGGCATGTTGCGCATCGCCTATGGCGAGGCCGAGGCCCTGCGCCCCCTGGTGCCCAATGCCGAGGACGAACTGCCCGGCTTTTTCGAGGATGTGCCCACCTATACCGAAGACGAAATGATGGCCGATCTGATGCGGGTGACCGCCGGCAAGACGGATC
>CAZPWJ010000038.1:0-42476 GCA_964590195.1 uncultured Rhodospirillaceae bacterium | reverse complement strand
GCCCACATAGCTCAGGGGTAGAGCACTCCCTTGGTAAGGGAGAGGTCGAGTGTTCGAATCACTCTGTGGGCACCACTTTTCCGCCACCTTGACCGCTGCCTCACATGGCTGAATTCTGCGGCAGGCTCAGGCGAAAATAGCTGCTGTCATCGTGATTGAATTCTATTGTCAGGTCGCCGTTCATGGCACGCATGATCGCGCGGCTGATGGGCAATCCCAGGCCGGCGCCATAAATCGAATCCGTCTGATTGCCCCGGGCAAATTTTTCAAACACCCCGCTGGCGTTCTCGCGGCTGACGCCACCGCCGTTATCAGCCACGTCAATCCGGACAACGCCGGCGAATAGGTCGGTTCGAACAACGATTTCCGGGGCTTCCGCGTCGTTGTATTTAACGGCGTTGGAAAGGATGTTAATCAGAACCTGATGTAACCGGTCCGTATCAGCCAAAACGCTTGGGTTGCCCGGAGCAGGCAGGAAACTGACATCAATCCCCTGGCTTTGGGTCATGCCGGAGACCGTATCCAGGGCCGAGGTAATCGCTTTTTCGATCTCCACCGGCGCCAGTTTCAGGTTGCTGCTGCCGCCTTCCAGTCGGTTGACGTCAAGGATCTCGTCCAGCAGGCGGGTGAGGCGGATACTTTCATCGTTGATGATCGACACATAATGCTCCCGTCTGACCGGGCTGATTTGATCATCGCCCATCAGGATCTCGGAGAATGAGCGAATGGAGGTCATGGGCGTGCGCAGTTCGTGGCTGACCTGGGAGAGGAATTCATCCTTTTGCACATCAACGGCGCGCAGACGCTCGTTTACATCGCGGAGCTGCTGGGCGGTTTGTTCAAGCTCCTCGGACTTCTCCGCCAGCTGCCGTGACGTTTCAATCAGCTGCAGGGTTTCATCGGCAATATCGATCAGTTCCGTCATGCCGACGGTTTGCCGGCCAGCAATTCGGGTCACCATGGCGTGCGCCGACGCGGCCCCGATGGAACCGGCCAACTCGCGCTCCAACCGGGCGATAACGGCGTCGGTGGCATGGGGCAGGCCGTCGCCCTGACCTTGCTGCCGCGCCATTTCATCAAACAGCCGGCTGGCGGGACCACCGCCCAATATGCGCTGGGCAAGGACGAATAGATCTTCGGTACTGGCCTCGCTGGTGGTCAGACCCGAAGGGGCGCCGCCGGCGGAGCGATAGACATCAACGAACAATGTACCCTGAAGGCGTTCCAGCACGTCCCGGTCGGTCAACAGGGAAACAATGACAAACGCGAATGCGTTGCCCCCGACACTCCAGACCATCGCGTGAACCAGGGGATCAAGCGATGACAGGCCGAGCAGTGTTTGCGGCCGCAAGGCGGCGATGCCCCACGGGCCATGTTCGATCGTGGCCGCACTCAAGATAAAGTCGCCGCCGAAACTGGGCAGGAAAAGCGTGTAGGCCCAAAGCAGAAAGCCAATCAGCAGACCGGTGATGGCGCCGGCCCGCGTCGCGCCGCGCCAAAAGATGCCCCCCAGCAGACTGGGCAGAAACTGCGCCACGCCGACAAAGGCGATCAAGCCGATCGCGGCCAGGGCATCGGAGCCGCCGCTGATGCGAAAGTAAAAGAACCCCAGCGCCAGTATCACGGCAATACTGATGCGGCGGGAGATCAGCAACAACCGCCGCACATCGCCGCTGACCGCGCGGCTGGAAGCGGACAGCGACAGCGATATGGGCATGACGATATGGTTGGAAACCATGGTCGATGTCGCGATGGCGGCCACAATGACCATGGATGTAGCCGAGGAAAAGCCGCCAAGATAGGCCAGCAAGGCAAGCTCGTGGCGTTCCTCGGCCAGCGGCAAGGTCAGCACGAACAGATCGGGGTTCGAGCCTTCGGGCATGACCTGCAAGCCGACCAGGGCAATCGGCACGATAAACAGGCACATACCGAACAGATACAGGGGGAACAGCCAGGATGCGGTGGCCAGATGGCGTTCCTCGATATTTTCCACCACCGTGACCTGGAACTGCCGCGGTAGACAGATGATCGCCGTCGCCGAAAGAAATGTCAGGGCAACCCAACGGGGGCCGAAAATATCATTCGCGCCCTGTAGTTGCGCGATGGGGACATCGGCGAAAACCCGGCCGATCCCGCCCGCCACTTCAAAGGTGGCATAAACGCCGACCGCGATCAGGGCGACCAGTTTGACAATGGCCTCGAACGCAATCGCCGCCACGACGCCATGATGACGCTCGTTTGCGTCCAGGTTGCGGGTGCCGAAAATGATGGTGAACAACGCCATGCCCGCCGCGATCCAAAATGCCGTGGTCGCCGCATCCGCTTCCTGCGCGATAACCTGATAGGAAGACGTCACCGACTGCAGTTGCAGGGCAATATAAGGCGTGGTGGCCATCACCGCGATGACGGTGACAATGACGGCAAGGCTGGGGCTTTTGCCGTAGCGCGAGGAGATCAAATCCGCGATGGATGTTATCCGATGGGCCCGCCCGATACGGACCAGTTTGCGCAACAGCCACCACCAACCGATAAAGACCAGCGTCGGCCCCAAATAGATCGTGAAAAATTCCAGACCGTTCCGGGCCGCCGAGCCCACCGCGCCGTAAAAGGTCCAAGAGGTACAATAGACCGAGATCGACAACGTGTAGATGACCGGAGATTGCAGCCAGCGAATGGGCCGGCGCCGGGTTCGCCGGTCAACCACGAACGCGATGGCGAACAACAGACCGACGTAGCCGAGGCAAACCCCCAGAATTGTGTTTACGGATAACATCAGGTGATCGTTGGCCCGTCTTCGTTTGGCTTCACGGTTTGGTCGCCGTCACGAAGCGGCCGCGCCAACAGGGCGGTTCCCGTGATCAACAGGGCCCAGACAACAAATACATAAAGCAACGGCAGGGGCACGCCGGCGATCTTGGCGTCGACCAGTGATATCCCCGCGATCGGCGGCAACAACACCCCGACGCCAAGCAATAGCAGCGCCAACGAACGGCGCCGGGCCTTGCGCGGCGCATCAAAGGCACCATCGCTTTTTTTCATGACAATGCGCTCATGATGAAGCCGCCGCCCCTATGCCGGCCGGCCGGCGGCCAGCGTCTTTACCGCATCGGTGATATCGGAATTGGAAAATGGCTTGGTGATGAACAAATCGGCGCCAAGGTCGAAAGCCGTCTGCCGGTCTTCCGCCTGACCTTTCGCGGTCAGCATCAGAATGGGCAAGTGTTCCGTCCGGCTGTCGGCCCGCAATTGGCGGAGAATTTCGTAACCATCCAAACCCGGCAGCATGACATCGAGAATGAGGACATCGGGCGGATCCAGCCGTGCCGATTCCAACGCCTTTCTACCATCCGTCTCCACGGCAATGGAATATCCGGCCCGCTCGAGAAGATAGCTCAAGGATTCAACGATGTTAGGCTCATCCTCGGCAAGCAATACGCGTTTTGACATCTTGGGGCGGACCCTCCCGGCGCTACCAATGTGCCTCTCCATGCGGCGGTGCCGATTAGAAGGCATATGACAAGTTGCCGCAATCCTGTTTTACCATCATTCAGAGAAAGGGTCTTCAACACGATGCGCACAGGTCGTGCGCGGACAAAGCCGGCAGCTGGGGCCAACTTCCTCGACCGGCACCGATGGATCGGGGGAATATACCGTCAGGTGCGCATCATCTTCCCGCATCGCAATCATATCGGTTAGATAATGCCGCGGCTTGCCAAAGCCCGTTGGCCCTTGATTGCGGGCCCGCGCCACGAAGACAAACCGCGCCCCCGACGGGAACAAGGCCCGCTGCCGAATGACCGCTTCGGGAGATTGCTGGGCCCGGTACAAGACCCAGAGCGGGCAGGCGGCGGCATAACGGGGCACGGCCAGGCCATCAAGCTTCAGCATCTCGATAATGGTACCGGCGGCGTTTGCCCTGAGGTATCCGAACCTAGGACTACCGGCCTGACGCGGCAGGGCGGTCAGGCGGTGGCAGACGGCATCGACTTCCACCGAGAACGCCTCGGCCAGGGCTTCAATGTCATAGCGCAATTCACTTGCCCGCCGTGTAAAGACCGGCATCGGCATCAGGATCGCGCCCACGGCATAATTCGCCAAGGATTGCCGGGCCCGCGTATGCGCCGCCGATGTATTGACCAGACTGTGTCCATGCACGATGCCGCCGATGGTATCGCCGAAATGTTCCTTGGCGATCACATCCGCCTTTTGCCGGCGCGAAATGGGATGGGGTTCCGTCAACAGGTCGTGCAGGCCGTCAGCATCTTTTTCGATCTGATCGAAATGGTTTTCGTTGGCATCGAACAGGGCTTCGACCTCATCCAATGGGGTAAGAACGCGATCGGCATCTTCCGCCTTGTCCAGATAGGCGGCCAATGCCTCGGCCACATCCGAGAGAGCGCGCACTTCCTCGTCAATGATCTGATCAAACCGGTCCCGGCGATCGGGCGCAATATCGGGATACTCTATGAGGATTTCCACCGCCGATCTCACGGCCGCGATGCGCGAGAGCATGCGATGGATCGTTTCACTGAGAAAAGGATCGTTGGATAACCGGTCCGACAGGGTCTCGGCCCTTGATATGGCTTCCTGCTCGGACCGCGCCAGGGCGGCGACCCCTCTGGCCCAGCCCGGAAACCGGCCGATAAATTCGCTGCTGCGCGGTTCCTCGATATCCAGGGATTGCAAGCTCGGCAAACGGGCGATTTCGGTCAGCGCATCCAGCAACCGTCCTTCCGACGCACTCGCCAGATTTTCAATCGACAGGCCCAGGGCCTCGGCTGTCTTGCGCAACAAGGTTCCCGCGATGCGGCGCTTATTCCATTCAATGAGATTGAGGTAAGAGGGTGAGATGCCGATCTTTTGGGCAAGCTCGACCTGGGTAATTCCCACTTCGCGCCGGCGCTGGCGAATTCGCGGCCCCAGAATGGTGTCCGCCATTACGAATTACCTTCTCAATATCAACGGCTTGGCTACCGGTTTGTCAATTTTTGACAAATACACTTCCTTATTATCGAAATAATTTACAAAATATTTGAATAAAGTCAATGAGTTATTGACTATTTCACAAAACTCTCGCACCGTAGAAAGAGGATGAAACATGCGTCCTCGGGTCGAAAAGCCATCGCAAAGGAAGCTGAAGACGCGGGCGTTTCGATCCTATTTTACTCATCGCACTCAGGGAGACATCATAATGAGTAAGTTTGAAATTAGCCGTCGGGGTCTGTTGAAAAACTCGACGATCGTAGCCTCGGGCCTGGCCATGCCCACGATTTTGACCAGCAAGGCCTGGGCCGCGGGCTACACCAATGAACCAAAGGGCGGCACTGTCACTTTCGGTTTCAATGTACCCCAGACCGGGGCCTACGCGGACGAGGGCGCCGACGAATTGCGCGCCTATCAACTCGCCGTTGAGCATATCAATGGCGGCGGTGACGGCGGCATGCTGAACACCTTCAGCTCCAAGGCCTTGAAGGGCAACGGCGTCAACGGCAAGAAAGTCGTGTTCGTGACCGGCGACACCCAGACCAAGTCCGATGCGGCGCGGGCCAGCGCCAAGCGCATGATTGAAAAAGACGGCGCCATCATGATTACCGGCGGCTCGTCCTCGGGCGTAGCCATCGCGGTGCAGGGCCTGTGCCAGGACGCGGGCGTGATTTTCATGGCCGGCCTGACCCATTCCAACGACACCACCGGCAAGGACAAGCGGGCCAACGGCTTCCGTCACTTCTTCAACACCGAGATGTCCGGCGCCGCGCTGGGCCCCGTGCTGAAAAATGCCTTCGGCAGCCAACGTACCGCTTATCATCTGACCGCCGACTACACCTGGGGCTGGTCCCAGGAAGGCTCCATCAAGAAATATACCGAAGCCATGGGCTGGAAGACGGCGGCCGCCGTGCGAACGCCCCTGGGTGCCGGTGATTTCTCGCAATACATCACACCGGTGCTGAATTCCGGCGCCGACGTTTTGGTGCTGAACCACTATGGCCGTGACATGGTCAATTCGCTGACCCAGGCGGTGCAGTTCGGTCTGCGCGACAAGCAGGTCAATGGCAAGGATTTCGCCATTGTCGTGCCGCTCTACAGCCGCTTGATGGCGCAGGGCGCGGGCGAGAACGTCAAGGGCATTTTCGGCTCCACCAACTGGCATTGGTCACTGCAGGATGCCGGCTCCAAGGCCTTCGTAAAATCCTTTGGGCAAAAGTACGGCTTCCCGCCCAGCCAGGCCGCGCACACCACCTATTGCCAGGCCATCCTGTACGCGGATGCCTGCCAGCGGGCCGGAACCTTCAGGCCTGACGGCGTGGGCGCCGCCCTCGAAGGCTTCAAATTCGATGGCTTGGGCAACGGCCCGACGGAATACCGTGCCGACGATCACCAATGCTTCAAGGATGTGTTGGTCGTGAAGGGCAAGGAAAACCCGGCATCCAAGTTCGACGTCCTCGAAGTCGTCGAAGTTACGCCGCGGGCCCAGGTCGAATACCAGGCCTCCATGCTTGGCGGCGATTTGGGTCCGTATAACAACGGCACCTAATACGCAACGTCCTGTCAATTCACCGGTCGCTCCGTTAACAGCAAGCAACGGAGCGACCGGATTTTTTCTAAAGCGGTAAGGCGATGGACGCGATCTTTCTGCAAATTCTTAATGGCCTCGACAAGGGCGGCGCCTATGCGCTGATCGCCCTGGGCCTGACCATAATTTTTGGTGCCTTGGGCGTGGTAAATTTCGCCCATGGTGCATTGTTCATGCTGGGGGCATTCTGTGCCGTTTCGGTGAAGGCGGTCCTGAGCCTTGAAATGGTTACCCTGGACCCTCTGAAAAAGACGGCCTGGGGCACGCCGATGGAAATCAGGCAGCCGTATATCGAGGCCTGGTTCGGCGATCTTGGCGCCACCATGCTGAATTTTGCTGTGCCTATATCACTGCTTATTGCCATTCCCATCATGCTGCTGCTTGGCATCGCCATGGAGCGCGGCCTGATACGTTTCTTTTATAAACGGCCACATGCCGAACAGATCCTGGTGACGTTCGGTCTGGCGATTGTCCTGCAAGAAATCGTTAAAAGTATTTTCGGCGCCAACCCGATTCCCCTACCCGCCCCCGATGTCGCGAAAGGAATGATCGATTTTGGCATTCTGGTTGGATTTGAAGCTGGCAACGTCGTCTACCCCGCTTGGCGCCTGATCTATTTCCTGTTTTCAGGCGTCTTGATCGCGGCTGTCTTCGCCTTCCTGCAATTCACCACATTCGGCATGGTCGTACGGGCGGGCATGGCGGACCGGGAAACCGTCGGCCTGCTGGGTATCGACATCGACCGGCGCTTTACCATTGTATTCGGCATGGCGGCCATCGTCGCCGGTCTGGCCGGTGCCATGTACACCCCGATCCTCAGCCCGGACTATCACATGGGAATGGATTTTCTGGTCCTGAGTTTTGTCGTCGTCGTGGTGGGCGGCATGGGCTCGCTTGGCGGCGCGGTCGCGGCCGGCTTCCTGTTGGGTATCCTGCAAAGCTTCGCCTCCATGAACGAGGTAAAAGACATCTTCCCAGGGATTGACCAGATCATCATTTACTTGATTGCCGTCATCATTCTTTTGGTACGGCCACGCGGTCTGATGGGCCGCAAAGGCGTCATGGAGTCCTGAGTTATGCACCGAATGATGAGCCAAATAACGAAACGGGCCGACATTTTCCTCCTGCTTGGATTTGCCGCCGTCATTTTGGGCGCGCCGATTATTTTTGCCCCAATCGGTGCTGGCTACCCCGATCTGCTGCAGAAATTCGCGATCTTCGGTATTTTTGCCATGGGCTTCAACATTCTGTTTGGCCTGACCGGGTATCTTTCATTCGGTCACGCGGCATTCCTTGGCGTCGGTTCGTATACGGCTGTTTGGACGTTTAAGCTGTTGAGCATGAACCCATTGCCGGCGATTTTCCTGGCGGTAGTCGTTGGCGGACTGTTCTCTGCCGTGATTGGTTTTATTTCTTTGCGCCGTACGGGGATCTACTTTTCCATCCTCACCCTGGCCTTTGCACAGATGAGCTATAACCTAGCCTACTCGGTCCTGACCCCCATCACCAATGGCGAGACCGGTTTGCAATTGAGGCAAGCGGACCCGCGCGTACTTGACGTTTTTTTCGGGCGGGACTATGGCGCGGTTCTGCCGCCATCGGATCTGTTCGGCATCTCCATGACCGGCTATCCCGGCTACTATTTTTGCGGCGCCATGATGTTCATTTGCTTCTTCATTTCCGTGCGGCTGTACCGTTCCCCCTTCGGCATGATGCTGCGGGCGGTTAAGTCCAATCAGAACCGCATGAACTACACCGGCCTGAACACAAAGCCCTACGCGCTGACGGCGTTCGTAATCTCGGGCATGTATGCCGGACTGGCGGGCGGCTTGCTGGCGGTCACGGACCCGCTGGCTGGGGCCGAACGCATGCAATGGACGGCATCGGGCGAAGTTGTCCTGATGACCATACTCGGCGGCGCCGGTACCCTGCTGGGCCCGGTGATCGGAGCTGGCGCCATCAAATATTTCGAGAATATTTTCTCGGCCTTTAACGAGGGCATATTGATGAAGGCATTCGATTTCCTACCCGAAATGCTGCAGCATTTTCTGGTCGCGGTGTCTTCCCTGTTCGTCGGCGAAGGCTGGCATCTGACCCTTGGCGCCCTGTTCATGATCATCGTCATTTTCCTGCCGGGCGGGCTTATGGAAGGGTTCAAACGGTTGCACGATTGGCTGGGCCGCCGCGGCGGTGGCGGCGGTGCCGCTCCGGAACCTGATCCCGTCAGGGCAGCGTGAGGGGGAGGCCATGAGTATTCTGTCTGTCAAGAACGTGAACAAACACTTCGGCGGCCTGCGCGCCCTGGACGAGGTTAATTTGGAAGTCGAAGCGGGCACCGTTCATGCCATCATCGGGCCGAACGGCGCCGGCAAGTCCACATTGTTGAACTGTTTCGTCGGACGGCTTGAGCCCGACACGGGAACGGTAACATTCGACGGCCAGTCGCTGCTGGGTATCCCGCCCCACAAGATCAACCAGGCTGGTGTCAGCAGGGTCTTTCAGACGCCGGAAATCTTCGGCGATCTAAGCTTGCTGGAAAACGTCATGATCCCGGCCCTGGCCAGGCGCGACGGCGCCTTTACCATCAATGCCTGGCGCGCCGTCGCGGGTGAAGCGGAATTGTTTGGGAAATCCATGTCCATGCTTTCCGATGTTGGCCTTGAGGCGAAGGCTGGCGAAATCGCCGGGCAACTATCCCGTGGCGACAAGCGGCGCCTAGAGCTTGCCATGTGCCTGATACAGGAGCCAAAGCTGCTTCTGCTGGATGAGCCAACGGCCGGCATGGCCCGCGCCGACACCAATAATACGATCGAGTTGATGAAGCGGATTGCCCAGCGAGGCGTCACCATGGTGGTGATCGAACACGATATGCATGTTGTCTTTTCCCTGGCGGAAAAGATCAGCGTACTTGCGCAAGGCACGGTGATCGCGGAGGATTGCCCGGAGAAAATCAAGGGCAATGCGAAAGTCCAGGAAGCTTATCTGGGTGGGGCCCATCTATGAGTAACTTGAGATTGGTGGAGGACAGCATGGACAGCGCCGGCAAGGCAGAACAGGCGCCAGGAGGAGACCCTTTCGCGGGCAGCGCGCCGGGTCAGCAGCCAACGGTGGCCACGGGTGGGCAGCCGGCTTATTTTTCCTGCTGGGACATCCATGCCTATTACGGCGAAAGCTATATCGTTCAGGGCGTCAGTTTCGATGTCCGCGAGGGAGAGATCATCGCGCTTCTCGGGCGCAATGGCGCCGGCAAGACATCGACCCTGCGGGCCATCGCCCGGGTTGATGATCCGGCGCTGAGCCATGGCGAACTCTGGCTCGACCACAAACCGCTGCACGAGATGAAATCATACCAGGCGGCACAAAACGGGGTCGGCCTGGTGCCCGAGGACCGGCGCATCATCCAAGGGTTGACGGTGGAAGAAAACCTGAAGCTGGCCCAAATCGCGCCTCCAATGGGCTGGTCCATCTCTCGCATTTATGAATTGTTCCCCCGCCTCGGCGAACGCCGGAACCAAGAGGGCACGACGCTCTCGGGCGGTGAGCAGCAAATGCTGGCGATCGGCCGCACCCTGGCCCGCGATGTCAAACTGCTGTTACTTGACGAGCCCTATGAAGGCTTGGCGCCGGTCATCGTGCAGGAGATCGAAAAGACCCTGGAACAGATCAAGTCGCTTGGCATCACAACCATCATCGTCGAGCAAAACGCGATTGCCGCCCTGCATCTGGCTGACCGCGCGATCATACTCGATATGGGCCAGGTGGTTTTCGATGGAACCGCGCAGGAAGTCCTTGATGACGCCGATCTGCGGCAACAATATTTGGCTATTTAGATCACGTTTACAGAACATATTAGTCTCCGACAAACTGACCCGGTTTGGCGATCGGGGTCAGGGGCAGAATTAACCAGGTACCATTAACCGTCCTCGCGGTTACCGCCTGCAACACCGCGCTGGGATTACGCCGGCGCTGCTGTTCCGCCCTTCCGGACAAGCAGGTCAAGGTCAGTAATTCGCCTGGAAGCATGAAGTTTCGCATACGGTCATCTGGCAGATAGCCGGGCGTCAGGACCTCGGCCAGGCGATCCACAGTGCTGTAGGACCAATGAGAGGCGCGGCTGTTGCCAGCCACGCAAATCAGATTTGAGGCATCATAGGGCAAGACTGGATCCTTTGGATGATCATTATCCAAATTATACGTTATCGTATACATTTTAGCAACAAACTTGATGCGCACACGTATTTCAGCGGCCGCTTTTGACGAATCGCGGTCTAGCGGTAAACCCGATGGGCGCCGACAATCAAATGCATGGCAGCGACCTCTTCGGGGGCAAGGCGGATTTCCTTGGGAGGGTTGAATTGCTCCAAGATTATGGCGCGCTGAGTGCGCCGCCGAAGCAACTTAATAAAGGCCCGGTCGTCGGTGGTCTGTACCACGACATAATCATTCGGCTGCACCGGTATGGTCGGATCCACCTCGACGATTTCGCGCGGCTCGTAACGCGGCCGCATGGAGGAATTATGCACGATCAGGGCATAGGCGCTGGCCACTCCGATCAAATTCGCCGGTCGGCCCGCATAGCCGGAAACCGCACCGTTATCAAGGAATGTACCATCTTCTCCGGCCTCCGCATGACCCAAAATCGGCAAATCCCTGGTCCGCCCCGGTGGTCCGGGAAGCTCAGTCGCGACTAGATGATCGGACATTCCCGGCACCCGCCATGGCTGTTCCTCCGGCTCGGCGTAGGTTGCCATGGAAAGTCCAGCCTGGGCGGCGAGCGCCTGCGCCTGGTCACGGTCCGGCAACTGCCGCCCCGCCTCCCATCGGGAGACTGTTGCCTGGGTCGTCCCCATGAATGACGCGAAGCGCGCCTGCGTCTCTTGCCGCTCGCGGCGCAAGCGCCGCACGATCTCTGCCCAATCAATCATGGGACATAAGATATATCGCATTATATACGAAAGCAAATTATTATACGTATTTTTTTCTTGCAATTTATACGAGTTCGTATATTTTGGCGACATGACACAGCACCCGACGCGTACCGCTTTCCATCCTTTCAAGTCGAATGTTCCCAGCGTAGAGCATCCTGCTCCAGCCTATTCCGCCGGCAACCATGAACCTGGAACAAAACCCGCCACGAATTGGGCGGAACGCCGCCCTGAACAAAACACAGTTGGCTGCCGCTGGATCGACGGCGACGTTGGCAGCGGACAATGGCGCTATTGCCAGCGCCCGCGAGTTCCCGGAAAATCATATTGCGCCACGCACCATCTCCGCAGTGTCGACCCGGCTCGCGACAGGGAATTCACTGTCGAACAGATCAGCCGCGAATCACACCTGACCGGCCGGCCGCTACTGGACGAGGCGTAGATGGCTAGCAGCGGGCAAGGGATGAAGCCGTCCGGCGGTGGAGCACGGAGTCGCCGCCAGCGAAGGCGCCGCCTGAAACTTAGCCCAGGGCAAGCAGATGCGGCGATCGAGCCATCGCGCTGGCGTATGCAGCATCACGCCCTGAACGAAGACCGCCCGGCCCTAAGCCGTATACAGATCGCCTGCGAAGATGACGGTGGTCCACCCAGCTATCCCATGCGCGCCGTCGATACCGTTCAAGCCCTGTTGAACAAGGGCCGCATCGACAGCCAGGCAGCGGCGGCGGCACAGAAATTCGAGGCAATCTTTCAGCGCGCCAGCCTTGGCGGCCTTGCCAGCCGGGACATCCGGCGTACACCTGTGCCTTTCAACCCCGGAAACAGCGAACCGTATGGTATCTTGCGCGCCCGTGACGACGTTTGGGCGGCCATGCACGCCCTGGGGGGGATCAACACCCCCGGCGCCAATATTGCCTGGGACGTACTGGGCCTGGGCATGACCATCAAGGCCCATGCGGAACGTTGCCAATTCGGCAACGGCCGCTCCCTCAACCCCATGACCGCGACTGGTATTCTGGTACAATCCTGCTTTACCCTGTCGGTGCATTTTGGCAAATAAGCAGTTTGGGAAATCGCCGATAGGCCGTATTGCGTCGCGGCGAGCAGATAACCAGGAATTGAAGCATGTCTGTACGGATAGATCCGGTCATTCTTTCAGGCGGCTCGGGCACGCGGCTGTGGCCGCTATCCCGGGCCGTTTATCCCAAGCAACTATTGCCCCTGATCGACAGCCATTCCATGTTGCAGGCGACCGTGAAACGCGTTGCCGACCCCGTGCGCTTCAACCCACCAACAATGATCTGCAACGATGAACACCGCTTCATCATCGCCGAGCAGCTACGCGCCATCGGCGTTGAACCAACCGACATCGTGCTTGAACCCGTGGGCCGCAATACCGCACCGGCGGCGGCGGTTGGGGCGATGCTGGCTTCAGCCCGCTCGCCGGACGCGATCATCCTGATCCTGCCGTCCGATCACCGTATTGCCGACACTCAGGGCTTTCTGTCGGCAATCGACGTGGCGGCGGAGGCCGCCCACGGCGGTGCCCTGGTAACCTTTGGCGTTACCCCGACAACGCCCGAAACCGGCTATGGTTATATCAAGCGTGGCACCGCCATTGCCGGCGTCACGGGCTGTTACAAGGTCGCCCAATTCGTTGAAAAGCCCCCCAGGCAAAGGCCCAGGCGATGTTGAAATCCGGAGAGTTCAACTGGAACAGCGGCATGTTTATGTTTCGCGCCGACCGGTTGCTGGCCGAGATGGAGCGTCTGTCGCCGGAAATTGTGCAGGCTTGTCGGGCGGCCGTCGATGGCGCACAGCGGGATCTTTCCTTCACCCGTCTTGATGCCCCCGCCTTCGCCACGAATCCCAATACCTCGATCGACTATGCGGTCATGGAAAAGACCGACGCGGCCGCGGTGGTCAGTGCCGATATGGGTTGGCGCGACATCGGCTCGTGGTCGGCATTGTGGGAACTGGGTCTGCGACAGACGGGCGATGCATCCAATAATGTTACCATGGGCGACGTGATCCTGGGTGATGTGGAAAATTCCTATGTCCGGTCTGAAAAGCGGCTGGTTACCGCCCTCGGGGTCAGTGATCTGGTAATTGTCGAGACCGCCGATGCGGTATTGGTAGCCAGCCGGGACAAGGCCCAGGATGTCAAAGCCATCGTCGACCGTCTGAAGGCCGAAGGCAGGGACGAGGCAGAACAGAACCCACGGGTCTACCGTCCCTGGGGCTATTACGAAGGCATGGACAATGGCGAACGCTTTCAAGTCAAACGGATCACCGTCAAACCTGGGCAAAAGCTTTCCCTGCAGATGCATCACCACCGGGCCGAACATTGGATCGTGGTCGAAGGCACGGCCTTGGTGACCCGCGGTGATGAAACCGTTTTATTGGAGGAGAACCAGTCCACTTACATCCCCATCGGTGCCTGGCACCGTCTGGAGAACCCCGGCAAGATCGACCTGAAACTGATCGAGGTGCAGTCCGGCGCGTACCTGGATGATGACGATATCGTGCGCAGCGAGGATGACTACGGTCGCGATAGCAAGAGTTAGCGGCTATTGCGCAACGATCTTCAGGCGCTGATTTTTTCTGATTGGCTGGTTCGGCGCCAAATCGTTCAGCACCCGGAACCAACTTTCATTATATTGGCCGTAGGGCAGCGTGCGGGCCAGTCCGGCTATGTTGTCATCGGGCCGGGCGGGCACCACCAATAACCGCTGTGCCCGGACCTTGGCCACCGCCGCCGGGCCGATACGGCGGAATGACAATCCAGATTGCCAGATCGGCCGAGCCCAGCGTCCGGCCTGATTTAGGGGCGAAATATACATGAAGCGGTAAAAGCGGTCACGGTCGCGGCGGATCGCCAGGGCCCGAATTTGGACCGGGCCGTTTTGCCCCCGCCCTTCGGCCCAGCCCGTGGCCGCCTCATGGCCATCGATAACAACGCTTTCCAGATCCCGTAGCCGGGTCTTGGCGGCCCAGACATGGCGCAGATAATCCGCCGCCGTGCGGGCGCCTTTCGCGGGCGCCATATCGAAAATCATCGCCGCGCCGGAGGGGTGGCGCGCCTCGACCCTCGTTGGGCTGTTGCGCAGATGGAAGCCCTCGGGCGCCTGGAATTCAAAGCGCAGACCGGGATGGATGAATTTCCGCCCTCGGATAACGCCCTGTTTCGGATCATCGCCGAACATCATGCCGTCGAGGTGGTTCAAATATTGATCCCGCCGCCAGCGTCCGCCGCCGCGGCCGCTTGCCGCCGACGCCTGGGCCTGGATCTGGGCCTGCTTCACACGCTCCACCGTGCGCGGATGGGTCGACATGATGTTGAATTCGTCCACTTTGCCTGGCGGCAGGCCCAACACCCGCGCCTCGACCATGGAATGCTCCCGCAAACTACCCAGAAACGAGGCCATGGCATCGGCATTATAACCGGCCCGGCTCATATAACGGACCCCCAGGGTATCGGCCTCGAATTCGTGCTCCCGGGAATAGCCCTTGATAGCTGCCATGGCGACGGTCTGGCCTACCTGCATCAGGTCTGATGGCAAACCGGCGGCCCGCAAACCCACCGCCCCCAGCAACAGACCCAGTTGCGCGATCTGCTGGGCGCCATGGCGTTCAGCGCCATGGCGGGCGGTAACGTGGGCCAGTTCGTGGCTCAGCACCCCGGCCAGTTCCGCTTCGGATGAGGCCAGGGCGAGCAAGCCGCGGGTGATATAGATGTAGCCGCCGGGCAGGGCGAAGGCATTGACGATTTGCGTATTCAGGATCGTGAAACGATATGGATACTGCTGATACTCGGTCCCCTTGGACAGGTTCAGGCCGATGTTCTGTACGTAACCCGCCAGGCGCCGATCTTCATAGGCACCGCCAAAGGATTTTAGAATTTTCGGATGATTGGCCCGGCCCTCGGCGATATCATCCTCGATGGAGCGGAAACCGGTAAAGCTGTCCCGCCCCGATGCCGCGTTTGTCGCGACACAGCCCGCCGTCCCAGCCAGCGCGCCGGCACTGGCCAAACCCGCCAGAAGCTGACGCCGGTTTAGCAGCGTGCGATCAGATTGGCCGCTTGGGTGAACAAGACACATCGGTAGCCTAAAGCGCTAGTATTTCAGCCGGTTCGGCATGGGGGGCATCATCGCCCTCCCGCCACAGCCAGTAGGTTAGTTGTTCCTCGGCATTGACCGCAACCACTCTGTGATCACCATTACGGTCGATAGCGTGCAGGGTGATGCGCTGGATCAAACCGCCTTTTAGCTGGCGCAGATCATCGATGGCTTCATCCACAGCGGCCTCTAATGACAGGCCCATTTTCATGTACAGCACAATGGCCCGCGAGGTACCGGCCCTGATGGCCATCTCGCCGGTGCCCGTGCAAGCCGCCGCGCCAAAGCGGGTATCGGCATAACAGCCGGCGCCGATGATGGGACTATCGCCCAGGCGGCCAGGATATTTCCAGGCCCAGCCGGAGGTGGAAACCCCGGCCATGATTTCCCCTTTGCCATCCAAGGACAGAAAGACGGTGGTATCCATGCCCTTCTCGGGGTCGATTGCCTGCTGGCAAAGTTCAGCTAGGGGCACATCGGGCCAGTTTTCACGCGCGGCGGCGGGAACCTTGTCCTCAAACCATTCGCGCCAGACCCGTTCAGAATCCGGAATGAGATTGTTCGTGGTTTCAGCACCGATTTCATGGGCGAAGCGTGCCGCGCCCTCACCCACCAGCATTTCATGGGGCAGTTGCTCCAGCACCGCGCGGGCGATCGAGATCGGATGCAGATAGCCTTTCAGGGCGCCAACTGCGCCGCTGCGGAAGGTGTTGCCGTCGATCATGGCGGCATCCAATTCAACCTCCCCCAGCAGGTTCGGCCAGCCGCCCCGGCCCACGGTACGGATCGTGGTATCCGCCTCGACCTCGCGGATCCCCGCTTCGATCGCATCCAGGCCGCCCGCGCCCTGGGCCAACATCCCGGCCGTGCGGCCCACGCCGGGGGTACCTTCTGAATTTGTAACAAGTATCCGCGCCATATCCATCCTCACACAAACATCACAGCTAATCACCGGCCCAGGCTTGACCCCGATCCATACGCAGTTCACATATAGCATCAATAAATTTCGAAGGAAGGGTTGGGGAGAGATATGGGCGAGACGGGGCCGCTGATGGGGTCGCTGCGGCGAAATTTTTGGTTTTTGGTGGCGATTGGCGGCCTGATTTCTCTCCTGGGATTTGGCATTCGGGCCAATTTCGGCCTTTTTCTAGCACCCATGTCCGTCGACTTGGGCTGGGGGCGGGAGGTCTTCGCCCTGGCCATCGCCATTCAGAACCTGATGTGGGGCCTGGGCCAGCCGGCGGCCGGCATGATCGCGGACCGCTTTGGCACGGGCCGGGTCCTTGCCGTGGGCGGGGCGCTGTATGGACTGGGCATCTACGGCATGGTGCATGCCACCAGCCCGGGCATGTTTCATATCACCGGCGGCCTTGTGGTCGGTCTTGGCATGTCCGGGGCCTCATTTCCGCTGGTTCTGGCGGCTCTGGGCCGCATGGTGCCCGAAGCACGTCGCAATCTGGCTTTCGGCATCTGTACCGCCGCCGGCTCCATGGGGCAGTTCCTGCTGGTGCCGATGGGGCAGGCCTTTCTGGCGGCCTATGGCTGGCCTTTCGCGCTGACATTGCTGGCCCTGATGATCGCACTGGTAATCCCGTTGAGTACGGTTTTGCGTGGCCGCGCCGCCGAACCGGCGGAAAGTGAAAAGCAGTCCATGGGCCAAGCCCTAACCGAGGCCCGGCAACATTCGGGATATCTATACCTGACCGCCGGTTTTTTCGTCTGTGGTTTTCATATCGCCTTCATCGGCACCCATTTACCGGCCTATATTACCGATCGGGGCCTGTCGGCGGAGTTGGGCGCCCAATCCCTGGCCCTGGTGGGTTTATTCAACATCTTTGGCGCCATTGGCGCCGGCGTCCTGGGCAACCGGTTTCAAAAGAAAAATCTGCTGAGCTTTCTCTACCTGCTCCGTGCCGTGGCCATTGCACTGTTCATACTATTGCCCATCGGCCCAACGACCGTACTGTTATTTTCCGCCGCCATTGGCCTGACCTGGCTATCAACGGTCCCCTTGACCTCAGGCATCGTGGCCCAGGTTTTCGGGCCGCGTTATATGGCGACTTTGTTCGGGTTCGTTTTCCTTTCGCACCAGATGGGCTCGTTCCTGGGCGTCTGGCTGGGCGGCAAATTGTTTGACGAGACAGGTTCCTACGACATTGTCTGGTGGCTTGGCGTCGCTTTGGGGCTGTTCGCCGCCCTGGTGCACCTGCCCATTGATGAGAGGCCCGCGACCCGTCTGGCAACCGCCTGACAGGTCCCGCGACGGAGCCCGCAAAACTCCCGTTTCAGAGAAAATCTTGATGAAATATTAAGATTTTCGATGGCCTAATATCCAATTATCGAAACTGCCCGGTAGGCGTATCGCCATATGCCCATATGCATTGCCGGCATCTCCGGGCAGCAGCACCTTAAGGCTTGAACATGCCACAGCTAACAGCCGATTTGATTACCCGTCTTCGCGAGGAAGGCTCGCCAGAGGTGCGTCGTGAAACCGTCACCCTGTTAACGACGGAATTCAATGCCCCAGACGTGCAGCCGGCGGAACAACGTTTGGCCGAAGCAATTTTCCGCATCATGGTGCGGGACACGGACGTGGCCGTGCGACAAGCCCTGGCCGAAGGTCTGAAGGACAATCCGGCGGTGCCATCGGATCTGGCCATGACCCTGGCCCGGGACGTCGCCGAAGTCGCGACGCCGATGCTGCATTATTCTCTGGTTTTCACCGATAAAGAGTTGATCGAAATCGCGCGGAGCCAGCCGGAAGCCTGGCAGCAGGCGGTGGCACGGCGCGAAACCGTCTCGGCCCCGGTCTCGGACGCCCTGGTCGAAGCAGGCAACGAAAATGTTGTTGTCGCCCTGGTGCGCAACCACGGCGCCGAGATATCCGACGACACCTCGAACAAGGTGATCGACCGTTTCTCGGACAGCGAGGCAGTCATCACCAGTATCGTCCGCCGGCCCTCGTTCCCGCCCAAATTGGCCGAACGGCTAATCACCGTGGTCTCGGAATCCCTCCGCCAGCGCCTGAGCGCAATGAGCGGACTATCTCCGGAAGTCGCCGACCGTCTGATCGCCCGCGGCCAGGAAATAACAACCCTGGATATCGCGGATCCAGAGGAACGCCAGGCGCACCTGGAACAATTGGTCCGCCAATTGGACACCAAGGGCCGTCTGACACCAACCTTGATCCTGCGATCCTTGTGCACGGGCCATTTAGGGTTCTTCGAAACCGCCGCGGCCCGGCGCGCCGGCGTCGACCAGGCCAATATCCACGCATTGATTGCCAATGGCGATCAAAAGGGTGCATTGGCCCTATGCAAGGCGGCAAAGCTGCCCCGCTCCGTCGCCGAAGTGGTGGCGGCGGCCAGCAAGCTGCGGGCCAGCATCGACACCCCCGATAGCGTCGAGGGCCGGGAAGCCTTTCAAGACCAGTTGATTGAAAGCTGCCGGGAGCGCTATCCGGATCTGGTCGCCGGCAAGCCGGAATCCCTGATCGCCAAATTGGCGCCGTTCCTAAGCGGTACCTCCTAGAACAGATCGCGTTTCTTCACGACAAAATGATGGGTTGGAATCGCTAACCGCTGGCATGTCCGGGCCGCGCTATCTATCATCGTCGCATGATCAGGATCGCACATTATACCAGGGTTATTTTGGCGGTTATTCCGGCAGTCATCCTTGCCTTCATGCTGGACGGGGCGGCGGTGGCGCGGGCTGATCAAACCGATCCACGGCTGGATCAGTTGTTTTTCCAACTGCAGGATGTCAACGAACCGCGCGAGGCACGGTTGATCGAACAGATGATCTGGGGTGTCTGGCTGGAAAGCAAAAGCCCCACCTTGGAATTGCTCATGGGTCGGGTCGTCAATGCCATGGGGCAGCAGAAATATGGCGAAGCGCTGGAACTTCTGCACAGCGTCGTCGCCATAGCGCCGGATTATGCGGAAGGTTGGAACAAGCGGGCCACGGTCTATTTCCTATTGGGGCAATACGATGATTCCATTGCGGATGTGGAACGCACCCTGGATCTGGAACCCCGGCACTTTGGCGCCCTGAGTGGCTTGGGCCTTATATATATGCGGCTGCAAAAAGAAGCCGACGCGCTTGATGCGTTCGAGCGTGCCCTGATCGTCAACCCTCACCTGGGCCAGGCCAAGGCGGCGGTCAAACGCCTGCTCCCCGCCGTCAAGGGCAAGGATATCTAGTTTTGTTTCGATAAGGTTCGAAACAAAACCAGCTGTTTTCGCTCACGCTTGTGCGCCCAGGGGCGCACCGCTGCGCGGGCCCGGCGCTACTGCGCCGCCCCTCGTGGAGCGGCGCGCGCAGCGCGTTGCGCGAACGAAAAGGCCCCTAGGCCGCCAGGCCTAGGGCACCCAGGCTATGCGCAGGGTGTTGGTGGCGCCCGGCGTACCAAACGGGACGCCGGCTGTGATCACCAGGCGGTCGCCGCTTGTGGCGATGCCGCGGTCGGCGGCGGCCCGGCAGGCCCGGTCCACCATATCGGTGAAACCGGAAGCATCCGCGCTGTGCACGCAACTAAGCCCCCAGGCCACGGCCAGGCGGCGGGCGGTAATCAGGCTTGGCGTCAAAACCAGGGTCGGAACCGCCGGACGTTCGCGGGCCGCGCGCAGGGCGGTGGAGCCGGACGTGGTATAGGTAACGATAGCGGTGGCCGAGATCGTTTCCGCAACCTGGCGGGCGGCGGCGGTGATCGCGTCGGCCGAGGTCGCCTCCGGGTCCGCATGCTCGGCATCCATGATGGCGCGGTAGCCGGGGTCGCTCTCGACCTTGGCCGCGACCCGGTCCATGACCTCGACAGCCTGCACGGGAAAATCGCCCGATGCCGTTTCCCCCGACAACATCACCGCATCGGCACCATCATAGACAGCGGTCGCGACATCGGAAACCTCCGCCCGCGTCGGCACCGGCGCCGAAATCATGCTTTCCAGCATTTGGGTCGCCACCACCACCGGCTTGCCGGCGCGCCGGGCGCGGCGGACCAGATCCTTTTGCAAGGCGGGGACATCCTCTACCGGCAGTTCCACGCCGAGGTCGCCGCGCGCCACCATGACCGCATCGGCCAATTCAATAATCTCGTCGATCTGATGCAGGGCGGCCGGCTTCTCGATCTTTGCCAGCACCGCCGCCCGGCCCGCGATCAGGCGCCGGGCCTCGGCGATATCATCGGGCCGTTGCACGAACGACAGCGCCACCCAATCGACGCCGGCATCAAGCGCGAAACGCAAATCCGCCTGATCCTTGGTGGTCATCGCGCCCATGGGCAACAATGCCTGCGGCAGGTTGACGCCCTTGCGGTCGGTCAGGCGGCCCCCCGTCACGATCTCGCAGGCGGCGAAATCATCGCCAAGCTGTTTGACCGTCAGTCGCAATCGGCCGTCGTCGATCAAAAGATCCATGCCTTCTTCCAGGGCCGCGAAAACTTCCGGATGAGGCAGCGGCGCCCGCGTCTCGTCCCCAGGCTGGTCCGTCAGATCGAGCCGATACGCAGCGCCGACGGCGAGATCGACGCCATCGCCCTGGATGGTGCCGATGCGGATTTTCGGGCCTTGCAGATCGGCCATGACGCCGATCGGCGTTCCGGACGCCTGCTCCACGGCGCGAATGGCCTCGAGCCGGGCAAGATGATCGGCATGCTCGCCGTGGCTGAAATTAAGCCTGAACAGATCCGCCCCCGCCGCGTGAAGAGCGGCGATGGTCTCCTGATCGCTGCTGGCGGGGCCAAGGGTCGCAATTATTTTGGTCGAACGGTTTCTTTGCATCGGCACAGTTTACACGGGATCAACCAAAATTGCGCGAAAGTCGTTTACATTCGTCAGGGTCGGACCGCAAATCACCAGATCATCCAAGGCATTAAACAAGGCATAAGCATCGTTGTTGGCCAGCAAGGTGCCAGGGTCCAAGCCGGCGGCGGCGGCGCGGGTCAAGGTATCGGGCATGACGACGGCACCGGCATTGTCTTCCGTGCCGTCAATGCCGTCGGTGTCGCAGGCAATGGCGCTAATGCCGGAACCGCCGCCAAGCGCCAGGGCCAGACCAGCCAGGTATTCGAGATTGCGTCCGCCGCGGCCCTGACCGCGCACCGTGACCGTCGTCTCGCCGCCGGATAGTAACGCCACCCGCCGCCCGGCCGCCAGATGTGCCAGGGACATCTCCCCATGCTGGGCGCCCAGCTCGCGCGCCTCGCCCTCCAGATCATCGCCCAGCAGTTCCACTTCATAGCCGGCCGCCGCCGCGACCTCCCCCGCCGCATCGATAGACTGCGCCGGCGTGGCAACAAGCAGCGTCTCGCAGCGGGCAAAACAGGCATCGCCCGGCTTCGGCGTTTCCATCTCCGCCGCCGCCAGATGCTGGGCCACGGCATCGGGCGGCGATATTCCATAGCGCGCCAGGATCTCCCGCGCCTGGGCAAATGTGGATGGATCGGCCACCGTCGGACCGGAGGCTATGATCGCCGGATCATCGCCCGGCACATCGGATATCAGCAAACTGACGACACGGGCCGGGGCCGCCGCCGCGGCCAGCCTGCCCCCCTTGATGGCGGAGAGATGCTTGCGCACTACATTCATCTGGTCGATCGGCGCGCCGCTGCGCAACAAGGCCTGATTGACCGCCTGTTTGTCACCCAGATCAAGGCCGGGGGCGGGCAAGCTCAACAGCGAGGAACCACCGCCAGAAATCAGCACCAACAGCAAATCGTCCGGGCCCAGATCCGAGGCAAGAGCCAGAATACGCGCCGCCGCAGCCTCGCCGGCGGTATCGGGCACCGGGTGGGCGGCCTGGACAACCTCGATCGACTGGGTCGGGACGGCATAGCCATAGCGGGTCACCACCAGGCCCGTAACCGCGCCCGTCCAGTTATCCTCGACCGCCCTGGCCATGCTCGCGGCGGCCTTGCCCGCACCCAGCACCACGGTGCGCCCACCATTGGAAGCCGGCGCCTCGGGCAGATGCGGCGGTAGGCAAACCGCTGGATCGGCGGCGGCCACGGCGGCCCGAAACAGGCGCCCCAGCAAGGCCCGCCGGTTTTCGTCATCGCGCATTTCGCTCATGCGCCGCCTACCCGCATGGATTTCCGCATCACCTAAACTCTCCGGATATTTTTCGTCGCACAAGCCCTGTCCACGACCGCACCTGCAAACAGAATAGGAGCCATCAAAGGTAACGACAAGGCCGAGACAAACGGGCCAAGACAAACCCGGTTTAGGCGCCAGCCGAATTCTGCTAAGTACGGGACTTGGTTTGCCCTGTTGAAACGAAGTGAACTTTTGAGAACAAATGACTTTGAATTGCATTAGGCCATGAGACAAAGCTCCAGTACCGAAGCTGGCGGCATTGCACATATTCCCTTTACCGTGGTTAACGACAATGGCGCAGCGCCGGCCCTGATCATCTGTGATCATGCCAGCCGTCATATACCGGCGGAGTATGGCGATCTTGGCCTGACCGAAGAGCAACTTTCGCGGCACATCGCGTGGGATATTGGCGCGGCGGAGGTGGCGGGCCAGCTGGCCGCGCTGCTGGACGCCCCGGCGGTGCTGTGCGGCACCTCACGCCTGGTGGTCGATTGCAACCGACCCTTTGGCGTGGCCAGTTCGATCCCGGAAAGCAGCGACGGCGTCGCCGTCCCCGGCAATGCCAACCTGGATCTGGCCGAACGCCAGAGTCGGATGGAACGCTACTTTCATCCCTACCACGACGAAATCGAGCGCCGTATCCGTAGCCATGATCAACAACATCAGACCCTGGCGCTGATATCGGTGCATTCCTTCACGCCCGAGATGGAGGGCTTCCAAAGGCCCTGGCATGTTGGCGTACTGTGGGACCAGGACCAGCGTCTGGCCGCCCCAGTGATACGCGAACTGGGCCGGGACCCAGGCTTGCTGGTCGGTGAGAACGAGCCTTATAACGGCACCAATCCGCCGGGCTATGCACTGCATATTCATGCCGCGGATAACGATTTACCCATTGCCGTCTTTGAAATCCGTCAGGATCTAATTGAAACCGCGGCGGGCACGAAGCGCTGGGCCCATATTCTGGCGACGGCTTTAAGGCCTGTATTGGCGGCCTTTCACACTGGCGAGAGTGGTACCTGAAGCAGCATCTGGCGAGGACGGGAGCATGACAATTTCCAAACCCAGTTTCACCATGGGGATCGAAGAGGAATACCTCCTCGTGGACCGGGAAAGCCGCGATCTGGCCACCAATCCACCGCCAGGTCTGCTGCGGGATTGCGAGGCCCGCCTGGGACAACGGGTGACGGCGGAGTTCATGCGTTCACAGATCGAGGTCGGCACCAGGGTCTGCAACCATATTGGCGAAGCACGGGGGGAACTACAGGAACTGCGCGGCACCGTGGCCGAGGTTGCCGGGCAATACGGTCTGGCGCCGATCGCCGCCTCGACCCATCCGTTTGCCCATTGGAGCCAGCAGAGCCATACGGACAAGGAGCGCTACGACGATCTGGCTCACGCCCTGCAGGCCACGGTACGGCGGCTGTTGATTTCGGGCATGCATGTCCACGTCGCCGTGGAAGACGAGGACATGCGCATCGACCTGATGAACCAGGCGACCTATTTTCTGCCGCACCTGCTGGCCTTGAGCACTTCGTCGCCGTTCTGGGGCGGCGAGAACACCGGTCTGATGTCCTATCGCCTGACTGTGTTCGATGCCCTGCCCCGCACCGGCGTGCCGGAACGTTTCGACAGCTATGGCGAATACGAACGCCTGGTCCGCCGCCTGGTCAACGCCGGCGTGATCGAGGATGGCACCAAGATCTGGTGGGACATGCGCCCCTCGGCGCGCTTTCCGACCCTCGAAATGCGCATGACCGACATCTGCACCAGTCTGGAAGATACCCTGACCATCGCCGCGCTATATCAGTGTGTCCTGGCCATGCTGTACCGTCTGCGCACCTCCAATCAGCGCTGGCGCATCTATCCCCTGATCTGTGTGAAGGAGAACCGCTGGCGGGCGCAACGCTATGGCATCACCAACACCATGGTGGATTTCGGCCTGGGCGAGCAGGTGCCCTACGAGGAGCTATTGGCGGAAATCATGGAGATGGTCGCCCCCGAAGCAGAAAGCCTGGGCTGTGGCGACGAGATCCGCCATGCCCGCGAGATCCTCAGCCGGGGCACATCGGCGCAAACCCAGGTACGCATTCATGACGACGCCATCGCCGGCGGCGCCACGAAAGATGACGCGCTTCGCCAAGTGGTGGATTGGCTGATCGCTGAAACCGTCCAAGGCCTATAGCCGGAGGCCTATGTGAGGCTATATATAAGAGCAGGGAATATGGGGAGAGAACAAATGACCACGCAAAACATCGATGCACAGACGCAGCTTGAGCTGGAAGCGGCGGCCTATCGCCGTATGCGCGACCATCTGCAAAAACGTACGGATGTGCAGAATATCGACATGATGAACCTGGCCGGCTTTTGCCGCAACTGCCTGTCGCGCTGGTATATGGAAGCCGCCAACGAAAAGGGCCTGGAGTTGGACAAGGCCGGGGCCAGGGAAATTGTTTACGGCATGCCATACGATGAATGGACCGGCAAATATCAAATCGAAGCCAGCGACGAAAAAAAGGCCAAATTCGACGAGGTCATGGCCAGCGACCAGCACGGCTGACCTATCGGACCATCGTTTTCCGGCCCTTGCATGATGGCCGTTTACCCGCATAGGGTGGGATGGCAAAGGGGAGGTAGAGCCGGATGAACGACGCAGCGCAAACACAGTACGACTATATCATCGTCGGGGCGGGATCGGCGGGGGCCGCACTGGCCTATCGCTTAAGCGAGGACCCCAGCAACCGGGTGCTGCTGTTGGAAGCGGGCAAGGCCAGCCATCCCTATTCCCGCCTGCCGGTCAGTTTCGGTCTGTTGATTGACCATCCGGGCGCCAATTGGCGTTTCACCTCCGAGCCCGAGGCCGGCACCGCCAACCGCGCCATTCCGGTGCCCCGCGGCAAGCTGCTCGGCGGTTCATCGTCCATCAACGGCCTGGTCTATGTGCGGGGGCAAACCCTGGATTACGACACCTGGGCGCAATTCGGCAACCGGGGCTGGAGCTGGCAGGATGTGGAGCCGCTGTTCAAGCGCATGGAGAATTACGAAAAGGGCAGCGACGGCGGCCTGCGTGGCAGCGGCGGGCCTTTGAGCGTCACGGAAGTGCCCGATCAAAATCCTCTGTACGATGCCATGTTTGATGCGGCCGTGGCGGCGGGCTATCGCCGCAACCCCGACTACAATGGCCCGGACCAGGAAGGCATCGTCAAAACCCAGGCGACCATATCGGGCGGGCGGCGCATGAGCACGGCGCATTGCTATCTGCGCCCGGCCATGACGCGGGCTAATCTTCACGTGGTCACCGAGGCCCTGACCCATGGTCTGATCCTGGAGGGCAAACGCTGCCTGGGCGTCAGTTATTCCCAGGGCGGGGTGACCACCGAGGCGCGGGCCGGTGAAACGATCCTGTCGGCGGGCGCCATTGGTTCGCCGCAGATCCTGGAACTGTCCGGCATCGGCAGGCCGGAGGTATTGCAGGCACATGGTATCGCCGTGCAGCACGAGCTGGCTGCGGTGGGCGAGAATTTCCGCGACCACATCAATGCCCGCATCCAATGGAAGGTGACGGCGCCGGGCGTTTCGTATAACGAGCGCGCCCGCGGCATCAATCTGGTCGGCCAGGCCTTGAAATACATGGCAACGGGCGGCGGCTTCATCAGCCTGCCCTCGGCACCCTTGCTGGCATTCCTGAAGACCAGGCCAGACCTGGAGACACCGGATGTGCAGATGCACCTGGTGCCCTATGCCGTGAAAGATCCGAAGCGGCGCAAGCTGCACCCCTTCCCCGGCATGACCGTGGCCTGCTATCAACTGCGCCCGGAGAGCCTGGGTTCGATCCATATCCGCTCCGCCGAGCCGCAGGCCCAGCCGGCCATCAAGTTCAATTTTCTCGGCGACCAGATTGACCGGGATACCATGGTCGAGGGCTTCAAAATGATGCGCCGCATTGTCGGCGCCGCGCCCATGGATCCGTTCCGGGGCGAGGAATATTCGCCGGGCACGGCCGTCGACGGCGACGCGGCCATCGAACAATGGATCAGAGAGAATTCGGAAACCGCCTATCATCCCATTGGCACCTGCCGCATGGGGCAAGGCCCCAACACTGTGGTTGATGATCAACTGAGGGTGCATGGCCTGGATGGGCTGCGCGTCGCGGATGCATCAATCTTTCCCACCATGCCGTCCGGCAACACCAACGCCCCCAGCATCATGGTCGGTGAAAAATGCGCTGATCTGATTAAGGCCGGCGCCTGAAGCCATGATAGGTTAAGCCGCAGAGTAACGTAGGGGAAAAAGTATGGTGGACGGCGGAGTTATCCGGCGCTTGGCGGCAATATTGGCGGCTGACGTGGTCGGCTACAGCAAGATGATGGGCCTGGATGAAGCCGGCACCTTGGCGGATCTACGCGACATCTGGCAGCAGCATTTTAATCCCTGCATCGCCGAGCATAACGGCCGCATCGCCAAGATGATGGGCGATGGCGCCCTGGCTGAATTCAGCTCGGTGGTGGACGCGGTCGCCTGTGCTGTGGCGTTTCAAAAAACCATGGCCGGGCAAGACATCAAGTTTCGCATCGGCGTCAATCTGGGTGACATCATGATCGAGGATGGCGATATCTTCGGTGACGGCGTCAACATCGCGGCCCGCCTGGAGGGCATCGCGCCGGCGGGCGGGATCATGACCTCCGACAGTGTGCATAGCCAGATCGTCGACAAGGTCAGCGTCAGTTTTACCGATGCCGGCGAACAACATTTGAAGAATATCAGCCGCCCCCTGCGGTGCTGGAAATGGGATGGCAAGTCTGACGAGACAGACGTTCTATCTGTCCCGGTGGAGCAGAAGATTCAATTTTGCACTTCCTTTGATGGTGCCGAAATCGCCTACGCCACGGCGGGTTCGGGCCCGCCCCTTGTGAGGGCACCCCATTGGATGAGCCACCTTGAGTATGATTGGCAAAGCCCAATTTGGCGCCATACATTGGTGGAGCTTAGCCGCGAAAACACGCTGATCCGCTTTGATCAGCGGGCCAACGGCCTATCGGACTGGGATGTCGACGAGGTCTCGTTCGATGCTTTCGTGAATGATCTGGCAGCCGTTGTCGATGCGGCCAAACTAGAGCGCTTTCCACTGCTCGGCATCTCGCAGGGTTGCGCCATTTCAATCGCCTATGCGGTGCGCCATCCGGAACGGGTCAGCCATCTTATACTCTACGGCGGTTTCGCCCGCGGACAGGAAAAACGAGGGTCCTCCACGGTAAAGGACCAGGCCATCGCCATGCGCACACTGATCCAGCATGGCTGGGGGCAGGATAACCCGGCCTTTCGGCAGATGTTTACATCGGGCTTTGTTCCCGGCGGCACGGCGGAGCAATGGGACTGGTTCAACGAGCTGCAACGCATCTCAGTGTCACCCGAAAACGCGGTGCGTATCCGGCAGGCCAATGACAACGTGGATGTAACGGAGCTACTGGAACAGGTAACGGTGCCCACACTGGTCATGCATTGCCGGGATGACGGAGTTGCACCATTTAGTGAAGGCCGGCGCATGGCCGCCATGATGCCCGGCGCCAAATTCGTGCCCCTTCAAGGCGAAAATCACCTGATCCTCGAAGACGAGCCCGCCTGGCCCATGTTCGTGGAGGAGCTGCGGAGCTTTCTAGCCGAAGATTAGAGCGTGTCGCGCCTCAGTCCCCATAACTGGGCCGGCGCGAGATCACCACGTCGCGGTGGACATAGACGCTCAACACCAGGCCAAAGCCGATCAGAAGGGACATCATCGAAGTACCGCCGTATGACACCAGCGGCAGGGGCACGCCGACCACCGGGATCAACCCCATCACCATGGCCATGTTTATGAAGACATACAGGAAGAAGGTGCTGATCACCCCCGCGGCCAATAGCCGCCCAAATTGACTGCGCGAGCGGACGGCGATGGCATAGCCATAGACGATGACCAGCACATACAGGCCCAACAGACCAAGACAGCCGACCAGGCCGAATTCCTCCGCCAGCATGGTGAAAATGAAATCGGTCTGGCGCTCGGGTAAAAAAGCCAGATGGCTTTGCGTACCCTGCATGAAGCCCTTGCCGAACAGCCCGCCGGAACCCAGGGCAATCTTTGACTGCATGATATGATAGCCGGCGCCCAGGGGGTCGCGCTCCGGGTTCAGATAAGTCAGTACCCGGTCTTTTTGATAGCCATGCAGCATGAAGCGCCAGGCCAGCGGTATGGCCAGCAGCAGCGCGCCGCTCGCCACGGCGAATTTCCACAGACGCACCCCGGCCAGCAACAGCATCGCCGTTGCCGTCGCCAGCAACAGGATCGCCGTACCCAGGTCGGGCTGGCGCATGACCAATGCCACCGGCACCAGGATCAACACGGCGGGCACGATAAGCCAGCGGATCCGGCCAACTTCCTCGAGCGGCAGGCTGTGGTAGAAGCGTGCCAGGGCCAGCACCATGGCAATCTTCATCACTTCCGAGGGCTGCAATTGGAACAGCCCAAGGTTGACCCAACGGCGGGCCCCCATGCCGACCACGCCCATCACTTCCACCGCCACCACCAACAACAGGGCGGCGATATAAATCAGATAGGCATGGCGCAGCCAGGCGCGAATATCGATTAGGCCGATCAACAGCATCAGGCCAAGCCCGGCGGCAAAACGGACCATCTGCCGCGAGGCCCAAGGATCGATACTGCCGTTGGCGGCGGAATACAGCATGGCAAAGCCAACCCCGGCGATCAGCGAGATCAGAACGATCAGCAACCAATTAATCTGAACCAGCTTTTGCAGCAGGGTCAGATCAACCTGCCGCCCCATGGGTCCGCCCAAAGACATGGCCTAGATCCTGCGCTCCCTGTTGCGTTGATTGTCCGCGCGGCCACCGCCGTCCTTGCCGTCGACACCGGCACCGGCGCCGTTTTGGCCCATGGCGGCGCGCGCCAAGGGGTCGCCGCGCAGCACTTCGGTCATGATATCCTTCGTTAGTTTCGCCGCATATGTGCCCGAACCGCCGTGTTCGACCACCACGGCAGTGGCATAGCGCGGCGCGCCAACCGGCGCGAAGGCCGTGAAGAGGGCATGATCGCGCTCCTTCCACGGCGTCTCCTTAGCCAGTTTGCCGCCCGCCTTGCGTTCCGCCTTGGAGATACGCCTGACCTGCGCAGTGCCCGTCTTGCCGGCCATCATCTGATCGAGTTCCGGATCCAGCGTATATTTCCGCGCCGTGCCCCGCTCGCCGTTGACCGCCTCGACCATGGCATCGGTTATAACCTTCAAATTGGCAGCCGATACGCCAATGGGCGAGGCCTGTTGATCAGCGGCGGCGTCTCGGCCACGCAGCGGCACCCGGGCCCGGGATAATCTGGGCCTGACAGCCATGCCGCCATTGGCCAGACGCGCCGCCATCACCGCCAACTGCAACGGCGTTGCAAGCAGATAGGCCTGGCCGATACCGGTAATCAACGTTTCGCCCATTTGCCAGGGCACGCCGGTGACCGCCAATTTCCAATCCTTGCTGGGCACGAGGCCGTTGCGTTCGCCAAGCAGTTCGATATTCAACGCCTCGCCCAGGCCAAAGCGCCGAGCCATCTCGCCAATCCGGTCGACGCCCAGACGGCGCGCGATGTCATAAAAGTAGATATCGCAGGATTGCGCGATCGACTGCTTCATATCGACCCAGCCATGGCCGCCGAAGCGGTGCCGCCAGCAATGGAATTTGGTATTGCCCAACTCCGTGACGCCATTGCAAAAGACCTTGTGGCCTGGTCCGACAACGCCGGCTTCCAGCGCCGCCAGGGCGACCACCATCTTGAAGGTGGAGCCAGGCGGGTATTGCCCGGCGATAGCCTTGTTTATCAACGGCTTGCGCGGATGCTGCACCAGGGCCCGCCAGGCCTTGTTGGACATCCCGAGGTTGAAGGCGTTCGGGTCATAGGTGGGCGACGATACCATGGCCAGGATATCGCCCTGGTGGATATCCATAACCACGGCGGCCGCACTTTCATCGGCCAGGCGCCGGGTGATCTTTTCCTGCAGTTCGGCATCAACGGTCAGGACAACATCGTCGCCGGGCTGGCCGTCCTGGCGCGCCAACTCCCTGATCTCCCGGCCATAGGCGTTGACTTCGACCTGGGAATTGCCGGCCTTGCCACGCAAACTTTCGTCATAAACCTTTTCAATACCGTTCTTGCCGATGCGAAAGCCCGGCAATTCCAACAGCGGATCGCCGGTCAGATCAGCCTCGGATACGGAGGAGACATAACCGACGATATGGGCGGTTTCCACACCGACCGGGTAATGACGGCCCTCGCCAACATCAGGCTGTACGCCGGGCAGGTCGGGCAGCAGCACATTGATGCGGGCGAATTGCTCCCAGGTCAGATTTTCCGCCACCTTGATAGGCACGAAGGGGCGTTTGCGCTTGATTTCGCGCAGCACTCTGCGCCTTTGGTGTGGATGTATGGGTATCACCCTGGCCAAACGGTCCAGGGTTTCGGTTACGCCGTTGGTCTGCTCCGCAATCAGAACAACCCGATAATTCTGCCGGTTCGAGGCCAGTTCACGGCCAAACCGGTCCAGCACCAGGCCCCGCGGCGGGGCCAGCAGGCGCATGGAAATGCGGTTTTCCTCGGCCAGCATCTGATATTGATCAGATTCGAGCACTTGTAGATAGTACATCCGCCCCATCAAGAGCGATGCCAGGACGAACTGACCGCCGCCCAGCAGGGCCAGTCGGCGGCTAAATGTTTTATGCCGGTTTCCGTCGCCGCGTTCCATCTATGCCAGCCCCCCGATCCTAGCTCTGCCGGGTCAGGGTCTGCATACGGGCAAGGAAAATAGCCACCAAAGGATAGGCGGCGGTGCCGATGGCATGACTGACAATCAAAGGCACCGACTCGATCGCCGTGGTGTGGAACAAAGAGGCGAAAAACCAGTTTACCACGGCGGCGCCGGCAGCGATCAGCAGATAGCCCAGCCAGCCGACGGCGAATGACTTACCCGCCAAGGCGCGGCGCTGGCCGGAGGCGGCCCAATGCACCATGATCAAGACCAGGGCGTTCAAGCCGGGCGGTCCGCCGCTCAACACATCAACCAGCAGGCCCAGCAAAAAGGCTGCGCCCGCCGGCATTAATTCAGGGCGAAAGACGCTCCAGTAATAGACGGAAATCAGGGCCAGGACGGGTGCCGCCAGGGATGATTTGGGCAGGCCGTAGGGCAGCATCGCGGCCAGCACAAGCAACAGCGAGACAGAAAAGGGGATCCCGGCTCTGGCGAAATTTGCAAACCTGCTCGCCAGGGGCGTATCCATCTAAGGCTCCCCAGTCGAATTGGGGGTTATGCTGGGGGTCGTATTCGCGGCCCCCTTGCGTGTATTGGCGCCGTCATCATGGCGTATGATATCCCCCGCCGGCAGGGCCCGGTAGCGCAGCACGGTAACATATTCCAAACGGGCCCAATCCACGAACGGCTGTATCCGCGCCCCGCCCTCGGTCACGGAAGAGACGATGCCCACCGGCAGGCCGGGCGGGAAAACGCCGGCATGGCCAGAGGTGACCACCCGGTCACCGGAATTGATCTTGGCGTTGGCCGGCAGGAAGGTCAGGCGCGGGCGGGCGGAGTTATCGCCGGCCAGAACCGCGCGGTGGCGTGAATGTTCCACCATTACCGGCACCCGGCTATTCAAATCGGTCAACAGCAGTAGACGGGAGGAGCGATTGCCTACCTCGACCACCCGGCCCGCCAGGCCCAGGCCCGTGGTGACCGCTTGTCCCGCATCCACCCCATCACGCCGGCCGGCGTTCAACAGCACCGACTGCACGAACAGCCCGCCGGTATCACCAATCACCCGGGCCGAGACAAATATGGGCGCGGCATCATGGGCCGGACGCAGCAGGGCCCGCAGGTTGGCGTTTTCCTGTTCCAGATTGCGCGCGATTGTTTGCCATTTCGACAGCCTGGCGACCTGTTCGCGCAGGGCGCCGTTGTCGCGGGAGGTATTCCAGAAATGTTCGATTTCGGCGATGGCGTGGCGGGCCGATATCACCGGCGCGCTCAATACTTCCAGGATGGGTGCAGCAACCTCGACCGCCATGACGCGGAGCTGGCGAATGGCATCACCGTGGGTCTTGCCCAGGATCAACAGGGCCACGGCGGTCGCCATCAATAGCAGCAGGCCAAAGCGTTGCGCCATCCCGCGCGCCGGCGCGGCGACCTTTGACAACGTACTTAATCTTGGCCCTTTCGCCACTGCCTTTACTGCCCGTCTTGCTCTCGGTCTTCAAGATGCCCGCTAACCTGTTAACCAGGCAATCTGGCCGGCCGGGAGGCCCCATTAATAAGTCGTATCGAAGATTTCCTTGTCCTTGAAATTCTTCATATCTTCCAATACCCGCCCAGTGCCCAGCGCCACACAGGACAACGGTTCGTCCGCAATGGATACCGGCAGGCCGGTGGAATGACGCAGTACGAAATCCAGATTTCCCAGCAACGCCCCACCACCTGTCAGGACAATGCCCTTGTCGACGATATCAGCGGCCAGTTCCGGCGCCGTATGTTCCAGGGCGACCTTTACCGCCTCGACAATCGCGCCGACAGGTTCCGCCATGCTTTCCGCGATCTGGCGCTGGCTGACGACGATCTCCTTGGGCACGCCGTTCATCAGGTCGCGGCCCTTGATGGTCATCTCCACGCCTTCGCCGTTTTCCGGCGCGCAGGCGGAGCCGATTTCCTTTTTCACCCGTTCCGCGGTGGCCTCACCGATCAACAGGTTCTGGGTGCGGCGGATATAGCCGATGATGGCCTCGTCCATCTTGTCGCCGCCAACCCGGACGGAGCGTGAATAGACGATGCCGCCCAGGGACAACACCGCGACCTCCGTCGTGCCGCCGCCGATATCAACCACCATGGAGCCGGTCGGCTCGGTCACCGGCAGCCCGGCACCGATGGCGGCGGCCATGGGTTCCTCCACCAGATAGACCCGGCGGGCGCCCGCGCTTTCGGCGGATTCCTGAATGGCCCGGCGCTCAACGGCGGTCGAGCCCGAGGGCACGCAGACCACGACCTGGGGCGAGGCAAAACTGCGGCGGTTATGAACCTTGCGGATGAAATGCTTGATCATCTCCTCCGCCACCTCGAAATCGGCGATAACGCCGTCGCGCAAGGGGCGGATCGCCTCGATATTACCGGGCGTCCGGCCCAGCATCATCTTGGCCTCGTCGCCCACGGCCTGGACCATTTTCTTGCCCTTGCGGGTGGTAATGGCGACCACGGAGGGCTCGTTCAGAACAATGCCCCTGCCCTTGACATAAACCAGCGTATTGGCAGTGCCCAGATCAATGGCCATGTCCGCGGATAGCAACCCGAATAGCTTGGAAAACACCTAATGTCGCCCCCGGCCCAAAGGCCTTAATTCATCTATTGTCATACACCGTTAGCTCTTAATCTAATTCTGTTAACCAAGTCCTAATGGTTAATCAAAGACTACCGATTAAAAAGCCAGCATTACGCCGCAGACAAAATCCCATCCGCCGCGTTTTGCGTCGATGATCGCCATCACAAGGTTATACCTGCCCATAAGCACCAATTCGGGCGCTAATAAGGCAGCCGGCATCAATCAACACCAAAGCCGCGATACGGACTCCACAAACCGGTCATTATGATCCGATTCCAAATAGTTATTACGACTAATTCGACCAGCGCCGCAAGTGGAAATATGGTGAATCCCCGCCCTTGCCGCAACATCTATGGGGGGTATCTGAAGTCGTTGACGGCTTTTACCACTGAAACCATTCCATCGGGGCTGCAAATTCTGTACCATTCCTGCCAGGGGTCAATGGGGGCTCTACTGGGGAAAACCTGATTATTGCCTGGCCGTTGCAAGCTTGCCGCGTCTTCACGCCGCATAAGGGCCGCATTACGGGTTTCCAGTATTGAAAAAAGGAACGACCATCATGCAATACAACTGTATTTCCGCCGACAGTCATGTGGATTTATGCTGGATGCCGCCGACGCTGTTTGTTGATGAAGCCACGGCGGCCATGAAAGAGCGCATGCCGTTTGTCGTGGACGGACCCGACGGCCCCTACTGGACCGCCAAGAGCGGCCTGTCCTTTGGCCTGAAAAACGGCGTCGGACCGGCCGGCGCGAAATACGAAAAGGGCAAACACGCCCGCGCCGACCTGATGGCCGCCACCAACCTGTATGAAGACGGCAAGAATGATATCCGCCGGGTCTCCGACCCGCACCTGCGGCTCAAGGACATGCTGCTGGATGAAGTGGATGCGGAGGTGATCTACGGCATCCTGGGCGCCGCGACCAAGCTGGCGGACCACGAGGCGGCCAACGAGATGTTCCGCATCTACAATGACTGGCTGGCGGATTTCTGCCGTCACTATCCCGAGCGCCACATTGGCCTGGCCTGCCTGCCCTACGGCGACATCGAAGCTGCCCGCAAGGAGATTTACCGCGCCGCCGATCTAGGCCTGCGCGGGTTGGAGCTGTCATGTTCCTGGGACATGGCGCCCATGTACGACCCCTGCTGGGAGCCCCTGTGGCAAGCCGTCAACGAGGTCGGCCTGCCGCTGCATTTCCATACCTTCCCCGCCATTCCGCCAGAGCAGATCGGCAATCTGACAGGCGAGACCCGGCGCGCGGCATTTTTCACCGTGGTTTCGGGCTTTCAGATGAATCTGGTCAACATCATCGCGGCGATCATTTCCAGCGGCGCCCTGGAACGTTATCCGGATATGAAGGTGGCCTTTGGCGATAGCGGCTGCGGCTGGATCCCCTATATGTTGGACCGCATGGATTTCGAATGGGAAGACCGCTTTCACGACCTGCCCATGAGCATGCGGCCCAGCGATTATTGGAAGCGCCAGTGCAAGGCGACCTTCCAGTTCGACACCATCGGCACCAAGCTGATCGAGGACATGGGCGTGGAAACCTTGATGTGGGGCTCGGACTATCCCCACGGCGACGGCGTCTGGCCGGAAAGCCCGCGCTATATCCAGGAACAGTTCGGCCATCTGCCGGCGGACGACTTCCGCAAGATCACCTGTGACAATGCCGGCAGGTTCTACGGACTGATTGACTAACACCTTTGCCGACCTAGCTTGGATAGGTGGAGACAGGCGCAAGGCAGGCGTCACAAAGTCTTCATTTCGCGTTATCCGCCGCCGGGCAAGCATGGTCCGCGCGTGCGCCGCGTATTGCAATGGAGCCGGCTGAAATGACCAAAGTGAACATTGCCTCCGTGTTGCTTGCGATCGTGTTCCTGGGCCTGGCGGGTTGCGAAACCACAGGCGGGTCGGGGGGCGGGCCGCCGCCTTATCATTTTGAACGGGGCACCCAAAACGCACCCTAAGCCAGCGGCAGCAATTGAACAGATGGCCGATCCGGGCGAAACGCATATGCCGGCAACCGCCGCCCGTATGATGGCGGTTTCAATGTTGCTGCTTGCCATGGCCGGACTGAGCCAATGCGCGCCCCGGCCCTTTACAGCACCTTCGGTTCTTGCCGGCTCGGACGCGACGGTCTCCATCAAGGCGGGCACGGCGGTCGAACCGGTCCAGTTCGCCGCCGACTATTGCGCCCGCTTTGGCAAGATTTCCAACTATGCCGGCTCCACGGTTTTGAACGAGACCGACCTGACGCGTCTGTATGTCTATGACTGCGTCTATGGGCATCCACGATAGCGCGACGCGCAATGCTTGAGGTTGCGTTTTCGGGGTTATTCCGCCGACAATAATAATAATGTTGGTCGGTTAATCCCGGCAGACGAAATCGGAGGAAGCATTCAGATGACATTTTCACTTATGGGCCGCTGCGAGAGAACCGGCATGATCGGCTTTGCCGGCGCCACCAGCGAACTTGCCGCCGGCGGGCGGTTCCCCCATGCCAAGGCGCAGATCGGCGCGGTCATCACCCAGGCCCTGACCAATCCGTATCTGGGCTATCTTGGCATCAAGCTATTGGAGACCGGCTATGCGCCGCACAAGGTGCTGGACGAAATCGTCGCCAGTGACACCCATGTTGAATTTCGCCAGCTTGGCGTGATGGACCGTTTCGGGCGGACGGCGGCGCGCACCGGCAGCAACAATGCCGACGTGGCCGAACATATCGCCGAGAGCAACATGATATCCCTGGGCAACCGGGTCAACGAAGGCGTGGTCGCGGCCATCGCGGAAGGCTTCCGGGCCTCCGCTGACGAGTATCTGGAGGAACGCCTTATGCGGGCCCTGGAGGCGGGGCGGGAGGCCGGCGGCCAGCGCGGCGTGGGCCAGCATATTTCCGTGTTGAAAGTTTTCGACCGGGATGATCTGGCCCGTGTCGACCTGCGGGTTGACTGGCACAGGACGGATGCCATCGCCAAACTGCGCAGCCATCTGAACAGATATATTCCCCTGATCCCCTACTATGCCGAGCGGCCCCTGAACCCCACCGTGGGATATAGCGAGTGGCTGGAGGCCCAGGGCATTGACCATGACGAGTGGCTGGAGGGCTAGTTTAAGAAAGTCCGGTTGGTACAGGTTAGCGCTGAGGACGAATTTTGGGCAGCTATCTGATAAAACGCCTCGCTCTGATGTTGCTGACCCTGGCCGGCATGTCGGTGGTGATATTCGTGCTGCTGTGGCTGATGCCGGGCAATATCGCCGTCATCATGTTCGATTCCGCCGGCTTCATCGACCCAAGCGAACAGGCCGCGATCGAAAAGGAACTCGGCCTGGATCTGGCCATACCGATGCAGTATTTCCGCTGGATCGGCGGCCTGCTGACCTGGGATCTGGGATATTCATACGTCTCGGAAATGCCGGTGATCGATGAACTGGCCCCGCGCATACCCATCACGGCCAAACTGGCGGCCCTGGCGATTGCCTTCTCGATCCTGTTCGGCCTGCCCCTGGGCGTGATCAGCGCCGTCAAGCAGGATACGGTGCTGGATTATACCCTGCGGGTGCTGTCATTGAGCGGGTTGTCCCTGCCCTCGTTCTGGCTGGCGCTGTTGATCCTGATGTTTTTCGTGCAGGTGTTCGGCACCATTCCGGTCTATCTGGAACCGCCCGAGAGCCTGTGGCAGGAATTGCGGCTGTATGCCATTCCCGCCGCCGTGGTCGGTTTTCGCGCCTCCTCGTTGATACTGCGCCTGACCCGTTCGACCATGCTGGAGGCATTGCACCAGGACTATATCCGCACGGCGCGGGCCAAGGGCGTTTCGGATGGGTCGGTCAACTACCGCCACGCCCTGAAGAACGCCATGCTGCCGGTAACCACCATCATCGGCATCGAGGCGGCCTTCATGATGGGCGGCCTGGTGGTGATCGAAACCGTCTTCAACATCCCCGGCATGGCCTACTTCCTGGTCGAGGCGATCCAGGCGCGCGACTATCCCATGGTACAAAGCCTGGCGATGCTGATGGCGGTCATCACGGTGACGCTGAACTTCATCGTCGACATGCTCTACGCCCTGCTGGACCCGAGAATTCGGTATGCCGAATAGGCCGGGATTGGGGCGGGTTCGCCCGTGGCTTGCTGGCGAGCAAATAGGAAGCTGTAGGAGTGGCGACGGTGCCCTATTCAGAAATATCCCGGTCCACCTGGTACAGTGATCTGTCGCGGCTGTTCGCCATGACTTGTTCAAACACCGCCTTGCCAATTTGTTGGGGTAGCATGCCAAAGGGCCATTGATCCCGGCTGGCGGGGGTAACGCCAAAGGGGATTTTCCCTGCCTCCCAGGTGAACAGATTTACCGTATCGGTCTTGATCCACATTTCATGGTCATCGAGGCCGAGGTGTCGGGCAACCTTCACCGGGATGGCAACGGCGCTTTGCCCATCGGTTGGCGGGGCGTGGGTGATGGGGCAGACAACGACGCGCCGGCTGCCGTCTTCGGTTGGCCGGGCCACCAGCACAACGGCGCTGGGCCGGTCTTTCGATCCGAGTTCCGCACCGGCATCGCGCTGCGTCCGCCACAGAAAATCATAGCGGATGACCAGGCCGGCCTCGGGTTCCACCCCGCGATGCCTATTTCAACAGATGGTCCAGTTCGGGGGTGTCTTCGCCCTGATAGCCCTCTTCCCGCATCTGGTCGAGGATATCCCTTGGCAATTCGCTGGGGTGCAGGGCGCGCCTGGTGTCCAGTTGTTTGAGGTGCTGGTAATGTTCGAATTCCCGCGCTGAAATCATCACCGTGCTGATGCGGCCATGATTGGTAACGCCGATGGGCTCCGTCAGGGCGGCTTCGCGAAAGGCACCGAAAAGGCGCTTAAACTCCTTGGCCGGTACTGTTTTGATGTCGTCCAACGCCATGACAAAGATCTCCGCAAAAGTGATCACTTTGATTATAATATATCATTTTGATCACTTTTTTCAAGAGCTGTGGGCCATTGAAAGGGCCTGGTTTCTATCAATTCGGCCCGCTGGGTTGCGGGCGGGTGAAAACCCAGGCGTCGTCTTGGGACAGGGCGTCGCTGAATCGATAGCCGCCCAGATCGAAATTTTTTAACCCGTCCGGCTCGGAGATCCGGTTTTGCACCAGGTATCGCGCCATCATGCCGCGCGCCTGTTTGGCGAAGAAGCCGATCATGCGGGTTTCGCCGTCGCGTTCCTCCTTGAAGGCCGGAGTGATCACCCGGCCATTCAGCTTGGCGGGGCGCACGGATTTGAAATATTCGTTGGAGGCCAGATTGATAACGGTTTGCTCCGCGTGCTGGCTCAGCACATCACTCAGCGCATCGGTGATCTGGTCGCCCCAAAAATCATAGAGGTCCTTGCGCCGGGGCGGGGCAAAGCGGGCGCCCATTTCCAGGCGATAGGGCTGCATCAAATCCAGCGGGCGCAACAAACCATAAAGACCCGATAATATCCGCAGGTGATCCTGAGCGTAATCCAGATCATCGTCGTCCCACGACGGCGCATCGAGGCCCACATAGGTATCGCCATTGAAGGCCAGGGCGGCCTGCTTGGTATGTTCGCGGGGCGGGCTGTCGGAATAGGCCTGAAAGCGCTGATAATTCAGATCCGCCAATGCGGGGCTCAACTTCATGGTCGCCGCCAGCTTTGGCCGGGACAGCCGGCGCGCCGATTGTGCCAGCTTCCCCGCCTGCGGCAAGAATTCCGGCTGGCTGTGGCGCGTTACAAACGTCGGGTCAAAATTCAGCTTCTTGGCGGGTGAGATCACTGCAAGCATCGGGCGTTTCCAAACCGGCAAACCTAAGAATCATTCCAAGCTATGGATATAGCATGTCCCAGCTATCAGGCGATAGCCGGGAAAAATCAACTGGCGGGCACAAAATCGGCCCCGCCCTGGAACACCAGGACGGGGCCGCATTTAACCGTGCGCTGGGGGCGCTAGTTCTTTTCCTTGTCGACCAGGCGGCCTTCGCCGATCCAGGGCATCATGGCGCGCAGCTTTTCGCCGATCTCTTCCGAGAGATGCTCGGACGAGCGGCGGCCAGCATACAAGCTGCCCGACGATTGCGCTCGTCACTCAATGGTCCCATGCCAAGAATGTTCAGATGGCGAGGGTTTCGCGATTTTTCTCCAATTCATCGCTCGACATTCTCTCATAGAACAACACCACTATAAATTTGTCGATGTTCCGACCGTCAGTTGCTGTCGGCAATACCAGTTTCGAAAGCTGACGTTCGGCGCCTTTGAGTGTAAGTAAGGATCGCGATGTTATGATCGGCTCCCCCAGCGCCAAGGCGTCAAGATAAGGTTGGTATACTTCCGGATACTCATCAGCAGGGAAGATCTGATTGAGAAGTTTGCCGGTATTGTTCGCCCCATCAAGGTTCACTATCTCTTCACCGACCAGCCTGATCCTCAATTGCAGCGGATCATAACTTTCGATGGCGTAGATGCTTATCCAGCCAATGCAATGTGCGAAGTCCCTTATATCAAAGGCTTTTCGCGACGGTATATGCCCCGGGGCTGGGCGACGCTCATACCAGAGTTTGGACAGATCAGAAAAAAGGTTTTTAGGGTCTTTGGACACCATGACATCGGGCTCTTTTACCGCGCTCCGCCAAAAAGCTAGCAAACAAAGGCTTAGCAAATATTGCCAGACCACCTTTAGACCGGCAGACCTTATATGAACGCCATCACTGACAGAAGAAATATCTCTCTGCAGCCATAGGCAGGTCGCAAATACGGGGATACCAAATAGTTTGCCGGCGGATTGGCGTTCCGCTTGGCGGGGCTGCGTATGATGCCCCCGTATCGTGTCTGACGCCGCGCACCGGACGCCAAGAAAAAACGGCCCCGCCCTGAAAGCCAGGGCGGGGCCGCGTTTAACCATGCGCCGGTGGCGCTAGTTCTTTTCCTTGTCGACCAGGCGGCCCTCGGCGATCCAGGGCATCATGGCGCGCAATTTCTCGCCGACCTCTTCCGAGAGATGCTCGGACGAGCGGCGGCGCATGGCCTTGAAGCTGGCCTGGTTGACCTTGTTCTCCAGCATCCAGTTGGCGGCGAATTCGCCGGACTGGATCCGTTCCAGGGCCTCGCGCATGCGGTCCTTGGTGCTTTCGTCAATGACCTTCGGTCCGGTGACGTACTGGCCATATTCGGCGGTGTTGGAAACCGAATAATCCATGTTGGCGATGCCGCCTTCATAAATCAGATCAACGATCAGCTTCATCTCGTGCATGCATTCGAAATAGGCCATCTCGGGCGCGTAACCCGCCTCGACCAGGATCTCGAAACCGGCCCGCATCAACTCGACAACACCGCCGCACAGCACGGTCTGCTCGCCGAACAGATCGGTCTCGCATTCTTCCCGGAACGTCGTCTCGATGGTGCCGGCCCGGCCGCCGCCGATGGCGGAGGAATAGCTGAGGCCGATTTCCAGGGCATTACCCGAAGCGTTCTGATCAACCGCCACCAGGCAGGGCACGCCGGCGCCGCGCACGTATTCGGAGCGCACCGTGTGGCCGGGGCCTTTGGGCGCGATCATGAAGACGTCCATGTCGTCGCGGGCCTCGATCAGATTAAAGTGGATCGACAGGCCATGGGCGAAGGCGATCGCCGTGCCCGGGCGCATGTTGTCGCGCAGGTCGTCTTCCCACAGGGCGGCCTGGCCCTCGTCAGGCGTCAGCACCATGGCCAGATCGGCCCAGGCAGCCGCCTCGCCGGGCGTCATCACCTTGAAGCCAGCGGCCTCGGCCTTGGGAATGGAGCCGCTGCCGGCGCGCAGGGCGACGACGACGTTCTCACAGCCGGAATCCTTTAGGTTGTTGGCGTGGGCATGGCCCTGAGAGCCATAGCCGAACACGGCGACCTTTTTGCTTTTGATCAGGTTCACGTCCGCATCGCGGTCATAATAGACGCGCATGATTGGTATCCTCTTCGTTGCTGTTGACGCCGCCCAGGGATTAATTGTGGGCGGTTCTTACTTGGAAAGAATTATTGGGGCCCTATCTACATGGCGTCCGCGCCGCGCGCAATGGCAACAACGCCGGTACGCGAGACTTCCGACAAACCAAGGGGTTCCATCAGGTCGATAAAGGCATTTACCTTGCCGCTGTTGCCGGTGACTTCAAAGACAAAGCTGCCGAGTGTTGAGTCCACCGCCCGGGCCCGGAAGATGTCTGCCACGCGCAGGGCCTCGATACGGTTTTCACCCGTGGCCACCACCTTGATCAGGGCCAACTCCCGCTCGATCGAGGGGCCCTCCTCGGTCAGGTCAACCACGTTGAAGACGGGTACCAGGCGTTCCAGCTGGGCCCGGATCTGATCGATAATCATCTCGTTGCCGGAGGTGACGATGTTGATGC
>CAZPWJ010000037.1:0-43481 GCA_964590195.1 uncultured Rhodospirillaceae bacterium | reverse complement strand
ACTGTGGCGGCGGCAATTCCAATGCGGGCGGCAATGGCAAAGGCAAGAAAAAGTGACGCCAGTCGATTAGACTAATCCGTGACCAAGGCCCGGCCATAATCGCTGGGCCTTTGGCACGTGACACGCAGGAGGCGTGATAAGAATGAAGCGGTTTATTCCGCGGCTGCTCGTAATCGGCTTGGTTGCTGCTGTCTATCTGGCTGGCGGTCTGGAACGCTTTGAATTTCTGCTGATGGATCTGCGCTTTTCGCTGGTGCAGCGCGATGCCGGAAAGCAACTGATTTTCGTGCAAATCGACGAGCGTAGCCTGCGCCTGCTTGATGTCTGGCCCTGGCCCCGGTCATACCACGCACAGCTGATCGAACGGCTGCATGACGCCGGCGCGCGGAACATCGCCGTGGATATTGATTTCAGCTCCCGCTCCACCCCAGCCAACGATGCCTTGCTGGAGCAGGCCCTAGAAAAGACCAAAGAGCAGATCATCCTGCCGGCTTTCAAGCAGTATACGGATTGGGAGCGCGACGCCTCGTCCCTGGCGGAAACCGGTCCTCGGGCGCGCTTCGCGGAACATGTGCGCCTTGGCTCCGTGGCCATGCGGCCCGAAACCGACAGTCTGGTGCGCCGGATGATGTCGTCCCTGCCCTGGGGCGGTGGCGAGATCCCCAGTTTCCCCGCCCTGTTGGGCGGTGACAAGCAGCCGTCAATAATCAAGAATTACATCGACTATGGCATCCGGCTGCATACCATTCCGCGCATCTCCTATGTCGATGTTCTGCGTGGCGAGTTCCCGGAACGGATGTTCAAGGGCCGGGATGTCATCGTCGGCGCCTCCGCCATCGAACTGGGTGATTATCTTCCGGTGCCGAAGCATATGGCGATTCCCGGCCCGGCCCTGATTGCCCTGGCGGCGGAATCCTACCGCCAGGACCGCGCCCTGCGGCGTATTGGTGAATTGCCGATCCTCGCCGTCATGACCCTGCTGACCTTGCTGTTGGCGCCCAAATTGGCAAATTGGCCATGGCACCGGGGTCTGCTGACATTGACTGTCGGCTCCATCGGCCTCGGTGGCGCCACGGTCGGCCTGCAGGCGGCCATGCCCATCAGCCTGGATATCGCACCTTGGCTATTGGCGCCGTGGCTCTGTTACAGCTACAGCATGATCGCGCTGATCGACCGGCAGACCCTGCGTATTTTCCAACAACGCATGGCGGTGCTGCATCGTGGCGCGATGATGCGGCGCTTTGTCGAAAGCAGCTTCGACGGCATCATCGTGGTCGATCCCTTGGGAAACATCTCGCTGTTCAACGAGGCGGCCGAGGAAATGCTGGGCTACCGGGCCGAGGATGTGGTGGGAAAGCCGCCTGACCATTTGTTTGATTTCAGCGATGATGCCGGCGACACCTTCACGATTAGCGGTCTGCAAGATCTTGAAACGCCGGTCCCGCCCCTGCGCGAGGGGCTGGGCCTGCGCCAGGACGGCGCGACCTTCGTCATGGAAATTTCCATCCGGCGGGCCGTCCTGCAGCTTAGCCGCAATCCCCTGGAACGGCGTGAAGTACCGCGCACCCATCATTTTCTGACCATCCGCGACGTTACCAAGCGCCGTTTGCTGGAAGATACCCAACGCCAGGCGGCGGAAGATGCGATCGCCGCCAGCCGTGCCAAGTCGGAATTCATGGCGGCTATTTCGCACGAGTTGCGGACGCCGTTGAATGCCATCATCGGCTTTTCCGAGATGATCAAGAACGAATTGCTTGGCCCTATCGAGAACGAACAATACAAAGCCTATTCCGCCGATATCTATGCCAGCGGCAGCCAGCTCCTCGCCATCATCAACGACATTATCGATATCGCCAAGATCGAGGCCGGCACCACCACGTTACAGGATGATCTGATCGACCCGACACATTTGGTGGAAACGACGATCGCCCTGATTTCCAGCCGGCCCGAGGCCGAGGGCCTGACGATCGTGGCCGAGAGCGAAGCCGGCCTGCCGAGCCTGCGCGCCGACACCAAGGCCGTGCGGCAGATGTTGCTAAATCTGCTGTCCAATGCGGTTAAATTCACCGAAGAGGGATCCGTCATCGTCAGGACCGCCATGCTGGAGGATGGCGGCATGGCCATCACCGTGGCGGACAGCGGTATCGGCATCGCGGAGGAGGAAATCGACAAACTGACCCAGCCCTTCTATCAGGTCGACAGTTCCCTGGCCCGCAAGTTCGAAGGCACCGGCCTGGGCCTGGCCCTGTCCAAATCGTTGATGGATTTGCACGGCGGCGCCTTGATTATCGAGAGCGTCGAGGGAGAAGGCACCACGGTAAGCTGCCGTTTCCCAATCGAGCGGGTGGGACCGGCAATGACAAACAGCGATGCCTATTCCTGACTCAGACTTCCGCCGCATAGGGCGGGGCGGGATCGTACTCCATATTGCGCTGGACCTTGCGGGCAAAGGCGGGGCCGTACATTTCCCCAATCAGCCACAGTGACATATCGATGCCGGCGGAGACCCCGGCGGAACTGACAACATTGCCGTCGCGGACATAGCGGACATTCTCCAGCACCTCGCCCGCCTTGCCCCGCTTGCGCACCATCTCGATCGCGCCCCAATGGGTGGTGATCCGCTTGCCCGCCGCCGGGCCCGCCTCGGCCAGCAGCAACGAACCGGTGCATACGGACGTGACCCACTGGCAATCCTTGGCGACCTCGGCGATCCAGCTCAGTAGAGCCGGATTGTCAACTTCGGTGCGCGTCCCCATGCCGCCGGGCACCAGCAATACATCCAACTTCGGCGCATCGGCGATACTGTGATCCATCACAATACGCATGCCCTTGTTGCAGGTCACAGTGCCGCCCCGTTCCGAGATCGAGACCACGGCGATATCATCGCGTTCCTTCGAGGCCATGGTAAAGACCTCCCACGGGCCAACGGCGTCGAGTTCCTCGGTGCCCTCGAAAAACAGAATTCCAAACGTCGTGGTCATGGCAGCACTCCCCATTAGATTTGCTGACGGCGAGTATAATGGCAAAGCGGGAAACGCATGCTAGAATTTTGTGAAATTAAGGCGAGAGGAAGCGCATATGACAGAGGTATTCATTGCCGGCGTCGGCATGACGCAGTTGGGCAAATTTCTTGACCGCAGCGTCAAGGAACTCACCGCCGAGGCGGTCGGCGAGGCGGTGGCCGATGCCGGGCTGGCGGCTGGTGATTTGCAGGCGGCCTATTTCTCCAACGCCACCCAGGGCCATATGGAGGGTCAGGAAATGATCCGCGGCGAGATTGCCCTGCGCACCATGGGGGTGGAGGAGATCCCCGTCGTCAATGTGGAAAATGCTTGTGCCTCTGGCGCGACGGCGTTCAATCTGGCGGTGCAGTATCTGCGCGCCGGCGAGGGCGATGTCAGCCTGGCCGTCGGTGTGGAGAAGATGTACTCCACCGACAAGGCGCGTATGTTTTCCGCCTTCGATGCCGCCTGGGACGTGGCCGAGGTCGAGGCGAACACGGAAAAGCTCCTCGCCCTTGGTAGAGGCTACGAGGTGCCGCCAGGCACCACATCCGACAAGCCTTACAGCCTGTTCATGGATGTTTATGCCGCCTGGTCACGCTTCCATATGTCCACCTTTGGCACCACGCAACGGCAAATTGCCGCCGTCTCGGCCAAGAACCACAACCATTCGCAACATAATGCGAAGGCGCAATACCGCATGCCGTATTCGGTGGACGAGGTGCTGGCCGCGCCGCCCATTACCTATCCCCTGACCTTGCCCATGTGCGCGCCCATTTCCGATGGCGGTGCTGCGGCGGTGCTGTGCACGGCGGCGGGTCTGAAACGCCTCGGGCTGGACCGCGACCGGGCGATCGAGATCAAGGCATCGATCCTGCAGACCGGCTCCTCCCGCGCCGCCGCCGATGTCGGCCAGCACGTCACCGCCAAGGCCGCCAGGCGCGCCTACGAACGCGCCGGTATCGGGCCGCAGGATATTTCCGTCGCGGAAGTGCACGACGCCACCGCCATGGGTGAAATCGTGCAGATCGAGAATCTCGGCTTTTGCGATTTTGGCGACGGCGGCGCCGTGTCCGAGCGGGGCGAAACAGCCTTGGGCGGGCGCATACCAGTCAACCCATCGGGCGGTTTGGAGTGCAAGGGACATCCCATTGGCGCCACCGGGCTTTGCCAGGTCTATGAATTGACGGCGCAGCTTAGGGGCGAGGCCGGTGCCCGCCAGGTAGAGGATGCCAAGGTCGCCATCGCGGAAAACGGCGGCGGCCTGTACGGCATCGAGGAATCCGTGGCCTCGATCATTATTCTGGGCCGTTGATTTAATGCCGGCGAACCGCCTGCCATGACAGTAGGCGCACGGCGATGGCGCCGGCCAGAATGATCAGCCCGGTGGCGGCGAAGGCCCAGCCCCAGCTGCCGGCGGTTTGGCCATTGCCCGTGTGATCCAGGATCACGCCGAACAGCACCGGTCCCGTCAGGCCGCCGGCGCCGGCTGCGACACCATAGACGGCGACCGTATTGCCCCGCTGGGCCGGGTCGGAGGCGGTGACCGCGCCGGCGTTCAAGATGCCGGAATCCGCCAGCACGAACAGATTATGCAACAGCACGAAACCGGCTAGCAGCCATAGCGACCAGGCGGCGGAAAAACCCACGAACAGGGCACCGATGGCCGAGGCGGTCATGACCAGAAAGGCCGCCCGCGCATAGCCGGCGCGGTGGCCCGCTTCGCCCCCGGCCATGGATGTGGGCACGCCGATCAGTATCAGCAAAGTGGCGACCAGCGGCACGTTGAAGCCGGCGGGCATCTCTGGCCGCACGGCAACCACCCAGGTCAGGAAGGCCACGGTCCAGCCGCGCACCGCCAGCAATTCGAAATGATGCGCGAAGGATGCGATGATATAACCAAAGGCGGCCCGGTTTCGGATCACGGAGCCAAAATCCGGAATAAACCGCAGCCGTGCGGGTGCCTCTCCCTTGCCCTCAGGCTCGACGGGAGGTAGCAAAAACAGAATTAGACCGGCGGCGATCAGATTGGTAATGGCGGGCAGGGTAAAGGCCCACTCCCAGCCAAAGGCGTCCCTGGTTTCCGCCGCCGCCAGCAGGGATAGGGACGAACAGACCGCGAATGAAGAAACATAGATCGAAGCCGCCCGGCCCTTGCCTTCGCCGCTGATCCGGTCCGAGATCGCCTTGACCCCGGGCAGATAAGTCCAGGCATAGCCCAGTCCCTGTAGAATACGAAAAAACAAAGCGCTCCAAAATCCGTCGGCCAGGCCCATGCCGCCATAGCCAATAACGTTGATGACGGCGCCCAGGATCAGCAGGCGGCGGGCATCGATGCGGTCGGTGATGCCGATGAATGCGACACCGATCAAATTGGCCAGATAGGGAATGCCGGCGATCCAGCCGGCCTCGGTATTGCTCAACGACCACATTTCCACGAACTGCGGCAACAGGGCCGGCACCGCGTGCATGCCGAACAACGTCAGGCCGAGGAAGCTGCACATCAGGACGATCAGACGGCCCATGGGCATCTAGCCTATGCCCCTGATACAATTTGCCATTCCGCCCAGAACCCCAATCAACCCCGCCTGCCACCATAGGCGAGGCTTGGGCCATGCGGCAGAATATCCCGGAAACAGGCTAGCTCAAAACGCCCGATTGCAGGGAGCGGGGTTCGCCAAGGGAAAATATCGGGTCTTCGCGCTGCATGCCAAAGGTGAAGAAATATGGCGGCGTGCCCCTGAAATCATGCTGGCTCAAGGTATCGAAAAAGCGTTGCGCATCATCCGCCTTAACAGGCCCTATGGTCTCGGGCAGGTTATAGCGCGGCGTCAAATGGGCCGAGTAAAGGCAGCCGGTCAAGCAATCGGGCCAGGGGTTGGCCATTTCAGGTATGATCTGCCGCAGCATATTAAGGCCGGCGTCATCGGGCTCGGTAGGCATATGATCCACGGTGAAGTCAGCCGGTCCCTGAAAGGCGCCGGCGATGGTGATCATGATATCCGCCGGCCCCTGCATGCGCTTGACCGCCTTATAGGTGTTGTAGCCCAGGGGAAATGAATCATCGACGATCAGGGTGCCGGGCGCCAGGGCATCGATGTCGATAACCTCCGGGCCGGAGGTGGCGGAAAGAATGAGGCTTATTTTCGGGTAGAGTTCGGTGGGCAGGCTTTGTTCCTCATCGACGGTGACAATGTCGATGCGCGCGGCCGGGATTTTATAGTCCCCGATCAGATCCGCCTTCAGCCGTTCCAGGTGTGCTTGCTTTTTGGCTACGTCCACCAGATAGATTTGCCGCGGCGCCGGGCGGGCGGCCATGAGCTTGGTAATGCCCTCGCCGATGGAACCCAGGCCGACGAAGGCGACTTGTTCGTCCTGGTATTGCCGCCCGGCGAATTCGAGCAGGCGGTCAATGTTAAGGGCGAAGGCCGCCACCACTGCCGCATGCCCGGAGGTAAGTTGCAGGGCGTTAAGCTCCGGCTTTTCCGCCGCGCGTGCGCGAACGGCGTTGACGATGCCGGTGGCGTAATCCGTGGCGGCGGGGATCATGCCCGTGAAGGATACGCATTTGGCGCCAAGCTTGGCCGCCAGCTCCACGCCCTTGAGCGCGGCATCCAGGGTCCGCTGCTTGTCCTTGAACATATCCATGTCAGTCACGGGTATGAGAATGATACCGAGTTTGCCGAATTCCGATTCCAGCACGTGGGAGAGATAGGCGTCACCGCCCATGGCTTGCTGGCAGATCTGGTTGGCGGCCAAGGCTGCCTCGGCGCGGTGGGCCGCCGACGGGCTATGGGCTGGTACGGCCACCAACGAGGCGGCATCAACGGTGGGACTCGACATTCAACGTTTCCTATAAGTTCGCAGGCAGGTTCTGTGCCATGCCTTGCAAGATTTTTTCCGGTCCGGCGCCGAAAGCAGCCGGCTGTTAGTCGTGGATCGTGGCGATGGCCTGCCGTTTATGTTCGGTGCGAAGGTATATCCCGATGATCCGTTCTCTTGCCTCGGGATCAATCGCCTTGCCTTCCAGAAAATCATCGATCTGGTCGTAACTGAGGCCCAGGGCGTCTTCGTCGGGCTTCGCCGGTGCCAGGCTTTCCAGATCTGCGGTCGGCGCCTTGGTGATCAGTTTTTCCGGCGCGCCCATCTTGGCGGCCAGCATCCGCACCTGGCGCTTGTTCAGGCCGAACAGCGGCGCCATATCGCAGGCGCCGTCGCCATGCTTGGTATAGAAGCCGGTGACGTTTTCCGCCGAATGATCGGTGCCGATGACCAGTCCGCCCAGCAGGCCGGCGATTTCGTATTGCGCCACCATGCGCATGCGGGCCTTGACGTTGCCCTTGGCGAAATCCTGAACGGACTCGCTCTGCGCGGGGATATTCTGTTCCTGCAAGGCTTTCAGGGTCGATTGATGGATCGCGTCCGAGCCGTCTTTAACGTCGACGCTGACACTCAGGCTCGGCTGGATAAAGGTCAGGGCCGCCTGGGCATCCTCCTCATCCGCCTGCACCCCATAAGGCAAACGCACGGCGACAAACTTATATCCGCCGCCGTCCGCTCCTTCGTCATTCAATTCGTTGACCGCCAACTGTGCCAGCCGCCCGCAGGTGCTAGAATCGATGCCGCCGCTGATGCCCAGCACCAGATGGCGCAGGCCCGAGCCCTGTATCATGCTCTTGATGAAATCCACCCGCCGCCGGATTTCGAAATCCACATCGATCTCCGGCAGGACCTTCATTTCGGCCACAATCGCATTCTGGTTCATAATTCTCACCTGTCCCATTTAACAAAGAGCGCCCAAACTACCCCATTCCATATCCTAAATGAATAGACGCGGCGGAGGTTGATGAACGTCAAGCCGCCTCCGTTAGCCTACCGTCAAACTAACCCTCTGTCAGACGATGCGCGGCTGCGACGATGTCTTTCAGTTTCGAGCCCGGCGGATAGACTTCGACGCCGATGGCTTCCAATTCCTTTCGGGCCCAGGGCGCCACGGTGCCGCCCGCAAAGATGGGCGTCTCGGGCAGTTGTTCTTGCAGCATGGCGACGGTTCGTTTGACAACGTCGATGTGGCCGCAGATGTTCAGGCCGATCAGGTCCGGTTTGTCGCGCAGCGCCGCCGCCGCCGTTTCCTCCGGCGTTGCCATGCCCAGCATCATGACATCGAAGCCGGCCTCTTCCAACGCACCGGTGACCAGCAGCGGGCCGCGCCAATGGCCGTCCAGGCCGGTCTTGGCGAACAGCACTTTGCGGGTGTTTCGCAGATCGGTACTCATCACTGAATTCTCCTAGATCGGTGTCGCCCAATCGCCATAGGCGGCGCGGAAGACTTCGCCGAATTCACCGACCGTGACCTCCGCATCGCAGGCTTCAAGCATCGCCGGCATGATGTTTTGATCGGAGCGGCAGGCCGCTTCCACCGCCGCCAGGGCCGACCGCGCGCGGTTGCCGTCGCGTTCGGACCGGACCGCTTCCAGCCTTTCGTGGGCGCGCTGCCATTCGCCGCTTTGACCGCGAAAACCATCCAGTTCGTACGGTGTGTGATCATCCTCGTACTTGGTGACGCCAACCAGGTCGGCCTCGCCATTCTCCAGCCGCTGCTGGAAGTCAAGCTGGTTTTCGCCAGCTTTGCGGTGCAGCCAGCCGCTGTCCAGGGCGCGCAGGAAGCCTCCCTGTGCCTGGATCTCCTCAAAAAAGGCCCAGGCCTTTTCCTCGACCTCCGCCGTCAGGCTTTCGACAAAGTAGGACCCCGCCAACGGGTCGGCCACGGCCGGCACATTGGTTTCCTCCTGCAGGATCTGCTGGATACGCAGGGACATCTGATGGGCATGCTCCGACGGTATCGACAATGCCTCGTCATAGCCCGAGACGCCCAGGGATTGCGTGCCGCCCAGAACCGAGGCCAGGGCCATCAGGGTACCGCGGGCGATATTGTTCAGGGGCTGTTGATAGGTCATGGCCGAACCGGCGGTGACGATATGCAGGCGCAGGGCCTTGACCTTCGGATCGGTGATGCCATAGCGGCGGCTGACCAGGTCGTGCCACATCTTGCGCGCCGCGCGCAGCTTGGCGATCTCCTCGAAGAAATCCATGGCGACGCGGAAGTTCATGCCGCCCACGGCACGGGCCGCGACCTCGACCGGGGTGTTGCCCCGGCGCTTGATCTCGTCCAGATACTCGACCGCGTTGGCCATCACCACGCCCAGTTCCTGCCAGGCGTTCAGGCCGGAATCGGCGCCGTTATAGCCCGCGACCGAAACCGGTACCCAGCGCTTCATATGTTCGGCGCAGAATTCGATGATGTCGCAATTGAAGCGCAGGCCGGCGTCCGTGGGGATCTGCTGTTTGGTGACGCAGCCCAGGTAGGTCAGGAAGAAATCGCTCTGCCCGGTGCCGGGCAGGGTGGAGAGGTCCAGGCCCCGGCGCCTGGCCACGGACCAATAGCAGCCCAGCGCGAAGGGCGCATGCTGGACCACGCCGCCGCCCGGATGGCCATAGGTCTTGGCCAGGTCGATGCCATCCAGCACGGTTTCATAATCGCGGACGCTTTGGATCACGGCGCCGGTCAGGCCCACATCCTCCTTGCGCGCCATGACCTCCGCGTGATCCACATTGTACATATGGTCGGCGGTGTTGCGGTCATGCTCCATGATGAAGCCGGTTTCGCCATGTTCGAGAAGGAAGCGGATGCGTTCGCCTTCTTCTTCCGGGCTGCCGAAACCGCTCAGTTGAAAGATCCGCCACGGCTTGCCCCGGTACATCTCACCGTAGGCGCCGCGCATATAGGGCGCGGTGCCGGGCGGCGCCTGCATGGCATCGCGATGACCATTCGGAATATCTTCCGGACCGTAGACGCCCTTAAGCGGGATGTTCGAGACAGTGCGCCATTCTTTTGCGGACATTTGCTGGCCTCATTCGTTTCCTCGGAACGAAGCCTAGCAAATTATCGCCCTAGTGTCCCATTCGGGACTTCTCCCGATAGATGGATGTTACGCCCAGCCCAGTTGTTTCAGAGTGTGCACATCATTCCAGATTTTCGTCATGTGACGAATTTTGTCGCCGTCGAACTGCATGACATAAACATAATCGGCCGCCACTGTGTTGCCGGTCGGCGCGACCGGCCCGCCATCGCCCGTCTGGGTGCCGTGGACAACCGCGAATGCGGAAACGGAGTTCCGTTCCTGATCGGTGGCGAACGCCTTGATTTCCGGGTGCAAGTCGGGAATTGGCGTCAGCAATCCCGCCGTCCATGCGGTATAACCTTCAAGCGTGGTGATATCGGCGAGGATATCCGCCTGGCATGAAAAGCTGGCGCCCGCCCACGGATCATTGGGTCTTGGCCAGAAACTGAGTCTACTTGCCCAGACGCTTCGCTTCCTGATCCATCACCAGTGCGACACGGCCTTGGGAGCGGCGGCCGAGGACCACCGCCATGGCTTCCTGAAAATCGTCCAGGGCAAAGCTGTGGGATACCCGTGGGTTCAGATATCCCGCCTCGTACCAGGCGAACAACTGCTCCAACAGCGCCCGCATGCGCGGGCCCTGTTCGTGGCGTACGTCATCGGGACTCCAGCCATAGTAATAGCCCATGTTCAGGCCGCAGACGGAGATGTTCTTGACCAGCAATAGATTGGCCGGAATTTGCTGAATTGTGCCGCCGGCGAAGCCCACGGGCATGATCCGGCCCTCGGGCGCGATGCAGCGCAGGGATTGTTCGAATACCTCGCCGCCCACCGGATCATAGATGGCGTTGGCGCCGCGGCCCTCGGTGATTTCCAGTACGCCGTCGCGGAACGGCCCTTCGCGGTAGTTGATCACATGATCGGCGCCATGTGTCTTGGCGATGGCGAGTTTCTCTTCCGAACCGGCGGTGGCGATGACTTGGGCGCCGAGGATCTTGCCGATCTCGATGGCGGCGATGCCGACACCGCCCGCGCCGCCATGCACCAGCAGGGTTTCGCCCCTCTGAACGTTCAGCAGATGCGGCCAGGTCAGGGCGGCGGCGGACGTCGCATAGGAATTGGTGAAGCAAATGGCGCGGTTGAATTCCAGGCTGTCGGGAAGGGCGAAGGTATTGACCTCGTTGGCCATGGTCGCCTCGCCCAGGCCGCCCCAGTCGAGCACACAGGCGACCCGGTCGCCGACCTTGAAACGGCTGACATCCGGCCCCAGTTCCGCGACGATACCCGCCGCCTCGGTGCCGGGGACAAAGGGCAGCGGCGGCTTGCGCTGATAACGCCCCGAAACCATCAGGGAGGTGGCGAAACTGACACCTGCGGCCTGTGTCCTGATGCGCAGTTGGCCCGGCCCAATGGCCGGTTCGGGCGCGTCCTCGATCTCCAGGTTTTGAAACTCGGTATATTCCTTGACCAGGACACCACGCATGACCTTTTCCCCTTTTACAATGCTCTCAAGCCGCATAATCTACGTCTCAGACTGTTTCAGAGAAAGAGAAGACTAATGGCTAACGAGAAAATCCGTGTCGGCGTGATCGGTGCCGGCGGCAACACCACCAAGCTGCACATTCCAGGTTTGCAGGCCCAGGAGGGTGTCGAGATCGTCACCGTGGTCAATCGCAGTGATGCCTCAAGCCAACGGGTCGCGGATGAATTCGGCATACCGAGCATTGCCGCCGATTGGCAGGAGGTCGTCGAGGACGCGGATATCGATGCGGTTTGCATTGGCACCTGGCCCTATATGCATGCGCCCATGACCATCGCTGCGTTGGCCAATGACAAGCATGTATTGTGCGAGGCGCGCATGGCGCTGAACGCCGGTCAGGCCCACGACATGCTGGATGCCGCGCGCCTGGCGCCCCGTTGCGTGGCCCAGATCGTACCGGCGCCGCATACCTTGGAATTCGATGCGACGATCATGGATATGATTGGCGCCGGCCATATCGGCGATCTGATTACCGTTGATGCCCGGATCACGGTGGCCAGCGGCTTCCCCAATCCGTCCTCGCCCATCACCTGGCGCCAGGATCGGGATATGTCGGGCAACAACATCATGTCCATGGGCATCTGGTACGAGGCGATGATGCGCTGGGTCGGTCCCATGGCCAACGTTTTCGCCATTGGCCAGGCGGCGGTCAGCCACCGCACGAATGACGACGGGCAGCGCCAGGCCATGACCATTCCCGATCATGTGGATATCATCGGGCAAATGGAACAGGGCGGGCAGATCCGCTTCAACGTCTCCACCGTGTTGGGCCATGCGCCGGCGGGTGTGGATGTCTGTATTTTTGGCACCGACGGCACCCTGCGTCTGTATCAGGCGGGGTCGGACCCGATGGCCCTGTTCGCGGGCAAGCGTGGCGAGGACGGCCTGGCGCAGGTCAGCATCGACGCGGACAAACGCGGCGGCTGGCGCGTGGAAGAGGAATTCATCAACGCCATTCGCGGTGTCGAAGAGGTTACGCACACGGATTTGACCACGGCGGTGAAGTACATGGAATGGACGGACGCGGTAACGCAATCCCTACGCACCGGACAATCCGTTGCCCTGCCGCTCATGGGATAATCCCGAAACGCGCGTCGGTGCTGAATCAATCCGTCAAGTCGGATCGAAGTATATGGAAAACAGGGATTAGCGCGGCGGCCAGCTCCAGCGTATGGTTTTGATTGTCTTTGTCGCCTCCGGCCTCGGCCACTGACAATAGTGCGTCAAAGGCGATTTCCACATCGGCGATGGCCCTGGTTCGGACCGGCTCCTGCAAGGGCTTGTCCTCTGTCTGGCCGGGCGTTTCCATTTTCGCGCGCTGTGAGCCACCTATGGCGTCGACAACCTCTGCCGCCCGGACGATCGCCTGACTGTCCGCGCATCCCTTGCTGTTGTCCATCGCGCTTATGGCGCGCAGACGTTTGGCCAGGGTGTCAATAATATGATCCAGAGCCATCCCTGATCCCGACGGACCCTTGGCTTGTCTTGTCAAGGCATCGACATGGCGGCGATAGGCTGTAGCAATCCTGGTTCGGTTGATGCGGCGGCGGGAAAGACGAAGCTGTCGAATTTGATCCAGGGAATCATTGGCCAGACGCTCCGCCAGATCGACGACATCGGAATCTTCCGATTGCGCGGCAATCTGGGTGTAGAGATTCAGACTTTGGTTCTCGGCATGAATCGCCAGATTAAGCGCCTGCTGCGGCGTCATGGCATAGCGCTCATCTATGCCGCTTCCAGTATCAAAATTGACCGTGTTTTGTTGCGAAAACGAGCCCGACCCGGCGGCTTGGTTCTCAACCGAGGTGAGATTGTATTCGGCAATGGCCTGTCGGTGCTGCTTTTGAGTCCGAGCCAGTTCCTGAAAGGTATCGGCGACCTCCACCTTTCCTAAACGCCGCATTTCCGCGGAAAAAAATTCATATCGGGCCGCCGCCGCCGCTTCAAGGTGCCGCGCCGTGTTTAACAACTCAGTGGCGGTTTTGAATTGCATCAATCAACCTTAATCAACTGTCAAGATTATCGTGGGCGAATATGTCGCACCCATCCTTGATGGCGGTCAAATGCAATTGCCGTGATCGGGAGCTAGATGCGCCGACAACTGGAGTTTCAAACTCACAATTCTTGCTGATGATGACTAACTTGCCCTTGATACGGATAATTCCCAAGCCGGCGCATTGTCGTGTCCTGACACTGCTGGCGCTATTGGTTTGTCTGATGCTGGGCGCTTCGTGGAGCGCCAGGGCGTACGAATTGTCGGACTTCAAGGGCAAATACGACCTGCAGCAAATCATGCCGGGCGCCACCTCCTTGGGCCCCGTTGAAGGCTCGCCGCCATCGGCCGTGGCCTACAAGGGCGAGCAGCCCATCGGATATGTTTTCCTGAATTCATCCGCCGTCAGTGCCATTGGCTATTCGGGCAAGCCCATTCATGTGGTGGTCGGCGTTAGTACCAAGGGCATCATCACCGGCGCCCGCATGGTCAAGCATCACGAGCCGATCGTTTTGATTGGTATTCCCGAGGCCAAGATCCACAAATTCATCGACCGCTATGTGGGTCTGGATATTCTGGCCGTGGTCGCCGACAAGAAAAGCCGGGGCAGTCTGGACATTGTCTCGGGCGCCACGGTCACGGTCATGGTGATCGACGACACAATCATCCGCGCGGCGATCAAAATACTGCGCCAGCGGCGGGTGGGCGGCGCCGGGAGCGATAGTGCCGCGCCAAGAGAAAAGATATCACTGCGTCAGGCCGCCGCGGAGGTCGAGGATTGGCAGACCTTGCTGGGCGATGGTTCCGTAAGGCGGCTGACGCTGAGCCTGGAAGACGTCAATCATGCTTTTGCGGCCAGTGGTGACAAGGCCGCCGCCGCCCGGCCCGAGATCGGCGCGCTGGGCGAGACTTTCATTGACCTGTATGCCGCCGTGGCGACCATTCCCACCATCGGCCGCAGCCTGTTGGGAGAGCGGGAGTATAAGAATCTTCTGAATATGGTTAAGCCCGATCAGCAGGCGTTGATTATCGCCGGCCGGGGCCGCTATTCCTTCAAGGGATCGGGTTATGTACGGGGCGGTATCTTTGACCGTATTCAGCTGATCCAGGGCGATATCAGTGTTCGATTTCGCGACAAATTCCATAAGCGTATCGGCGCCGTCGAAGCCCGGGGCGCGGTTGAGTTTTCCGAAGTCGGTCTGTTCCTGATCCCCCTTGATGTTGGTTTCGATGCCGCGCGGCCCTGGCGTCTGCAATTGCTGGTGCACCGCGCCATCGGGCCCATCAAGAAAAGCTTCACGACTTTTGACCTGGGATATCAGCCGCCCGAGCGCTATCTGGTACGGCAGGCGGCGCCGGCGCCGGCAGCGGCGGCGAAAGGGCCGGAACCAGCCGCCAAGAAAATCGCGCCGGCCCTCGAAACAGCCGACGAAACGCCCCTGTGGTTGCGAATTTGGCGCGGCAAGACGGTCGATATCGCGGTTTTGATTTTTTCACTGGGCATATTGACGTTGATTTTCTTCTTCCAGGATTGGTTGGTGACGCGGCCCCGGCTGACCTATTGGACGCGAACCGGATTCTTGCTCTTTACGGTGCTGTGGTTGGGATTTTACGCCAACGCCCAGCTCTCCGTTGTCAACACCATCACCTTTTTTGACCGGCTGCTGCATGATTTTCACTGGGAGTTTTTCCTGGTCGATCCGCTGATTTTTATCTTGTGGGGCTCGGTTGCCGCATCGTTGATTTTCTGGGGCCGCGGGGTCTATTGCGGTTGGCTCTGCCCATTTGGCGCCTTACAGGAATTACTGAACAAGGTGGCCAAATATCTGAAGGTGCCGCAGCTAACGATACCCTGGTGGCTGCACGAACGCCTTTGGCCCGCCAAATACATCATCTTTCTCGGCATTCTTGGCCTCTCGCTGTACTCCTTTGAATTGGCGGAGATGGCGGCGGAGGTGGAGCCGTTCAAGACCGCGATCATTTTGAAATTCGTCCGCGCTTGGCCCTTTGTGTTGTTCGCCGTGGCCGTTCTGGTGTTCGGATTGTTCGTGGAGCGCGCCTATTGCCGCTATCTCTGCCCGCTGGGCGGGGCTCTGGGTATTCCGGGCCGCATGCGCATGAACGACTGGCTGCGCCGTTACAAGGATTGCGGCTCCCCCTGCCAGCGCTGCCGGCTGGAATGCATGGTCCAGGCGATCCACCCCGAGGGGCAGATCAACCCCAATGAATGCCTGCAATGTTTGCACTGTCAGACCCTTTATTACGACGACCACAAATGCCCGGTGGTCATTCAAAAACGTTTGAAAAGAGAACGCCGCCGGGCCTTGCGGTCGAAATCGCGGGCTTCACCATGAGACAAGGTGAAGCGGCAAACATAGGCGGTCCTTTCATGCCGTCACCTGCCGATCAAGGCTATTGCCATCGGCAACACAAGAGAGAAGGAAACGTACAATGACCGAAGACTCAAAAACAAAGCATGGAGTATCCAGGCGCACGCTCCTGGGTACAACCGCGACAACCGCCACCATCGGCGGCTTGGCTGCCGCGGGTGGCCTTGGCACGGCCGCTGGCACCATGTTGGCGCCCAGCACGGCGCATGCCGCCAATAAATCCCACATCATGCCGGGTGAGCTGGATGAATATTATGGCTTCTGGTCCGGCGGGCAATCGGGCGAGGTTCGTATCATCGGCCTGCCGTCCATGCGGGAATTGATGCGTATTCCCGTCTTCAACCGTGAAAGTGCCACAGGTTGGGGCCAAACCAACGAGAGCCTCAAGATCCTGACGGAAAACATGCTGCCCAAGGAGAAGGCCTTTTTGGCGGACAAGGGCGGCATCCATCTGAATGGTGATACCCATCATCCCCATATGTCGTTCACCGACGGCACCTATGATGGCCGTTATCTGTTCGTCAACGACAAGGCCAACACCCGCGTCGCCCGTATCCGCTGCGACGTGATGAAGGTCGACAAAATCATCTCGGTGCCGAACGCGGCTGACATTCATGGTCTGCGGCCGCAAAAATACCCGCGCACCGGCTATGTCTTCGCCAACGGCGAGCATCGGGTGCCGCTGCCCAATGATGGCCGCGATCTTGATGATCCTTCGAAGTATCATGCAATTTTCTCCGCCATTGATGGCGATAGCATGAAGGTCGCTTGGCAGGTCATGGTCGACGGCAACCTGGATAACGTGGATGCCGACTATCAGGGCAAATACGCCGTTGCCTCTTGCTATAATGGTGAAGAGGGCGTGACCCTGGCGGAGATGACCGCCAATGAACAGGACTGGGCCGTCATTTTCGACATCGCGGCGATTGAAGCGGGCGTCAAGGCCGGCGACTTCAAGACCTTCGAAGGCGGCGTGCCGGTGCTGGATGGCCGCAAGGGTTCCAAGTACACCCGTTATGTGCCCGTCTCGAACAGCCCTCACGGCGTTAACAGCGCGCCTGACAAACGCCACATCATGATCAACGGCAAACTGTCGCCCACGGTCACGGTGTTGGATGTCACCCTCTTCCCGGATCTGTTCGCGGACAAGATCAAGCCGCGCGGCGTGGTCGTGGCCGAGCCGGAGTTGGGCCTGGGTCCGCTACACACCGCCTTTGACGGAAAGGGCAACTGCTACACCACCCTGTTCCTGGACAGCCAGGTGGCGAAGTGGAACATCGACAAGGCCATCCGCGCCTTCAAGGGCGAAAAGGTCGATCCGATCCTGGACAAGGTCGATGTGCAGTACCAGCCGGGCCATAACCATACCTCCATGGGTGAAACCAAGGATGCGGACGGTAAATGGCTGATCTCGCTCAACAAGTTCTCCAAGGACCGCTTCATCAACGTCGGTCCGTTGAAACCGGAGAACGAGCAGCTGATCGATATCACCGGCGATAAGATGAAAGTGGTGCATGACGGCCCGACCTTTGGCGAGCCCCATGACTGCATCATCGTGCATCGTTCGGTGGTCAACCCGGCCAAGACCTGGACTCGTGGCGATTCCTATTGGGCGGATATCGAGGCCCAGGCCAAAAAGGACGGCGTGGATCTGGAAGAAGCCGAACATGTGATCCGCGACGGCAACAAGGTGCGTGTCTACATGCACTCCATCGCGCCATCGTTCAGCCTGGAGAAATTCACGGTCAAACAAGGTGACGAAGTTACCATTGTCGTTACCAACATGGATGACCTGGATGACCTGACCCATGGTTTGACCATGGCCAACTACGGTGTCTGCATGGAGATCGGGCCGCAAGCCACGGCCTCCGTGACCTTCACCGCGGATCTGCCAGGTGTGCATTGGTTCTATTGCCAATGGTTCTGCCACGCATTGCATATGGAAATGCGCGGTCGGATGCTGGTTGAAAAGGCCTAAGGCGGTCTTGGATCCGATCCAATGATGAACTCCGTGGCAATTGCGAGGACGTTGGTATCGGCGGCAATTCTGTTGGGGATTGCCGTCGGGGCCAGCGCTGGTGCCGGCAGTGCGGCGGCGGCGGAAAGGTTGGTGCGTCCAGGTGTGGACGCGCTGGCTGCCGCCGTTGCCAAAGCCCGCCCCGGCGATCGTCTGCGCCTTGCCGCGGGGCATCATCAGGGTCCTATTGTTATTGATCGCGCCTTGACGCTGGTTGGCGAAGCCGGCGCCGTGGTGAAAGGCGGCGGCACGGGCTCGGTCATCCGTATTACCGCTCCCGGTGTCCATATAAGCGGTCTGACCGTTACCGGCTCGGGCCTCAGCCTGAAGGACATGGATGCGGGCATATTCGTCGACAAAGGCGGCAAGGGTGCCGTTGTCGAAGGCAACCATCTGTCGAATAATCTGTTTGGTATCTATCTGTTTGGTTCGGATGACGCCATCGCGCGCGACAACGAGATCGTGGGCCGTCAGGATCTGCGCGTGAACGAGCGGGGCAACGGTGTCTCGTTATGGAATGCGCCGGGCGCACAGGTGCTCGGTAACCGGATCAGCCATGGCCGCGACGGTATTTTTGTCAATACCTCGAAGAAAAACCGCTTCATCGGCAATCACTTCCGCGACGTCAGGATTGCCGTGCATTACATGTACGCCAATAAAAGCGAGGTCTCGGACAACGTCTCCATTGGCAATCACGTGGGCTTTGCCCTGATGTATTCCCGCAAATTGGTCGTGCGGGGCAATATCTCCCGCGATGACCGGGATCACGGCATTCTCCTGAATTTCACCAACAGCTCCACCATCGCCGGCAATCTGGTCGACCGGGGGCGGGGCAAATGTGTCTTTATTTATAACTCCTCGAAGAACAAATTTTCCGGCAACCGTTTTCAGGGTTGCCCGATTGGGGTGCATTTCACCGCCGGCTCCGAGCGTAACGACATTCACGGCAATGCCTTCGTTGGCAATCGAACACAGGTTAAATATGTGGGCAGCCGGGTGCTCGATTGGTCCCATGCCGGCCGCGGCAATTATTGGAGCGACAATCCGGCCTTCGATCTGGACGGCAACGGTATCGCCGATGCCGTCTACCGCCCGAACGATCTGGTCGACCATGTGGTCTGGCGCTACCAGCGGGCCAAGCTGCTGTTGAACAGCCCGGCGATGCAGATCCTGCGCTTTGCGCAAAACCAGTTTCCGGCCTTGTTGCCGGGCGGCGTGATCGACAGCGCGCCATTGATGACGGCGCCGGATGGGGCACCGGCGCCAAACGCAGGGGAAAGGTCATGGCAATGACGGAAAATAGCGTTCTCGAACTGAAATCGGTCACCAAGGCCTATGGTGATGTCCAGACCCTGGGGCCGATTGATCTGGAGCTCAAACCAGGCGAGGCGCTTGGCCTGATCGGCCACAATGGCGCCGGCAAGACCACGATGATGAAGATCATTCTGGGTCTGATCCGGCCTAGTGGTGGCCAGGCCCGCATTTTTGGCCTGGATCCCGCCGGCAGCGCCCATGGGGATGTGGCGCGCCGTCTTGGTTTCCTGCCTGAAGCGGTCAATTTCCCGAACGCGATGACCGGGCTGGAGGTGCTGAAATTCTATGCCCGCCTGAAGAATATCGATGTTCGTGAATGTCCTGACCGCCTGGCCGCGGTGGGCCTGGGTGATGTTGGGCGCAAACGGGTGAAGGCCTATTCCAAGGGCATGCGCCAGCGTCTGGGCCTGGCGCAGGCATTGCTGGGACAGCCCGAACTGCTGTTGCTGGACGAACCCACGACCGGCCTGGACCCGGACTTTACCCGTACCTTTTATGATCTGGTTGACGAACGCCGCGCGGCGGGCACGGCGATTATTCTCTCCTCCCATGCCCTGGCGGAACTGGAACCCCATGTGGACCGCCTGCTGGTCCTGCGTCATGGACACTGCATCGCGGACGGCGCCATTGCGGCCTTGCGGGCGCAATCGGGCTTGCCGGTGCGTATCAGGGTCAGTGCCGATCATGGCACGGTGCGTGAGACGCTGGCCGCGCTGACGGATGTGCAGAGCAATCGCATTAACGGTAAGACCGTCGAATTTGTCTGCGCGCCGGAGCGCAAAATGGAATTGATCGAACTGGTCTCCCGCACAGAGGGGATTGAGGATCTGCAGATCGAGCTGCCTAATTTGGACCGCATTTACTCCCACTACAACAATGGGGAGGAAGGGTCATGAACACGGTTTTCGTAATCACCGCGCAGGAGCTGTTGGACGCCTTGCGCAACAAGTGGGTGCTGTCGGCCACCTTGGTTCTGGCCGGGTTTGCCTTGGCTCTGACTTATTTAGGCAGTGCGCCGGTGGGGACGGTCGGCGTGGCGCCCTTGGGTGTCACCGTGGTTAGTCTTTCCAGCCTGACCGTATTCCTGCTGCCCTTGCTGGGTTTATTGCTGTCCTATGACGCCGTCGTGGGCGAGAGCGAGCGTGGCACCCTGCTGCTATTGTTGTCCTATCCCGTACGGCGCTGGCAGTTCCTGGTCGGCAAGTTCATCGGCCATCTGGCCGTATTGGTGATCGCCGTGGTTATCGGCTATGGCGCCGCCGGCCTGTTGGCGATCTTCCGGCTGGAAGGAATTGCCACCCAGGAAATCGCCGCCTATGGCGTCATGATGGCCAGTTCGGTTCTGTTGGGCGCGGTTTTCATTGGCCTGGGCTATGGCATCTCCAGCTTCGTGCGGGAACGGGCAACCGCCGCCGGCGTGGCCCTGGCGGTCTGGCTGACCATCGTCGTGATCTATGATTTTGTGCTACTAGGCGCACTGACCAGCGGCGATGGCGCGGGTCTGAGCGAGGGCCTGTTCAATAGCCTGCTGCTGGTCAATCCGGCCGATGCCTATCGCCTTTTGAATCTCTCGACTTTCGAACTGACGGCTAATCTGTCCGGCATGGCGGGCATGGTCTCCAATGGTCAGGCCACCGCCCTGGCCAGCCTGGCCAGCCTGATCCTGTGGGTGGCGGTGCCGATGTTTGGCGCCGGACTGATATTTTCCCGGAAGGAGCCCTAGTTATGAAGCTTCGCCCCATATTTCTTGTTCTGCCGCTTCTGCTGTCGGCTTGTTTCGAGGACGATATCCCGCCGCCCGTGGCCAGGGAATTGACCGTCGATGCCATTGGCTATTATTGCAACATGACCATCACCGATCATCCGGGCCCCAAGGGCCAGATTCACCGGGCCGGTGGCAAGCAACCGCTTTGGTTCAGCTCCGTGCGGGACGCCATTGCCTTCACCATGCTGCCTGACGAGGCTAAGGACGTCGTTGCCATCTATGTTCATGACATGGGCGGCAAGCGTGACTGGGCCAAGCCTGGCGATGATGGTTGGGTAGAGGCGCGCAAGGCCTGGTTTGTGCTGGGCAGCAGCTGGCGCGGCGGCATGGGCATGGCCGAGGCGGTGCCTTTCGCCGAAAAAGGCGAGGCGGCTGCATTCATGGCCGCCTATGGCGGCCATATGGTTGACTGGCACGGCATCCCTCATGACTACATTTTCAATGCCATGGAGGGCCAGCAGGACGGTCAGCACGACAACCATCACGATGCCGGTCCCAAGGCGGAACACAAAATTAGCCATGACGCCCATAAGGCGCACGAGGGCTAGAACGATGTCCCAGGTTATCAGCCGGCGCCGCTTCGTCGCCATCATGGCGGCGGCCGTGCCGCTGGCCAAGGTTGGAACGGCATGGGCGGCGGCACCGCAACGTTGGCGGGGTATCGCCATGGGCGCTCATGCGCAGATCCTGTTGCTGCATCACGATGCTGCCAAGGCGCGCGCCGCCCTGGCCGCCGCCGTGGCGGAACTTACCCGCCTGGAAGCGATCTTTTCCTTGTATGAACCGAATTCGGAAATCTCCCGCCTGAACAGGGACGGTTACCTGGCGGCGCCGTCGGTCGATCTTGTCCGTCTGCTTAGCGAGGCGGCGGTGATATCTCAAACCACGGACGGCGCCTTTGACGTCACCGTTCAGCCCCTGTTTGAAACCTATCGGGATTTGCAAGGCGCGCGGCCAGCCACGAAGGATTTGGCCGGTGCGCTGGCTCTGGTTGACCACCGTGATGTGGAAGTCGCGCCAGGCCGCGTGCGTTTCCGCAAACCCGGTATGAAGATCACCCTGAACGGTATCGCGCAGGGTTTTATCACCGACCGGATTTGCGAATTGTTGCGACGCCACGGCTTCCCGGGAACCTTGACCAATTTGGGCGAGATAAAGGCCAATGGCACGGGTCCGGACGGCGCCGGCTGGCCCGTGTCTATTGAAGCATCGGATGCCGGCGCGGCTAGCCCGGTTCGCCTCGATCTAAAGGACCGCGCCCTGGCGACCTCGGCCGCCGGCGGTTACCGTTTTGGCCAAAAGGGCGCCGGCCATCATTTGCTCGATCCCCGCATGGGGCTTTCAGCGGCGCATTACGGCAGCCTTAGTGTGCTGGCCCCGACGGCGACCCTGGCCGATGGCCTGTCGACGGCGTTCTCAATGCTGCCGCCGAACGCATTGCCTTTCGCTGCGGCGCGGTTTGATGACATTAATATCATCGCCGAAACCGCCGGCGGAGACATATTGCGTCTTTAATCGCCAAGTTCCTTGGCCAGGATGCGGGCGCGGTTTGCCTGTTCCTCGGCGATTTCACTGCTCATGCCGGTGTATTTGGCCGGGTCCAGCATCTCCGCCATCTGCTCGGGCGATAAATGCTGGTTGAAGCGTGGGTCGGCGCCAAGCAAGGCGGAGAAGCTTTCGCCCCCCGCCGCCGCCTGGGCAGCGTCATAAACGATATCGTGCGCTTCCTGGCGGCCCACATGTCCGCCCAGGGCCAGCATGATCGGCTCCGCCATGATCAGACCCTCGGTCAGGTCCAGATTGGCGCGCATGCGGTCGGGCTTCAGCACCAGGCCTTGGGCCAGGATCCGCATCCGCTCCAAGGTATCGCCCATCAGCACGCAGACCTGATTTTGCGCCTGCCGCATCATCAACGAGGTCTGCCGGTTCGCTTCATGCTCGGTCATCACCGTTTCCAGGGCCAGGGGCACCATGGTCCGGATCTGCGCCGAATAGGCCATGATGTCCTGCGAGGTGAACGGGTTGCGCTTTTGCGGCATGGTGGAGCTGCCGACGGTGCCGGCGGTAATCGGCTCCTCTACCTCGCCGAATTCCTGCTTCATGCCGGTGTAGACTTCATTGGCGATCTTGCCGCAACTGGCCGCCAACAGGGCCAGCGCCATGATGTGTTCGGCCAGATGATCCATGATGCTGCGCGCGGGCACCGCCATTGGCGGCATCTCCAGATGTGCCGCCATCCGCGCCTGAACCTCCAGGCCCTGGTCGCCGAAGGAGGCGACAGTGCCCGCCGCGCCGCCCAGCATGGCCTGAAAGACCCGCGGCTCGCACTGGCGAAGGCGCTCCACGTGGCGGGCGAGTTCGTCGATCCAGACCGCGACCTTCAGGCCATAGGTCGCGGGCACCGCGTGCTGGCCATGGGTCCGGCCCGGCAACGCCATGTCCTTGGAACGCTCGGCCAGATCCGCCAGGGCCGCGAGGATCACGCCCAGCTGGCCCAGGAATACCCGATGCACCTTGCGCAGCTGCAACAGATCACCGGTCTGGGTAATGTTCTGGGTCGTCGCACCCCAATGCACATAGTTCCCAGCATCACCGTCACAAAGGCGGGATAGTTCCCAGATCAGCGGCACCAGGCTATGCCCGGTACGCTGAAAACCCTCGGTCAGACGATCACGATCAAACAGGGACAGATCGCACTTGCGCACGATTTCCTCAGCTGCCGCGGCGGGGATCATCTCCAGTTCGGCCTCCGCCTTGGCCAGCGCCGCTTCCACATCCAGCCAGGCCTGCCAACGCGCGTCCTGGGCCAACAGAGCCGCGATGCCTGGATCGGGAACACGTAGTGATGTGGGGTTGCCCTGCTGCATGTCGTTACCTCGCTAGTTTGGAATTACGTGCCGATTGTGCACCTTCGCGCACAATGGTGATAGCCAGTCGGCGAATATAATGCCTTAATTCCTCTGGTCAGAGATGTAGGCAGTAGCTGAGAGGTTTGAAAATGAAGGGTGTCGTATTTATTGGCGAGAGCAGGACCGAGCTGCGCGAGTTTCCCGATCCGCAACCAGGCCCGCGCGATGTGATCTTGGAGATCAAGGCCTCGGGCATGTGCGGCACCGATCTCAAGGGCTACCGCGAACCCTTCATTCCCGGCGTGGTGCGCGGCGGTATCAAGCGGTCCATGGAGCCGGTGATCGCCGGGCATGAACCCTGCGGCGTGGTAGTCGAGGTGGGCTCGGCGGTGACCGAGCGCGAGGCCCGGATCGGCCAGCGCGTCATCGATTTCCACTATGACGGCTGCGGCGTCTGTCGCCATTGCATGGCCGGCTGGCGGCAGATGTGCGCCGATGGCGCGGTGGTCTTCGGCTCGGTCGCCCATGGCGCCCATGCCCCCTATATGAAGGTTCCGGTGGAAAGCCTGGTGACGCTGCCCGATGAATTGTCGTACGAAACCGGGGCGGCCATCGCCTGCGGCACCGGCACGGCCTTTGGCGCCCTGCAACGGCTGTCCCTGCATGGCGACGAGACCATTGCGGTTTTCGGCCAGGGCCCGGTCGGCCTGTCGGTCACCCAGTTGGCCTATGCCATGGGCGCCCGGGTCATTGCCCTGGATATCTCGCCCGAGCGGCGCCAACTTGCCTCTGAGCTGGGCGCGGATGTCGTTCTGGACCCCATGGCCGATGATCCAGTGCAGGCGATCCGGGAGCTAACCCACGGCGAGGGGGCCGAGAAGACCCTGGATGCCTCGTCCTCGGCCCAGGCGCGGGCCCAGGCGGTGCGCGCCACGCGGGCCTGGGGTGCCTGCTGCTATGTGGGCGAGGGCGGTGAGGTAACGTTGGAGGTCAGCCCCGATCTGTTGCGCCGGCAGGTCACCTTGATCGGTTCGTGGACCTTCTCCAATGTCGGCCTGAGCGACTGCGCCCGCTTCGTTGCCGACCGTGGCGTCGATGTGGACCGCCTGTTCACCCATCGCTGGCGCCTGGATCAGGCGGAAGAGGCTTACCAACTGTTCGATCAGCAAAAAACCGGCAAGGGCGTCTTCCTGCCGTCCTAGATCGTGTCGCGGCTAGTGCATGCAGCGCATGTGCCGGCTGCCCTGGCAGGCGAGGCTGCGGAAATTCCACAGGCTCTTGATATAGGCCACCAGGTCGCGCGCGTCGTCTTCGCTTAGGCCCTGATCCTTCCACGGGATCATCCGCTCGTTGCGCGGTGAACCGTTCAGGATGGTGGCGCGAAGTTGTCCATCACCATGGTGCCAGCCATGGGCGCTATCATCCAGGGCGGGGGCCAGGGGCAAGCCGTTTTCGTCCACCGCGCCCGGATCGCCCGGTTTCTCGCCGATGCCCTTGCTGCCGTGGCAGGCCTGGCAGTTTTCGTCGTAAAGTTTCCGGCCCGCCTTGATCCGTTCCGGCGTTTGATCCAATTGCCCTTCGAAGCTGCCCCAATTCTTGCCGCTGTCACGGCTTTGCATCATGGCGCCGGTATCGGCGACGGCCAGCATTCGGCGGGGTCTGGCCGGATCAACTGCTAAATCAATCAGGGCGCGGCCGGCGAACTTGTCCGAGATGAGCCGCCACGCCGAACCCGGCTCGTCGCTCACGACCAGTCCCAGACCGTAGAGGAAAGCATAAATGCGGCCAGCCGGCGTCACGTGCACCATGGGTGCGGGGTACTCGCCCGGATGCGCGCGTTTCCAGGATACCCCTTCATCCGTGCTGCGAAACAGGCCTTCGCGGGTTGCCGCGTACAGTGTTTTGGGGTCCGTGGCCGAGGCCGCGATATCAAACAACTGTCCTGGCGGTTTGCCGCGTGAGGTCCAGGTCTTGCCATGGTCGCGGCTGATTTGGATGTCCGTCTCTGCGCCGTACAGCGCCGGGGGATCGGCGGGGCTCGCGGCCATGGCGTGGAATGCGACGGGGCCATGGGCACCATCGGAAACCCGCGACCAAGACCTGCCGCCGTCTTTTGAATGCAGCACGCCCAGTTTTTCGGTTTTTGAACGATAGCCGCTGGAAAAAAGAATGTCCGGCTTCGACGGGTGCGCGATCAGATCGGTCAGAAAGCCGGCCTTGTCGGAGAGACGCGTAACCCGGCCATTCGGCTGCACAGAAAGGGCGCCATAGTCTGAGGCGACAAGAAATTTGTTCGAGGTATGGCCTTGAAAGACTATGCCGTTGACCCGCTGTATCTGATGCAAAAAAATATCCTCGGCGGCGTGCGCCTGAGACGAAACCAGTAGCAGAATCCCGATGGCCGCCAGGACGGTTGCCGAGGCGCAAACCGCCTGACTTTTGACAGTGAACATTGTCATACTTATTTCCTTGTAGGCCCTTGCTCTAGCCTTTTATGGCGAGTTGAAAATCAAGCACGGCACGCTGAATTTCCTTGAAACCACGCTTGATTTTAGCCACCGCCTGACGGGTGGCTTCGCCGTCAAGATCAATGTCGACATGGCACATTGGGCACCAGTGCTTTTTGTTGTCATTGATCCATTCGAACGTCTTGTCGATTTCACTGCCACAATCCGGGCAGGGAATGGCAATTGTCAGTTGATCAAGTTGTTGCGCATCCATTTCGCGGGCCTCCTAGCGCGTGCGGTGGGGTTCGTAACCAATCCCGTTCGCCACCTGCAGTTCGCGGACATAGCGGATGATCGCCTTGGTATCCGAGGCGCTGACCTGGGGTTGGGGCGGCATGTTGCCAAAACGCCAATGATGCTGGTTGACGCCTCTTTTCAGGGCCAGCGAAAAGGCGCCGTCGGCGTGATGTCCCGGTTGATAGATCTTGTGCACCAACGGCGGTCCGCCCGGCCCTCCGGCGGCATTGCCGCCATGGCATTCCGCGCAATTGTCCGCGAAGGCCTGTTCGCCCTGCCGCCCGATCGCCGATAGTTCGGGCACCCTGACATCGACCACCGCGGCGCCATCTTGCCGCATCGATTGACTGATCATCACCCAGGCGCCGCCCAGCACCACGGCCAACACCGCCAATGCCGGCAATTTCGCCTTGATACGTTCCGCCAGGGTGGCGTTTTCCGAGGAATCTTTGTTCATGGTAAGCCGTTCTCGCTTCAATCGGTACTTCGCACTATCAGTGCAACTTCGGCGCCTTGGCGGATGCTTCGCCGCCTTCCCCCGACAGGCCATCCATGATGGGGCAGTCGGGGCGGTGGTCGCCGGCGCAATGTTCAACAAGATGCGACAACGTCTGCTGCAGGTTCTGCAGTTCGCTGATCTTGGCCTCGATATCCTCAAGATGCTTTTGCGCGATGCTTTTCACTTCGGCGCTGGCCCGGTGTTCGTCTTCATACAGCGACAGCAGCGCCCGGCAATCATCGATGGAGAAGCCCAGGCCGCGGGCCCGTTGCACGAAACGCAGCTTGTGGACATGGGCATCCGAATAGCTGCGGTAGCCGTTCTCCAGCCGGTCGGCGGCAACCAGATCGATGCTCTCGTAATAGCGGATGGTTTTGGATGACAGGCCGGTGGCCTTGGCGGCGTCGCCTATATTCATGACTTGATCTCCAACCGTATGGTGCGCAGGCGCAGGGCGTTGCTAATGACCGATACCGAACTCAGGCTCATGGCGGCGGCGGCGATCATGGGGCTGAGCAGCAGGCCGAAAAACGGATACAGCACGCCCGCCGCCAGGGGCACGCCAAGGGCGTTGTAGAAAAAGGCGAAGAACAGGTTCTGCCGGATATTGCGCATGGTTGCCCGGCTGAGCCGCCGGGCCCGTACGATGCCGTTCAGATCGCCCTTGACCAGGGTGACGCCGGCGCTTTCGATCGCCACGTCGGTACCCGTGCCCATGGCGATGCCGATATCGGCCTGGGCCAGGGCGGGCGCATCGTTGACGCCGTCGCCGGCCATGGCCACCACATGGCCCTGATCCTGCAGCCGGCGCACCGCCGCGCTCTTTTCGTCGGGCAGAACATCGGCGACGATCTCGTCAATATTCAGCCGCGCCGCCACCGCCTCCGCCGTGGCACGGTTGTCGCCGGTCAGCATGACGATGCGCAAACCTTCTCCATGCAGGGCCTGGATGGCGATGGGCGTGCTGTCCTTGATCGGGTCGGCCACGGCGATCAGACCGGCGGCCTTGCCGTCAATGGCGGCGAACATGGCGGTGGCACCTTGATTGCGCCACTCATCCGCCGGCAGGCCGGCGACATCGGCGCCTTCAATGGCCATCATGGCGGCATTGCCGAATGCCACGGCGCGGCCATTGACGGTGCCGGCCACGCCCTTGCCGATCGTCGCCTGGAAATTCGTTGGCTCGACCAGCGTCAAGTCCCGCGCCTGGGCGCCGGCAACCACGGCGGCGGCCAGGGGGTGTTCGCTGGCCCGCTCCAGGCTCGCCACCACGGCCAGGACCTCGTTTTCCTCGAAGCCGGGCGCCGCGACGACGTCTTGCAAGGCCGGCTTGCCCATGGTCAGGGTGCCGGTCTTATCAACGATCAGGGTATCGACCTTTTCAAAACGTTCCAGCGCCTCGGCGCTTTTGATCAGCACGCCGGCCTGGGCGCCGCGTCCGGTGCCCACCATGATCGCCATGGGCGTGGCCAGGCCCAGGGCACAAGGACAGGCGATGATCAATACCGAAACGGCGGCCACTAAAGCATAGGCCAGGGCCGGTGAGGGCCCCCAGATGGCCCAGGCGGCAAAGGCCGTCACGGCGCAAGCCACCACGGCTGGCACGAAATAGCCAGCCACCATATCGGCGATGCGCTGGATCGGCGCCCGGCTGCGCTGGGCTTCCGCCACCATCTGCACGATCCGCGCCAGCATGGTTTCCGCGCCGATCTTGTCGGCCCGCATGACCAGGGCGCCAGTGCCATTGAGGGTGCCGCCAATAACATTATCGCCGGCGATTTTTTCCACAGGCATGGATTCACCGGTAATCATCGATTCATCGACCGCGCTGTGACCATCGATAATTTCGCCGTCCACCGGAATGCCTTCGCCGGGCCTAATCCGCAGCCGGTCACCCATATGAACGTCGGCCAGGTTGACCTCTTCCTCCTCGCCATCGTCTTTCAGACGGCGGGCGGTCTTGGGCGCCAGGTCCAGCAGGGCCCGCAAGGCACCGGACGTGCGTTCGCGGGCGCGAAGTTCCATCACTTGGCCCAGCAAGACCAGCGTTATGATAACCGCCGCCGATTCCAAATAGATGGCGACCCGCCCATCGGCATCCCGGAAACCTTCGGGAAAGATGCCTGGCAACAGAATTGCGATGGCGCTGTAGCCATAGGCCGCGCCGGTGCCGATGGCGATCAGGGTGAACATGTTCAGCTTCATGGTCGTCAGGGACTTCCAGCCCCGTTCGAAAAACGGCCAGCCGGCCCAAAGCACGACCGGGCTGCTCAGGACCAGTTGCGCCCATGGGTTCCAGGGCCCGCCGACAACGCCGGCCAGGCCCGGTATCATCTCGCCCATGGCCAGGATCAGGACTGGCAGAGACAGGGCGCCGCCGATCCAGAAGCGTCGGGTCATATCGATCAGTTCGGCGTTTGGCTCGGCCTCGACCGTCACCGTTACCGCTTCCAGCGCCATGCCGCAGATGGGGCATTCGCCCGGTGCATCCTCGACGACTTCCGGGTGCATGGGGCAGGTATATTTTGTTTCGGTGGCGCCGATCACCATATCGGCTTCCAGCGCCATGCCGCATTCCGGACAGGCCGCCGGCGTTGCGCTCCAGGCATCGGGACACATGGGACAGATATAGCCGCCCCGGCTGCTGCCGCCGCCCTCCTGTTGCGCGGCCAAGGCCTTGGCGGCTTTCGCGGCGGCCTGGGCGGTGCCGTCAAGATAGCCTTGCGGATCGCCCTCGAACTTGCCGGCGCAACCGGCGCAGCAGAAATAATAGACCTCGCCGGAATATTCGAATGAAGGCTTTTCCGTGGGCAATGAAACCGTCATGCCGCAAACCGGATCGGTCGCCTGTTCGCCCGCCGGTTCGCCGTGTTGTTCAGCCGTTTCCACCATTGCAAACTCCCTACATGCAGCCGCGCCGCCTATTCATGTTTAGTCATATAAGGCTTCTAGTTACTGGAAGGTCAAGGATTGGATGGTGATAAACTGTTTCCTTTTGGGCCTGTTCCTGAGGCATCGTTAACCCGTGGCCGCATGAGGCCGGATGAAGGAGTAAGATGATGCCGCGATTACCGTTCCCAGCCGATACGGAGGCGTTCAGCGAGGAAACCCGTGCCGCCGTGCGCCATATTCTCGAAACACGCGGCAGTATGCCGCCGCCGAGCAGCTATCTGACATATGCCGGGCCGGCCGGGGCGCGGCTGTCGGATCTGGTGGAGCATCTGCGCTACCACACCTCGTTAAGCGATGCGGAGTCCGAACTGGCGATCTGTACGGCGGCGCGGGCGGCCAACGCCGATTTCATCTGGGGCGCGCACGCCAGGCTGGGCCTAGAGGCCGGCACACGGGAGGAGGCAATCCACGCCGTGGATACCTATGCACCCCTGGATGGCCTGACAGCGGACGAAGCGCTGATTATCGGCTTCGGGCGGGAACTGCTGGAGGCGCCCCAGGTCAGTGACGAAATGTTCGCGGCTGTGCGGGCGCGCTATGGCGAGCAGGGCCTGCTGGAACTGACGGCGGTGATGAGCGTCTACATGATGAACGCTAGCATCCTGCGGGTGATGGATCACCAGGCGCCGGCGGACGCGCGGCATTTGACGCCACGTTAGGACTTTGCCGGCGGCTTATGGGCGCGGAGGAAGCTGCGCCCGTGACGCGGCGTGAGTGGAATCCGTTCCCCCGGCCCGGATGGCACTATAACAAAACGCTAGACATGCCCCCGGACCCTGACCACCATGGCCGAGGCAAAAATGGCGGCCAAGGAAGAGATCCAAGGAAAAGATACTGTAATCGGAGGAGCAGACGTGACCACGATCCAGCGCGCCCATCTTATCACCGGGGGATTCCCGCCAGGTTCCGCCGCGGGCCACGATATGGACTATGCCCGCCTGCAACTGCTGCAAAAACTGCAGGCCAAGGAGCATCTATCCGTTACCGTGGCAAACGATTTCCAGGATATCGAACGCTGGCTGCCGGGCACGGATTTCTTGATCACCTATGTGGCCGGGCCATATCCGGTGGGAACGGGTAACGCGGCACTGTCGGATTGGTTGGAAAATGGCGGCCGCTGGTTTGCCCTGCACGGCACCTCCGGCGGCAAGGCGGTGAAAAGCGAACGCGATGGCCTGACTGTCAAGCAAATGGTCAAGGCCGAGCATCACCAGACACTAGGCTGTTTTTTTCTCAACCACCCGCCGCTAAGCGAGTTTCAGGTTTCGGTCACAGCTGAGCATCCCGTTACCCAAGGCTTGCCCAAAACGTTCGCGGCCCGCGATGAGCTCTACCTCATCGAATTGCAGGACCCTGGCGCCAGCCGCGTGCTCCTGACAACCGAGCTGGCGCAAGATCCTTCGCCGCCAGGGTTTGGTTTCGTCTATGACGAGGACACCTCCGTGCAGGCGGACGGAAAAACACGGGTGCTTGGTTATGCCCGTGCCGTGGGACGGGGCGAAGTGGTCTACGTTGGCTTGGGCCATTGCCACACGGGCCGCAGCAATACCCAATCGAAAGTGGATGCAAGCATCGACGCGAGTGGAGCCGTGCCGCCCGAATTCCATGGCGTCTGGGAGACGGAGGCGTTTGGACATCTGCTGCAAAACGCCATTCTGTGGGGCACGGACCGACCGTAGAGGCAATGTAGGAGTGTGTTGTGATAGTTGGGATTGAGGTCGGCGGAACCTTCACGGATCTGATCGCGGTACTGGATGATGGCCGCGCGGTGATCCACAAGACGCCGTCGACGCCGGACGACCCAAGCCGGGCGGCGATTTCCGGCTTCAATGAACTGTTGCAGCGCCTTGGCGCCAAGGGCGGTGAGGTCAGCGAACTGCTGCACGGCTCCACCATTGTCGCCAATTCCCTGATCCAGCGCCGGGGCGCCAAGGTCGCCCTGCTGACGACGGCGGGATTTCGCGATGTGCTGTTCATTCAGCGCCAGGATAAATCGGTCGTCTACGACATGTTCTACCAGAAACCGGCGCCACTGATTTCCCGCGACATGGTCTTAGATGTGCCCGAGCGCATGGCCGCGAACGGCGACGTTGTGGCGCCGCTGGATGAAGCCAAGGTCATCGAGCATGTTGACCGGCTGGTGGGGGAGCAAGGCGTCGATTCCATTGCCGTCTGTCTGCTGCACGCCTACGCCAACCCGGCCCATGAGCGTGCCATCGGCGATTTGATCGCGGCCCGCCATCCCGATATCTATGTCTCGTTATCATCAGAGGTGGCGCCGGAGCACCGCGAGTATGAGCGCGCCAGCACGGTGGTCATCTCCGCCTTTGTCCGCCCGGTGGTCGAGCGTTACCTGTCGAAATTCGAAGACGATGCGCGCGGCGTCGGCTTCCTTGGCACGCCATTGATCATGCTGTCCAATGGCGGTGTCGCGCCCGTCGCTGCGGCCAGACGGCTGGCGGCGCAGATGTTTCATTCTGGTCCCGCCGCCGCCGTCACGGGCGCGGCGGAAACGGCCATGCTGGCCGGTACTCCGGATATCATCACCATCGATGTCGGCGGCACCAGTTCCGATGTCTGCCTGATCACAAATGGCAGTCCGGAAACCACGGTCAAGGGTACTTCGGAGTTCAATATCGAGGGCCTGCCCCTCAATATCGCCATGACCGACATCATCTCCATCGGTGCCGGCGGCGGCAGCATGGCGACGATAGACGCGGGCGGCATGTTGCAGGTGGGGCCGCAATCATCCGGCGCGGTGCCGGGGCCGGCCTGCTACAACCGTGGCGGCGAACAATTCTGTCTGACCGACGCCATATTGCTGCTTGGTCTGCTTGATCCGGATACCGAGCTGCCGGGCGGCATCATCCTTGACCCTGGTTTGAGCCGTAGAGCGACGGCGGCGTTGTGTGAAAATCTTGGACTGTCCGATATCGAGCTGTCGGAGCGCGTCTATCGCATTGCCGCCTCGAACATGGCCCAGGCGCTGCGCCGGGTCTCGGTCAAGCGCGGCCTGGATCCGCGCCGCTACGCGTTGTTCGCCTGCGGCGGCGCCGGGCCCCTGATCGCGGCGGCGGTAGCCGATGAAGTGGACATCGCCGAGGTTTTGATTCCGCCAAATCCCGGCGTCTTTTCCGCCGTTGGGCTTTCGCTTTCCAATGTCAAAATGGATTATGTCCTGGCGGAAGGCGCCCAGGCCGTCGCCGATATGACGCCCGAAACCTTGCAGGCGAAACTCGACACCTTGCGCGCGGAAGCGGCGCGCGCCTTCGCCGACGTTGGCTATGAAGCGGCGGACCTGAAGTATGCCTTTGCCGTCGATGCCCGTTACCGGGGCCAGGGCTATGAACTCCGCGTGCCGTTGCTGGAAGCGGATCTGCTGCGTGACGGCGCGGGATATCTGGCGGAATGTTTCCATGCCGAGCACGCGCGGCAATATGGCCACGCCTTTCGGGAGCGTCAGGTCGAGGCGGTCTCGTTTCGATTGGGCGCCTCGCACGGGCGCGGCGGCACCGTTGCGTCATTCGCGCAACAGGTCGAGGCCGCTGAGCAGGTAAGCCGAAAAGTAACCCTTGGCGGTGAAAGTTTCGACTGTCCGATGCTGCGGCGCGAAGCTCTTGTTTCGGGGTTCGAGGCCGATGGACCGCTTATCATTGTCGAAGCCTCAACCTCAACCGTGGTGCCGCCGAATTGGCGTATCAGCTCCGAGCCCAGCGGCATCTTGCGGCTGCGGCGGAATGTCGAGGACAATTGATCATGAATAACGCGCCAAGACCGACAATTGACCCCGCCGATTTCAATGTGCTGTCGAGCTGTTTCCGCTCCATTGCCGAGGAAATGAGCGACATCATGCTGCGCGCCGCCTATTCCTCTATCGTGCGCGAGGCCAAGGACTGCTCGACCTGCCTGATGGATGCCGATGCCCGCACCGTGGCCCAGGCAGAGGCCATCGCGGTACATATGAATTCCCTGGCCGCCGCCGTGCCCTATTTCCGCCAGCGCTATGACATCTCCCAGACCAAGCCCGACGAGATGTATATTACCAACAACCCTTATGAAAACGGCCAGCACCTGAATGATATCATCGTGCTCATGCCGGTCTATCATGATGACCGGCTGGTCGCCTTCACGGGCAGCATTTGCCATCACCTGGAACTTGGCGGCGCGGTTGCCGGCTCCAACGCCAACGCCACGGAGATTTTTCATGAAGGCATCATTATACCGTCGATGAAGATCAACGAGCGTGACCTTTATGACGGCCCGGTCGAGGCCATGCTGCGCGCCAATTGCCGGCTGCCCGATATTGTTCTGGGCGATTTCCACGCCCAGCTTTCCGCCGTCATGCGGGGCCGGGCCATGGTGCAGGAACTGATGCAAAAACACGGTGTCGAATTGGTCAGTGCCTGTATGCGTGAATTGCAGGATTATTCCGAACGCATGCTGCGCGCCACCATCGCCAGCCTGCCGGATGGTGATTACTACGGCGAGGATGACTTGGACGGGCAAACCCTGGATGGCCCGCAGCCCATGGTTCGCGCCCGTGTCACGATCAAGGGTGACGAGGCGATTGTTGATCTGTCGGACAGCGATGATCAGGTCTCCTGGCCGGTCAATTGCCCGGTCGCCTCGACCCATTCGGCGGCGATGACCGTGTTCGGGCAGATCGCCGGCAGCAACGTGCCGACCAACGACGGCACCTACCGCCCGATCGAGATCAGGACCCGCAAGGGTTCGATCCTTGATCCCCGGCATCCCGCGCCGGTGCGCGGACGCATGGCGTCGGCCTACCGCACGGCATCGGCGGTCAAGCGGGCGCTGGGCGAGGTTATTCCGGAGCGCCTTTCGGCGGCGGGTAGCGATTGCACGAACATCGTTACCATGAGCCGAAAGCAAGGTGTGGGGTACGAAATGTTCGCCGAATCCATATCGGGCGGCAATGGCGCGGGGCCTGCCATTGATGGCGCCGACGTGGTGGCGCAGATGCTCTCCAACACCGCCAATACGCCCATCGAGGCCCTGGAAATGGATCATGATTTCGTTCGCATCCGCAGTTATGAATTGATCCCGGATTCGGGCGGCGCCGGTACTTTCCGTGGCGGCCTTGGGGTGCGGCGTACCTATGATGTGCTGGCCGACGGCGTACTGCTTTCGACCAATGGCGACCGGCACATGACCGGCCCCTGGGCCCTGGCGGGGGCTGGGGAAGGCAGCCGCGCCATGTTTGCCCTGCGGCGCGATGGTGAGCTGCAACCATTTCCCGCGGCCACGAACATGGCATTGCAGGCGGGCGATCAGGTTGTGATAGAAATATCGGGCGGCGGCGGTTATGGCGATCCAAGAGGCCGCGACCGCGAATTGGTGCGCCGCGACCTGCATGAAGACCGGATCAGCGCGGACGCGGCCCGCCGCGTCTATGGATTATTGGAGGATTAAGCCATGACGGACTATCGCCGCATCAATGTAGACTCTGGCCGTCCGTTGGAGCCTCTCGCCAATTATTCCCGCGCCATGCGGGTTGGCGACATGGTGTTGCAGTCGGGCACCACGGCGATCGATACCGAGGGCAATGTCATTGGCGAGGGCGACGTGGCCAAACAGGTGGATGCCATCATGGCCATTGCCGAAGGCACCATGGGGCAGGCCGGCGGCAAGCTGGACGATGTGGTCCGCGCCAGGGTCTATGTCACCGACATCGCCCTGGCGGATCAGGCGGGCCGGGCCATGGCGAAATATTTCAAGGACGTGCGCCCGGCGGCGACACTGGTTCAGGTCAGCCGGTTGGCGCGGCCCACGCAACTGATCGAGATCGAGCTGGAAGCCATTGATGGTGCTGGGCAATCGGCGCAGCGGATTTCGTCGGGCAGTGCCACCGAGGAACTTTACGCCTATTCCCGCGCCGTGCGAGTTGATGACCGGGTTTTTATTTCCGGCACGGCCAGTTTTGATGATCAGGGAGACCTCCATCAACAGGCCCGGAAGATCTATGACACTATTCTGAAGGCCTTGGACGAGGCCGGCGGCACGCCCGGCGATCTGGTCTATACCAAGTCTTTCGTGACAGATATGGCGCAGGCCGCCGGGCAGACCCAGGCCCGGCTGGAGGCTTTGGGCGAGGTGCGCCCGACCGGGACATTGCTGGGAATTCCGGCTCTGATCGCGCCCGGGATGCTGGTCGAGATCGAAGCGGAGGCGATCATCGGCGCGGCAACAAACCGCCAGGATTTTTATACCGGCAATGAAGATGAGCGGCCGCGTGGTTTCGCCAGGGCCGTGGCGGTGGGCGATGTGGTCCATGTCAGCGGCTGTACCTCGCTGGGCGGCGATGGAGAGGTGCGGGCGCCGGGCGATTGGGCGGCGCAGTTTGATCTTTGCCATGAAGCGGTCGCCGCTGCTCTGGCGCAGGCCGGCGCCTCTATCGACGATGTGGTGCGCCGGCGCAGCTTCACCGTGGCGGGGGCGGAGCAGAACCGCCCCTACGGCGAAGGGCCGGCCTGGTTCGCCGACAGCCGCCCGGTTTCCATGGGCTGCCGCATCAGCAGCTTGCGGCTGCCGGAAATGCTGGTTGAGGTCGATGCCTGGGCCATCAAGGGCGCCCATAAGAATATCGAATGGCTGGGGCCGGACGATCATTAGGGGCCTGGATTAGTCGACCACGAAAAGCTTCGCGCCAATAGAGGTCGAGGACCGGTGCGGCTCCGCACTGTCGGCAACCTGATAACTCATGCCCGGCTTGAGAATAAATTCCCGGCCATCGTCCAGTTCGGTGTGCAATTCGCCTTCGATGCAGAAAAGGATATGGCCTTTGACGCACCAATGATCCGCCAGATATCCGGGGCTATATTCCAGCAAGCGGACACGGATACCGCCGAATTCTTGGGTTTGCCAATAGGCAACACCTGTCTCGCCGTTATGTTCCGTGCGCTCGATACCTGACCAGTCAGTGATGCCAAATGGAATTTCGCTCATCCGCATGCGGAAAGTCTCCTTGGTGAAAACCATCCGCCAACAATAATGTCCGTCCGGTCAGCTGGCCAATGCTTCCTCGCGGTTCTGCTTGTCCCGTTTGCGGCGGCGCAGGGTGGATGGCCAGGTTTCCAAATCGACCGCGTCGCGAACGTCGGCGCAGACCCGGATGATCCGTTCGACCTGGGCATCGGTGAGGGCGGCGTTAATGGACAGGCGGATCAGCGAGCGGTTTTGCGGCGTCGCCGGGGCACAGAACACAGCGCCAAAAATGCCGGCGTTCTCCAGCGCATCGCGCAGGTGCATGCTGCGCCGTTCCGGTCCCGCTTCCAGAGCGATGACCTGGGAATCGCTCTCGTCGACATTGTAGCCAAGTTCATTGAGGCGCCGGCGCAAATACGCCGCCCGGTGCCACAGCTTATCACGGCGCCAGTCCTCGCTCTGAATTACTTCCAGGGTGGCGCGCAGGCCGGCGATCTCGTGCGGCATGATCGCCGAACTGAACAGCATGGAGCGGGCTTCATGACGGAAGAAATCCATGACACGGGCCGGGCCCGCGACCAGGCCGGCTCGTGTCGCGAATGCCTTGGAGAGACTAAGCGTGCGGTAATGCACCCGATCCGACAGGCCCAGGTCGGCGACCAGGCCTTCGCCATTGATGCCGTAAGTGCCGACCGAATGGCTCTCATCCGCGACCAATATGCAGCCGTATTCCTCGGCTACTTCAACGATTTCGGCTAATGGGCAGACACTGCCATTGGCGCTGTAGACCGCATCCACGACCACGATACCGGGGCCATGGCGGCGGGCCTTTGCGGCCAGACTGTCGGGTTGGTTATGGCGAAATGGATGGATCGGCGCATTGGACATCCGGGCACCTTCCCAAAGGGAGGCATGCACATAGATATCGAGATAGATCGGCGTGTCCTTGTCGGCGATGGTCTGCAACAGATCCACATTGGCGCACCAGCCCGATTGGCAGAGCACCGTATCCTCGACGCCAAGGAAGGCCGCCAGTTTTTTCTCCACATCCCGTATCGGTGCCTTCTGTGCCAGCAGAGCCGCCGACATGAAGGGTCGGTCGTGGTTGCCGCGCAGCAAGTCGGATTGCGCCCGGACGATTTTCGGATGCCCGCCAATCGACAGGTAATCATTGCTCCACAATTCTATGGCGTCTTCGCCCGGCGGCCGGCCGCGCAGGGGATGGCCGTCGCGGATGCGTTCAAGATATTTTTGCACCCGCTGGGTCAGGCCCGGCAGTTCGGTGAACCGCGTGGCATCGGCCAACACCTCCAGATCGCCGGCGACATCCTTGGCCACACGGTCGAACTGCAACAACAGCGATGGAAGAAAGAGAAAATCCGCGATCAGGGCCAGGGCCAGCACGATCGCCGTCAGCAGGCCCAGGCTGCTTGATACCTTGAAGCCGGAGGTGGCCAGAACAAGAAAGCCGGCCACCAGCACAAGAGTGGTCACCAGCAGTGCCGTTCCGACCGAGCGGAAGGAATACAAAATGGCTTCTTCCGGCCCCTTGCCCAATTCCCGGCGGCCCTGCAGATATTTCGAAAGGAAATGAATGGTGTCATCGACCACGATGCCAAAGGTCATGGCCGCCACCACCGAGACCGCGACGCCAACCTCGCCCTGCAGATAACCCCATAGGCCGAAACCCATGATCGCCGGCACGAAATTCGGCACCAGCGAGGCGATGCCGATCTTGATGCTGCGCAAGGCCAGCACCAGAATGCCGGAAATCAACAACAGGGCGATCGTCGTGCTGACCAGCATGGCGGAAATGTTGCGCTCGGAAAGATAGGCGAACATCAGGGAAATGCCGCTGCCCTTGGCGCCCCGCGCCGTATCGCCGTTGCGCGCGAGCCATTGATCAATCCGTTCAGCCAGGGGGCGCAGATCCTTGGAAGGCAGGTTGGCGCCATCCCGGCGCAGCATCACGCTAACCCGGGTCGCGGAACGGTCAACCATGACCCGGTCGTTAAGGTCGAGGCCCCGTGGTAATGACATCTCGTAAAGCAGCAGATATTGCGCCGCCAGCTCCCGTTCTTCCGGCAGCTTGTAGGCATTTTCGCTGCCGCCGTTCAGGTCCCTGTTGAGGCGTTTCATGACATCGCTCAAGGACTGCACGTTCACGACTTCAGGCTGTTGCCGCAGCCAGGTGGTGAATTGATCGAGCATTTTCAAATAGGACGGCTCGAAAATACCCTGCTCCCCCTCCGCGGCGATGGAATATTCCAGGAGGTCGATGCCGGTGAGGTTTTCCAGGATGAATTCGGTGTCGTGGCGGAACTCGTAGCGCTTGTCGAAGTAGCCCACCCAATCGTCATTCAGCTCGATACGCGATATCCCGGTGGCCAGCAGCACGATAAGCGCGGCCATGCTCCAGAATACCCAGCGCCGGTTGCTTACGACGAAGCTGCCCACGGTGACGGCGAAGCGCTGGCCGATGATGCGTTTGCCCGGTTTCTTGATGCGCATGATGGCGAGGAACGCCGGCACGAAGGTGAATGACAGCAGAAAGGCGGTGGTCACGCCGACCGCGACAATGGTGCCCAAATCATGGAACGGCGGAGCGTCGCTGCCATTCATGGACAAAAAGCCGATGGCGGAGGTGACGGAGGTCAGGGAAACCGGCGATAGATTGAATTCAACCGAATTGACAATGGCCTCGCGCTTTGACCAGCCCGAGCCAAAGTCCGCCAGGAACTTTGTTACCAGATGGACGCCGTAGGCCAGGGCCATGGTCAGAATAATCAACGGTGCCGAGGACGAGCCCGCGTTAATGACGACACCAAACCAGCCTGCTACGCCGACCGCGGTCATGGAGGAGAGGACCGCCAACAGCACAACGGCGGCCATGCCCGCGAAGGAACGCACCAGAATGGTCATGATCACGACAATGGCGACAAACATGGCCGGTATCAGCACCGACATATCGTCAACGCTGGCCTCGTCGAAGGCGGACATCAGCATGATGTTGCCGGTCATGTAGATATGGATGTCTGGATACTGCGCCTCGATCTCGGTTTCCAGCAGGCGCAGATGGGCCACGATCTCGCGGATGGCTTCCGGTGTCTTTTCCGGCAAGCGATAGTTGATGGCGATCCCGGCAACGCGGCCATTGGGCGAAATCAGCAATCCGTCCAAGGCCGGTTCAGACAATGCCGCCGCGCGAATCTTCGCGACCGCGGTTTCATTCAGCGGTAAACCGTTCGGCACCAAATCGTTGATGACCAGTTCATCGCCGATGACATGGGAATGCTGAAAATTGCTGATGGAATCCACACGCGTGGCATGCGGCGTACTCCACAGCGCCTCGGTCAGTTCACGCAGCAAACTCAGCCGCGGGGCGGTGAAAACGTCACCCGATGCCGGCGCCACGGCGATCAGCACATCATTGCCTTCGCGGTAGGCGGCCTCCAGCATCTCGAATGCCTTCAGGTCGGGATTGCTTTCACCAAAGAAAACACGGTTATCCGGCGTTGTCCGCAATTGCAGCGCGCCGGCGCTGACGGAAAGACAAATCAACAGCGACAGGGCCGCGACGATCCAACGGTTGCGCAGCAGGTAGTCGCAATAACTCTGAATGAATGGACTAAGTGCCATCAGCTTGCCCGCCTTTGTTCTTTCGCGGGCCGTGGCGATTGCATTCCACGGGCGTCGATTGACGCCGCCGCCTTGGCCAGCGCCTTGGCGGCAGCGGTACTGGTGTTTTCGCCGGCGACGGCGGAAACTCCCTGGCGGAGGGCAATGGGCCAGCGGCTCGCGGGAATTTCCTCGCGCACACGGGCGCAGGCCCTCACGATGCGCCGCAGATCATCCTCTATTAGTCCTGAATTGATCGACAAGCGTACCAGGGCGCCGTTGCGTGTGGTCGCCGGGGCGCAAACCAGCGTGCCGAATAGGTCATTCGCCTCGAGCGCGTCACGCAGCACGATCGCGGCGTCTTCGTGGCCAGCCAGCAGCGGAATGATTTGCGAGCCTTCCAGGGGTACATCGAAACCCAGCAAGGCCAGGCGGCGGCGCAGGGAATCGCTATTGTGGCGCAGGCGTTCGCGGCGCCAGTCTTCCTCTTGAATGACGTTCAGGGCCGCGCCGAGACCGGCGACTTCGTGCGGCAGAACGGCGGAGCTGAAGATCGCGGGGCGCGCTTCAAAACGGAAGAAATCCATAATTCGGGCCGGACCCGTAACCATTCCAGCCCGTGTCACCATGGCTTTCGAAAGACTGAAGGTGCGGTACGTGACCTTTTCCCGCAGGCCCAGATCCGAAACCAGGCCTTGCCCCTGCCGACCGTATATTCCTATGGAATGGGTTTCGTCGACAATGATCTCACAGCCATGCCGCTCCGCGATGTCGGCGATTTCCGCCAACGGGCAGATGGAGCCGTCCGCGCCATAGACCGCCGAGACGGTGATCACACCAGCGCCGTATTTTCGAATTTCACTTTCCAGACTTTCCGGATTGTTGTGGCGGAAAGGCCTGATCAGCGCGCCGGTGCTGCGGGCGCCGTCCCAGAACCCGGCATGAACGCGGGAATCGAGATAAACTTGGGTGTTCTGGTCGGTAACCGCTTGCATCATGCCCACGTTGGCGCACAGGCCTGACTGGCACAGTACGGCGTCTTCGGTGCCCAGAAAGGCCGCCATTTTTCTTTCCACGGCGCGCTGCTTGGTGCCATCGGTCAGGAAAGCCGCCGACATGTAAACATCATCGCCGCCGCCATGCATGATTGCGACCTGTGCCTCAATGATGGCGGAATGCCCGGCGAGGCAGAGATAATCGTTACCCGACAATTTAATCGCACCGCCGCCCGGTTGCTGACCCAATAGGGGGTGGCCGGCTTCGATACGCGTTTGATAGCGTGCGATACGCCGGCTCAATGATGGCAATTCGCCCCAATGTCCGGTCGATCGCGAGGCTGCTTTTTGGTCTTCGCTATTCTGCATTGTTACTGGCGCCTCTGTTCCGGGGCGCAACTCCTAATGTTGTATGCAATTGGCCGGAAACGTCGCGATCGCGCGGGTTCCGACACTCAATTCGCTTTGTAGACGGAAGCTTCCGCCATGTAGTTCGACCAGGGATTTGACAAGCGGTATACCCAGGCCGGTACCTTCGAAGCGGCGCGCCAGCGAGGCATCGACCTGACTGAACGGCGCCTTGGCCATGGCGATATCTTCGGGCGACATGCCAATGCCATTGTCATCGACGATCATCACCAGGTCATTGTTTGGTGCGAACTTCACCTCGACCGCGACTTCGCCGCCAAGCGGGGTGAATTTCACGGCATTGGATAGCAAGTTGGATAGAATTTGTTTCAGTAGCTGACGATCCGCCAGCAAATAAGCCGGACTATCCGAGAATAACTTTTTCACGGTCACGCCCGCGTCGTCGGCCCGCGCCTGTGTTGTCGCGATAACCGAACTGACGACTTCGCGCACATCGACGCGTTCAGCGGCCAATGACTTATTGCCGGTTTCGAGCAGCGAAAGATCAAGGATATCATTGATGACTTCGAGAAGCCGCGTGCCGCTGTTGTGGATATCGTTGACGTATTCCAGATAATGTTCATTCCCCACCGGGCCGAAGGCTTCGTCCTTGATGATTTCGGAAAATCCGTTGACGGCGTTCAGGGGCGTCCGCAGTTCGTGGGAAATGTTGGCGACGAACTCCGACTTGGCCCGATGCGCGGCTGTTGCCGCCTCGTTCGCGGCATCTAATTCGGCGCGCAGCCGCGCCTGACCGGCGTGCAAGCGATTGATTTGCCAGGCGAGTGCCGCCAATAACAGGACGGCAAGCAGCAGGCCCATCAACGTCGAATTGGAGTCCACCGCCGGCTGCCAGATCAAACCGACCGCCGCGACGACACCCGTGACCAACAGAAACATGCTGGCAGCCGGTGTATAAATCGCAACCGTAACCAGCACCACACCGGCCACGGCCATGACTGCCATGGTTAGAATCAAGCTGAACAAGCTTGCCTCGGCGGTTGCCTCCAGCGGCCAGAGAAACACCAAGCCGCTGGCCCACACACCACCCGCCAAACAGGTAGCCACCGATACCGCGAAACCCCATTCCCGTAACCGTTCCTCGGGCGGGTCCTCGCGTTTGATATGATAGCTCAATAATGCGCGCAGCACGGCCAGGGCCCAAACCAGCGCGATCCAAACGCCGATCCGCCGTATATCGCCATATTGCCAAAGGCCAATGGCGAAGAGGATCGAAGCGACCGGCTCGATAACGAAATTTGTCCGGCTTATCTCGAGGAAGCGGCTGATGTTCTCATGACGCAAGGACGCACGGACCTGAACCGAGGCGCCATTGGCGCTTTCGGCTCCTACCTTTGGGTGCTTTGCCGGGTCCCCGTCGGCGTTACTCATGACGCCACTGCCTTCGCCTACTACGAATTTGGAAGGCTTAGTATTTGGTCAATCCAATTAATAAATCACTAAATATTTCAGAGATTGGATGATGTTAATCAATATAGCGTGCCTATCCGGTTAACGCAGACACCCACTTCATGTAGGGTGCTTCCA
>CAZPWJ010000036.1:0-46437 GCA_964590195.1 uncultured Rhodospirillaceae bacterium | reverse complement strand
GCAACTTTGTTTAGAAATGGGGGAAACGGAATGATCGGCTATGTAACGTTGGGGACGAATAGTATGGAAAAGGCGCAGGCATTCTATGACGCCTTATTGGGCGAAATCGGCGCAAAACGCATCGTGGACAGTGGCCATCTGACCATTTGGGGGAACAAGCCGAACAGCGGCATGCTTGGATTGATCAAACCGTTCAATGGCGAGGCGGCAACGATTGGAAATGGCACAATGGTCGCGATCCCGGTCGCCAGCGCTGAAATGGTGCAAAGCATGCATGCCAAGGCGTTATCCCTTGGCGGCAGCGACGAAGGCGCGCCGGGGCCACGCGGCACGCGCAAGACGGAATTCGCCTATTGCCGCGACCCTGAGGGCCACAAACTCGCCTTTTTCTGCATGGGGTAGAACGCATGCCGCCCCGTGCGGGCGGTGTCGGCATTATCGCCGACACGGCACCGCATGGTTTGGCACATCATTGGGTTTGTTTTAGCCGACGATCTCGGTGGCGGCGAACCAATAGGCGATTTCTTCCGCCGCCGTCTCGGGCGCGTCGGATCCGTGTACGGAATTGGCCTCGATATTCTCGGCGAAATCCTTGCGGATGGTGCCTTCGGCGGCTTCCTCGGGGTTGGTCGCGCCCATCACTTCGCGGTTCTTGGCAATGGCGTCCTCACCTTCCAGAACCTGGACCACGACCGGGCCGGAGGTCATGAAATCACACAGATCGTTGAAGAACGGGCGTTCCTTGTGCACGGCGTAAAAGCCCTCGGCCTCGCCACGGCTCATCCACAACCGCTTGGAAGCGACGATGCGCAGGCCGGCCTCTTCAAAGCGGGCGGTGATCTGGCCGGTCAGGTTGCGGCGGGTGGCATCGGGCTTGATGATCGAAAAGGTACGTTGGATGGCCATGGGGCTAAGCTTTCTTTGTCAGGGTCAGTAACTGAAAATGAATTTTGCGGGCGGTTTATATCGGCTTCGCATCGCACCTGCAACCGTGCTAGATAGCGCCCATGCTGCACATCAACGATCTGACATACCGCATTGGCGGGCGGGATATTCTCTCCAATGCCTCGGCCCATATACCCGCCGGGCACAAGGTCGGCGTGGTGGGCCGCAATGGTGCCGGCAAAAGTACTTTGTTAAAGCTGATTACCGGCGAATTGCATGGTGATGGCGGCTCCATCCGCCGGGCCCGGCGCGCGCGCCTGGGCATGGTCTCGCAGGAAGCGCCGGGCGGGCCGCAAACATTGCTGGATAATGTGCTGGAAGCGGATACCGAGCGCACGGCGCTGCTAGCCGAGGCCGAAACAGCCAGTGATCCCGACCGGATTGGCGAAATCCACCAGCGGCTGCTGGATATCGAGGCACATTCGGCGCCTTCCCGCGCGGCTTCGATCCTGGCCGGCCTTGGCTTCAGCGAGGCCGAACAAGCCCGGCCCCTGTCGGAGTTTTCCGGCGGCTGGCGCATGCGGGTGGCCCTGGCCGCCATATTATTCGCCGCGCCCGATCTGCTGTTGCTTGATGAACCGACCAACTATCTCGATCTCGAAGGCACATTGTGGCTGGAAGACTATCTGCGCCGCTATCCCCACACGGTATTGCTGGTCAGCCATGACCGGGATCTGTTGAACAATGCCGTCACCGCCATTCTGCACGTGGATCAGGGCGATTTGACCCTCTATCGCGGCGGCTACGACACCTTCGAGGCGACCCGCCGTGAACGCCAGGAACAACAGGAACGCCTGCGGGTACGTCAGGAGGCAGCGCGCAAGCACATGCAGGCGTTCGTCGACCGTTTCCGCTATCAGGCCAACAAGGCGCGCCAGGCGCAAAGCCGCCTGAAAGCCTTGGCCCGGATGCAGCCTATCGCCGAGGCTGCAGTGGACCCGTCGGTCAATTTCCGTTTCCCCGAACCTGATGAGCTACGCTCGCCCATCGTCAGTCTTGACCGGGCCGCCGTGGGCTATGAAGAGGGTGTGCCGATCCTGAAAGGTGTTGATCTGCGCATCGACGGCAAGGACCGGATTGCCCTGCTGGGCCGCAACGGCAACGGCAAATCAACCCTGGCCAAGCTGATCGAGGGCCGCCTGGCGCCCATGGCCGGTGAAATCCGCCGTGGCGGTAAGCTGCGTACAGGCTTTTTTGCCCAGCATCTGATCGAGGATCTGGAGCCTCAGGACACCCCGGTGGCGCATCTGCAACGGCTGCTGCCGGATCTGAAGGAAGCCGCCCTGCGCGCGCGCCTGGGCACCTTCGGGCTGATCCAGGACAAGGCGGAAACACAGGTGCGCCATCTGTCAGGCGGCGAGCGGGCCCGTCTGGTTCTGGCCCTGATCACGGCCAAGGCGCCGCACCTGTTGATTTTGGATGAGCCGACCAATCATCTCGACGTGGATGCCCGCCAGGCCCTGGTCCAGGCCCTGAATGATTTTTCCGGCGCGGTCTTGCTGATCAGCCATGATCGGCATCTGCTGGAGTTGACCACGGACCGCCTGTGGCTGGTGGCCGATGGCCAGGTGACACCCTGGGAGGGCGATATCGACGATTACCGGCGTCTCTCCCTGCGCAACGAAGCGCCCAAGGATGCCAATCAGGGATCGGAAAAAGACCGCCGCGCGGCCCGAAAGGCCAACGCGCAAAACCGCCAGCGCCTGGCCCCGTTGCGCAAGCAGGTCAAAGCGACGGAACAGAAACTGAGCCGCCTGCAGGCCGAGCAGGCCCGCATCGCCCAGGCCCTGGCCGATCCCGCCCTTTACCAGGAAAACCCCGACAAAGTGACCGCCCTGAACCAGGAACGGGCACAAACCGACAAAGCGGTTGCCGAGGCCGAGGCGGAATGGCTGGCAGCTGAAGAGGAACTGGAAGCCGCCAGCGGCGCGGCCGCCTAATTTTCTTAGGGTGCGGGCTCCATCGGCGGCAGATCAAGAATATCCGAAAAGGCCTCGCCGGCGTTGATACGGCGTTCCCATTCGCCCTCGGCCTTCAGGGTCGCCTGACAGGCGGCCAGAACCTCGGCCATCCGGGCTTTCGGCACGATGGTGATACCGTCGTCGTCGCCGATCACCAGATCGCCGGTCTTGACCTGCACGCCGCCGCATGAAATGGGCGCGCCCACATCGCCGATCTGGCTGAAATTAGGGCCCGCCGGGGTTACGGCGCGGGTAAAGCAGGGAATATCCAGATCACGGATTTCGGCGACATCGCGGATCGCGCCATCAATCACCAGTCCAGCCATGCCCCGGCGTACCGCCTCGTTGGTCATGTTGCCGCCAAGGACGGCGTTATCGGCATAGCCGCCCGCATCCACCATCAATACATCGCCCGCCTGGGCCACGGACAGAGCATGCAGCAGCGGCGTGATATCTCCCGCCATGGCGCGCGCGGTCAGGGCCTGGCCCAGCATCTGGTAACCCGCCTTGATCGGCCTAATTGCCGCATCCAGGGCGTTGGCCTTGTTCATGGCGTCGGTGGCGATGGGGCTGCGGATCGCGGCCCAGGGCGCAAGCGCCTTGGCGCCCAGGCGCCGCTTTGGCAGGACGTGCAAATAGACTGTCATAACGGTGGTCCTTAAGCTGGTTACATGCCCAGGATGCGTTTGGCGACGATTTCGTGCTGCACCTCGTTGGAGCCGCCATAGATGGTTGCCTTGCGCTGATTGAAATAGCGCCCGGCGGCAGCAGGGGCATAGTCGGGACCAATCGGTTCCACATTGGCGCCGGGATCAAGCACACTCCGATCGAACGGCAAAGCATAATTGCCAATGGCTTCCACCGTCAGTTCGCCAATCTCCTGCACCATGGACGAACCCTGGCATTTCAGGATCGAGGACGAAGCGCCGACCCGCTGACCAGCGCCCAACGCACTCAGGGTCCGAAGCTCGGTAAATTGCACGGCTTCCGTGGTGATTTCCAGCTGCGCCAGTTTGGCCGCGAAGGCGGGGTCGTCGATCAGACTGCCGCCATCAGCCCGCTCTTGCCCGGCGATGTTGCGGATCTTGGATAGTCCACCCTGCAGGCCGCCGGCATAGGCATTGCCGCGCTCAAACTCCAGCAGATACTTGGCCACGGTCCAGCCATCGTTCTCCTTGCCGACGCGGTTGGCTTGCGGCACCCGCACATCGGCGAAGAAAACCTGGTTGACCTCCTGGTTCGGCGCTTCTGTTTGGTCCGTCAGGACAATGGGCTCCACCGTGATGCCCGGCGTGTTCATGTCGATCAGCAGGAAGGAAATACCCTCCTGGCGTTTGCCCTCGGTCGAGGTGCGGACCAGGCAGAAAATCATATCCGCCCGTTGCGCCATGGTGGTCCAGATCTTCGAGCCATTGACGATATAGTCATCCCCGTCGGGAATGGCGCGGGTCTGCAACGAGGCCAGATCGGAGCCCGAGCCCGGCTCGGAATAACCCTGGCACCACCAGACGTTGGAGGCCAGGATATCGGGCAGGTATTTGGCCTTTTGCTCTTCGGTGCCGAATTCCATGATCACCGGGGCCACCATCTTCAAGCCGAACGCCACCGGCCGCAGGGTGCCAGCGCGCATCATCTCGGTTTCGTAGATGTATTTCTGGGTCGCGCTCCAGCCCGGTCCGCCATGTTCCACCGGCCAGTTCGGGGCCAACCAGCCCTTTTTTGACAGGGCCTTTTGCCAGGCCATATGCTCGTCTTTATCGATATAGCCGGTCATGGATTTCGCGGTTTTCGCCTGAATTTCAGACGTGTGGTGTTCGGCGATAAAGGCCCGGACTTCGTCGCGGAAGGCAATTTCCTCGGCGGTATAATCAATATCCACGTCACATACTCTCTTGCTGCTGATGCACTCTGTTAGCCCTTTATAGCGCAACAAAGGCCGCCTTGTCAGCGCCTGCCTTGGCCTATTTTGTCCCCCGGCCCAGGACCGTTTCGCGATAGGTGATATAGGCCCCGCAGGCGATGATGATGGCGCTGCCGACCCAGGTCCACAAATCAGGAAATTCTCCAAAGATGAAAAAGCCCAAAATAACCGCGCCCACCAACTGGCCGTAGGCAAAGGGCGAAATCACCGAGGCTTCGGCAAATTGAAAGGCCTTGACCACGAAAAAATGCCCCAAACCGCCGATCAGGCCGGTAGCCGCCAGCATCACCCATTCAATCTCCACCACCGGCGTGACCCAATAGACGGGCCCGACCAGGGAAGTCAGAATGGCGCCAAAAATGGCGGTATAGGTGATCGTAGTCGCCGGATTGTCCTGGCCCGCCAGGCGCCGGGTCATTATCTGATACAGGGAATAGAACACCGCGTTGGCCACCACCAGCAATTCAGCGCCATGGAAGCTGTCGCCGCCCGGTCGGATGATTATCAACGCGCCCATGAAGCCGATGGCGACGGCGGCCCAGCGGCGCGGGCCGACACGCTCCCCCAGAAAAGGTACCGACAGCGCCGTCACCATGAAGGGCGAGGTGAAACTAATGGCGGCGGCGGTGGTCAGAGGCAGATACGTCAGGGCCAGGAAATAACAACTGGTCGAGCCCAGCAACAGCAACGAGCGGATCAGCTGCGCCGTAAGATTTTCCGTCCGAAACAGGTTCAAGCCATGAAACGGCAGAAATATCAGCAGCATTAACACGAAATGCCCCAAATAGCGGACCCAGACGATCTGCTGGATGGCGTAGTCCGCGCCCAGTACCTTGACGGAGGCATTGAGAAACGGGAACAGCGACACGGCCAGGCACATAAAGGCAATACCGCGCGCGGTTTGGTTCGCTATCATTCAATTGGGCAATCGTTATGGAGAGGCTTGTCGCGGCGCAGCATAAAGCATCCGCCGTGACAAGTGAGTTCTTTCTGAACGGTGTTAGCCCTCCGGCCAGACCGCCTGGCGTTTCTCCACGAAGGCGCGACCACCTTCCTTGCGGTCCTCAGAATTCATCACGCGGGTTTGCACATCGCCGGTAATCCGGTCGATTTGGCCATAGTCCAGGGCATTGCCCCGCACCATCAATTCCTTCATGCCCTGCACGGCGACGGGGCTGAGTTCAACGATGCGCTTGGCCTGCTTTTCCGCTTCCGCCATTAATTGATCCTTGGGCACGATCTTATTGATCATGCCCACCTCGTAGGCGCGCTGGGCGCTGACCCGATCGGCGAACAATAACACCTCGGCGGCGATGGCCCAGGGCATGGCCTTGGGGAACCAGCCGGCGGGAATGGTGGCGATGCCCCATTGCGGTTCCGGCAGCCAGAACGTCACGTCCTCAGTGGCGATGCGGTAGTCGGTATCCAGTGCGATCCACATACCGTACCCGACAACATGGCTGTGCAGGGCCGAGATCACCGGCTTGTACAAACCTTGGGTCTGGCTGATATCGGGATACCGGCCATCATAACGATAGGGTTGATCCGGCGCCCCGCCCGAGAGATCGGCACCGGCGGAAAAACAGCGGCCATTGCCCGACAGGATCGCAACGCGCAGCTTGGGGTCGTCGCGGACATCGGCCCAGATCCAGGCCAGTTCATCATGCACCTGCTGGTTCATGGCGTTCAGCTTGTCAGGCCGATTTAGCGTGACGTAGGCGATGTGGCCCTTTTTCTCGTATTCGACGGTGCTCAATTTCATTTTCCTCGAGACCTCTGATTGTTGTGTTTTTGTGTTGCCGTCATCTAACAACGAAACAGCGGGCGCATGAAAGGCTAATCACTACCCGCCCACATGGTTCTCGATCGCCGGCAGGGAATTGAGATAGACGGCGATGGCGTCCCGGTCGGCGTCCGTCAGGTGTTTGTAGCCGTCGCGCACCGCCTCGGCCATGGAGCCCTCGGCTTTCTCCCAATCAGGCTTGCCGCCGGTCTTGAGGAAAAAACTTAGCTGCTCCAAGGGCCAGCCCAGGCCCGTATTGTGCGCCGGTGTGATGTTGGGCACGGGCTCACCATCCGGGCCTTCCTTGACACCGGCCATCCACAATGCACGGTCCAGGGCGCCGGCGGCATTGCGTGGCGTGTGGCATTCTCCGCAATGGGCCAGGGCATTGACCAGATAGGCGCCCCGGTTCCATTGCGTATCCCGTTCGCTATCGGCGGCGAACTCGCCTTCCGTAAAGTACAGCTGCTTCCAAGCCCCCATGGACCAGCGCCAGGCGAACGGCGGGCCCACATCATGCTCACGGTTTTGCCGGGCCACAGGGGCCAGTGAAAACAGATAGGCCTTGATGGCCAGGGCATCCTCGTCCCGCATCAGGGTGTAGGAAGTATAAGGGAAGACGGGAAAATAGTGGGCGCCATCGGGCCGCAGACCGCGTTTCAGGGCGGCCAGGAAATCACCGTCGCTCCACGTCCCGATCCCGGTTTTCCTGTCGGGGGTAATATTGGGGCCAAAGAAGATGCCGTACGGTGTCTTCATGGCCCGCCCGCCGGCGAACGGCGCGCCCTTGCCCTGCTTGTCCGTATGACAGCCCATGCAGCCGGCGGCGCGGGTCAGATAGGCGCCGCGCTCGATTAAATCATCAGCCAGGGCCTGGCCAGTGCAAAACAGCAACCAGGCCAGTACCGGCAATGCACTCCGGACCATGAAGAGGACCTACTTCTTGGCCTTCTTCAGCTTCTTGCGCCGCTCCGCGTCCCGGCGCTCGTAATGGCAGGCATTGCAGGCCTGCACCACCTCGCCCAGGGCGGCGGCCATCCGTTGTTCATCGCCCGCCTCGGCGGCGGCTACCAGTTTGGCGGCGGCATCGGCGACCACGCCATGTCCCTTGCGCGTGGTCGCGGGCAACTGTTCCATCTTCGAGATATAGGCTTCCCGGCCCTGTAATGCCTTGGCGTCCCGCACCGCCCGCTTCATGTCGAACACCATCATGGCGGCGGTAATGCTCTGAATATCGGTCAAGCCGGCGATCATTGCCCGCCAAATATGCTTTGGCGCGTGTTTCTTCTGCGCCATGGCGGCGCCGGAAAATCCAAGCATGATACACATCGCCACGGCCAGTGACAGCAAAACGAATTTCCGCATTTTTAAACTCCGAATAAAAAACTCTGTCCTGGCGCATCCTGTCCCAGCAGTGCCCCAGAGGCAAGATTGGCGATCCAATGTTCCACCCGGCCAAGGGGCTTGCTACAGTGCTCACATTGAGGACGTGGCTTTTTAGCGAGGCGGAACAATGTTTCAAGATTTGATAGAGCGCACGGGCGAGCATCCGAATATTGCCTGGCGGGGACGTTTCGCCGATGCCTGCATCGAACTGCAAAGCGGCGGGCAGAGCCAGTTTCTGCATCTGGACAGTAACGGCATATCACTCAGTGACAGCCAGCCCGACCGCGCCATCACCCTAACCATGGCGGCCAGCGAAGCGGCCTGGAGCGAATTGCTGGGCCCTGAACCAGGCCCCGGCCTGCAATCGATCTCCGCCATGCGCCGCATGGGGCATTTGTCCGTTACCGGCGATTTTCTGGCCTATTACCAGAACCTCATGGCGCTGGAGATGCTGTTCTCCATGAGCCGCCCCCGCCCCGAGAATGCCGTCGCGCCGCCAGCCGAACCGACCTTCGATCCCATTGTTGGCCGCTATATCAATATGGATTTTCAGGGCCGGCCCCACCGGATCTATTTCGAAGAAGCCGGCAGCGGCATTCCCCTGATCTGCCTGCACACAGCCGGCGCCGATGGCCGGCAGTACCGCGAAATTTTGAATGATCCCGAGATCACCGCGAACTACCGCGTGGTGGTGTTCGATCTGCCTTGGCACGGCAAGTCATCGCCGCCCGCTGGCTTTCAGGACGAGATCTATCAATTGACCACGGACAGCTATGTGGCCATCACCATGGCGGTGAAGGCGGCTCTGGGCCTGGATGATCCGGTAATCATGGGCTGTTCCATTGGCGGGCGTGCGGTACTGCATCTGGCATTGCGCCATGGCGCCGAACTGCGAGCGGTGATCGGCCTGCAATCGGCATTGTTCGCTGAGAATAAAATTGATGGCGAGCCCGAGGGCCTGCGCTCCATTCACCGACCCGACGTGCATGGCGGCGAGGTTTCCGCCGCCCTGATGACCGGCCTGATCGCGCCGCAATCACCCAGCGCGGATGCCTGGGAAACCCTGTGGCATTACATGCAGGGCGGCCCCGGTATTTTCATGGGTGATCTGAATTACTATTTCACCGATGGCGACATGCGCAACGGCTTGGCCAGCGGCATTGATACCGCGCTTTGCCCGATGCATCTGCTGACCGGCGAATATGATACTTCCGCCACGCCGGAGTTAAGCCGTCAGCTGGCCGAGGAAATCGACGCCACCTCATTCACGGTGATGAAGGGCATGGGCCATTTTCCAATGTCGGAAAACCCCAGCGGCTTTCGCGGATACCTGCTGCCGGTGCTGGAAAAAATCGCTACACCCATCCAATGAGTGGTTGAAGCGGGCGGGCGGCGGCGCGCTATAATGCGCGGCAACGAATATTGTGATTTTGGGAGGAGATAACAAAATGACCGAACTGGTCCTGCGATCCGACGTGGACGGGGTCGCCACCCTGACCTTGAACCGGCCTGATGCCCTGAACGCCCTAAGCCCGAATTTATTCGTGGAACTGCGCGGCCATGTGGAAAGCATAGCCAATGATCCGGAGAGCGTCGGCTGTGTCGTGCTGCGCGGGGCGGGCCGGTCGTTCTGCGCCGGCAATGACCTGAAGGCGATCCAGAATGGCGAGGAAGCGCCCTCGCCCACCTTTCAGGCCGATACCATCAACATGATCGAGAACCTGCCGCAACCGGTGATTGCCGCAATTCGAGGCCATTGCTACACCGGGGGGCTGGAGCTGGCGCTGTCCTGCGATCTGTTGATTGCCTCGGAAACGGCGAAGTTCGCCGATACCCACGGCAAATGGGGCATGACCCCGCGCTGGGGCATGAGCCAACGCCTGCCCCGCCGCATCGGGCCCCTAAAGGCCAAGGAAATGAGCTTCACAGCACGCACCTACAGTGGCGCCGAGGCCGCCGCCATGGGCCTGGCCAATCAATGCGTCGCGGATGATGAACTGGAGGCGGTCGTGGGCGCCATGGCGGCCGACATCGTGGCCAATTCCTGGCACTCCGCGCGGGGCAACAAGATGCTGTACAACAAGGGCCAGGATTACACCTTCCATGACGGCCTGGCGTTCGAAATGGCGGAAAGCCCGGGCCGCGGCCCGGATATCGAAGAGCGCCTGAAGGCCTTTTCCAAGGGCTGATGGAGAGCGGCATGACAACGCCCATCTGGCAATGGAGCGCGGTGGATACCGCCGCCGCCATCCGCACCGGCAAGATCACCGCACAGGAAGCCGTGGAAGCCGCCCTTGAACGTATGGCGGCATGTAACGAGGCGGTCAACGCCGTTACCGTTGATCTATCCGGCGAGGCCCGCCAGGCCGCGCGCCGGGCCGATGGCATCGTTGCCTCCGGTGCCGCGCTGGGGCCATTACAAGGCGTACCGGTCACCATCAAGGAGAACGTCGACCAAATCGGGCAGGCAACGACGAACGGCATACCGGCCTTTGCCGAGGTCGTCGCGGACACGGATTCACCCGTGGTCGCCAACCTGCGCAAGGCAGGCGCCATCATTATCGGCCGCACCAATACGCCGGAGTTCAGCCTGCGCTGGTTCACCGACAATCCCTTGCGCGGCATGACCAACAATCCCTGGAAAGACGGCATTACTCCCGGCGGTTCGTCGGGCGGCGCGGCGGCGTCGGTGGCCCTGGGTATCGGCGATATCGCCCACGGCAACGATCTTGGCGGCTCGCTGCGGTATCCGGCCTATGCCTGCGGCCTGGCCACGATCAGGCCGTCGTTTGGCCGCGTTCCCGCCTACAACCCGACAAGCGACGAGGAGAGGCCACCCACCCTGCAATTGATGTCCGTGCAAGGTCCGATCGCGCGCGAGGTTCGCGATGTGCGCCTGGCCCTTGGTGTCATGGCGCAGAAAGATGCCCGCGATCCCTGGTGGGTGCCTGCGCCCTTGGACGGCCCGCGCCTTACCGCGCCAATTAGAGTGGCTGTGTGCAAGACACCCGCGGGTATCCCATGCCATGCCGCGGTATCCGAGGCCGTCGACAGAGCCGCCGATCATTTGGCCAATGCCGGCTATGCGGTCGAGGCAACGGATCCACCACTGATGGCCGAGATTGCCGAAAATTGGCGAACCCTGTTGTTTACCGACACCAAGGCGATGTCCGAGGCGGCCTTCCGCAAATACGGCTCGGAGGATATAAACCAGGTGCTTGCCGATTACCTGGCGGCGTCAAACGTCCGCGACCTGGACGGCTATGTCCGCGCCCTGGCGGACCGCACCCGTCTGCTGCGGGCCTGGAGCCTGTTCATGGAAGACTATCCCCTGGTCCTCGCCCCCGTCAGCCAGGTGCCCCCCTTCCCGCAAGGAGAGGACTTGCAGGGCACCGCCCGGGTCAAACAAATGCTCGATGAACAGAGCATGCTGTATGGTATTAACTTACTGGGCCTGCCCTCCGCCGCCGTCCCGACGGGCTTACACGACGGTGTGCCGATGGGTGTGCAAATTATCGGCCCGCGTCTGCGGGAAGATCTGTGCCTTGATGCCGCCGAGGCTGTTGAACGCGGCAGCGGTATCCTGAGCCAACAACTATGGAGTCGAACATGAGTGAAACCTGGCCGGAGGAAATCTACGGCCTGCTGCGGGAGAACGGTATAGAGCAGTTTGCCTACGTTCCCGATGCGGGCCACGATTATTTGATCAAACGCTCCATCGCGGACCCGGAGGTCCATGCCATTGCCCTGACCACCGAGGAAGAAGGCGTCGGTCTGTTGGCCGGAGCCCATCTGGGCGGCAGCCGTGGCGTCTTGCTAATGCAAAGCAGCGGCGTGGGCAATTGCATCAATCTGCTTTCGCTGCCCAGGGCCGGGCGCTTTCCCTTCCTGACCATAATCTCCATGCGCGGAGATTTCGGCGAAGGCAACCCGTGGCAAATGCCCATGGGGCAGTCGACCCAGCCGGTGCTGGAAGCCTGCGATGTCACCTGCCTGAAGATCGATGATCCAGCCGAGGCAAGCCGGACCATGAGCGCGGCCATAACCACGGCCTTCACCAGTGAAATGCCGGTCGCGGTCCTGCTCGGACAGCGTTTGCTCGGCGCCAAAGTATTTGCAGCGAGGTAAGCAATGGCAGATCCAAATGATGGCGGCCGCGCCGCCGGTAAAACCGCAACAGGCACCCTGGACCGGCGTGTGGCTGTCAAACACCTGCTGGACAGCATGGGTGATGATGTCCTGATCGTGGCTGGTCTGGCCGGCGCCAAGGGCGACGTCACGGCCGCCGTGGGCGATGACCCGCGCGTCTTCGGTTTTGGCGGCGCCATGGGCGCGGCGGCCTCAATGGCCCTGGGTCTGGCCCTGGCGCAGCCCGACAAGCGCGTGCTGGTGGTGACCGGCGACGGCGAATTGCTGATGAACGTCGGCACCCTGGCGACGATCGCCATCGCCAATCCGCCCAACCTGGGCATCATCTGTGTCGATAACGAGCATTATGGCGAGACTGGCTTTCAACGCAGCCACACGGGCCTGGGCACGGACCTGGCCGTGATGGCCCAGGGCGGCGGCATCGGCGCCGTGCGCACGGTGCGCGAATCCAGCGAACTGGACGAGGCCGGAGAGATGCTGCGCAATACCAACGGCGCCGCTTTTGTCTTGTTGAAAGTGGCCGTCAACGACCCGCCCAAGATGCCGACCGTCTGGGATGCCTCTTGGCACAAAAGCCGTTTTCGCCAGGCCCTGCTGGGTCGCCCCTAGGCCGCCGCTATCGAGGCTATTTGTAAGAGTCCAAAATCATGAACCGCTATGCAATGGGCATTGACATCGGCGGCACGTTTACCGACGTGGTGCTGTTCGATCTGGCCGATGGCCGCCGGCTGACCCGCAAAACCTTGACCACGCCCGGTGACCCCGCCGAGGCGGTGCTCAACGCCGTGGATCAAGTACTGGCGGAGGAAGCCATTTCAGCGCCGGAGATTGAGCGCGTGGTGCATGCCACCACCTTGTTCACCAACGCCCTGATCGAACACAAGGGCGCGCGCACCGCATTGTTGACCACCGAGGGTTTTCGCGACTCACTGGAAATTGGGCGGGAGCGGAAATACGACCTCTATGATCTGGCGGCCAAGAAACCACGGACGTTGGTGCCCCGCGACCTGCGTTTCGAGGCGGGCGAACGAATTCTGGCCGATGGCAGCGTTCACCAACCCCTCGACGATGACAGCCTGGCCAAGGTTGCCGAGGCGCTGCGGGGGCACGAGGCCGACTCTCTGGCGATCGTCTTTCTACACAGCTACCGCAATGACAGCCACGAGCGCGCCGCCGGCGAACGCATGGCGGAACTACTGCCCGATATATCGATCAGCCTGTCCAGCGACGTGGCGCCGGAAATCCGGGAATTCGAACGTGCCTCGACCACCGTCGCCAACGCCTATGTCAAACCCTTGGCGCGGGATTATCTCGATGCATTGGGCAGCCGCCTGGGCGCGCGAAAAATCACGGCGCCGCTGTTGCTGATGCTGTCCAGTGGCGGCCTAACCCATGTCGGCGAGGTCCGACGCTCGCCGGTGCAAATGCTGGAATCCGGCCCGGCAGCCGGGGCCCTGGCGGCGGCTGATATTGGCCGGGCCGAGGGGCTGGATCATGTTCTGGCGTTCGATATGGGCGGCACCACGGCGAAATTGTGCCTGATCGACGGTGAGGAACCGGACATTGCCTATCGTTTCGAGGCAGCGCGGGAACGCCGCTTTGCCGAGGGCAGCGGTCTGCCGATCCGCATCTCCACCGTGGAACTGATCGAGATAGGAGCGGGTGGCGGCTCCATCGCCCGCATCGACGCGCTGGGTCTTTTGAAAGCGGGCCCCGATAGCGCCGGCGCGGTACCAGGGCCGGTTGCCTATGGCCGGGGCGGCAACGCGCCCACGGTCACGGACGCTGATTTTGCACTGGGTTTTCTGGGCGTGGAAGGTTTCGCGGGTGGCGCCATAGACGTCGACCTGGCCGCCACGAACAATGCCCTGGAACAGTTGGCTGCGCAGACTGATCTGTCGGCGGAAAAACTGGCCTGGGGCGTGCATGATCTGGTGAACGAGAACATGGCCTCCGCCGCCAGGGTACATATCGCCGAAAAGGGCCGCGACCCCCGCGCCTATACCCTGGTGGCCACCGGCGGCGCGGGGCCGGTGCACGCCTATTACATGGCCCGCAAGCTTGGCATCAAACGCATCGTCTGCCCGCGCAATGCAGGCGTTGCCTCCGCCTTCGGCCTGTTGCTGGCACCGGCGCGGGTTGACCGCACCGCCGCCTTCGCAGCCGCCCTGGACGAGCTGGACTGGTCCTCGTTGGAGGCGACCTATCAGGAACTGGAAGCCGCCGCCCGCCAGGTCATCATCGATACCGGCATGGACGGCGATGCGGCCAGGGTCCAGCGCCTGGCCGATATGCGCAATGTGGGCCAGGGTTTTGAATTGGTGGTTAACCTGCCGGATGGACCGTACACGGCGGACAGCCGCGACAGTCTCTTGGCCGCCTATGGCGATGCCTACCAGGCCCATTTCACCCGCCCGCCGCCTAACGTACCGGCGGCCATTGCCGCCATTCGCGTGCGCCTGACCGCGCCGGTGGCGGCATCCGGCGATGGCTTGGCCCAAGGCTCCGGCCAATCGGCGGTGCCAAGCGGGCAGCGGCCGGTCTATTTCCCCGAAACCGACGGTATGGTGACGACGGCGATCTATGACCGTGGCGCCTTGGTCATCGATGAAATCGTCGAGGGGCCCGCGGTTGTCGAAGAGGCGGAATCGACCATGGTGATCGGACCTGGCGGCCGCTTTCACATCTCGGACAATGGTAACCTGATAATCGATTTGCCGGAGGACGGGGCATGAGTACCTTCGATGCCGTCACCCTGGAAGTGATCTGGAACCGCATGATCGCTTCTGTTGATGAAGCAGCCAAGGCCATCGTGCGCACTTCGTTTTCCACCCTGTCGAACGAAGCCAACGATTTCGCCTGCGTCCTCACCGATGCGGACGGCCAGTTGCTGGCCCAGAACAGCGGCTCAATTCCCTCGTTCATCGGCACACTGCCGGCAACGGTGCGCCATACACTGGAACGTTTCGGCCGCGACGGCTTGGAACCAGGCGACGTGATCTGCACCAACGATCCCTGGTTGGGCACGGGCCATTTGAACGACTGCAGTGTCGTCCGACCCATATTCAGGGACGGAACCTTGATTGCCTTCGCCGCCACTGCCTCGCACATGCCCGATATCGGCGGCCGTATTCGTTCGGTCGAGGCGCGGGAAATATTCGAGGAAGGTTTTCATATTCCGTTGTTGAAAATATTTCGCGCCGGCGTGCCGGACGAGACCTTTTTTGAACTGCTGCGTACCCAGGTTCGCACGCCAGATCAGACCGAGGGCGATATCCATGCTCAGATCACCGCGAACTACCTGATCGAGGACCGGGTTCTGGCCATTGCCAGGGAATATGGCCTGGATAATTTGGTCGAACTGAGCCGCGAGCTGAACGGGCGTACGGAAGCTGCCATGCGGGCCGCTATCGAGAAAGTTCCCGACGGTGTCTATGACTACGAGATGCTGACCGACGGTCTGCGGGCCGAGGCGCCGTTCACTTTTGCCCTGCGCCTAGAGGTCAAGGGTAACACCATCCATTTTGATTTCGCCGGCACCTCGCCCGTTCAGCAAAGGGCCATCAACTGCCCGTTTTGCTATACCTACGCCATGTCGGCCTACGCCATTAAGTGCGCCTTGCTGCCGGACGTGCCCAACAATTCCGGCATGTTGCGCCCCATTACCGTCAGCGCGCCGGAAAACACACTGCTTAACCCCCTGCCCCCCGCGTCCGTCGGCGCCCGGGCCAGCACCGGCCACTATGTTCCCATCCTGGCCTTCGGCGCCCTGGCAGAAGTCCTGCCCGAACGGGTGATGGCGGCGGCGGGTTCGCCTTTGTGGAATTGCACCCAATCCGGCGTGCGGCCAAACGGCCAGCCCTATGCCACAAATTTGTTCTTCAACGGCGGCATGGGCGCGACCCATGGTTCGGATGGCGAAAGCGCCATCTCCTGGCCCTCAAATCTTTCCTGCACACCGGTCGAGGTGGCGGAACAATCGGCACCGCTGCTGTTTCACTATAAACGTCTGCGGCCAAACTCTGGCGGTGAGGGACAGTACCGGGGCGGCCTGGGAGAGGACATGCTGGTGGAAAGCCTTTCCGACAGCCTCATCGCCGTGACCTTCATGGCCGAACGCACCCGCCATGCGGCACCCGGACTGGCGGGTGGTGGCGATGGTGAGGTGGGTGCGGTGCAAATAAATGGCACGGAAGCCGATAACCGGGCGCAACACCTGCTGCAAAAGGGAGATCGAATTTTGATCGCCACACCGGGCGGCGGTGGCTATGGTTCTCCTCAATCCCGCGACGAAGCCCGAATTTCCGAAGATATCCACCAAGGTTATGTGACGAAAGGCAACTGACATGAGTACGGATGGTCTTGACGACGAAGCGTTGGAGCAACTGGCCAAACAACTGGGTTTGGAGCAAATCCATGCAGAAAATCCGGATTTGATCCGCAAGGCCTACGATGCCGCGCGCCTGATGGCGGAACGGCTGCCGCGTCCCGACGATGTCACGGACGAGCCGGCCCATACATTCAAGGCGGACAACAATGTCTAGGCAAGGCCTGGATCTGGCCTTCCTGAGCCTGACCGAGGCCGCCGCGCTGATCCGCACCGGCGACCTCTCCGCCGTCGATTATACCCAGGGGCTGCTGGATCATATCGCGGCCCATGACGGGCAATTCAACAGCTTCCTGCGCGTCCTGTCCGACAGTGCCCTGCGCGAGGCCGAGGCCGCCGACAACGCCGTCAAGGCAGGCGAAACACTTGGCCCCCTGCATGGCGTTCCCTTTGGCCTGAAAGACATCGTGGATGTGGCCGGGTTGCCGACCACGGCGCACAGCCAGGTTCTGGCCCAGCAACCGCCCAAGGCCGAAGACGCCACGGTCACCAAACAGCTGCGCGCGGCAGGCGGCGTTCTGATCGGCAAGACGGCAACTCATGAATTCGCCATCGGCGGGCCATCCTTCGATCTGCCCTGGCCCCCGGCCCGCAATCCATGGAACCGGGATCATTCGCCGGGCGGTTCTTCGTCGGGTTCCGGAGCAGCGGTGGCGGCTGGTTTCGTGCCCATGGCGATCGGCACCGATACGGGCGGCTCGGTTCGCAATCCCGCGACCTCGTGCGGTATCGTCGGCATGAAGGCAACCTATGGCCGGGTCAGCCGCCGCGGCGTGGTGCCGCTCTCATACTCCCTCGATCATGTGGGGCCGATGACCCGCAATGTGGCCGACAACGCCTTGATGTTGAATGTATTGGCCGGCCATGACCCGGACGACCCGGCCTCCGCCGACGTGCCCACCGCCGATTACACCGCCCAGCTTGACCAGGGCGTCAAAGGCCTGCGCATCGGCGTTATCCGGCATTTCCACAACCGCGACCTGATCGCCGACCCGGCGATGGCGGAAGCCCTGGAAGAGGCCCTTCGGGTGCTGCAGGGCCTGGGCGCCGAGGTGGTGGAGATCGAGACAGCGCCTCTGGTGGAATTCGCCACCTGCAACCGGGTTATTCTGCTATCGGAGACCTATGCCATTCACCGCCGCTGGCTGGCCGAACGGCACAGTGATTATGGCGAGCTGTTTTTGCAGCGGGTGCTGCCGGGCGCCTTCCTGGGCGGCGGCGATTATGTCGACGCCCTGCGTCTGCGGCGGAAATTGACCACCGCCTTTAACCGCACCATTAGTGATCTAGACGGCGTTATCGCCATCTCGTCCATGGACGCGGCCTTTGCCATCGAGGACCCGGACGAAAACGCCTTGAAATATCCCCGTCAGGCCCGCACGCCCTTCAATCTGACCGGCAACCCGGCCCTGGCCATGCCCAACGGCTTTGACGATGATGGCCTGCCGCTCGCCATGCAGATCATTGGCAAGAACTTCGACGAGGCGACCATCTACCGCATCGCCAACGCCTATGAAGGGGCGACGGAATGGCATAAACGCCGCCCGCCCCTATAGTCCAACGAGGAGCCAGAAATGCTATCCCATCACGGACGTTATGATTTTTCCCCCATCGACCAAAGGCCCGATTATTCCTGGCCCGAGGGCAAACGCCTGGCCGTCTATATCGCCCTGAACGTGGAGCAATTCGCCTGGGACAAAAGCGTCGAGTCCGCCATTGCGCCGTCCGGCATGAATAACAAGCAAAGCGTCTATTCCTGGCGCGATTACGGCAACCGGGTTGGCTTCTGGCGTTTGATGGATCTGTTTGATGAATTGGACATCCCCATTCAGGCCCAGCTTAACAGCTCGATTTACGACCACGCCCCCCAGGTCGCCGAACGCCTGCGCCAACGGGGCGACGAATTCCTGGGCCACGGCATCACCAATTCCGAAGAACAGGGCGGCCGCGCCGAGGATGAGGAACGCGCCCTGATCCAAACCGCCACCGACGCCTTTGTCGCCAATGAAGGCAGCCAACCGACGGGCTGGATGTCGCCATGGCTGTCACAGGGCGAGACCACCTTGGATCTGCTGGCCGAGGCCGGCTACCACTACAATATGGACTGGTGCTGCGATGATCAGCCGATCTGGATGAAGACCCGCAATGGCCGCATCCTGGCCATGCCCTATCCGGTGGAATTGAATGACAACCGGGCCATCGTCCTGCACAAGATGACGCCGAGCCAATATGCCGATTGCATCATCGATAATTTTGACGAAATGATGGAACAATCCGCCCATCAACCCCTGGTATTTCCGATCTCGTTGCATACTTTCATTGTGGGCCAGCCATTCCGTATCCGGCAATTGCGGCGCGCTTTGAAACATATTACCGATCAGCGCGACAAGATCTGGCTGACCCGGCCTGGCGATATCTGCCGTCACATCGAAAGTCTTGAACCGGGCATCGTTCCGGGAAGCTGAGGAAACATGAGCGAAGTCAAACGCGGCCGGGAGTTCCTGCATACTCCCGGGCCGACAAATATTCCCGAACGCATTTTGAACGCCATGCATCAGCCAGCGGTGGATTTTACCGCGCCGCCGTTCGTCGAGATGACCCGAACCTGTTTCGAGGACATTAAGCTCATCTTTCAGACCCAGGGACCGGTCTTCATGTACGCCGCCAATGGCCACGGCGCCTGGGAAGCCGCCATGAGCAATACCCTGTCGCCGGGCGACCATATTCTGGTGCCCGAAACCGGCAATTTCTCCATGAAGTGGGGCATGATGGCCGAATCCCTTGGTCTGGTGATCGAGCATCTGCCCGGTGACTGGCGCCACGGTATCGACCCAGGCGCGGTCGAGCAGCATTTGCGCGACGATGACGAGGGCCGGATCAAGGCGGTCCTGATGGTGCATGTGGATACCGCCAGCGGCGTCATCTCGGATGTACCGGCGATCCGCAAGGCCATGGACAATGCCAGGCATGGCGCGCTGTTCATGGTCGATACCATTGCATCGCTGGCCACCGTTGAATTCCAAATGGACGACTGGAGCGTCGATGTTGCCCTGGCGGCCTCGCAAAAGGGTCTGATGTGCCCGCCCGGTATCGGCTTTACCGCCTGTAGCGAAAAAGCCATGCATGCCACGCAAAGTGCGAGATTGCCGCGCAACTACTGGGATTGGCGGGAGCGCATGACAGACGCGCAATATATCCGCTTTTGCGGCACCGCCCCGATCCATATGTTGTACGGACTGCGCGAGGCCCTGGACATGCTGGCCGAGGAAGGCCTGCCGGCAGTCATCGCCCGCCACGATCGCCTGGCCAGCGCGATCCGAGCAGCGGTCGATGTTTGGTGCTCCGAAGGCGGCATGGCCTACAACGCATTGATCCCGGAGCAGCGCTCCAATTCCATCACCGCCATTCGCGTGCCGTCTGGGTATGATGCCGAAGAAGTCCGCACGGTCGCGCGGGAGCATTATCAGGTCGCCATGGGCGGCGGTTTGGAGCAGCTCAAGGGCGATGTCTTCCGTATCGGGCACATGGGCGATCTGAACGAGCCCATGGTGCTGGGCGCCCTGGCCGGGATCGAAGCAAGTTTGCAGTATCTCGATGTACCCCATGGCCGGGGCGGCGTCACCGCCGCCATCGACTATCTGGTCGCGACCTGAGGCCATGGCACGTACCAGTACAGCCGAGGATTGGCGGGTTTATTACCAACGCACCGGCGAACGTCCGCCGCGCGAAACCCTGCTGCGGGCACTGGATAGTTTCGAGACCGAGGACGCCGTCGGCCACGCCGTCGACCTGGGCTGCGGCGGCGGGCGGGACAGTATCGAGTTATTGCGCCGGGGCTGGTCGGTGCTGGCCATCGACGCGCAGGACTCGGCCATCGAGACCTTACTGGCACGGCCCGAACTAACCGAATTCGGCGGCCGGCCCCTGACCCAGGTCTCGCGTTTCGAAGCAGCCCGCTGGGAGACGGCGGATCTGGTGAATTCGTCGTTTGCCCTACCGCTCTGTCCGAAAGCGGATTTCCTGTCCATGTGGCAGCGCATCTTCGACAGCTTGCGGCCGGGCGGCCGTTTCGCCGGGCAGCTTTACGGCGTGCGCGATCAATGGTTCGGCGATCCGACAAACACACATTTCACGGAAAGCGAAGTTGATGATTTGCTGCGGCCTTACGAGGTCGAATTATGCCGGGAAGAGGAGACGGATTCCGTCACCCCACGCGGCACCGCCAAACATTGGCACATCTATCATATCGTCGCTCGCAAACCCGCTGCTACATAGCGTCCCGGCTTTTTCGCCAACGCTCCGGCGATGGCGCCATCAGGATGACCGCCAGGGCCAGAAACGCGGCGGATGCCGAGACGGCGATCGGTAGGGCGTAGCCCCCGGTTAAATCAAAGGCAAAACCAGCCACCACCGGACCAATCAAAATGCCCAACGCCGTGCCCGAATAGAGTACGCCCAGAATACCGCCCACATTCTTGGCGCCGAAATAATCCGCGATCAGGGCCGGTGCCAGCGCGACGTAGCCGCCGTAAGTCAACCCAAACACCACCGCATACAGCGCCAAGGCCCAAAAATCAGTGGAAAGAAACCACCAGGCCTGCACCAGGGCCATGCCAAGGTACATGGCAACGACGGAGCGATATCTGCCGTAACGGTCAGCCACGCCGCCAAGAGTTAGACGGCCAAACATCGAGCCGACGCCGATCAGGCTGATCAACAGGATGGACCAGCTTTCATCGTGACCATGATCGACCGAGAATTTTACCAGATGCACGAACGGTACGAACAGGCTAAGGGAAACGATTGTCGAGGCGCTGAACATCAATAGAAATGGCCGCGAGGACAACGATACATTAAGCGCCAGACCCGACAACGACGCCCCTTCCCCCACCCCGGTTGCATCGCCGTCGGGGTAGAGGCCACGTTGTGCAGGTGACGGATACAGCATCCAGGCCGCCAGCAGTCCCAACACCAGGGTCATGGCCGCCAGCACCTGAAAACTTTCGCGCCAACCCAGGGTTTCGACCAGAAAGCGGCTGAAAGGCGGGGCGAGCAGCGTACCGACACCAATGCCCGCCACCGCCAGCCCGGTGGCCAGGCCACGCCGCCGCACAAACCAACGCTGCAGGACGCCCACCGAGGGCACATAGGAAAAACCAATGCCAATGCCCACGGCGACGCCATAGCTCAAATAGATATGCCACAGGCTCTGCGCCAGGCTGGAGGCAAGCAGTCCGATACCAATCAGGACGATGCCAAAGGCCACGACCGGGCGGGACCCCAAACGATCACTCAACGGACCGCTGATGGCACCCAATGAGAAATAGAGAAAACCGGCAATGGAGAAGATCAGGGAAATATCGCCGCGGGAGGCTTGAAAATCAGCCTCCAGACCGTCGAAAAAAGAGGCAAACGAATAGGCAACGCCAAATCCCAGCAGCAATACCATGAAGGCCGCCGCCACCACGAACCAGCCGAAAAAGAACCTCTGGTCCATGAACGCCGTTACCCTTAATCACATGCTGCTACAAGAACACCATCCTATTGTAGAGCAAATAAGGGGTCGTGATTGAGAATTTCGCTGTCCCGGATTAGGCGGAAATATGCCGTAGCCGATCAATCAAGGGGGCAACCCGGCCGCCATTGGCCTTTAGAATAGCGGCGAACTCCTGGCGTTTTGTCAGCGCCAGACTGATGCCTTCGGCGACCACATCAATGACCCGGTATTGGCCGTTGCGTTGCCGCATGCGCCAGACCAATTTCAGCACCTGGCCGCTGCCTTGGGCAATGCGGCTTTGCACCATGACATCGCGTTTACCCACGCGGCGCGCCGAAATTACATCGAAACTGGCCACCTTGGCACCGGCGATCTTTGGCGCATAATTGTGCAGCAGAAATTTTGCGAACGCATCCACATAAGCTGTCCGCTGCTCGGCATCGGCGCGTTTCCAATGACGGCCCAGGGCAAACCGCGCCATCAGGGGAATATCGAACTCGCGCGTCATCAAGCCATGGAATTTGCTAACCTTACCCGCCTCGTTCAACTGGCCGTCATTGAGGATGCCGACCGCATCCCGGCTCAAACGTTTCAGGGCCAATATGGCGTGCTCGGGATTAACCGTCTCGGGCCCGGCAGCGGGAGCGATCGCCGCCAACCTTGCCAAAGCCTCGCCGCTAAGGACATCAGACGCATTCAGGATTAAATCAAGATGCGTGTTGTTATCGACGGTGGCGGTACGCCATATCTGGTCGGCCTTCGATGCGGAAACGGTACCCTCGCCATTCACGGCAACTGGCCCGGCATGGGACACCATGATCGACGTCATGCCAATGATTGCTAAGCATACTAAGCCCAACAGAGCCATTCTGCTGGCTGATAAACCTCGTTCGCGCATCTTCCGTACTCCCGTCGAAAGTCCTCAACCGAAAATGTGACAGCAATCACTTAAGACCTTGTTAGGAAATTTGGTAAATAAGAAATTCATTATGAATGAATTGTGACATTGGTCACTGCAAGGCAGAGGCAATGCCCCCATATTTGGGGCGATGGCACTGGAAAACACATGAGGCAGTAAGATGCGACAGCGCATCAGCACTCGACAGAAGGTCGGGATCGCGGTTTGGGGCCTATTGTGGTTAATTTCAGCCGCGGCCCTGCTGCGACTGTTCTTGGAAGTCGGCGGCTAAACGCGGACGGCGTTTCAGTCCACTAGGCGGCCATCCTGAAGCCGCACAACACGGTCCAGACGGCCGGCGATCACGGGATCATGGGTCGCGACGAGCATACCCAGGCCGTGCCCACGGACAATTGACAGCAATTCAGATAGAACCATCTCCGCCGTCGCCTGGTCAAGATTGCCCGTCGGCTCATCCGCCAGCAACAAGACAGGCTGGTTGGCCAGGGCGCGGGCAATGGCAACCCGTTGCTGCTCACCCCCGGATAATTGCGCCGGCGCATGCCCCAACCGATCCGCCAGGCCCAGTTCCGTCAACAATTGTTCGGCCCGCCGGCCGGCCTCAGCGGCCGGCACCTTGGCCAGACGCATGGGCATCAGGACGTTTTCCAGGGCCGTGAATTCCGGCAGCAGGTGATGAAACTGATAGACGAAGCCCACATGATCCCGCCGCATAGCCGTGCGTTGGCCATCGTTCATGGCGGCGCAGTTTTGCCCGGCAATCATGATATCGCCGGCATCGGGCTCCTCCAACAGGCCGGCGGCATGCAGCAACGTGGACTTGCCCGAACCCGACGGCCCCATCAGGGCCACCGCCTCGCCCGCCTCAATCGCCAGATCGAGACCGCGTAAAACCTGCAGCTGTCGACCGCCTTGCAGAAAGGCACGCGCCAACCCCGTAATCCGCAACACGCCGGCATCACTCATAGCGCAATGCCTCGACCGGATCGACACGGGCGGCCCGCCAGGCCGGATACAACGTGGCCAGGAACGACAGGGCCAAGGCCATCAATACAACGGAGACAACTTCGCCATTGTTCACCTCCGCCGGTATCCGGCTTAGAAAGCGGACCTCCGGCGACCACAACTCCGTACCCATCAGACTTTCCAGCCAGCGCCGGATGCTGTCGATATTCAGGCAAAACGCCAGTCCGAGAGCAAATCCGGCCAGGGTACCGACGACGCCGATCGAGGTTCCCGAGATTACGAAAATCCGCATGATCATGCCCCGGCTCGCGCCCATGGTGCGCAAAATGGCAATCGCCTTGCCCTTATCATTCACCAGCATGATCAGGGAGGAAACAATATTAAAGGCCGCGATCAGGATAATCAGGGTCAGGATCAAGAACATCACGTTGCGTTCGACCTGCAGGGCCTGGAAAAAATGGCTGTTGACCTCTTGCCAATCCACCACCCGTGCCACCCCAGGTACGGCGCGGATGGCCGGGCGCAATCGGTGGACGTCATCGGGATTGTGCAGAAACATCTCGATGCCATTGACCGCGCCCTTCAGGCGGAAGAACACCTGCGCAGCCGGCAGGGGCATATAGATAAATGTCGAGTCGTATTCGTACATGCCCACCATGAAGGTGGCGGCAATGCGGTATGATTTCATCCGCGGCACGGAGCCAAAGGCGGTCGTCGTGACCTGGGGCGAGACCAGGGTTATGGCATCGCCCACGCGCAGGCCCAGCTTTGCCGCCAGCCGCTGGCCAATCACCACCGCATTCTTGCCTTTGAAATCGGCCAGCGAACCGCTGTAGAGGTTTTCCGCGATGATCGCCCGGCCCGCCACGTCCCTCGGCCACATACCGCGCACCAGGGCGCCGGAGGCCTGCTTGTTCGCCGTCGCCATGACCTGGCCCTCGATCAGGGGAGCAGCGGCCCGGATACCCTCGACTTTGCCCAAGGCGTCGGCAAGCGGGTCAAAATCCCGTAGCCGCGCATCCAGTCCCCGGGCCATCATATGGCCGTTAAGGCCCAAGACCCTGTCCAGCAATTCGGTGCGGAAACCATTCATCACGCTCATCACGATAATCAGCGTGGCAACCCCAAGGGCTATGCCGATCAGGGAAAACCAGGCGATGATGGAGATGAAGCCCTCGTGCCGGCGGGCGCGCAGATAACGCGCGGCGATAGCCCATTCCAGGGATCCGAACATCAGCCGCCCTTAGTTGTCGGTCAGGGTGGCGATGGCGGCCTCGATGGATAGCTCCTGACGTTCGCCGCTGGCCCGCCACTTAATTTCGACCACGCCGGATTTCAGGCCGCGGGGTCCGACGATCAACTGCCAGGGCAGGCCGATCAGATCCATGGTGGCGAACTTGCCCCCGGCCCGGCCATCGCTGTCATCCAGCAACACATCAACACCGGCGCGCCGCAGCTTCCCATAGATATCCGCCGCCGCTTCGTCACAGGCGGCATCGCCAACCTTCAGATTGATCAGACCGACCTGAAACGGCGCCACGGAGGCGGGCCAGATGATACCGTCATCGTCATGGCTGGCCTCGATGATGGCGCCAACCAGGCGCGAAACACCAATGCCATAGGAACCCATTTCCACCGGCACCTCCACGCCATCGGCGCCCATCACGGTGGCTCCCATGGCTTTTGAGTACTTGGTGCCGAAATTGAAGATATGACCGATCTCAATGCCACGGGTGGCGATGCGGCGGTCCTCGGGTACTTCAGCCTCGAACGCCGCGGCATCATGTTTTTCGTCCGTGGCGGCATAGCGGGAGGTCCAATGTTCGATCACCGGCGACAAATCGCTGTCGTAGTCGACGCTGGCTTCGGGCGCTGCGAAATCCAGGTAATCGGCATGGCAATACACCTCACTTTCGCCGGTATCGGCCAGGATGATGAATTCATGGCTCATATCCCCGCCAATGGGGCCGGTATCGGCCTGCATGGGGATCGCCTTCAGGCCGAGACGTTCAAACGTGCGTAAGTAGGCCACGAACATCCGATTGTAGGAAAGGCGGGCCGCTTCGGGGTCGAGATCAAACGAGTAATTATCCTTCATCAGGAATTCCCGGCCCCGCATAATGCCAAATCGGGGGCGGACCTCGTCACGGAACTTCCATTGAATGTGATACAGGTTCAAGGGCAACTGCTTGTAGCTGCGAACCGAGCCACGGAATATATCGGTGATTAGTTCTTCATTGGTGGGGCCAAACAGCATGTCGCGTTCATGGCGGTCGGTGATGCGCAGCATCTCCAAGCCATAGTCGCCATAGCGGCCGCTTTCCCGCCACAGATCCGCCGGCTGGATGGTTGGCATCAGCAATTCCTGGGCGCCGGCGGCATCCTGCTCCTCGCGCACGATCTGTTCGATCTTTTTCAGGACGCGAAAGCCCAAGGGCAGCCAGGAATAGATTCCGGCGGATGACTGCCGGATCATGCCCGCCCGCAACATTAGACGGTGCGAGACAATCTGCGCCTCGGCCGGCGTGTCTTTCAACACGGGTAGAAAAAACTGCGACATACGCATGGTAGGCCCTCAAATCCTGAAACTGCCGGAACGGGTTAGATCATAGCTGGATAGAGGGCGATATGTAGGGAAAACAGCCCCATAAGGCAATGTTAAGCTCAGAGGGTAGTCCTGATGGACTATTTGCCGCGTAGAAGTTTTCGGCAGGCAGCGACCATCTGCGTGGTTTCGGCGTTACCCAGGGATTTCCCCTCGTACATCACTTCACCGGTCTTACGGTCGAACGTAACGACGCCGACGCCCACTTCCGATGCATCAACCGGCGTGCTGGTGCCTTTTTTCAGCAAATTACCCAAGGGTACATGCAAGGGTATGGCAATGACGGCGGGTAGATCGATCTGCCTGTCGCCATCCACGTTCGCCGATTTGACCGGACGGCCGCGAACATCAACGCCAGGCTTATAGGCAACGTCTGCCGCCGGCTGGTGACGGACCATGCGGCGGCAATCCTTTTTCGAAACCGAGACTTTCCCGTTCAGCACGCCAGCCGACGCCGGCGCCACGGCAAAACCGAGCGCAAGAAATGCAAAAATGAGAAAACGAGCCATCATTAGCCTAGTCTGCGCGAGGGCCCCTTAAACATCTCTTAACACCGGTTTGAAGAAAAAAAGAGGCCGCACCTGTGAGGGTGCGGCCTAAATAGGAGGAAACGCCATCGAGCGTTTTGTCGGGAGTCGAGCCTCCAACGACATTTATGATAATGGTTCTTAATTGATATAAATCAAGTGCTCATTTGGAATTGTTTCAAACAAGAACAAAATGATGCATAAATGCAACAGTACGAAAACTAGCCGGACGGCACAAAATACGCCCTGAAATCAAGCAATCCGAACTCGAAAGCGGCAACAACCAACCCCATCAGAGCGGCGGATATTACGGTCGTGATAACCATTTTCATGACGATCCGTGGCTTTGCCGGCGCGGATGTAGCTTCACCCTCGGTCAACTCCCCGCCCTCTTCCCGTACCGTACGCACACCGAAAGGCAGCACCATGAACAGCACCAGCCACCAGATAACGGCGTAAATCAGAATGCCGGTTACTGGATTCATCTCTCGGCCTTAAAGTTGCTCTATTTCTATAAGAGTTCCGCAGAAGTCTTTGGGATTCAAGAATAAAACCGGCTTGCCGTGGGCGCCAATCCTGGGTTCTCCATCGCCCAAAACACGGGCCCCTTCGGCCTGCAGCTGGTCGCGGGCGGCGATGATATCTTCGACCTCGAAGCAGATGTGATGCATACCGCCAACGGGATTGCGTTCGAGGTATTTGGCCACGGTGGAGCCTTCGCCAAGGGGATGCAGCAGCTCGATCTTGGAATTCTCCAACTCCACGAACACGGTGGTGACGCCATGGTCGGGCAGATCCAACGGCTCCGATACCGTCGCGCCCAGAGTGTCGCGGTAGAGCGCAGCCGCGGCGGCCAGATCCGGCACCGCAATGGCCAGGTGGTTCAATCGTCCAATCATCGAAATATCCTCATAATGCGCATTTGGCCTAATCCAGGCGAATGATTCGCGCCTCTACAACCGCGCGTTTGCCCAGCCGGTCTCGAATCAGGCGGCGCAAGGCGATGCGCGCGGCCTCGGTCATGCGGCCATCGTCACGGCGGGCACTATCGGGCAAGTCATCCAAGGCTGCCTCGACCGCTTTGCCGCCCGCATCCATCAGTTCAGCGGTACCCGCCTCCCCTTCACTTGCCAGGCCTTGTAGTACAAGTTCCGGATCCGTCAGCAATTCGCCATCGTCATCGGCGACGAGAATAACCACGGCGCCGCCACTGAACATCAATTTGCGCCGGGTGCGTACGCCATCGTCATTGGCCGGCACCAAAACATCGCCGTCCACATAACAGCGCCCGCTTTGCACCTCCGCCACCACGTCCGCCGCGCCGGGCGCCAACCGCAGGGCCTGACCATTTTCAATCACTACCGCCTCGGGCACCTGCAACGACCGGGCCAGTTCCGCATGGGCCAGCATGTGCTGATATTCCCCATGCACCGGCACGGCGATCTGGGGCCGCACAAGGCGGTACATTTCGGCCAATTCGTCCCGGCAGGGATGACCCGAAACATGCACGCCGGGTTCCTTTTCGCCAATCACCTCGACGCCATGCCACAATAGGCGGTTTCGCACCCGGTTGATGGCGGCCTCATTACCAGGGATGACCCGGGATGAGAAGATCACCAAATCGCCCTTTTCAAAAGTTACGTGCCTATGATCGCCCGAGGCAATCCTCGCCAAGGCCGCCCGGCTTTCGCCCTGACAGCCAGTGCACATGAACATGACCTTTTCGGGCGGCAGATAGGCGCCTTCGTCATCTGTAAGAAAAGGCGGTAGGTCGTTGAGATAGCCGCATTCCTGGGCGGCGGCGACAATCCGCCAAAGCGAACGCCCCACCAACACCAAATGCCGGTCATGGGCGGCAGCGACCCTGGCCACCGTGTCGATACGCGCCACGTTGGAGGCAAATGAGGCCACGGCGATGCGTCCCGTTCGGTTGGCGCAAATCTGCGTCAGGGTTTCCAGCACGTCGGCTTCGGAACCGGAAGTGCCCTCGTTCAGGGCATTGGTGCTATCACCGATCATGGCCATGACGCCTTCATCACCCAGGCGGCGAAGGGCTTCCTCATCGCTGACCGGGCCGACCAGGGGCGTTGGGTCCAACTTCCAGTCACCTGTGTGCAAAACCAGGCCGGCATCCGTCCGAATGGCCAGCGCGTTCATTTCCAGGGTTGAATGGGTCAAGGCAATGAAATCAAGGCCGAAGGGACCGATTTGGAGCCGCTCGCCCGGTTCGATGATGTGCAGCGGCACCTGCTCCAACAAACCCGCTTCCCCCAATTTATTGCGCAGCAGGGCGGCGGCGAAGGGCGTGGCCCAGACGGGACAGCGCAGGCGCGGCCACAAATGCGCCACGGCGCCCAAATGATCTTCGTGGGCATGGGTCAGAACCAGCCCGGCCAGATCATCCCGCCGTTCCTCAATATAGGTTGGATCAGGCGTGATCACGTCAATACCCGGCTGCTCCCCATCGGCGAAGGTAATGCCCAGGTCGACCAGCAGCCATTTGCCGGCAAAGCCGTACAGATTCATATTCATGCCGATCTCGCCCGACCCCCCGAGGGGCAGGAAGATCAACTCGTCCTCGGCAAACTCTGTCACAAATTATTCCAATCCTGGGGCCAACGGTATTTGGCTTTAGACACCCCGGCTGCGCCGGTAAATTTCCCGCAATCCTCGTGGTGTGATATCGGGAACGATGGCTTCTATCACATCCGTGGCATCTTGGAACACCGGCGCGAGGCCGCCTGTCGAAATAATCTTCATCGGTTTGCCAAATTCAGTCTTGATGCGGCTCACGATGCCTTCAATCAGTCCCACATATCCCCAAAAAACACCGGAATGCATGCAGGCAACGGTATTCGTCCCGATGATCGATTCCGGCTTCGCCACAACGATACGCGGCAACAGAGCCGTCGCGTTATGAAGGGCTTCCAGACTAAGGTTGATGCCTGGCGCGATCACACCACCACAATAGTTGCTGTTTTCATCGACCACGTCGAAAGTCGTCGCCGTACCGAAATCAACCACGACCGCCGGCTGATTGGGAAACAGAATACCGGCGCCCACGGTATTGCAGATCCGGTCAGCGCCCACGGGCGGCGTCGCAAGAATTTCAACGCCATATTGGGTTTCGTCGTCACCCAGCACCAACGGTTCCGATTTTAAATAATAGCTGCACAAACGCCGCAGATTGAATAATGCCTGCGGCACCACGGAGGCGATCACCGTATCGGTCACAACGGAAAGGTCAAAACCATTCAGGTCAAACAATTGCGATAGCCAAACCGCGTGTTCATCCCCAGTACGTGAGGCAGAGGTATGCTGGCGCCACTCACCCACGATGGTGTCACCATCAAACAAAGCAAATTTGACGTTGGTGTTGTTAGCGTTGATCGCAAGCAACATGGTCGTGGTCCTTAGGTCGGTGGCAGAAAAACTTCGCCGGCGGTGATGCGGCGCAATGTGCCGTCGGTTTGTTCAATTAGCAAGCTACCATCGTCATCGAGGTCCCGAAAGGTGCCGGTGAACTCTTCCTTTGGCAGACGCACGCGCAGCAGCCCGCCCAGGCCGGCGGCACGTTCCAACCAGGCCAGGCGCAGCGGCGCGAACCCGTCCCCTCGCCAGACCTCCAGCCAATGCAACAGGGCCGGCGCCAAGGCGCCCAAAAGCGATAAAGCCGTGCAGTCCACGGCGCCCAGCGCATGCAGGGATGTCACCGACTGTCCCGTATCGTCGGGGTGGTGGGCCACATTGACCCCCATGCCAAGTACCAGCCATTCCAAGCCGCCACCCGTCCGGGCCGACGATTCCAGTAATATGCCCGATATCTTGCCGCCATTTATCAGGACATCGTTGGGCCATTTATGCTGGGGCTTTAGCGTTGGGGCGATCTGTATAATGGCGCTGGATAGTGCCAGGGCGGCCAAAAAGGAGATCTGCGCCGCCTGCCCCGCCTCGCATTCGGGCCGCAAAAGCAACGACATATAGAGATTTCCCGGCTTCGAGGTCCATTGCCGTCCACTGCGCCCGCGGCCCGCCAATTGCTCGCCCGCGACGACCAACGTGCCCTCGGGCGCGCCATCGCGGGCCCGTTGTTTCAATTCGTCATTCGAGGAGCCAACGGTAGGCAGATAAAGGGGTTGGAAAAATGCCGGCAGATCCGCTACGAGGTCCGCCCCCGTGCCGCTCACGGCACCAGGGCGGAGGCCGCGATCTGGGCCGAGGCCACGAAGGGCGCGGTATAGAAGGCGAAGAAGACAACGAAAATGCCGCACAGCCCGATGATGGCCCGCATTTCCATGGCCATGGGTGCCTCGAACGGCTCCGCCGGCTCGTCGAAATACATGATCTTGATGATGCGCAGGTAGTAGAAGGCGCCCACCACGCTGGCCAGCACGCCAATCACGGCCAGGGTGTAAAGCTCCGCGTTAACGGCGGCGATGAAAACATAGAATTTGCCAAAGAAACCACCCAAGGGAGGAATTCCGGCCATGGAGAACATAAAGATCGCCAGGGCCAGGGCCATCAGTGGATTGCTCTTGGACAGGCCGGCCAGGTCCGAAATGCCCTCGACCATGCCGGTCTTGCGCCGCATACATAGGATACAGGCGAAGGTGCCAAGGTTCATGGCAACGTAAATCGCCAGATAGACCAGCACACCGCGCACCCCTTCGGCACTGCCCGCGGCCAGACCGATCAGGGCATAGCCCACGTGGCCGATCGAGGAATATGCCATCAGACGTTTGATGTTGTTTTGCCATATAGCGGCGAAAGCGCCCAACAGCATGGAGGCAACGGAAATAACGATGATGATCTGTTGCCAATCGGCGCTGATCGCCACGAAGGGCACGATCAAGGCGCGCATGAACAGGGCCAGGGCGGCGATCTTCGGCGCCACCGCGAAAAAGGCGGTGACCGGCGTCGGCGCGCCTTCATAGACGTCCGGCGTCCACATATGGAACGGTACCGCCGAGACCTTGAAGGCCAGGCCGGCGCAGAGGAAAACAATACCCACGATCAAACCGATGGAGGCATGCTCCTGCCCCTTCATGGCCGTGGCGATGGCATCGAAGCCCGTGGCGCCCGTGAAGCCGTAGATCAGCGAACAGCCGTACAGCAGCATGCCGGACGAGAGCGCACCGAGAACAAAGTATTTCAGCCCCGCCTCGGTCGAGCGCAGGCTATCCCGTTTGAAAGCCGCGACGACGTACAGCGCCAGGCTTTGCAGCTCGATCCCCATATAGAGCGCGATCAGGTCATTGGCGGAGACCATCATCAGCATGCCAAGGGTGGCCAGGACGAACAGCACCGGGTACTCGAACCGGTTCATGCCCTCTTCCTTGATATAGCCAAGGGACATGATCAGGCCGCCCGCCGCTGCGATCAGCACCAGGATTTTGACGAAGGCCGTGAAACCGTCGGCGACATACATGCCGGCAAAACTGACGCTGCTTTCCATGGGCGCCTGCAGAACAAGCACCAAGGTCACGGCGAATACCGCCACCGCCAGCCACGACAGCAGCCTGGTTGATTGATTGCCCCGGAAGACACCGAGCATCAAAAGCACCATGGCTGAAACCGCCAGGAAGATCTCCGGCGCCGCCGTGGCGTAATCGTGTGCGTTGGCCATGCTACGGCTTCCCTATTTCGCGGCCAGCTGCGATACGCCGGCGCCATCCGCCGCGGCCTGTATCGCCGTCTGGTATTGTTGGATCAAGTTGTCGACCGAGACATGCATGACGTCGAGGAACGGGCCTGGATAAACGCCCATGACGATGGCCAGGACAATCAGCGGCGCGAAAAAGGCGATCTCGCGCCCATCCATGTCCAGGATCTGCTTCAAATCGTCTTTTTCCAACTGGCCAAAGACGGTGCGGCGATAAAGCCACAGCATATAGGCGGCGCCCAGGATAACGCCCAGGGCCGCCAACGCGGCAACCCAGGTATTGACCTGATAGACCCCGACCAAAACCAATATTTCGCCGACGAAACCCGCCGTGCCCGGCAGCCCGACCGAGGCCAGCATGAAGATCATGAATGTGAAGGCATAAATTGGCATTCGGTTGACCAGGCCGCCATAGCGGGCGATCTCCCGCGAATGGATGCGGTCGTAAACGACGCCGACACACAGGAACAAGGCGGCGGAGACAATGCCGTGACTGAGCATCTGGAAGATGCCGCCCTCGATACCCTGGGTGTTGAAAGTAAAGATACCGATGGTCACGAAGCCCATATGCGCCACCGAGGAATAGGCGATCAGCTTCTTCATATCCTCCTGCATCAGGGCGACCAGGGAGGTATAGATCACCGCCACCACCGATAGGGTAAAGACCAGGGGCACGAAAAAGTCCGAGGCCAGGGGCAGCATCGGCAATGAGAACCGCAGAAAGCCGTAGCCGCCCATCTTCAACAGCACACCGGCCAAAATGACCGAACCCGCCGTCGGCGCTTCCACATGGGCATCGGGCAGCCAGGTATGCACCGGCCACATGGGCATCTTCACCGCGAAGGAGGCAAAGAACGCCAGCCATAGCCAAGTCTGCGCCTCGGCCGTGAAGCCATGCGCCATCAGGCTCGGGATATCCGTCGTCCCGGCCTCGAAATACATATAGATCAGAGCCAGCAGCAGCAGCACCGAACCCAGCAGGGTATAGAGGAAGAACTTGAACGACGAGTAGACCCGCCGTGGACCGCCCCAAACCCCGATGATCAGGAACATGGGGATCAGGCCGCCTTCGAAGAACAGATAGAACAGCACGAAATCCAGGGCGCAGAACACGCCGATCATCATGCATTCGAGCATCAGGAAGGCGATCATGTACTCCCGCACCCGCATGGTGATGGAGCGCCAGGAGGCCAGGATGCAGATCGGCATCAGGAAGGCGGTCAGCACCACGAACAGCATGGAAATGCCATCCACGCCCATGGAGTAGTCGATATTGCCGCCCAGCCAGGCATGCCGTTCGACGAACTGGAAGTCCGCCGTGCCATTTTCGAAATTGGCCCAGATCACCAGGCTGATTAGGAAGGTCAGCACCGTCGTCATCAGGGCGACGCCCTTGGCGTTACGGTCCGCCGCCTCGCCGCCGCCCTGAGCGAAGAGGAAGATAAAGCCTGCTCCCACCAGAGGCAGGAAGGTTACCAGAGTTAAAAGAGGCCAGTCACTCATACTCAGTGCCCCCCGCCGCTAGAGGTATAGTACCAGGTGACAAGCACCGCGACGCCGATCAGCATGGCGAAGGCGTAATGATAGAGATAGCCGCTTTGCAAGGCAGAGGCCCGGCGCGCCACGCGCATCACCGCCGCCGCGATACCGTCGGGCCCGAAGCCGTCAATGATCTTGCCATCGCCCCCCTTCCACAGCAGTCTGCCAAGCCATTTGGCTGGGTTGACGAAAATCAGATCATAAAGCTCATCGAAATACCATTTGTTGAGCAGGAACAGGTACAACTCGTGATGCATCTTGGCCAGCCGCGCGGGGATATCCGTGCGCCGGATATAGAATTGCCAGGCCAGCAGAATACCGATGACGCCGGCCGCGATTGGCGCGATCTTCACCCACATGGGCACATGATGCAGGGCATCGAGAATATTGTTGCCTTCGGCCATGAAAATGGCCGCGCCCCAGAAGTCCGTGGCGCCGTCGCCGATGAAATAATGCGCGAACAAGATGCCCGAGAGGATCGAGCCCGCGGCCAGGAAATACAGCGGGATCAACATAACCAGGGGCGATTCATGCACATGGCTCATTACCTCCTGGCTGGCCCGCGGCGTGCCGTTGAAGGTCATGAACAATAGGCGCCAGGAATAGAACGCGGTCATCACCGCCGCCGCTAAACCCAGATAGAAGGCGTAATCGCCGGCCCCCGTGTGAGCGGCAAAGGCGGATTCCAAAATGGCGTCCTTGGAATAAAACCCGGCGAAGATCGGCAGGCCGGCAAGAGCCAGGGAGCCAATCCACATCAAAATCGCGGTCTGCGGCACATATTTGAAAATGCCGCCCATGCGCCGCATGTCCTGTTCGTCCGACATGGCGTGAATGACCGAGCCGGAGCCGAGGAACAGCAGCGCCTTGAAAAAGGCATGGGTGAAGAGGTGGAAGATCGCCACCGGATAGGCGCCAACACCAAGCGCGAAGAACATATAACCCAGCTGGCTACAGGTGGAATAAGCGATCACCCGTTTGATATCGTTCTGCACGAGACCGACGGTGGCCGCGAAAAATGCGGTCGTCCCGCCAACGACCGTCACCACGACCAGGGCGGTGGGCGAGAATTCAAACATCGGTGAACAGCGCGCCACCAAAAAGACACCGGCGGTGACCATGGTCGCGGCATGGATCAGGGCGCTGACGGGCGTCGGGCCCTCCATGGCGTCGGGCAGCCAGGTATGCAGGGGCACCTGCGCCGATTTACCCATGGCGCCAATGAACAGCAGAATGCAGATCGTGGTCATGACATCGAATTCCCAATTAAGGAAATGCAAGGTCTTGCCAACCTGGTCCGGCGCGGCGGCGAACACGGTGTCGAAATCGATCGAGCCGAAAACCATGAAGGTGGCCATGATGCCCAGGCCAAAGCCGAAATCGCCGACCCGGTTGACCAGAAAGGCCTTGATCGCGGCGGCATTGGCGGACGGCTTGTGATACCAGAAGCCGATCAACAGATACGATGCCAGGCCGACGCCTTCCCAGCCGAAGAACATCTGGAGGAAATTATCCGAGGTGATCAACATCAGCATGGCGAAAGTGAACAGCGACAGATAGGCCATGAAGCGCGGCTTGTGCGGATCGTGGGACATGTAGCCGACGGAATAGACATGCACCAGGGCGGACACGCCGTTGACGACCACCAGCATCACGGCGGTCAGGGAATCTATGCGCAGGGCCCAGGAAACATCAAATGTGCCCGAGACAATCCAGCTGGCGATCTCGACCTTAACCGGCTGGCCGCCGAGCGCGACTTGGTAGAATGCCACGAGCGACAGCACGGCGGATGTGATAACCGCGCCGCAGGTAATCCACTGCGACGGCCTGTCGCCAAGAACGCGCCCGAACGTACCGACAATCAGGAACGCCAGGAGCGGAAGAAAGACGATGGCGTGATACATCTAACGCTCAGCCCTTCATTAGGTTGATATCTTCGACTTCAATGGTGCCGCGGTTGCGGAAATACACCACCAGGATGGCCAGACCGATAGCCGCCTCGCCGGCCGCCACGGTCAGCACGAACATGGCGAAAATCTGTCCCACCAGATCGTTCAGGAAGGCCGAGAAGGCAATCAGGTTGATGTTCACCGCCAGCAGCAGCAGCTCGATCGACATCAGAATGATGATGACGTTCTTGCGGTTCAGAAAAATTCCGAACACACCAATGGTGAACAACACCGCCGCCAGGGTCAGGTAATGGCCGAGGCCTATTTCAAAAAATGCCATCATGTACGCACCTATATCCCTTGGCCTGGCTGTACTTTTTTCAGTTCCACCGCCTCTTCACGGGTGCGGGCAAGCTGCTTGGAAATGACCTGTTTCTTGACGCCCGGGCGCTGGCGGTGTGTCAGCACGATAGCGCCGATCATGGCGATCAGCAGGATCATCCCGGCGGCCTGGAAAAGGTAGATATATTTAGTGTAGAGCACATCGCCCAGGGCGGCCGTGTTCTGCCGGTCCGCCAGGTCCGGGATCGGCTCGGTCCCCGCCGCCATGACCTCGGGCGACATGGATGCGGTGCCCAGGATCATCAGCAATTCGACCAGCAGGATAATGCCGACCAGGACGCCGACGGGCATGTATTGCAGGAAACCTTCGCGCATCTCGACGAAGTTGATATCCAGCATCATTACCACGAACATGAACAATACGGCGACCGCACCCACATAGACCACGACCAGAACCATGGCCAGGAACTCCGCCCCGATCAACACGAACAGGCCGGCGGTGGTGAAGAAAGTCAGGATCAGGAATAATACCGAATGCACCGGATTGCGCGCCGAGACCACCATCACGCCCGCGCCGACGGCGATGGCCGCGAATAAATAGAATGTCAGCCCCTGTATAATCATGACCGCTTATCCATTTTTCTCATCAGGTCTTCTCTTCTCGGTCTTCTTGTCTCGGGCCTAGCGATAGGGCGCATCGGCGACAATATTGGCCGCGATCTCGCGTTCCCAACGTTCGCCATTGGCCAGCAGCTTGGCCTTGTCATAGTACAATTCTTCGCGGCTTTCCGTGGCGAACTCGAAATTCGGGCCCTCCACGATGGCATCCACCGGACAGGCTTCCTGGCAGTAGCCGCAATAGATGCATTTGGTCATGTCGATGTCATAGCGCGTGGTCCGGCGCGATCCATCATCGCGGGGTTCCGCCTCGATGGTGATGGCCTGGGCCGGACAGATCGCCTCGCAAAGCTTGCAGGCGATGCAGCGTTCCTCGCCATTGGCATATCGGCGCAAGGCATGCTCACCCCGGAACCGGGGGCTGAGCGGACCCTTTTCGTAAGGGTAGTTCACCGTCACCCGCTTGCGGAACATGTAGCTGAATGTCAGCGCCATGCCCTCGACGATTTCCCACAGCAGCAGGGCGCGAATATGTTGTTTCATGAAGCTCATGTGTTCGGCACCAGATCAAAGGCCACCAATACGCCCGCCGTCAGCGCCACCCAGAACAGCGAGAATGGCAGGAACACCTTCCAGCCCAGGCGCATCAATTGGTCATAGCGGTAGCGCGGCAGGGTTGCCCGGACCCAGACAAAGACAAACAGCAGGGCCGCGATTTTCAGGAAGAACCAGATCGGTCCGGGGATCCAGTTAAACGGTGCAATATCAAACGGCGGCAGCCAGCCGCCCAGGAACAGGATCGCCGTCAGACCCGACATCAGGATCATGTTGGCGTATTCGCCCAGGAAGAACAGGGCAAAGGCCATGGAGGAATATTCCACCTGATAGCCGGCCACCAGTTCCGCCTCCGCCTCGGGCAAATCGAAAGGATGGCGGTTGGTTTCGGCCAGGGCCGAGATGAAAAAGATCACGAACATCGGGAACAGCGGAATGAAGAACCAGACCCCTTCGGCCTGGGCGCGGACCACATCCGAAACATTCAAGGAGCCGACACACAGCAGAACGGTGATGATCACGAAACCGATGGAGACTTCGTAGCTGACCATCTGCGCCGCCGAACGCAGGGCCGAGAGGAACGGATATTTCGAGTTCGAGGCCCAGCCCGCCATGACAATGCCATAGACGCCTAGCGAGGAAATGGCGAACAGATACAGGATACCCACGTTAATGTCGGAAACAACGATACCGTCATCGAACGGGATCACCGCCCAGGCCACCAGAGACAGCACGAAGGTGATCATCGGTGCGATCAGGAAGACGCCCTTGTTGGCCGAGGTGGGCAACACGGTTTCCTTGAAGAACAGCTTGGCGCCGTCTGCGAAGGCCTGCAGCAGACCGAACGGGCCGACAACGTTGGGGCCCATGCGCAGCTGCATCGCGGCCATGATCTTGCGTTCGTAATAGGTCACCATCGCCACGCACAACAGCAGCGGCACGATGATCGCCAGGATTTGCGCCAGGATGATAATGCCCGGCAGCAGATATATGGACCAGAATTCAGCCATCGGTACCCGTCGCCTCTCCCGTGCCAGAATAAAGCCGGCTGCATTCCGCCATCACGGCGGAGGCCCGGCAGATCGCGTTGGCCATGTAATAATCGTTGATCGGACTTTCGAAAGCGGCCGCGCCCAACTCGCCGGCCACGCCAAAGCTGCCCATTTCACCAGGGCCGGCTTCGTCAATTACGCCCAGACCCGGCACGGCTTCAGCCATATGCGCCCTTAATTGCGCCAAACTATCGTAGGGCAGCGGCTGCTCCACCACCGCGGAGAAGGCCCGCAATATGGTCCAGTCTTCCCGCGCATCGCCCGGTGGATAGGCCGCCCTGCGGCCATGCTGCACACGGCCCTCGGTATTGACCCAGGTCGCGTCTTTTTCAGTGTAGGCCGCGCCCGGTAGGATGACGTCCGCCCGGTGGGCGCCCGCATCGCCGTGGTGGCCCTGATAGACCACAAAGGCGTTGCCCAAGGCCGTCATATCGATTTCGTCGGCGCCCAACAGCCAGAGCAAATCAATCTCGCCCTTGCCAGCGCCGTCAACGATGCCCGCCACATCACGGCCACCTTCACCAGGCAGGAAGCCCAGATCCATGCCGCCAACGCGCGAGGCCGCCCGGTGCAGCACGTTGAAGCCATTCCAGTCCGCGCCGATCATTCCGTTCTGCTCGGTAACCTTGCGGGCCAGATCCAGCACCGCCGCGCCATCGTCGCGGGCCAGCGCACCGCTGCCGACAATGATCATCGGCCGTTCGGCATCGGCCAGCACCTTGGCGAAGGCGTGGCTGCCATTGGCGACCTCGGCCAGGGTCGCGGGACCGGCGCCCAGGTAGTCGTATTTGTATGTCAGATCCGTGCCGGGTCCATCCACGCCGCCGATCACGCCAACCGGGAAGCCGCCCGCCAACCAGCGTTTGCGGATACGGGCGTTGACCAGGGTCGCCTCGGTGCGCGGATTACAGCCCACCAGCAACAGAGCGTCCGCGTCCTCGATCCCGGCAATGGAACTGTTGAAGAGATAGCCGCCGCGATGCCGTCCCTCGATCTTGGCGCCGTCCTGGCGGCAATCGAGATTGCTGGAGCCCAGGGCCGTGAACAATTCCTTCAGGGCCAGCATGGCTTCCACGTCCGCCATGTCGCCGGCGATGGCCGCCATGCGCCCGCCCGCGTCTTCACCCATACCGTCAAGCTTGGCCTTAATGGCGGCAAAGGCGGTTTCCCAACTGGCCGGCGTCAACTTGCCGTCAACGCGTACATAAGGTTGATCCAGGCGCTGCAAAGCCAGGCCGTCGGAGGCATAGCGGGAACGATCCGACAGCCATTCCTCGTTAACGTCTTCGTGCAGGCGGGGCAGGATGCGCATGATCTCCGCACCCCGGCAGTCGATACGGATATTGCTGCCGACCGCATCGTGCACATCGACGCTTTCGGTCTTGCGCAATTCCCAAGGCCGGGAGCTATAGGCATAGGCCTGATGGGTCAGGGCCCCGACCGGACAGACATCGGCCAGATTGCCCGACAGCTCGGACGTCAAGGCCTCTTCCACATAGGTGCTGATCTCGGTCTCTTCGCCCCGGAAGGTGGCGCCCAGTTCCTCGACACCGGCGATTTCCGTCGCGAAACGGACACAGCGGGTACAGGTAATGCACCGGGTCATCGTGGTCGCGATCAGCGGCCCAAGGTATTTGTCCTTCACCGCGCGTTTGTGTTCGCCAAAGCGGCTGTCGCCCTTGCCATAGGCCACGGCCTGGTCCTGCAGGTCGCATTCGCCGCCCTGATCGCAAATCGGGCAATCAAGGGGGTGGTTGATCAGCAGGAATTCCATGGCGCCCTTGCGGGCCTTTTCCGCCACCGGCGAATTGGTATGGATCACCATGCCCTCGCCCACCGGCATGGCACACGATGCGATTGGCTTCGGCGCCTTCTCCATCTCGACCAGGCACATGCGGCAGTTGCCGGCAATGGACAGGCGGTCGTGGTAGCAGAAACGCGGAATTTCAATTCCCAGTTCCTCGGCCGCTTGCAGCACCGTGGTGTTGGCTTCGACCGTGATTTCCTGGCCGTCGATGGTCAGCGTGGGCATGTTCTAAACGTCCTTACTGTCGCTTCCGCTAGGCCGCGGCCGGCTGTTTATTCTTACGTTGCATGATGCGTTCCTCGACCATGGGGCGGAAATGGCGCATCAGACCCTGAATGGGCCAGGCCGCCGCGTCGCCCAGGGCGCAAATGGTATGGCCCTCGATCTGGGTGCTGACTTCCAACAACATGTCGATCTCGGCCACATCCGCCTCGCCCGTGGCCAGGCGTTCCATGATCCGCCACATCCAGCCGGTGCCTTCACGGCACGGCGTACACTGGCCGCAGGATTCATGAGCATAAAACTTGGACAAACGGGCAATGGCGCGGACCAGATCGGTGGATTTGTCCATCACGATCACCGCCGCCGTGCCCAGGCCGGATTTCTCGGCGCTAAGCGAATCGAAATCCATCAGCACCGTGTCGCAAATGGATTTTGGCAGCATCCGTACCGAGGAACCGCCCGGTATGATCGCCAGCAGATTATCCCAGCCTCCACGCACGCCGCCCGCATGCTTCTCGATCAACTCTTTCAGTGGAATGGACATTTCCTCTTCCACGTTGCAGGGCCGTTCCACATGACCGGAAATGGAAAAGACCTTGGTGCCGGTGTTGTTCTCCCGCCCCAGGCCGGCGAACCAGTTGGCCCCGCGCCGCATGATGGTGGGCGAAACGGCGATGGATTCCACGTTGTTCACGGTCGTAGGCCGGCCCCAGACGCCAACGCCCGCCGGGAATGGCGGCTTCAGGCGCGGTTGGCCTTTTTTGCCTTCCAGGCTTTCGATCAGGGCGGTTTCCTCGCCGCAGATATAGGCGCCCGCGCCACGGTGCACGAAGACATCGAAGCTATACCCGGAGCCACAGGCATCGGGGCCGATCAGACCGGCGTCGTAAGCTTCCTGAACGGCGGCCTCGAGATTGTTGGCCTCGAGAAAAAACTCACCGCGAATATAAATGTAGGCAGCCGAGGCGCGCATGGCGAAGCCGGCAACCAGACAGCCTTCGACCAATTTATGGGGGTCGTGGCGCATCAATTCACGGTCCTTGCAGGTGCCCGGCTCGCCCTCGTCAGCATTGACCACCAGATAGGTCGGCTTGCCGTCGGATTCCTTGGGCATGAAGGACCATTTCAGACCGGTGGGAAACCCAGCACCGCCCCTGCCCCGCAGGCCCGACGCCTTGATCTCGTCAACAATGGCATCGGGGCCCTTCTCCAGAATGGCCTTGGTGTTGTCCCAATCACCACGCTTGCGCGCGCCTTCGAGGCGCCAATCCTGAAAGCCATATAGATTGGTAAAAATGCGGTCTTCGTCGCGCAGCATCAGGCGTCCCCCACAAAGTCGCTCAGGGTGGTCGGCCCGCCGGCCGGTTCCGAACCACGGCGTTCGCTTTGTGGCCCGGGCTTGGGTTTATCGCCCTTGGCCAGGGCATCCAGCACCGCCGCGGTGTTTTCCGCCGTCAGGTCTTCGTAATAGTCGTCGTTGATCTGCATCATCGGCGCGTTGGCACAGGCGCCCAGGCATTCCACCTCGATCACGGTGAATTTGCCGTCCGCCGTGGTCTCGCCCAGTTCCACGCCCAGCTTTGATTTGCAGGCGGCGACCACATCATCCGAACCGCGCAGCCAGCACGGCGTCGTGGTGCAGACCTGTACGAAATGCTCACCCACGGGTGCGAGGTTATACATGGTATAAAAGGTGGCGACCTCGTAAACCCGGATACGCGGCATATCCAGCATCTCGGCCACCGCGTCCATGGCCGCCCTCGGCAGCCAGTTCTCATGCTGACGCTGGGCCAGATCCAACAGCGGCATCACGGCGGAGGCCTGCCGGCGCGGCGGATACTTGGCGATATGCTGCTTGGCCTTTTCCAGATTTTCCAGCGTGAAGGCAAAGCTGTCAGGCTGTATTTCGTTGGGTGCGGGTACGCGCTTCATCGGTCAATCTCACCAAACACAATATCTAGGCTGCCGATAACGGCCACGGAATCGGCCAGCAAATGACCTTTGCATAGATGATCCAGAGCCGCCAGATGCACATAGCCCGGCGAGCGGATCTTGCAGCGGTAGGGCATGTTACTGCCGTCAGCCACCAAATAAACACCGAACTCGCCCTTGGGCGCCTCGATGGCGGTATAGGTCTCGCCCGGCGGCACCTTGAAGCCCTCGGTATAAAGCTTGAAATGATGGATCAAGGCTTCCATGGACTGCTTCATCTCGCCCCGGGCCGGGGCCACCACCTTGCGGTCGGTACTGGCGACGGGACCATCGGGCAGGGTTTCAAGGACCTGTCTGATGATCCGCACCGATTGGCGCATCTCCTCGACCCGGCAAAGGTAACGGTCGTAACAATCACCGTTCTTGCCCACGGGGATGTCGAAATCGTATTTTTCGTAGCCGTCATAGGGTTGCGACTTACGCAGATCCCAGGGCAGTCCGGTACAGCGCAACATGACGCCCGAAAAACCCCAATCCATGGCTTCTTCCGGGCTGATCACAGAGATATCGATGTTGCGTTGTTTGAAGATACGGTTTTCCGTCAGCAGGGTTTCCATATCGTCGAGATACTTCAGCAAATCGTCCATATATGCGCCGATATCATCCGCCATGCCCGCCGGCATGTCCTGATGCACCCCGCCAACCCGGAAATAGTTGGCATGCATGCGCGCACCGCAGACGCCTTCGTAAAACTCCATCATCCGCTCGCGCTCTTCATAGCCCCACAGCGCCGGCGTCACGGCGCCAACGTCCATGGCGTGAGAGGTCACGTTCAGGATATGGTTCAGAATACGGGTGATTTCCGAGAACAGCACCCGAACCGCCTGGCCGCGGGCCGGCACTTCCAGCCCCAACAGCTTTTCAATGGCCAGCACATAGGCGTGTTCCATGGACATGGGCGAGACATAGTCCAGGCGGTCGAAGTAGGGAATGGCCTGTTGGTAGGTCTTGTACTCGATCAGCTTTTCCGTACCCCGGTGCAATAGGCCGATGTGTGGGTCGCAACGGTCAATGACCTCGCCATCCAACTCCATCACCAATCGCAGCACCCCATGGGCCGCCGGATGCTGCGGCCCAAAGTTCAGGGTCATGTTCTTGATATCGACTTCAGCCATTAGTTGGGCTCCTGCCCGTCTGCTTTTTCATCGCCGGGCAACTGGGCCGGCACGGCGGCCGCGCCCTCCCACGGCGAGAGGAAATCAAATGTGCGGAATTCCTGGGGCAGCTTGACCGGATCATAGACCACCCGCTTGCGCTCGTCGTCGTAGCGCACCTCGACAAAGCCGGTGAGGGGAAAATCCTTGCGCAGGGGATGCCCTTCAAAACCATAGTCCGTCAGCAGACGGCGCAGGTCCGGGTGGCCATCGAACATCACGCCGTACATGTCCCAGACCTCCCGCTCGAACCAGTTGGCGGAATTATGCAGGCCCGTGATCGAGGGCACGGGTGTTTCGTCATCGGCCTCTATCTTGACCCGGACGCGCTGGTTATGCACCAGGCTGAGGAAGTTGTAGACCACCTCGAAACGTTTCGGACGTTCCGGAAAATCAGTGCCGCAAATATCCACCATCACCTTGAACAGGCATTGCGGATCATCGCGCAGGAAGGTCACAACCTTGACAATCTGCTCCGCCCTGGCCGTGATCATCAACTCGCCATGGGCGACGGAGGCCTCGATGACCTGATCCGCCAAAACAGCCGCGATATGCTGACCCAAATCCTGCAATGCGCCGTCGTCCGCCATATCTTTGTCCGCTCTTGTCCCAGTCGCCGTTACTGTGTTCGTTACTGTCGTCTAGTCTCGTCGTTCGCCGTCAGGCGTCTATCGCAAAAATGTTCCGGTGCGGCGGATTTTCTTCTGCAGTTGCAGAATACCGTAAACCAGGGCCTCCGCCGTCGGTGGGCAACCGGGGACATAGATATCGACCGGAATGATCCGGTCGCAGCCACGCACCACGGAATAGGAATAATGGTAATAGCCGCCGCCATTGGCACAGCTGCCCATGGAAATGACATAGCGCGGCTCGGGCATCTGGTCATAGACCTTGCGCAGGGCGGGTGCCATTTTGTTGGTCAGGGTACCCGCCACGATGATGACATCGGATTGCCTTGGTGATGCGCGCGGCACCACGCCCATGCGGTCCAGGTCATAGCGGGGCATGTAGGCGTGGATCATTTCCACGGCGCAACAGGCCAAGCCAAAGGTCATGGGCCAGAGCGAGCCGGTACGGGCCCAGTTCACCACCTTGTCCAGTTGCGCGGTGACGAAACCTCTATCCGCCAGTTCGTCGGAAAAATCCGTGAAAGACTGGTTCTGGCCTTCGACCACGAGTCCGGTCTGCGAAGCAGCCGCACCAGATTCGTTTATTCCCATTCCAGCGCGCCTTTTTTCCACTCATAAATGAAGCCGATGGTCAGGATGCCCAGGAAGATCATCATGGACCAAAAACCCAGCAAGCCGATCTTTCCAAGCGAGACCGCCCAGGGAAACAGGAACGCGACTTCCAGATCAAAAATAATAAACAGAATGGCGACCAGATAAAACCGCACATCGAAGCGTCCGCGCGCGTCATCGAAAGCTTCAAAGCCGCATTCGTAGGCTGAAAGCTTTTCCGCGTCAGGATGGCTGGGCACAACCACCATGGAAGCAATCACGATAACCGCCGCAAGACCAACGGCCACGGCTAAAAACATAAGGATCGGCAGGTATTCTCTTAAAAGATCATCCACGGCTGAAAGCCTCCCGAGCGTCTCCGGCGATACAGTTGCCGCGAGGCACCCAATCCTATAACGGCTTCTCTCCCCGGCTGCAATGGCGCGGAGCGGATTTCTGTGCCAAATGCCGCAATTGCGGTCTGCGGGCCAATATGTCGCAGGCATCAACAGCTAAGCATTGCTCACGCCTGCTTCTTGACCGACGTTCAGAAAAACATCGCGTACGCCAGCCTCGGATATTCCCAGAAATAAATGGAAGCCCCATACCTTTTCTTCCTTGGTCCATGGCAAGCGTCTATGCCAGGCCAAGAAAAACCAAGATCGCTCGGTTCATCCGTGTCATATCCCCGTCGTCGAGCTGTCCGATCCGCTCTCCGATTCGTTCCTTACGGACCGTTGTGAGTTTATCCACCATCAACCGTGACAAGCTGTTCAGACCATTAAGTTCACTCGGCGCAACCGGAATACGGAATAGAGGCGCTTCTGTCTCGTCCGTGGTGAACACGCAGACCGTGATGGAAGCAGTGGCATCGAAGCGGTCGTCCTGGACAATAACGGCGGGGCGCGGTTTTCCCGCATAGCCAGGACCCGAGACCGCCCACACCTCGCCGCGCCTCATATCATGTCATGGTCGGTAATTGACTCGATGAAGGCTTGATCCTCGCTCTCTCTAGAGCTGATCGACACGGCAAGGGATTGCTTGTGGGCCTCGAGGGCGAAATTTTCGGTGCGCGTGTCCGGCACCCAAATCTGGACCGGCCTAAGCCCGCGCGCGCGCATGCGTTCGCGATAATTTCTCACTTTTTCGCGCGAACCCTGCCCTTTGTTCTTTGGTGCCGCCATGACCCATCTCCAGTTAAAGTTACATGTAACCTAACGGAAATAGCAGATCCACGCAACGCTGTTCGTCACGTGCCGGTTCGATCGCGGGGTATGAATAAAAAGGCTTCGTGGCGGGAGTGACGGGACTCGAACCCGCGACCTCTGGCGTGACAGGC
>CAZPWJ010000035.1:8617-46999 GCA_964590195.1 uncultured Rhodospirillaceae bacterium | reverse complement strand
AATCGGACTCCGAGAATGGGCCCATGGGTATTGATCCGCGCAAACTGGTATAAACCTGCTTATGGTGCTTTATGAACGATTCGGGCGATTGGATGAAAACGGCGAACCCGTGCTGGAATTACCGCTTTCGCGGCAGGATATCGCCGCTCTGATCGGCGCCTCGCCGGAGACCATCTCGCGCAGCATCACCAGGGTTCAGGACGAAGGCCTGGTGCGCATAAAGGGTCGGCAGGTCATGCTGCGGAACATTGATGAACTGACGCGGCAAATGTCGGCTTCGTAAAGCGTACAGCGCCATTGCGCCGCCGCTATGGCGTCGTTGCCAGATCCAATGTCATGAAGACGCTGAAGGGATCCTCGCGATAGGAGGCGAAGGGGCCGCACGGCACGAAACCATATCCGGCATAAAGGCCCCGTGCCGGGGCGAAAGCATCCGCCGAACCGGTCTCCAGACTAAGGCGTTCATAGGAGCGCGTTTGCGCCACATCGATCAGGTGCTGGACGATGCGCCCGGCGATGCCCCGGCCGCGATGGGCCTGGGCGGTATGCATGGACTTGATTTCGCCATGCCTGGCGTCCAGTTCCTTCAGCGCGCCACAGCCCAATAATTCCGCGTCATCCCAAATCGTCCAAAATGTTATTTCCGGAACGCGCAAGGCGTCGAGATCCAGGGCGTGGATGCTCTCAGGCGGTGAGTGCTCGCCCATATGGTCCAAATGCACCTGAAGAAGCGCGGCGATTTCCGCGCCCTGAAGATTGTCTTCACGTATCAGCATTGGGGCCGGATCCGGGCTCTTCATCATCAAAGAGGATGCGCTCCGCCGCGCCGTCCAGGTCGTCGAACTGACCGGAGCGCAAGGCCCAGAGAAAGGCGCCCAGGCCCAATAGGCCCAAAAACAATGCCGCCGGGATCAGCACCAGCAATGACGTCACAGGACCCTCCCGCCGCGCAGGCGCAGGGCATTCAGGGTGACCAGCAGCGATGACGAAGACATGGCGATAGCGGCGAACAGTGGCGTTACAAGCCCGGCCAGGGCCAGCGGCACGGCCAGGAGGTTGTAGGCCAGCGCCAGTGAGAAATTCTGCAGGATCAGGCGCCGAACCCGCCGTGCCAGGTTTAGGGTCATGGCGACGGGAGCCAGACCTTCACCCTGGAAAACGAAATCAGCCGCCGCCTGGGCCACGTCAGCCGCCTGCACCGGGGATAGGGAGGCATGGGCGGCGGCCAGGGCGGGGGCATCGTTCAGGCCGTCGCCGATCATCGCCACCTTGCACCCCTCCGCCGCCAGATCGCGTAGGTATGCCACTTTCTGATCCGGCCGGCAGTTCGCCCGCCAGCTTGTAATCCGCAAATACCGCGCCAGGGGCTCCACTACCGCCGCCCGGTCTCCCGAGACGATTTCGATGCGCCAACCGGCCTTTTGTAATTGACCAACAACCGCTGCCGCATCAGCCTTGAGCTGGTCCCGGAATGCAAATCGCACTGGCGCCTGCTCCGGTTGGCGGAACCACAGCTCGCTGTTGCCGTCTTTTGCTCCTGCTTCGGTTACCGCGCACCAATCCCGATTGCCCAGCCGCGCGCCGTCTAGCTCCAAACCCATGCCGGGGTGTTCCTGAACCTGTAACAGTGCCGGAACGGGCCCGGCGGCACGTACCAGAGCCTGGCACAGGGGATGCCGGCTGCCCGCCGCCAGGCTGGCAGCTTGCGCCAGAACCGGGGCCGGGATGGTATCGCCGTTGACCAGTTCGGGGCGGCCATGGGTCAAGGTGCCGGTCTTGTCAAAAATCAGCGTATCAACTTCCGCCAGGCGTTCGAAGCCGTCGCCGGCCTTGACCAGAACGCCCCGGCGCATGGCCAGACCGGACGCCACCACCTGTACCACCGGCACCGCCAGACCCAGGGCACAGGGGCAGGTGATGATCAACACCGCCACGGCGATCAACAGCGCGGGTTGCCAGGCCAGCCCCCCCAACAGCCACCAACCCAGAAAACCGCCCAGCGCCAACAGGTGCACTGCCGGGGCATAGATGCGCGCGGCCCGGTCGGCGAGACGGACATAGGCCGCCTTGCCTTGCTCCGCCGCTGCCGTCAGACGCACGATTTCCGCCAACAAGGTATCATCGCCGGCGGCGGCGACTTCGATCTGTAGTGGATGGCTCAAATTCATCGTGCCCGCATGCAGCCAATCACCCACCTTGACCCCGCGCGGCTCGCTCTCCCCGCTGATCAGGCTGGCATCGACCTCGCCCTGGCCGAAACTGACCAGACCATCCACCGGCACCCGGTCGCCGGGTGCGACGCGTACCGTCATCCCGGCCCGCACCGCGCCGATGGGCAGGGCGCGAACCTTGCCTTCCGCCTCGACCACCTGGGCCGCGACCGCGCCCAGCAGCAGCAATTGCTCCGCCGCCGAGCGTGCCTTGCTGCGTGCCCGGCGGTCCAGATAGCGGCCGATCAACAGAAAGAACAGCAAACCGACGCAGGCGTCGAAATAGGCGTGCTGGCCATGGTTGATGGTCTCGTAGAGCGAGGTCGCCGCCGCCAGCAGCACCGCTAAAGAGATCGGCACATCCATGTTCATCATGCCCCGACGCAATGCAGCCAGGGCGGATTGGAAGAACGGCCGGCCCGCGTAGGCCACCGCCGGTAGGGCGATAAGGGCGGAAATCCAATGCAGCAGGTCGCGCAGGGCCGGGCCCATGTCGCCGGAAGCCGCACCCGACCATATGGCGACCGACAACAACATGACATTGGCGGCGGCGAAACCGGCCACGGCCATGGCGCGCAGCAGGGCGCGGTCTTCGCTGGCGGCTTCATTGGCCAAAAGGTCCGGATCGAATGGCACCAGGCGGTAACCCAGTTCCGAGACCGCGCCCAGCAAATCGGCCGCTTCCGCCTGTTCAGCGCGCCAATGCAAGGCCAGGCGCCGGGTGGTCAGATTGACCCGGGCGGAGGTCACCGCATCTTTTTCCGCCAAGGCGGTTTCGATCCGCCGCACGCAGCCGCCGCAATGCAGGTTTTCCACCGCCAGATTAAGCGAGGCGATGCCCTGTCCATCGGTCCGGATATAGGCCTCCGCCTCGGGCGCTATTTCAGCCATAGCCGTTTCTCCCAGCGGTAATCGCCCGCGTCCCCGACTTGCGCCAACAAGCGCAGATCCCATTGGCCCAGTGCCCCTGGCGCCGCGGTCGCGCGATAGCTGCCCGCGCCCATGGCCTGAAAATCCAACGCCAGGTCCTCGCCTTCATGGGTCGGCCGGCGCAGTTGGCCGGACAATATCACGTTCTCCATGGGTTTGCCGTGGCGATCCTTGACCATGATTTCCAAAACAACGCCTTGCCCCGGCTGCGAGGCGGTGGCGGTGATTTGCAGGCCGGTCGCCTTTTGTGCCCGGTCCTGGGCTAGGGTCCGGTTGTAGTTCAATCCCTTTACATAGGCGTTTTGCGTCGAGAGGCCACTGAAACTATTCAGCGCGAAATAGATGAAAATGCCATTGACCACGACGATCAGGGCAAAAAAACCCAATAACATCATCAATACCTTGCGCCCGGTCATTGTTTCGGCCCTCGAAATACGGTGTCGTTTTCGGCGGCGGTGCCGTCGGCTAGGTCCAGGATGCGCAGGTTGATATCCGTGGTCTCCGATTTCAGATTGCCCCTGGCCGTGGATATAAGCACCCTGAACGAAGCTAGCCGGTCCGCCTTGACCGTAAATAGCGCGGCATCGTCATCCCTGCCAATCACTTTCACCCGGGCATTGGGCAAACCATCCAGCTGAAGGCGGTAATTTCGGGTCTGATGCACCTTGTTGAGAATTTTCAGGGTATAGCCGTTGCGGATGTCACCGTTAGAGAGTGGCACGAACAAGGGGTTTCGGTCCCGCTGTACGTTCAATTCCAAGGTCGGCCGGCTCAACAACGCCGCCAACATGATGGCGCCAACGATGGCGATCAAGGCCCCGTAGACCAAGGTCCTGGGGCGCAGCAGACGCAGATCGCCGCGTTTCAATTCCCTGTCCGTGTCCAGATTGGCCAGAATGTTATAGCCGATTAAGCCTCGCGGCTTGCCGACCTTGTCCATGATGCCGTTGCAGGCATCCACGCACAGGGCACAGGAAATGCATTCCAGCTGCATACCATCACGAATATCAATGCCCATGGGGCAAACCACGACGCATTGATTGCAGTTAACGCAATCGCCCAGACCCGTGCGGCGCGTACCCCTGCCCCTGGGCTCGCCCCGGTTCTTTTGATAGGAAATGATCAGGGAGTCTTCGTCGATCATGGCGGATTGGATGCGCGGCCAGGGGCACATATATGTGCAGACCTGCTCCCGCGACATGCCGCCAAAGGTATAGGTCGTGGCGGTCAATACGGCGACGGTGACATAGGCGATTTCCGCCGCCTGCAAGGTGAACAAATCCACCAATAGGCTTGGTGCATCGGCGAAATAGAACACCCATGCCCCCCCCGTCAGGGCCGCGACAACCAGCCAGGCGGCATGTTTGAGCACCCGCTTGGCAAGCTTGGACAGGCTCCAGCCGGCCTTTTCCAGACGCATGCGGGCATTGCGGTCACCCTCGATAAAGCGCTCGATAATCAGAAACAGATCCACCCAGACCGTCTGCGGGCAGGCATAACCGCACCAGACCCGGCCCGCGATCGAAGTAAAGAGGAACAGTGCCAGGGCGGCTATGACCAGGATCCCCGTAATGTAATAAATTTCCTGCGGCCAGATCTCGATAAAGAAGAAATAGAACCGCCGGGCGGGAATATCGATCAGAATGGCTTGACCCGGCGCTTCGGCGCCACGGTCCCAACGCAGCCAGGGGGCGAGATAATAAATCGCCAAGGTAATGGTCATGACCAGCCATTTCAGGCTGCGGAATGTCCCCCGTACCCGGCGGGGGTAAATTTTCTCCCGTTTCTTATAGAGCGCGCCGGTGACCCTGGTATTCAGGGCCTGAACTTCAACAGTCTCAACCGTCTCTACGCCTTCGATGCTGTCGAGCGGTTTTTTTTCCGTGTTGATGTCAGGCGCCGTCTCCACGGCTCACTCCGTTATTCACCGCCGCCCAGGGAATGGACGTAAACGGCCAGTTGCTTGACGCTGACGTCGTCCAGCCGGCTGACCCATGCCGGCATCATGCCAGACCGGCTGTTGGTGACGATATCGACCACCATCGCCTTGCCGCCTTCGTACAGCCAGATGCCGTCGCTTAATTTTGGCGCGCCAAGCTCCTGGTTGCCTTCGCCGCCCGCGCCGTGACAATCAACGCAATGTTCCTTGTACAGCGCCTTGCCGGGCAAGGTTTTGGCGAGATCAGGGTTCTGGGACAAGGCCATGACGTAATCGGAAACCGCGTCAACCTGTTGCGGGTCGAGGATCTCGTCGCGGCCAAAGGCCGGCATATCGTTGGCGCGGGTCTCATCATGCTCGGAACGGATGCCGTATTGAATGGTGGCGAGGATCTGTTCCGGGCTGCCGCCCCACAGCCAATCGTCATCGTTCAGATTGGGATAGCCGCTGGCGCCCGAGGCGCCGGAACCATGGCATTGCGAACAATTGACAGCATAGGCCGAGCGTCCGCCGGCCAGGGCGAATTCCAGCAATTCCGGATTGCCCTTGATTTCCGCCACGCTGGCCTTGGCCGTTCTGGCAATCAGCTCCGCCTGACCTGCCTTGACGGCGGCGATCTGTTCGGACAGCTGGGCCCGTTGTGAAATTCCCAGTACGCCGCGGGTGTAGTCCGTTAGCAAGGGCCAGGCCGGCATGGCGATCCAGTAACCGATCGCCCAAATAATGGTGATGTAAAACGTCCATAGCCACCATCTGGGCAGCGGCGAATTCAACTCGCGTATGCCGTCCCAGTCATGGCCGGTGGTTTCGATGCCACTAACTTCATCGATTTGCTTGTCACTCATGTGATCAATCCTCCCGCAACGGAATTTTCGCCGCGTCGTCAAAACGCCGCCGGTTGCCGGGCCACAGGGCGTAGATCAGCATGCCAACAAACAACAACACCAGATAAACCAGGCCATAGGTCTGGGCGAATTCATAAGCTTCTGAATAGGTCATCAAATCCTCCCTTCCTAGCGCAGGTTCTCGCCTTCGGCCTTGTACGTGCCGAAGTCGACTAGGGTGCCCAGCATTTGCATGTAGGCGACCAATGCATCCAGTTCCGAGATCATCGCCGGATTGCCATCGAAGTCCCGTGCTTGTGCCTTTGGATAACGGGCCATCATGTCATCCAGGTCATCACTGTCGGGATCAACCTGGGCCGCCAGGTCAGCCGCCGCGTTGGCGATCATTTCGTCGCTATAGGGTACGCCGACGAATTGGTTGGCCTTCAGATGATCCGCGATGTCCGATGTTTTCAAGGCCGTGGTGGCCAGGAATGGGTAGCCGGGCATGACGGATTCGGGCACCACGGCGCGGGGATCGATCATGTGGGCCACATGCCATTCATCGGAATAGCGCCCGCCAACGCGGGCCAGATCCGGGCCCGTGCGTTTCGAGCCCCATTGGAAGGGATGGTCATACATGCTCTCGGCCGCCAGGCTGTAGTGGCCGTAGCGTTCGGCCTCGTCCCGCAGGGGGCGGATCATCTGGCTGTGGCAATTGTAGCAGCCCTCGCGAATGTAAATGTCCCGCCCGGCCAGCTCCAAAGGCGTATAGGGGCGCATGCCCTCCACTTCCTCGATGGTGCTTTCCAGATAGAACAGCGGCGCCAGTTCCACGATGCCGCCGATCGCCACCGCGATCAGGATACCCACCGTAAGCACGATGGAGTTCTTCTCGAATACCGCGTGCTTGATCATGATGCGGCTCCCGCGGTGCTGGTTGATCCAATAGGTGCCGCCTCGATCCGTAGATCGCCGCGCATGGTGCGCCACAAATTATAGGCCATGATCAGAGAGCCCAGGACGAACAGCAATCCACCGAGAGCACGGATGACATAGAAGGGATGCATCGCTTCCACCGTCTCGGCGAAGGAATATTCCAGGAAGCCGAGCTGATCATAGGCACGCCACATCAGACCTTGCAGGATGCCCGATACCCACATCGCCGTGATGTAGAGCACGATGCCCAGAGTCGCGACCCAGAAATGCATGTTGACCAGTTTCAAGGAGTACAGGCGCTGTCGCCCCCACATCACCGGCACGACATGATAGAGCGCCCCGAAGGAAACAAAGGCGACCCAGCCCAAGGCGCCGGAATGCACATGCCCGATGGTCCAGTCTGTATAGTGGCTCAGGGCATTGACTTCCTTGATGGACATCAGCGGGCCTTCAAAGGTGCTCATGCCGTAGAAGGCAATCGAGACCACCATCATGCGCAACACGGGATCGGTCCGCAGCTTGTCCCAGGCCCCCGACAGGGTCATCAGGCCATTGATCATGCCGCCCCAGGACGGCATCCACAGCATGATGGAAAAGGTCATGCCCAGGGTTTGCGACCATTCCGGCAGGGCGGTGTAGTGCAGATGATGCGGCCCGGCCCAGATGTAGAGAAAGATCAAAGACCAGAAATGCACGATGGACAGGCGGTAGGAATAAACCGGCCGCTCCGCCCGCTTGGGCACATAGTAGTACATGATCGCCAGGAACCCGGCGGTCAGGAAAAAGCCCACGGCGTTATGGCCGTACCACCACTGGGTCAGCGCGTCCTGCACTCCACCCCAGACCACGTAGGAGCGGGTACCCGTCCAGCTGACCGGAATGGCCAGATTGTTGATGATATGCAGCATCGCCACGGTGACGATGAAGGCCAGATAGAACCAGTTGGCGACATAGATATGCGGCTCCCGCCGTTTCCACAGGGTGCCCAGGAAGACCAGCAGGTAAACCACCCAGACTACCGTCAACCACAGATCCACGTACCATTCCGGCTCGGCATATTCCTTTGACTGGGTGACGCCCAGGACGTAACCCGTTGCCGCCATGACGATAAACAGCTGATAGCCCCAGAAAACGAACCACGGCGCCCAGCCGCCGGCTAGCCGCGCCTGACAGGTACGCTGCACCACATGGAACGAGGTCATTAGCAGGATGTTGCCGCCGAAGGCGAAAATCACGGCCGAGGTGTGCAAGGGCCGCAACCGGCCAAAATTGGTCCAGGGCAGATCGAAATTCAGCCCGGGAAACGCCAATTGCAGCGCTATAACCAGCCCAACCAGAAAGCCGACAACGCCCCAAAAGGTCGAGGCAATGGCGCCGGCACGGATAATTCCATCCTCGTAACCATCGGCGCTGCCAAGGTTGCCCCGCCGCTTGTGTAACAGAACGATGCCAACAACGAAGAACAGCGCCATCAGACCGGCATGAAAACTCATCACGGCGTCACTGGCCTGTATGGCAAGTAACAGTGTCATCGCGGCGCCAAGCGCCAAAATCAACATGGATAGGATATGCATCAATGAAACCCCACAAGTTGGATGCACCCGCGCACCAACCAATTACATTCCACCTTGTAACCGCTCTATCTTAAATTTGCGATACCATTTTGTGTAATTTTGCTGTGGCAAACTGTCGCCGGTTCAACCATGCGGAGTTTTCAATGTTCGCTATTTACCGGCTCGATTCGATGTTGATCCGGGTGCCGGAGAAATAGTTGACCCGCCAAGTCGATGGAATGTGGTATCGGAACCCGTTAGCGCTGTAGCATGCGCGCAGCTGAATTACATAGGAGTTCACCGATCCATGAGTTCGGAAAACTGGGACAAGGAAATCGCGGAAATCCATCAACGCCGTGAAATGGCCAAGCAGCATGGCGGTCCGGAAGCCGTTGCCCGCCATCACGCCAAGGGGCGCATGACCCTGCGTGAGCGGATCGACGGCCTGATTGATCCTGGCAGCTTCAAGGAAAGTGGCATGGGTGCCGGCGGCGCGGAAAAGGACGAGAACGGCAACCTGACCGGCTTTACTCCAAGCAACTTCATCCTCGGCTTTGCCCAAGTGGACGAACGCCCGATCATTGTCGGCGGCGAGGATTTTACCATCGGCGGCGGCTCCCCCACGGTCGCGGGCCTGCGCAAGAGCGTTTATACCGAAGAACTCGCCTGCCACTACAAGGTGCCCTTGGTGCGCCTGCACGAAGGCGGCGGCGGCTCGGTTCTGGGGGCAGCCGGCAAAAAGGGCCGGGGCGGCGGCGGGCCCGTGGGCTCCAGCGCCGCCGAACAGCCGCGTTTCAAATCGGTGGGCGAGGCCATGGCCATGGTGCCCGTCGCCTCGGCAGCCATGGGTCCGGTCGCGGGTCTGCCCGCCGCACGTTTGGTAGCCTCGCATTTCGTCACCATGAGCCGGGATACGGCGCAGATCCTGATCGCCGGGCCGGCGGTGGTAAAGCGCGCCTTGGGTTTCGACCTCACCAAGGAAGAACTTGGCGGCGCTGATGTACATGCCGCCAATGGCGTGGTCGACGCGGTGGCCGCGAACGAGGCCGAAGCCCTTGATCAGATCCGCACCTTCCTCAGCTATATGCCGCAGAATGTCTGGGAATTGGCGCCCATCGTTAAAACCGGCGACCCGACCGACCGGGCGGAAGATAAACTGGCGACGATCATTCCGCGCAACCGGCGCAAGGCCTTCAACATGCGAAAATTGATTGACCATGTGGTTGACCGGGATTCTTTTTTCGAGATGGGGCGCAAATTCGGCCCCGGACAGATCACCGGCCTGGCCCGGATGGACGGGCAAAGTGTCGGTATTCTGTCCAACGATGGCCGTTTCTATGCCGGCGCCATGACGTCCGAAGGGGCCCAGAAAGTCCGCCGTTTTATCGAAATCTGCGACACTTTTCATTTGCCCATGATTTCGTTGATTGACGAGCCGGGCTTCATGATCGGGCCGGAGGCGGAGAGCGGCGGCGCCATCCGCTACGGCACCTCCGCCGTGTTGGCGGCGGCGAATTATTCCGCGCCCTGGGCCTCGGTACTGGTGCGCAAGAACTATGGCGTGGCGGCGGCGGCCCATTACGGCCCCGATGCCTATGTCCTGGCCTGGCCCTCGGCCGAGATGGGGGCCCTGCCGCTGGAAGGCGGCGTCGCGGTGGCCTTTGGCCGTGAAATCGCCGCCGCCGAGGACCCGGAAGCCCGGCGCAAGGAGTTGGAGGATGAATTGGCGGCCCGCTTATCGCCGTTTCCGCGTTCGGAATCCTACAGTTTCCATGAACTGATCGATCCGCGCGAAACCCGGCCTATGCTGTGCGAATGGATCAAGCTGGTGCAGCCTCTGTTGCCGCAACTGCTGGGGCCAACACATTTCGGCATACGTCCCTAGCGCCCATGCGGGGCAAGGAACTACGTCTGGCCCTGGTTTGTTACGGCGGCGTTTCGCTGGCCGTCTACATGCACGGGGTCAGCAAGGAAATCCTGAAGCTGGTCCGCGCCTCGGCTGATCACAAGGCCGGCGTGGCGGCCGGCGGGCGCGCCGCCAACAGCGATTTTACGGATACCGAGGCGGTCTATCTGGACCTGCTGCACGATATTGGCCGGCATCTGGACCTGCATGTGGTCGTGGACGTTATCGCCGGCGCCTCCGCCGGCGGTATCAACGGCATCCTGCTGGCCCGCGCCCTGGCGCTTGATCTGGCCGTCGATCCGCTGCGCGATATGTGGTTGAACGGCGCCGATGTTTCCAAGTTACTGGCCCCCGACCGACGCGCATCCATGTGGAGCAAATGGCTGCTGCGTCCGGTTTTGCGCTGGGGCCTGGCGCAGCGCAAGATTGCCCGCATGGCGCCGGATCGGGAGATGCGGGAAAAACTATCCCTGTTTATCCGCTCGCGCTGGTTCCGCCCGCCCTTTGGCGGCAATGCCCTGTGCGAGGCGCTCTACGACGCGATGACCGCGATGGCATCCAATCGGGGTGATGGCGGAGGCCGGCCGGGCGGTTCGCTGACGCCGCCGGGGCAGTGGTTGGATCTATATGTCACTTTGACTGATTTTTTCGGCTACAGCCAGTCCATCCCCTTGCATGACCCGGCCCTGATCACCGAGCGGGAGCACCGCCATACCCTGCGTTTTCGCCACCGCTATTTTTCCGAGGGCGACATGACGTCGGATTTCGACGCCGAGGATTTGCCGGCGCTTGTTTTTGCCGCGCGGGCGACATCGTCCTTTCCCGGTGCCTTCCCGCCGGCCAGGATCTCGGAAATTGATCGTCTGTTGGACCGGCGCAAGGCCGGTTGGCCTGGCCGGGAGAAGTTCCTGCGCGACAATTTCACCGCCTATGACACCGCCGGCCAGAAGCCGGAGGAAACCGCCTTCATCGATGGCAGCGTTCTCAACAACAAACCCTTTGCCCAGGCTATTGAATCCATCAAGCAGCGCCCCGCCTACCGGCAGGTGGACCGCCGTCTGGTCTATATCGACCCCGATCCCGAGCAGGCCGACGATGTGGGCTTGGGCGGCCCGCGCCGGGCGCCCAGTATGCTCCGGACCCTGAAGGGCGCGCTCTCGGACATTCCCCGCAACGAGCCAATTCGCGACGAGTTGGACTGGATCAATGGCTTCAACGTCCGGGTTGGGCGCCTGAAAACCGTGCTGAACAGCGCCATGCCCCAGATCGGCGAACTGGTGGCGGAAGTTGTCGGCGATGGCGGCGCGCGGCCGGTTGATCTGGAAAACATCGCCGAGTGGCGCGCCGCCGCCGGCCGTCTTGCCGCGGAACGGTCTGGCTATGCCTATGAAGGCTATCTGCGTCTGCGGATCGAAGGGGTGATCGAGCGTCTGGCAACGATCCTGGCGCAAGCCGCCTCGGCCCGTCCGGACCGTGTGGCTGTCGATGCCTGGGCCGCGCGCTTGCGCAACTGGGCCAACGAGGCCGGGGTTTATCCGCGCCGGGGCGGCGGCAACGAGGCGGCCCAGGATGCCTTCCTGCGCGGTCTGGATGCGGACTATCGGGCCCGCCGGCTGCGCTTCGTGGTGCGCGCCCTGAACGAAATGTATGCCGCGTTTCGCGATACGGATGCGACGGACGCGCTGGATCAGATCAAGCGCCGTATCTACGATTTGCTGGAAGACTTGCGCCGTTGCCGCGATGCCGCCGTGTTAAGCCGCCGTTGCCGGGACATGGCCGTCGCCATTCAGGCGGGACGGGAGGGCAATATCGGCGCCCTGATTGGTCTGGTGGCTGACGATTTCGGCTTGAGCGGCGTCGGCCACCGGGTTGACCGCGTGCTCGAGAGGACCAGCAAATCGGTGCTGCCCGAAGATGCGCAACAGGCGCTGTTGCACAGTTTTCTCGGTTTCGCGTTCTGGGATGTGCTGGCCTTTACCGTGACTTCGTGGCGCGATGTGGGAGAGTTCGATGAAATCCGCGTCGACCGCATATCACCCGATGATGCCGATAGCCTGCATCGCGGCGGCGAGGAAGACATTTTAAAGGGCGTCGGCCTGGGCCATTTCGCCGCCTTCTTCAGCCGCCGGCATCGGGAAAACGACTATCTGTGGGGCCGTTTGCACGGTGCGGAGCGTCTGATCGACATCATTATCTCCTCCGCCGAATTGGACGGCGCGGCGCAGGATATCAATGTGCGGGCGGTAAAAAAGCGCGCCTTCAACGCGATCCTGGACGCCGAAGCCATGCATTTGGGTCTGAGCGCGGAACTAATCGCCGGTCTGCGTCAGGAGATCGCTGCCCTTTGAAGTGCGGGTTGGTATAAACTGCTGAAAACATGAAACAGAGGAACCTTTCGTCATGCCCGTTGAATTGACACGGATCGAAGAATTCGCCCTGATCACCCTGAACCGTCCGGAAGCCTTGAATGCCTTGAGTGTTCAGGTGGTTAAGGATATCGGCGCGGCGATCGACGAGGCCGCCGCTTCCGATGCCCGGGCCCTGTTGATCACGGGCGCGGGCGAAAAGGCCTTTTGCGCCGGCGCGGATATTTCCGAATTCATGGGCCGCAATATCGTTGAGGCCATCGCCGCGACCGAACTGGGCCAGAACACCTTTGCCAAACTGGACAGCCTGACCATACCGTCGGTGGCGGTGATCAACGGGTTTGCCCTGGGCGGCGGCTTGGAACTGGCGACTGCCTGCACCCTGCGCGTGGCCACGGCAAACGCCAAACTGGGCGTGCCAGAGATTAAGCTTGGCCTGATCCCCGGCTATGGCGGTACCCAGCGTTTGCCGCGTTTGGTGGGCCAGGGCCGCGCCCTGGACATGGTCATGACCGGCCGCATGGTGGCGGCGGAAGAGGCGCTTTCCATGGGCCTGATCAACCGCGTGGTCGATGTCCCGGCGGTGGATGGCGCCATTGCATACGCCCGTGAATTCGCCGGCTTCTCCCTGCCGGTCCTGCGCTATGGCCGCGAGGCGGTTATGCGGGCCGATCAGACCGCGCTGTCGGAAGGCCTAATGGTCGAGCGGGATTTGAACACCCTGGCGTTCCAGGGCGAGGATTCGACCGAGGGCGCGACCGCCTTCCTGGAGAAGCGTAAGCCGAATTTCCGTGACTGTTAGAGGGGATTGCTAGCCATGGCGTCGAAAGTCATCGCCATTACCGGTGCCAGCCGGGGTATCGGTTCGGGCCTGGTAGCGGAGCTGGCCGGGCGCGGCCATACCATCGGCTGTCTGTCGCGCAAGGGGCTGGGTCCGGAAGACCGCGAGGTGCCGGGCGAGTTGATAAAACTAGCCTGCGACATGGAGGACGAGGCGCAGATCGCCGATGCTCTAAAATCCCTGGCTGAACAGGCCGGCCGGATAGATGTATTGGTCAACAATGCCGGCATGCATCAGGAATGCGTCAGTTCCGAGCTGTCCAAGGCCGACTTCGATCAGACCCTGGCCACCAATATCACCGGCCCGTTCGTGGCCTGCCGCGAGGTCTACCCATACATGGCCGCCCAGGGGGGCGGGCTCATTATCAACATCGGATCGTTTTATGACCGCCTCGGAATTCAGCGGAATCTGGCCTATTGCTGTTCCAAGGCGGCATTGGGCGCGCTGACCCGCAGCCTGGCGGTTGAGTGGGCCCGCGATAAAATCCGCGTGTTGGACGTAGCGCCTGGTTTCGTCGCGACCGATCTGAACGCTGAGTATATGGCGCACGACAATTTCAAGGCCTTTATCCGCCGCCGCATACCAACGGGCGAAGCCGCCAGTGTCGACGAGGTCGCCCGACTGGTAGCCATGCTGGCAACGGAGGATCTGCCCTCTCTGACCGGCGAGACCATCGTCATGGATGGCGCTCAGAGCATTAATCAATAGGTACCCGTGATGAAAGTTCTCAATCGTATCGACGCCTCGCTTGATCTGCCGGAGGAGGAACGCCTGTTGTTGGATGCCGTGCGCGCCCTGTCCCGTGATCATTTCAAGCCCCGCGCTGCCGCCTACGACCTTAGCGGCGAATTCCCCTGGGACAATGTTGCCGAAATTACCAAGCTGGGTCTGAACGGCATGTTTCTTCCCGACGAATATGGCGGCAGCAAGATGTCCTATGTCAGCTATTTGGCGGCGATGCGCGAGATGGCCAAGGCCTGCGCCTCCACCGCCATGTTCTGGGGCAATACCTTTCATGCGATAAAACCATTTCTTAATTTTGCCTCGCATGAACAAAAGACCCGGCTGTTGCCGAGCATCGTCGATGGCGGCATGGTTTCGCTGTGCATTACCGAACCCTCCGCCGGCTCGGATGCGACCAGCATGAAGACGCGGTTCACCCCCGATGGCGACGACATCATCATCAACGGTTCGAAGATCTTCATCACCTGCGGCAATCACGCTGATTTTTATGGCGTCTTCGGCAAGTGGTCGGAAATCGAGAATGACCGGGCGTCGATCTCCATCGTTATCGTTGAAAAAGGTGCGGAGGGCCTGACCATCGGCGGCAAGGAAGACAAGATGGGCCAGCGCGCCGCACCTATCGTTCCGCTGTCGTTTGATAACCTTCGCGTGCCCCGTGCCAATTTGCTGGGCGAACCCGGCGATGGCCTAAAAATACTTTTCTCCGCCCTGAATGAATCCCGCCCCTCCATCGCCGCCCATGCCCTTGGCATCGCGCGGGCTGCCTTTGAAGATGCGGTCAGCTACATTAATCAACGCCGGCAATCGGGCCGCAATATCATTGAGTTCCAGGGCATACAGTTCATGCTGGCCGACATGGCCACGGATCTGGCCATGTGCGAAAGTTGGCTCTGGCGGGTCGGCGCCATGTTGGATGCGGGCGAGGAGGACATCGGCATCGAAGCCTCGATGCTGAAGATGCGTGCCTCCGACCTGGCCATGCAGATCACCACGGATGCGGTGCAATTATTTGGCGGCTATGGCTACACCAAGGACTATCCGGTGGAACGTTACATGCGGGATGCCAAGATCACCCAGATCTATGAAGGCACCAACCAGGTTCACCGCCAGCTTGTCGGACGTTCATTTATCGAGAAGTAAGATAGTCGTCCCTGCCAAGGGAAAAGAAACTGAGATCCAGGCCGTAATGAAATTGCAGGCCGCCTGATTTCAGGCCAATTTTGCTTAACACGGCCTGGGAACCTGCATTCTGGGGATGGGTGACGGCTACGATCGGATCGAAGGCGAATTCACGAAAGCCATGGTCCAGCACCCGGGCCGCCGCTTCCGTGGCCACGCCCTTGCCCCAAGCCGCGGTGACGTAACGGTAACCGATTTCGATCAGGCCGGTTTCTTCCAGGGGAAACAAGCCGCACCAACCCAGCATCTCCCCTTCGCCGGCCCATTCAACGGCCCAGACGGCACCCGTTCGCGGCCAGCCGGCGGTGATTTTCTCACGCCAAATCCTGCGCTGCTCCGCCTCCACCGGCGGGCCATGGGGAAACAGGTAGCGACCCACATCGGGGTCCATGTTCATGGCGACGCAGAATTCCAGATCATCCAGACCCCAGGGCCGTAGATGAAGGCGCGCGGTTTCCAGGTCAGGCTGCACTGGCGGACGGCAGGGCGGTGCCCGTGATCTGACAGCGCCATAGGATGCGCCGGGCCTCTGGGTCAAAGGCATCGCGCCGATGCAAGGTGGAACGGTTGTCCCAGATCAGCACGTCGCCGGGCTGCCAATGGTGCACATAGCAGAATTGATCGTCCACGCAATAATCCCACAGCCGGTCCAGCAGGGCCTCGCTGTCCGCCAGCTCACGGCCCTTGATATAGGCATTGGTGCGCCGGCCTAGAAACAGCGCCTGGCGTCCGGTATCGGGATGGCGGACCACCACTGGGTGCGTCGCGCCCGGTGCATCGCGCACGTCGGTTACCGCGTCCATGCCCTTGCGCAGTTCGCCGGCGGAGGTATAGGAGGAATTATGCAGGGCTTGCGCATCCCGGATCTCCGCCGCCAGATCGCTGGGCATCCGGTCCCAGGCCGCATACATGTTGGCGAACCAGGTATTGGCGCCCTCGCTGGGCACCTCATGGCCATACAGTACCGACGCCGTGGGCGGGATATCCAGATAGGTCATGTCGGAATGCCATTCCGCCTCGCCATATCCCAGGGCGCCGATGGCCTTGCCGTTCTCCAACACGTTGGAGATGATCCACATGTTTTGATCCTGCTCCGCACCGGCGTCGGCGCGCAGGTCTTTTTCGCTGCCGGGCGGCGGCTCCAACTGGCCAAAGCGGGCGGCGAAGGTGGTCAATTGCCTGGGCGTCAGGGTCTGGCCGCGAAACAACAGCAGGCAATGATCCAGCCAAGCCTGCTGAACGGCCGAGAAGCTTTCGTCATCGATGCCGGCGGCCAGATCGATATCTTCCACGCGGGCCCCTATGACGTCGTTAAGCGCCGTTATCCGCATAATTGAATCCCCCATCTCATTTTGACCACCATCATGCCCGATTTCAGGCCGCGCCTCCAGCCACCGCTTGCCGCAATTTTTCCGGCACCTCCACGACGTAAACCTGCGGCGTGCCGCCGTGGTCGGAGGTGTAGATCACATAGCGTTCATCATGGCTCCAGGCCGGGTGTGGATGGCTCCACTGCGGCCCATAGACGGTATCGGTGCCAACCTCCATCCAGGACAGGGCATCCGTCTCCGCTCCCGCTCCCGCTTCCGGTTTTTGGGCCCAGGCTGAGGCCTCGGCATAGCGGTCATGCCGCCATTGACTGCCCTGGTTGCTGCTTTGCGGCAGGCACAGCGTGGTCTTCAGACCGCTTTCGAGGCCGACAAGCTGCAGGCCGATATCGGGATGTACGGTATCGGCGACGAGATAGCGGCCATCCCGTGTCGGCGCGATGTGCCAGGCATTGAAGGCGGCGATCTGGGTCATTCGCCGCGAGGCCAGCGAGAAGCGCTGAAGGGCATAGGGCCAGCGTACCAGGACCAGTTCATCTTCGCCCAGGAAGGTCTCGTGGACGATGAATTCATCGTTGTCGTGTTGCCAGAGCAGTTCATCGCCGCCGCCGTCGGCCCGGATCATCCGCATGCGCGGCGCCGGGTCGGATGAATAGGCGATCAGGTCGGGCTGGCTCGGGTGAAACTGGGGATGGATCAGGGTTCGCGCCGAGGTCTTGATAATCCGGCTGTCCGAGCCGTCGGTGGCGATCACGGCAAGATGGCAGGCGCCATTCCGCTTTAGCGCCGTCACCAGCAGGCTTTCCGTGGCGTTCAGACTGCATTCACCCAACGAAGCGTCACCGAAATCGGCCAGCTGCCGCTCTTCCAGGCTGGCTAGGTCCAGCAGGCGGACGCTGCCGCCCTGGGTGAAGTAGAGCGCCGTGCCGTCGGCGCCAAGAGTTGCCGAATAGCCATGAACGTCTTCACCGTCGGTCAATTGTCGGATCGGGCCCTCGGGAAAGCCGGCCTGGTAGAAATTGGTCGCACCATTCCGGTTCGAGGCGAACAGCACGCTGGCCCCATCCGGTGTCATGGACGGCGTCAGAAAATAGAAATTGTGGTTGATCGAGGCGTCATTGGTGATCTGCCAGAGGCGCGCGCCGGTCTCCCGGTCGCGCCGCGTGGTCACTTCGCCCGGCAGAACGGTTCCCTTCGCCATATTTCCGGTCCGGGAAGCTAAGTCGGCTGTTTGCCGGTAACCGGGTCGGGCGCGCTAGGTTTAAAGGCGAACTCCAGATCATAGATCGTCTTGACCGGCTCGCCCCAATCATAGGGCAGATCGACCATCTCACCAGGCGTCTCGCAGCTCTCCAGCAGCTCCAGGGCATGAATCAGGATCTCCTTCTGCAAGGCCTGTTCCTGCGGCCGGCCGAACGGATTGCCCATGGGATGGTTGACGAACACCGTGCGCGGCGGCATCGCCAGGGCGGTGATGTCGCGTCCGGTGGAAACGTTAACGGTGGCGATGCCACGTCCCTCGACCACGCGGGATACCAGACTCACGGTCTGATGATCCAGCGGTCAAGCAGGCACCATGACAATGGCATCGACCCCGTCTTGTTGCAGCGCATCGGCGAAGCGCGGCGCCTCGACCTCGATCACCTGGCGGCGCTTGTAGGTGCGGCCCATGAAGCCGCTCCACAGCCGCCTTGCGACCGCGCCGATGACGCCATCGCCGGCCAGTTCGCGCAGGCGTTCAATGGGGAAAATGACGTTGATGTCCTTTTCGCCGTCACGGTAGTCGTAATAGGCATCGTTGATTTGGAAACTGTCTCCGCCCGATTGCGGGTCGATCTCGTCCAGGCGGAAGTTGTTCTTGGCGGCCGGCTCGAACGGTTCGGCGTTGGCATAGGATATGCCGCCGCTGGTCAGCATGGAGACGGTGCATTCCGAAAGCGGCTTTTTCAGCCTGGTCAGCGGCGCCTCTTGGTTTTCGGACCATTGATAGGGCGGATAGCCCATGGATTGATAGCTGGCGTTGATGCGATCAACATAATCGACGGGTTTCATGTCTCCTCCTCCTTCTCCATGCCGCGGCGCGGTCGGCTGCTATGCGGTATGCACCGCCACGATTTTTTGCACCGCGGGACGCTCCATCATACGCTGAAAATGCGCATCCACCATGGCTAGACTTGTGCGGTCGACCTTGTCGCCCTCCAGCCACCGGGTCAGGGTAAAGAGATAGGGATCGCAGATGCTGTATCGATCACCCAATACCCACGGCCCCTTGATCATCTCCCGATTGATCAGATCGAAGCATTCCCCGACCGATTGCGGCACCTTGGCCTTCATGGCCTCGATTGCTGCAGGGTCGTCGGCCCAGCGGTGGCCGCGCCGCAGATGGGCATGGGCGATATGGACGGTGGAACAGAGATAGCTGTTGAACGCCTGGGCCTGAGCCAGGGCAAAGTTGTCGTCCAACGGCGCCAGTTGGGCGGCGGGATAGCTTTGCGCGATAAACAGCAACAGAGCCGGTGTTTCACTTAACACGCCCTGATCGGTGACCAGGGACGGCACCCGCGCCTTTGGGTTGATGGCCAGATATTCCGGCGCCTTCTGATCCTCGTTGGCAAAGTCCATGCGGACCGCTTCATAGTCCGCGCCCACCTCTTCCAAGGCAATGTGCGAGGCTAGGGCGCAGGTGCCCGGTGCGTAGTAAAATTTCAGCATTGGCCGGCCTTTGCGGATCTTATTCGTCTGCGGAATCGCGCTGCACAAAAGTGGCGGCGTAATAGACTTCGCCGTCGAAAAGTTCCTCCGGCTCACCCGGACCCGTCAGCATGAGGAATTTGCGTGGCACGATGGGCCCGGCCAGGGAATAGCCCTTTTCGCCCATGGCGCGGCGGTGATATTCCATGGCGGCCGGTGTGAATTCCTTGGCCAGCACGGTGATGCGAACGTCTTCGTTGTCGCTCATGATATGGATGTCCTTTCTTAAAAGCCTACAATTGATCCTTGGCACCCCCACCGAAGAACGGCGCTGCGCCTGACCTTTGATTTAGAGCGTCGCGACCCACGGCGCCAGTAAAATTGGAGCAATTCTGGTTCGGCGGTTCGGCGGCTTGCCTGTGGGAGGGGCGCGCGGTAACAATCTCACCCTATGACCGCATCCCTTACCGCGCTTTTCCTGAACGCGTTCATCGCCTCGACCATACTGCCGGCGGCGTCCGAGCTTCTGCTGTGGGGTATTGTCGCGGATAATCCGGCCATGTTGTGGCCCGCCATCGCCGTGGCCAGCGCGGGCAATACCGCCGGTGCCGTGGTCAATTGGGCACTGGGGCGGTTCCTCTCACACTTTTCTGAACGCAAATGGTATCCGCTCAAGCCGAAACAGCAGCAACGGGCCAGCGCCTGGTTTCAACGCTTTGGCCTGTGGTCGCTGCTGTTCGCCTGGCTGCCAATCGTCGGCGACCCGCTGACCGTGGTGGCGGGTGTCCTTCGGGTACGGCTGCCGATCTTTGTGCTGCTGGTCGCCGTGGGTAAGACCGGGCGCTATGTCGTCGTGGCGATGCTGGCGATCTAGTCCGCATGCGGCGAGGGCACGCCGTCCGGCGGCCAGGCGGCAACACCGTCTTCCAATGGAATGTGCAGGCTTTTCAGCATGATCGAAAACGTGTTCCAATTGCAGATCGCCGCCACCAGTTCCAGGCGTTCCTCGTGGCTGGCCAGATGTTCGGCACAGGCCTGCCAACTCGCTTCGCCGACGCCGCCATGGTCCAGGACGTCGTCCGTGGCCGCGATGACCGCCAGTTCGGCGGGGCCCAGACAGGTGGCGTTTTCCGGGTCGCGGACGGCCAGGGTTTCTTCCTCGCTCAAGCCGATGCGCAGGGAAACCGGCCAATGCTGGGTCCATTCATACATCGCCCCGGTGCGCCAGCCGATGCGCATGATGATCAACTCGCGCAGGCGGTCATCCAGCTTGTTGCCGCGATACAGCAACATGGCCAAACCCTTGGCCATGACGGAGGCCAGTTCAGGATGCCGGGACATGATGCGAAACACATTCAGGCCGGACATGGTCGATGGCACGCCGACTTCCTTGCCGATGGCGCGGGCCTCGTCCTCCGGCAGCATGGGCACCCGTGGTTCTATGGCCGTCATCTCTACAAACTCCTCGTGGCAATTATTGGACCCGCAAGGTGCCGTGTTCCGAAGCCGATGACAACAGAAAAACTAACGGCTGTTAGAAAAAATTTGGGCCGGTGGATGCTTTGCCGTAAACTGCCGCCAACGGATACATTTGCCCAACCGAGGAAAGTTACATGGCGCAACGAACCAGCCTGGCCATGGTGCAGACCGCACCGCGCACATTGGAGGCACAAAGCCTGCCGATCCCGGAGATTGACGAGGACAGCGCCCTGATGCGGGTGGAGGCCTGCGGCATTTGCGGCAGCGATTACGAGCAATATGAAGGTGTCCTCCGCGCGCCCATGCCGGCGGTACCGGGGCATGAACCGCTTGGCATCATCGAAGCTATTGGCGACCGCGCGGCCCGGCGCTGGGGCGTTGATGTCGGTGACCGGGTGGCGGTGGAAACCATGCTGTCCTGCCGCTTTTGTTCCTCCTGCCTGGGGGGGAATTATCACCTGTGCGATGACCGGCGGATCTATTCCTATATTCCTCTTAGTGATGAACCGGGCCTGTGGGGCGCCTATTCGGAATATATGTTCATTCACGGCAATTCCATTGTGCACAAGATGGACAAAACCTTGGCGCCGGAAATCGCTGTCATGTTTAATCCCCTCGGCGCCGGCTACCGCTGGGCCGTGGAAGTACCGCAAACCGGGCCGGGAGACACGGTGGTGATCCTGGGGCCGGGACAGCGCGGCTTGGCATCCGTTCTGGCCTGCAAGGACGCGGGCGCCGGCACGGTGATTGTCACCGGCCTGGCGGCGGACGCCAAGAAGATGGAAGTCGCCAAGGCGTTCGGGGCCGACTACACAATTGATGTGGAGAACGAAAACGCGAAACAGCGAATCCGGGAAATCACCAATGGCAAGGGGGCTGATATCGTCGTCGATGTCACTTCATATGCCGTCGAGCCGGTTGCTGAATCTCTCAGCTATGTGCGGTCTGGCGGCACCATCGTGCTGGCGGGCGCCAAGGGCTACAAAAATATTCCCGGCTTTGTCTCCGACAAGGTCATGATGAAGGAGATCACCATCAAGGGTGTGATCGGCGTGACCTCGACGGGCTATGAAAAGGCCATCAACCTGATCGAGTCCGGCACCGTGCCCTTGCAGATGATGCACACCCATAACTTTGATCTGCGCGAGGCGGAACGCGCCATCCAGATTCTGGCTCGCGAAATCCCGAACGAGGAATCCATCCATTCCTGTCTGATACCAAATCTAGCCTAAGGGACTGAACCTAAACGATGAGTGATTTTGTCAAAAACTGGGTCGATCAATCGGCCTATTGCCAAACCCTGGGCATGCGCCTGGCCGGACTGACCGATGATACGGCGGCCATCGCGTTGCCGTTTATCGAGGCCAATGCCAATCCCGGCAACGCCCTGCATGGCGGCGTCGCGGCCTCTGCTTCCGTAACCGCCGCCCACGCCCTGGCCCGCCAAGTGCTGGGCGAGGAGACCGGACCCTGGCATACCATGGATTTTCAGATCAACTATCTGGCCGCCGCAATTGGTGAGGATATCCAGGCCACGGCACGGCTGCTTCGCCGGGGCAAGGAATTGTGTTTCATGGCGGTGGATGTCACGGGCGATGATGGCAAGGCCATTGCGCAATGTTCCATCGCGGTGCGCGGCCGACAGGGCCGCGACGGTGTCGAGACGCCGATGGCAGCTGGCGATCATGGCGAGGTGGAGCCCGGCTTCATGGGCGACCGCATCGCGGCCAATCCGTTCATTTCGGGCCGAGGCATCGCCATGGACTTCATGCGCGACGGCCAGGTGCGCCTGCTCATGCCATGGCAGGACAGCAACGGCGATCAGCTGGGCGGCATACATGAAGGCGCGGCCCTGGCATTGTTGGATACGGCGGGTGCCATGTGTTCGTGGTCGATCACCAGTCTGGGCAAGTTCAAGGCCTCCACGCCATCGATCCAGGCGCAGGTCCTGGCCCCGCCGCCCAAGGCCGATCTGGTCGCCTATGGCAACGTGGGTTACCGCGATAACGAGATGTATTGGAATGATATCGAGGTTGCCGACGCCGCCACGGGCCGGCTGGTCGCGCGCGGCACGGTGCTCTATCGTATCTTTGCCTAACGATTGATTCCATTTCGGGGAGGGCATTCATGTCCCAACTATCCGTGCGCCGTGAAGGCTCCGTCGCCATTGTGACCATTACCCTGCCTGATCAGTTCATGACCGACGACACGGTCAGCGAGTTGAACGCCGTGACCGAGGAACTGGACCAGGACGAGAGCTGCCGGGCCATTGTTTTCACGGGTGGCGAAGACGGCGTCTTCATCCGGCATTTCTCGGTCAAGGTGCTGGAGGAAATGTCGGACAGCCTGCGTGCCCGGGGCAAGACGTTCTCGGACCAGAAATTATTGCATCGCGATAGGGAGTTGGACATCGTCTTTCGCCGTCTGGCCACCACGCCGAAAATTACCATCGCGGCCATCAACGGTTTTGCCATGGGCGGCGGGTTCGAATTCTGCCTCTCGTGTGACCTGCGTATCGTCCAGGACGGCGAACACACCCTGGGCCTGCCCGAGGCCAAGTTGGGCATTCTGCCGGGCGGCGGCGGCACTCAGAAACTGGGCCGCCTGGTTGGCCAGGCACGCGCCCTGGAAATGGTTCTGCGTGGCCGTACCGTGCCGCCGCGCGAGGCTTTGGCTTTGGGCATGGTGCACGAAGTAACCGACGGCCCGGTGCTGCCCCGCGCCTTGGAGTTGGCGCGGGAATACGCGGCCATGGCACCGCTTGCGTTTGCCCATATCAAACGTCTGCTGCGGATCGAATTGGAAAAGCCCTTGGAAGACGGCCTGGTGATGGAGCGCACGCTGTTTCTGGATTTGCTGGTTTCCGACGATGCCAATAAACTGATGAAACGCATGAACGACGGCAACCTGGATATCCGGGACGTGCCTCAGGGCGACTAAACTGGGGTGACTAAATTGGGGCGACTAAATCGGTGCGACTTGTAGGAAGATCAATATGAAACCGCAGAATATTCTCTACATCATGTCGGACGAGCATAACTCCAAGATGCTCGGCTGTTATGGCCATAGCCACGTCAAGACGCCGAACCTTGACCGGCTGGCTGCCAATGGCACGCGGTTTACCTCGGCCTACACCAATTCCTCCATTTGCATTCCCTCCCGCGCCGCCTTCGCCACCGGGCGCTATACCCATGAAACGAAATACTGGGACAACGCTATGCCCTACGATGGCAGGGTCAAGGGCTGGGGGCATCGGCTGATCGACGAAGGCTTGCGTGTTGAATCCATAGGCAAATTGCATTACCGCAGCGAGGAAGCGCCGACCGGATTTTCCAAACAGACCATTCCTATGCATGTCATGGGCGGTCTCGGACAGATCTGGGGTTCGATCCGTGACCCTCTGCCCGATGAGCGGCCGTCTCGGATGCTGAACGAGATTGGACCGGGCGAATCTAACTATACCCGTTACGACAAATCCATTGCCGACGAGGCCTGCACCTGGTTGCAGGATGCTGCCGCCGCGCAAACGAATGGCGCGGACGATCAGCCCTGGGTGCTTTATCTGGGCTTCGTGGCGCCGCATTTCCCATTGGTGGTGCCGCAGGAATATTACGACATGTACCCCATCGAGGATCTGCCGCCCCGGCTGTTGGATCCGGAAAAGGGCTATCTGCGTCATCCATGGCTGCAGCGCATGGACGATTTTCAACAAGTCGACCGCAATTTAACGCCAGAGCAGCGCTTGATGGGCGTAGCGGCCTATTTTGGCCTGTGTACTTATCTTGATGCCCAGATCGGCCGGGTGCTGGACGCCCTGGCAGCGACCGGCCTGGATGCCAACACAAGGGTGATCTACACCTCCGATCACGGCGACAATGTCGGCAAGCGGGGCATGTGGGGCAAATCAAACCTGTACGAGGAAGGTGCCGCTGTCCCCCTGATAGTGTCCGGTGACGGGGTGCCCGCGGGCAAGGTCTGCGAAACACCCGTGTCCTTGCTGGACAGCTATCAAACCATCCTGGACTGCGTTGGCGTCGAACCCAACGAAGAGGAAAAAACCCTTAAGGGCACGTCCTGGTTCGATATTGCCAATGCGGACGACGACGACAACCGCGTGGTGTTCGCCGAGTACCATGCCGCATCCTCGCCCTCGGGCGCCTTCATGATCCGCAAGGGGCGCTACAAATTCATCTACTACATCGGTTACGAGCCCGAACTCTATGACCTGGTGGCCGATCCGGAAGAAAGCACGAATATCGCCACCGATGCGGCCTATGCTGGCGTCATGGCGGAGTACGAGGCTCATCTACGCGATATTTGCGACCCGGAAGCGACCGACCGGGACGCCAAGGATATGCAGAACGCCCTGATCGCCAAACATGGCGGCCGGGAAAAGGCGATCCATATCGGGCCAAAAGCGGCGACCCCGGTACCGGGTCAAGCTGAGGAATAGGGGCGGAGGAATAGAGGCCGAGGCGTAGCGCCGGCTCTACTGGGCCTATCCGGCAGCCCGAACCTGGCGTGGCTCATAAATCGCCGTGTGATCAATCCGCGCCACGGCCCGTTCGCCGCCCGCCAGTACCAGGGCATCCATTTGTACGAACAGATGGCCCTTGCGCTCGTAATTATCGGTGATCCGGGCGCGGACCGAAACGGTCTCGCCAACCTTGGCCGGGCTGAAGTGCTGAATGGCGCTGCCCACATGGATCCATGGGCCCAAAACCACGTTTTCCGCCAGGGCCCGGTTGCCGAAGCGGCAGAGCATGCCGGGATGGATCAGGCCGGCGTCGGAATAAAGCGGCAGCGTCTCGCGTACATCGGCCAGGTATCCGGACATAAGCTCCGCGTCCAGACATAGCTCGTATGTGCCCATCATTTCGCCAACGGGCATGCTCTCGGGCGATGCCGGCGGGCGACTGTCAGGCAACGCAGCGACGGGAAAATCGGACAGATCGGGCGCTTGCGGTGCTGTCTCGGCCAGGCGCGCGGTGCCCTCGGCGCAAAGCTGCCCCGCACTTTCCACCGTGATGGCCATGGCGTTGTCTTCGCCTGGCACAGGCTTGGCCGAGACAGTGGCCGTGGCGCCGTCATAGACCGGCAGCGCCAGGCGGCAATCGGCATAGCCCCTTGTCAGCCAATCCTGCCCCCAAAGTTCCGCCGCCGGATGTGTGAGATAGGCATAGACATCAACACCGGGCACCAGGCCACCGCTAAAGCCGAATTTCTTGGCCACGGTGTCATCGTGGATCTTATTGTCGGAATGCTTCGATGTGTTGTAGGCCTCGACCTGATAATCGGCGATTGCCTCGATTGCGCTCGACATAAAACTCTCCTCAATTTGCTTTTTGTTTCTAGCCTTCCAAGGCGTCTCGGAAGCGGTAATAGGCCCGCGTTGCCGTGACTGCCACGCCGCGCATGAAATGCAGGGGCAGCGGACGCGGCGTCATGTTTGGAAATTCGAATTCCGGCTGTGCGGTTTCCAGCACCCGGTCGGCCATGATTTTGCCCATCATGGTAGCCATGGCGACGCCCCGGCCATTGAAACCCAGGCCAGCCAGCAGGCCTGGTGCCAGTTCATGCAGATGCGGATAATGATCCGGTGTGATGGCGACCTTGCCGTTCCAGGCGTATTCGAAATCAATCTCGCCGGCCTCGGGCAGCAGGCTGTGTATGCGCTGACGCAGACCTTCATAGACCTTCACCGCGCCGCTTTCATAGGCCGAGCCGCCGCCGCCCATCAGCAGCCGGCCATGACCGTCCTGGCGGAAATACCACAGCACCCGATGGGTATCGGACAACACCTCGCCCCAACCCAGGATCTTGCCGCGGATATTCTCGCCCAGAGGCGCGGTGGCCACCTGCACGCTGAAGACCGGCACCACCGTATGCTCCAGCCTGGGCCACAAACTGTCCGTATAGCCATTGGTGGCCAGGATGACTTTGCCGGCTGTCAGGACGCCGTTGGCGGTTTCCAGACGCCAGCCGTTGCTGGTTTGATTTAGTGAGCGCACCGGTGTCGAACCATACACCCGGGCGCCAAGACCCATGGCCGCGCGGGCCAGGCCCCGGGCATAGCCAAGGGGCTGCACGCCGCCGCCGCGCTTGTCGATCCAACCGCCTTTGTAGCGGCCGTCGCCCATGCGCTGGGCCAATTCGTCCGGCTCCAGCCAGGCCACGTTGGCATTGCGCTGGGCCCAATCCTGGTGCCGTTGGCGCAGATCGCCCAGCATTCCTTGGGTATGGGCCGCCTGGATCCAGCCATTCTGTAGGGCGTCGCATTCAATACCGTGTTCCGCGATCAGCCCGAACACCAGATCGGCGGCGGCGCCCGATGCGCGCACCATGGCCTCGCCGTCCTTTTGTCCAAAGCGCGCGATGATCTGCCGTGGATCTTCCTTCAGGCCGGGAATGACTTGGCCGCCGTTGCGACCCGAGGCACCCCAGCCCGGCTCCGCCGCTTCCAGAACCGCCACGTCGACACCACCCTGGGCCAGATGCAGGGCCGCGGAAAGCCCGGTAAAACCACCGCCGACAATGGCGACATCGGCCTGTTGGTCGCCATCCATGGCCGGCGTGTCCGGGGCCGGCGCCGCGGTGGTGGCCCAAAGGGAAGGCGGCAACGGCATTTTCGCGTATGATGCTTGTGTCATGGCAATACTGTAGCACTGTAAAAGGAACAGGGGAAAATCGGAAAATTGGAGGCTGCTTTGAAAATGTTGGGTTTGGCGCTGGTGGCCTATGCGGCGCTGGTGGCCGGTTGCACGATGATCCAGCGCTCGCTGATGTATTTTCCCGATAGCAATCTGCCCCAGCCCGGCGATATCGGCGCGGTTGGATTTCAGGTCATAAGCTATCGAACCTCCGATGGGCTGGAGCTCACTTCGTGGTACCGTCCGGCGCAAAAGGGCTATGCCACCATTGTCTATTTTCAGGGCAACGGCGGCAATATTTCCCACCGTATCTTCAAGACCCGGGCACTGTTCGAGGCAGGCTACGGCCTGCTGTTGGTCGGTTATCGCGGCTATGGCGGCAATCCGGGCCAACCCACCGAGGACGGCTTGTATCAAGATGCCCGCGCCGCCCTGGATTATCTGCAAGGCAAAGGGTTGCCGTCCGAACGCCTGGTTCTGCTGGGCGAGTCTTTAGGTAGTGGCGTGGCCGTGCGCATGGCGACGGAAACCAAGGTTCGGGCCATCATTTTGGAAGCGCCCTATACCTCGACCGTCGACGTGGGGCAGTCGGCCTATTTCTTCCTACCGGTGAAGATGCTGATGTACGACCGTTTCCCCTCGATCGACATTATCAAGGATATCCAGGCGCCGCTGCTGGTGGTCCATGGCGAGAACGACAGGATCATTCCGACCCGTTTTGGCCGCCGGCTGTTCCAGGCCGCCCCAGAGCCGAAAGAAGCACATTTCCTGCCCGGCGCCGGCCATAACGATCTGTTCGAACACGGCCTGACCGATATCGAGCTGAAGTTTCTGGAACGCCTGCCGAACTAGTCCCTACTCGATTGGCGGGGCACCATGACGCCCGCCATGGGCCAGATAGCGGCTGTCCCCAACCTGATCGACCTCAAGGCCCTGGCGGTAATGAGGACCCGCCTCGGCGGCGCTGGAGTGGCGTTCAGCCTCGCGTGCCGCGCCGTCATGGTTCTGGAAGATTTCATGCAGAACACGCCCGTCGGTGCTTCCGGGATCGATGCCCAATCCATGCAGCACCGTGGGCAGAATATCGATAATGCCCGTGGGGGCCGTGACCTGCGCGCTGTTCGCAAACTGACTGCCGGAAAAAGCCAAAACAGTGCTGACTTCCTGGCTGGAGAGGCCGCCATGCATGCCGCAGCCCGTGGGAATATCCGGCTCGTCATGCAGGCAGCGGCCCGCCAGGCCGCCGTTGGGGGCGTGATCATCCCGGTGCAGGGTCAAAACAATATCGCCCGCGCGGGCGTGATCCAGATTGGCGGCGGCAAGAGGCAGGGTGCCGTGCGGAAGGTCGGCGCCGTCCATGGCGCGGGCGAAGATCGGGCCGCACCAGGGCTGGGCCTGCAACCATTCCACCAGTCGTGCCTGGACGGCGGCATCGCGGGCATACAGTGATGCCACGGTGCCGGGCACAAGGTTGGCCTCGCCCGTGCCCAGGTCCGGGCTCATCTCGAACCCGGCGGCGATCAGCTTTTCCTCCAGCGCCATGGGCTCGCCATGGGTCGCCACATGGCCGTGATCGGACATGGCGACAATTTGTAGATTGTTCTCCCGCCCACTGTCCCGGCGCCAGTCCAGCAACCGGCCCAGCGCGGCATCCGCATGCCGGATCGAGTCAGCCGCTTCCGGGCTTTCAATACCACGGTAGTGAAACGGCGTATCGGGATCGCTGAACCACAGGATGGTCACGGCTGGGTCCCGGTTCGGCGCGACTTCCCGCATATAGGCTTCGATAACCCAGTCGATTTGCTCATAATTTGGCAGAGTGGATTCCGGGATCGGGCCATGGGCATCGACCAGCGCCTGGGCCGCCTTTGGCGCGGCTGACTTTTCGACCCCATGCAGGGATATGTTCAGGGCGCCCAGGGCTTCGGCCCGGTGGTGCATCAGGCGGTTGCCGCCAGGAGTGCCGCAGCCGATGACCGCCAGTTCCAGGCCGGCGCCGTGCAGGACTTCGCCCAACGAAGGTGCGGTCAGGATGCCGCCCAATACTTCGTCGGCACGGCTCAGGGCCGCGAAGTCGGCGGTGTTGAGGTAGCCGCCCACGGCGGCTTCCATGAATTTGTTGGCCACCATGCCGTGGCGGGCCGGATGACAGCCGGTGATCAGGCTGGCCTGATTGACCCGGGTCAGGGTCGGGAAAACCGCGCGGCTGTCCGTGCAGTGGCTGCCGGTTCGGCACAATGCCGCCAGATTTGGGGTTAGGTCCGCATCCACCATGTCCGGGCGCAGGCCGTCGAAGGCGACGATCAGGTATCGCGTATCATTGTGTGTTTTTTCCATGTGTCATTGTAACAAATTGCCACGCCTCGCGCCAAGCGCTGGCGGCCTTGGTTTCTCTATGCCAAGATAACGCCAGCCATCCTTGAGAGTAGTTTGAGTACATTTTCCATGAGTATTGATAAATCCAGTTGGACATTGGTGGACTTGGTCCGCAGCCAGGCCGCCCGCCATGGCGAGCGGGAGTTTGTTTCGTTCGAGCAGGGGGAGCGGTTCACCTTCGCAGGCTTTGACCGGGATAGCGATGATGCCGCGCTGCGTCTGGCGGCCCTCGGTGTTGGGCCCGGCGACCGAGTTCTCGCCTTGGTCAAGAACCGGGCCGAGCTGCTGTTGACGATGTTCGCGGCTTTCAAGCTGGGCGCCATCTATGTTCCCATCAATACCGAGTTGAAGGGCGCCTTCCTGGAACATCAACTGCGCAATGCCGAGCCAAAGGTGGTGCTGGTCGATACAGATCTGGCGGATGCCTTTCAGGGCGTCGACGCGGGCGATGGCGAAATCGGGGCCGTGGTTTTCATCGCCGGCGGCATGCCTGATCAGGTGCCATCGGTTTTCAGCGCCGCTCGGCAATTGAGCTACGACGATCTTTTGGCACTGGCCCCCGCCGACAGGGATGTCCTGCTGATGCCAAAGCCGGAAGACATTGCCTTTATCATGTACACTTCGGGCACCACGGGGCCGTCCAAGGGTGTGTTGATGCCGCATGCCCATTGTTATCTGTTTGGCTTGGGTACTCAGCAAGCGTTGAATCTGGCGGAAGCCGACCGCTATTACATCTGCATGCCGTTATTTCACGCCAACGCCCTGTTAATGCAGTTCTTGGGATCCTTCATCGCCGGTGCCTGGGTCTATGTGGTGGAACGGTTTTCGCCTAACAGATGGCTGGATGACGTGCGTGCCAGCCAGGCGACGGTAACCAATGCCTTGGGCGTGATGCCGGAGTTCATCTACCGCCACCCACCCTCTCCCCAGGATAGCGACAACAATCTGCGTGTCGTCATGGCGGCGCCGGTGGCCGATGAATGGTCCGCCGATTTCGAGCGCCGCTACGGCGTCAGTATTCGCCAGGGGTTCGGTATGACCGAGTGCAATATTCCCGCCTATACCGGCCCCAATGATCCCTTGGAAGTGGGCTGTGCCGGCCAGGTCATGGATGATTTTTTCGAGGTTCGTATCGGTGATATGGATACAGACGAACCATTGCCGGCGGGGGAGATAGGCGAAATTCTGGTGCGGCCTAAAGAGCCATCCTGTTTCATGGCCGGTTATTTCAAGATGCCGGAAAAGACCGTCGAGGCATGGCGCAATCTTTGGTTCCATACTGGCGATGCGGGCCGTTTCGATGCCAGCGGCCGCTTGTATTTCGTGGACCGGATCAAGGATTGCATCCGCCGCCGGGGCGAAAATATCTCCTCGTTCGAGGTTGAGCAGGTGCTGAACAATCACCCTGCCATCGCGGAGAGCGCCGTGGTCGGCATCAGGGTCGAGGGCGCGGGCGGTGAGGAAGAGGTCAAGGCCTTGTTGATTCCGGCGCCGGGAGAAAAAATAGAAAACGAGGCATTGCTGGACTATTGCGCGGAGCATATGCCACGCTTTGCCGTGCCGCGTTATCTGGAATGGATCAATGATCTTGCCAAGACGGCGACGGGCAAGATCCAGAAGCAGTCACTGCGCGATGATGGCGTGACTGATGCGACCTGGGACCGAGAGACGATTGGATATAGGATTGCCCGCCGCTAGCGGCGACGGCTTGGACTGAATATTTGAGGAGGAGCAGATCATGGGACAATTGAACGGTTCGGAAATTCTGGCGAAGGCCCTGAAGCGGGAAGGGGTGGAGGAGCTGTTCTTCCTCATGGGCGGCCCCATGCTGGCGGCGGAAGCGGCCACCATTCAAGAGGGCATTCGCTGCATCGACGTGCGCCATGAACAGGCCGCCGCCATGATGGCGCAAGCCTACACCCGGCTGCGGCAAAAGCCCGGTTTCTGCATGGCGGCATCGGGTCCCGCGACCATCAATCTTTCCACCGGCCTGGCCAACGCCCTGATCGATTGCTGTCCCGTTATCGCCCTTGGCGGCGCCAGCCCGGTCCTGGGCAACGGCAAACAGGTTTTTCAGGAAATCGATCAGATGGAAATCATGTCGGGTTGTGTCAAATACGCCGCCCGTATCCACGATGCCCGCCGCATTCCCGAAATGCTGAACGTAGCCATTCAAAATGCCATGTCGGGCAAGCCGGGACCGGTCTATCTGGATTTGCCGGGCGACACTCTCTATCAGATGGTGGACGAGGACGATATCGATTGGTCGCAGTCGGGTCGGGCCATTCTTGGCGCCCGCCCGCCGGCACCCGAGGAACAGATCGAGGAACTTGCCGCCGCCCTGGCCGAGGCGGAACGTCCGGTGCTGCTGACTGGCAGTGGCATCATCTGGTCCCAGGCCTGGGAGGAAATGCAGGCCCTAGTCGATGCCACGGGTATTCCGTTCTATACCACGCCCCAGGGCCGTGGCGTGGTGCCGGAGGATCATCCCTGCTGCTTCCCCGCCGCCCGTTCAAGTGCCTTCCGCGAGGCGGATCTGATCGCCGTTGTTGGCACGCGCCTGAACTATATCGTGGCCCATCTGGCCGCGCCGCGCTTCTCTGGCGATGCCAAGATCGCGCGCATTGATATCGATGTGGAGGAGATTGCCGGCAGTCCGCGTGCGCTGGATATCGGCATTGTCGCCGATGCCAAGGTGACTTTGGGTCAATTGAACAAGGCCATCGCGGGCAAGGTCGATCCGGCCAAATACGAGGGCTGGCGCAGCAAGTTGGCGGATATCGAAACCTCCAAGCGGGCCGGGCCTGGGTCCAACAGCCTCTCGGACGCGGTGCCAATCCATCCCCTGCGCCTGTGCGAGGAAGTGAAAAACTTCATGAATAGGGATGCGGTGCTGGTCGTGGACGGGCAGGAGATCCTCAACTATGGCCGTCAATCCATGCCCACCCACACGCCGGGGCATCGCCTGAATTCAGGCCCATTCGGTACCATGGGTGTCGGCCTGCCGTTTGGTTTGGGCGCCAAGGTGGCCAAGCCCGATAATCAGGTCATCGTCGTGCACGGTGATGGCTCGTTCGGTTTGAACGCCATGGAGCTGGATACGGCGGTGCGTCACAATATTCCGGTTTTGGTGGTGATCAGCCTGAACGGCGGTTGGACCGCCGATCCCGATAAGAATAAGCCGGGCCGCAACCTCGGCTATGTCCGCTACGATCAGATGGCGGAAGGTCTGGGCTGTTACAGCGAATATGTTGAGGAGCCGGGCGAGATCCGGGCCGCCCTGGAACGGGCCCAGGCCGAGGTGGACAAGGGCCGGGTCGCGGTGGTCAACATAAAGACCGACTGGGCCGCGCAGGCGGTGACGCAGAAGTTCGCGACCTATTCAACCTAATGGAGCGCGGATTTATTTACCCTTGTCATTGCCGGGCTTGACCCGGCAATCCATGGTAGGGCTTGTCTTGTTGCTATCGGATGAGCACCTGGATGCCCGGATCAAGTCCGGGCATGACGTGCTCCTTCGGGAAAGGCGCTAGAAACCGGCTTCGGGGTCGCTCAGATATTCGCCCTCTTCGGGCGTGTTTGAGCGGCCCAGGGCCGCGTTGCGGTGTGGGAAGCGGCCGTATTTGGCAATAACGTCGTGGTGCTTTACGGCGGCTTCGTATGATTTTTGGCCGTTTTCAGTGTCGCGAAACTGGCTGGCGATTTCCATGCCTTGTTCCTGGTCCGCCAGGTTTTCGCTGTGGGTAAAGGGCAGGATGAAAAATTTCGCGACAATTTGATCCCGCCCCTCAAGCCAGCCGGCCGCCACGCCGCGCTTGGCCAGATCCAACGCCTTGGCATCATTGGTATAGGCCAGGGCCGTGCCCCGATGAACATTCCGGGAGAATTGATCCAGCAGAATGAGAAGCGCCAAGGTGCCATCCAGGCTATGGGCCCAGTGATCCAGTTTGCCCGCCGCTGCCGCTGCCAGCGTCGCCGCAAATTTCTGCCGAATTTCCTTGTCGAACTCCGATCCGCCCGCATCCTGCCGGGCGAACCAGATCTCGCGCGGCTGTCCCCGCTCTGGTGAGCCCGGCAGGCCGAACCAGAAATCCAATACCTCGCGGCGGGTCTTTACGCCTGTTTGGCGCAGCTCGCATTCCCGCACATGGCCTTCGATCCGCTCGCGCCAGTCGGCTGGAAACGGATGCGCCTTGATGTTGGGTGATTGCACATCGCGCACCAAAGCGGCGGTGTAGGTGCCCGTACAGACGATGGGTCCGCCGACCTTGGTCATTTCGATGCGATGGGTCAGGGATGTTCGGCCCAGGCGTTCCACATATACGGTGGCATCAAAGCGGTCGCCCACCACCAGGGTTGAATGGAAATCGTATTGCAGGGATACGGCGGGGTTGGCCAGATTGTCCTGCTTCATCTGATGCCATGTCTGGCCCAATACGGATTCGTACCAGACCTCCATGGCGTCGATGCCGAAGTCGATGAATTTACCGGTATAGGTGATTTCCGCCGTATCCGTGTCGCCCCAGTTGATGCGGCGGCGCACCGCGAAGGGGATGTCGGATTGCGGTTTTTGGCCGCCAAAATCACCTGTGGGAATTGGATCATTGTCTGATTCTTGCATGCTCTCATTATGCATCCATGGCGGACATTGCCAATCGCCGCTAAAGTATTGCCAGCAGATTCCAATCCACCGACCGATTTATCCCGTCCAAGGGCGCCTAATATGACGATCAAAAATGCGGCGCGCCCTCCCTCGCAGCCCCCCATGCCTTGGATTCTGATCGCGGCGACGTGTTTCGCGACATTCGCCATTACCGCCGCCGGCACCACCCGGGCGCCGTTCCTGACCCATATGGCACGGGATCTGGATGTCGGCCTGGGCGTCATCGCCAATCTATTCGGCCTAACCTCCATTGCCTGGGGCGCGGCGTCATTTATCGCCGGTGTCGGCTCGGACCGCATCGGGCGGCGGCCTTTTTTGATTGGGGCGCCGATCGCCTTGGCCCTGGCCATGGCGGCAACGGCCAATGCCGACAGCTATCTGATGGTTGCCATTTGGTCCACGTTTGGCGGCGGCTTTTGCGGCCTATTCACCGGCGTCTCCATGGCGGAGGTCGCCTCCCGCGTGGTTGATCGCCAGCGCGGCCGCGCCCTTGGCTGGGTCATGGCGGGGCAGTCCATGACCTTGCTGATCGGCGTCCCGCTGGCGTCGTGGATCGGCGCTTCCGTTGGCTGGCGCGGCGTGCATCTGTGCGTAGGGGCGATGTCGCTGCTGGGGGCGGTGGCGATGTTCGCCACGACCTCGTCTTCGGCCGCGCCTGGAATAAGTGCCGCCTTGGGACCACGGCCGCCCCTGCGCAAGGTCCTTTCAGGGCGGGTTATCCGGGTGTTGAGCAGTATCGTCGCCGAAAGGGTCTGCTTCGGCCTGGCGGCGGTCTATTACGCGACCTTCATGCTGCAGACCTACGAGTTATCCCTTGAAGCCCTGGCGTTGCCCCTGGTGGTCTTTGCCGCCGGCAATATTCTAGGTACCATTGGCGGCGGACAATTGGGCGATCGGCTGAAAAACCGTATGCTGACATTCGCCATGGCATTGTTGGCATCCGGCGTGGTCGCGCTTGTACTGTTTGGCTGGCAGTCGGGTGTCGTGGCATCCGCCGTCCTGGGCTTTGCCTATATGTTCTGCAATGCCCTCGCCCGGCCTTCGATCATGGCGGCCTTGGCGGACGTGCCGGCGGAGGTTCGCGGCACGGTAATGGGATTGAACAGCACCGTGGCGTCCGGCGGCTGGCTGGCAGCGGCGGCGGTGGGTGGCTGGATCATCGCGGACGCCGGCTTTGCCGGTTTTGGTCCCTTGATCGCAGGCTTGACCGTCCTGGCCGCGATTATCGCTTTGGTCCGCTGGCGTGGGTAGGGAGGCAGGTAAAGATGGCGCAGACATTTGAAATAACCGTCAATGGCGAGGTTCGGCATATCGAGGCGGAAGCGGATCTGCCCCTGATCTATGTCTTGCGCAATGAACTTGGTCTGACCGGCAGCCGATATGGCTGCGGCCAGGAACAATGCGGCAGCTGCATGGTGTTGATAGATGGCGAACCCAGCTATGCCTGCGCCAGGGCCATGGATTCAGTGGCGGGGCGTAATGTGCAAACCATCGAAGATCTGGGGACCGTGGCTGAACCGCATCCATTGCAACAAGCCTTTCTGGATGAACAGGCCGGACAATGCGGCTATTGCCTGTCCGGCATTCTGATCAGCGCCAAGGCACTGTTGGACCGCAACCCCAATCCCAGCCGGGCGGAGATCGTCGCGGCCCTGGATGGTCATCTGTGCCGCTGTGGCGCCCATACCCGCATCATCCGGGCCGTGGACCGGGCCGCCGCCGTGCTGCGCGGGGAGGGTGGAGCATGAGCGCCGATAGAGCCGATCTGCCGCTCAGCCTGACGGTCAATCCGCGGCCGGATCAATGGTTGAAGTTTCAAGCGGACGAAACCGTGCGTGTCGCCACGGGCAAGGTGGAAATCGGTCAGGGCGTGGTGACGGCCCTGTCGCAGATCGCGGCCGAGGAGCTGGATCTGCCTTTGGATCGCGTGGTGATGTTATCCGGCGACTCGGACGAAGGCCCGGACGAACGCTATACCTCATCGTCGCTGTCGATCATGGTTTCCGGTGCCTCGATCCGTCTGGTCTGTGCCGAGGCGCGGGCATTGCTGGTGGCCCGTGCGGCCCTGCGCTTGAATTGTAGCGCCGAGCAAATATCGGTGGAGGATGGCCGTTTTTTCATGGATGGCGCGGCCTCGGACATTTCTTATTGGAGCGTGGCGCCGGAAATTGATTGGAGCCTGGCGGCCACGGGCACGGCGGCGCCGAAGGCGCCCGGCGAATACCGCATTGTCGGACAGAATGTGCCCCGCCAGGATCTGCCGGCGAAGCTGGTGGGCGGTGCCTACATTCATGACCGGATACCCGATGACGTGGTGCATGCCCGCATGCTGCGCCAGCCCGGGCGCGATGCGGTGCTGCGGACATTGGACGAGGCGGCAGTACGGCATGCCGCGGGCGGCGAGATCGAGATTTTCAAACAGGCCAACTTCGTGGCCTTTCTGGGCGCCGACGAAAGGTCGGTGGAGGCGGCCGCGGCGGCGGCGGTGGAGTATGCGCAATGGGACAATGCGCCGGATATCAAGCCGGCGCAGCAGGAAGCCGCCTGGTTGCGGGGGCAGCCGTCGGACGATCGGCAATATGGCGCCGAGGAAGATGTAGGCACACCCGGTGAGGTGGTCGAGGCGACCTTTTCGCGGCCCTATATCGCCCATGCCTCGCTGGGGCCATCATGCGCCCTGGCGCAATTCAGCGATGGCCATTTGACGATTTGGTCCCATGGCCAGGGCATGCATCCCCTGCGCCGCAATATCGCCGAAGTGCTGGAGCTGCCCATCGAAGCCATTAGCGCCAGACACCTCAGCGGTCCGGGTTGCTATGGCCACAATGGCGCCGATGATGTCGCCCTCGACGCCGCTGTAATCGCCATGAACAAGCCCGGCAGCTGTATCCGGCTGCAATGGCGGCGGGAGGAAGAATTCGCCTACGAACCCTTCGGGCCGGCGATGTTGGTGGACCTGAAAGTACACCTTGATGATGCAGGGCGGCCAGCCGATTGGACAGCGGAGGTTTGGAGCCCGACCCATGTGCAGCGCCCAGGCACGGGCAGTGGTTTCCTGTTGGCGGCGGCGGCTCTGCCCAATCCGCCCGCCGCTCCGGTGCCGCAGGATCCGCTGGAGGAAGCCGGCGGCGGCGGTACCCGCAACGCCACGCCTTATTACGATATTCCCAGGACCCGTATTCTGCACCATCTGGTGACGGCATCCCCGGTCCGCACCTCCGCCTTGCGTACCTTGGGCGCCCTGCCCAATGTCTTTGCGCTGGAAGCCATGATCGATGATCTGGCCATTAGGGCCGGCGAGGACCCGCTGGATTACCGGCTGTCCATGCTGTCCGATCCCCGCGCCCGCGCCGTGCTTGAAACCGTTGCCAAACGTGCGGGTTGGTCGCAACGGGGAAGCGGGGGCGAGGGACAAGGCCTGGGCCTGGCCTTTGCGCGCTATAAAAACGCCGCCGCCTATGCCGCCGTCGCCGTTGCCTTGCGGGTGGATGAACAGGTTCATCTGGATCATATCTGGGTGGTCGCAGACGGTGGGCTGGTGATCAATCCGGACGGCATGCGCAATCAACTTGAGGGCGGCGCGGTTCAGGGCGCCTCCTGGACCTTGAAGGAGCAGGTGACCATGACGGGGCAGGGGGTCACGTCACTGGATTGGGACAGTTACCCCATTCTCAGGTTCAGCGAGATTCCCGAGATTGAGGCGGAAGTGCTGAACCAGCCGGAGCAGCCTTCGCTGGGGGTGGGCGAATGTTCCGTCTCGCCGA
>CAZPWJ010000035.1:0-8517 GCA_964590195.1 uncultured Rhodospirillaceae bacterium | reverse complement strand
GGCCGCCGCATCCATGACATGCCGCTGTCGCGGGAGCGGATCATGGCGACATTGCTGCACTAGCCAATTATGGGCCAATTATGGGGACACAATACTTAATTCAATTAAATTAAGTATTGTGTCCCCATAATTAAATGTCACGGCTAGACGATGCCTTTTTCCTGCAGCGCGGATACCTCGTCCGCGCTTAGTCCGAGATATTCTTCATAAACGGCCAGATTATCGGCGCCCAGGGAGCGCGCGGTATGGCGCACCTTGCCCGGGTTGTTGACCAGCTTCGGTATCACGGCCTGTAGGCGCACTTCGCCAAAATCCTCATCCGGCACGGGGACGATCGCCTCGCGCGCCGCGAACTGGGGGTCCTCGAACACCTGGGCCACGGAATAGATCGGCGCCAGGGTGCCGTTCTCCCGCGCGAAGGCCTCGATTGCTTCCGCCTGGGTGTGGTTGTCAAACCATTCGGTATAGATCTCGTTGATTTCCTCGCGATTGGCAAAGCGTGTCTGGTTGGTGTCGAATTTCGGATCATCCAACAGATCCGGCCGGCCGATGGCCTTGGCATTGCCGACAAAGGTTGCCTGGGTGCTGCCCGAAAGAGAGACATACTGGCCGTCCGAGGTGCGGAAGACGTTTGCCGGCGCTGAATAATGGGAGGCATTGCCGGTACGCTGTGGTTCCTCGCCCAACTGGTCGTACTGGATGGTCATGGAATCAAGCAGGCGGAAGGTGGCTTCGGTTAGGGAGAGATCGATCTCCTCGCCGCCCTTGATGGTGCCCCGTTCCCGGCCCAGCAACGACATCAATACCGCGTTGCACGCGGTCAGCCCGCCGATGGCATCGCCGATGGGATAGCCGTTATGCATGGGCGATCGATCCGGATCGCCGGTGATATAGGCAAGGCCCGACATCGCCTCGAAGATGCGGGCAAAGCCTGGCTTGGTGGCGTATGGCCCGGTTTGTCCGAACGCGGTGGCGCGTAGAATGATCAGGTTCGGATTGGCCTTCCACAGGGTCTCCTTGTCCAGGCCCCACTTGGCAAGCGTGCCGGTACGGAAATTCTCCAACAAGACATCGAACTTCGGCAGCATTTTCAGCAGCAGTTCCGCCCCCTCGGGTTTGCGCAAATCGAGGGTGATGAAATTCTTGTTGCGGTTGGCGGCCTTCCACCAGACCGACTTGCCATCCTTGAAGGGTGGGAAGTTGCGCAGGCCGTCGCCGGTGCCAGGCAATTCGGCCTTCACCACATCGGCGCCGAAATCCGCCATCAAAGTACCCGCAAGGGGGGCCGCGAGAATGGTTGCGATATCCAGAACCCGGATACCCTGCAATGGTCCGCTCATAAAAATACGCCTCTTTTCAAACGCAAATTGCTCTGCTCTTAAGTACTAGAGCATTTCCTATTTGGAAATGCTCTGGGGCCGAATAATACGGCACACTTCGATGCTGGCAAGGTTTTAGGACACTAGGCAATGACCTTGGTAAAGATCATCAGGCCGATCACGACACCGGTAACCCAGGTAAAGGTGTTGCGAAAACCGGCCCTTTCCTTGCGCAACAATATTTGAAAGCACATTTTCGCGCCCGCGAAGGCGAAGGCGCACAGCCAGGGTCCGAAACCATAGAAGACTGTCCTGATCCAGCGCGAACCATCGGGTAGTGCCGCGTATTCGTTGTGGTAGGAATGCGCCGCCAAAAGGATGGCGGCGACGACAAAGACGGCGGTGGTCAGGCTGATTTGCTTCATGCTGTGGTTTTCATGTCGTTGGCGTCTCGTCGCTGTCTTCACGGACCTGCACCGCGCGCCGATACAGATGCCAGGAGGCATGTCCCAATACCGGCAGCACCAGAAACAGGCCGAAAAAGCCGGAAAGCAGGGACAGGCCGACCGTGATGGTGATCAGCGCCGCCCAAAAAAACATCGATCGTGGATTTTTGCTCACGACCCGAACGCTGGTGATCATGGCCGTGATAAAGTCCACGTTGCGGTGATACAGCATTGGAAACGAGGTGACTGAAAAGGAAAATACGCCCAAGGCGATGACCGCGCCGGCGGTGTTTCCGATCAGCAGAAACAGGAGGCCTTTGGGTGTCGTCAGAATTTCACTGACGATTTCCCCGAACGTCATCGAGGTCAGGCCAAAAAAGCCAAAGAACAAAAAGGCCGCGATGTCCATCCAGATGAACAGGGTGAAAAAAGTGACCAGCGCCATCCAGGTCAGTTCCTGATTGGCCGCCTGGCGCAAAGAAGTGACTACCAGGCCCCAGGTTACGTTCGCGTCCCGTTCCAGACAATCGCTGACGCAATAGAAGGCGCAGGCAATAAACGGCGCGATGATGGCAAAGCCGGCGGCAAGCGGGTAAGCAAGGAACGGCAGGTCCAAAAGCAGCAGCAGGGCGAGAAGAAGCCAGCCGCCAATGCCGTAGATGCCGCCGAATACCAGGCCAAAACTGGGCGCCCGCCTGAAATCGCGCAGACCTTTCGCCAGAACCTCGAGCACATCGGAAATTTCAATATCCGCGACGATGAAGCTTTTCGCCGGTGCCTGTCGCTCAAGAGGTTGCGGATCTTCCGACATGTGAGTTCACGCTGTTTCCGTCTTCACGATGCCCGCCTCGTGCAAGGCCTGGATTTCGGCCTCACCATAGCCAACCTCCCGCAGGGCTTCATCGGTATTTTCGCCCAACAGCGGCGTCGGCCGCCAGGCGCAGGTCTGAGTGTTGCCAAGGTGAATATACTGACAGGCCACCGAAAGAGCGCCCGCGGTAGGATGCTGCACCGTGGCTGCCATGCCGTTGGCCAAGGTGTGAGGGTCGTCGAGATAGAGTTCACTGTCGCCGGTCTGGGCCTCCGCCGATGGTACGCCCGCCTCCTGCAACTCGGCCCGCAGTTCCACCAGGCCGCGTTCGGCGAAGGCCGCCGCCAGGGCCTTGGCCAAAGCCGTCCGGTTTGGATGCGAACCGTCATCGCCGCCGCCTGCCTCTGTCTGTTCAGCCTGGCCCGCGACCCGGCAAAGGGCACGGCGTTGCGTCTCCGTTTCCGCCGCAACGTAGACCCAGCCATCGGCCAGGCGGAACAGGCGATGGAATGGGTTCAGGCCATATTGATCCTTGTCGGCTAGGGGGCGTTCGGGCCGGCCCCTATAGCGGGAGAACCAGGCGGAGCTTAACAGCACCGCGCCATTCAATAGGTTACTATCGACCCGCTGCACCGTGCCGTGGCGGGTGCGGCCGTAAATGGCCAATACCGTGCCCAACGCGCCCAGGGCGCCGGTGGTGTAGTCGGTCGGCGCCAACTGGGCCGGGAAAACTGGTTGATTTTCCGGCCCGCCCTGGGCCCACGACATGCCCATCATGGCCTGGGCCAGGGGGTCGATGCCGGGACGGTGCGCGTAGGGCCCGGTCCGCCCGTAGCCGGTCAAATGGGTCTCGATCAGTTGCGGATTGTTGGCCGGGCCAATGCCCATGCGCTCGGTTGCGCCGGGGCGCAGATTGGCCAACAGGGCATCGCAAGAGGCCGCGATGCGCTGCACCGCTTCCTTGCCCTCGTCGGTGCTTGTATTCACCGAGACCGAGCGTTTGTTGAAGTTCAAGTTATAAAAGTACGTCCGTCCAATGGGCCTGGACAGATCGCCGCCCAGAGGCTCGAACTTGATGACGTCCGCGCCCAGATCGGCCAGCAGGCGCCCGCCCGTGGGGCCGGCGATAAGATTGGTGATCTCCAGGATGCGGATGCCGTCCAGGGGCAGCGGGTCCGGCGCGCCCTGGGCCGGCGCGGCCGCGCCGTTGGCGTCTGGCGCCACGCCGCCATTGCTTTCCGCTGCCGCTCTAGGCCCCTTGACCTCTCCCGGAGTTTCGCTGAATACCAGCGGCACGCCCATTTGTACGACCGGGCCAAGTTCGGGATCGTCCAGGGTCGCCACCATCTCGTTATGGATGACCTGGGGATCGGTAATGCCGTCCTCTGTCTGGCGGGCCGGCGCGAAGGGCACGTCCGCCGCCTCGAAGGCCTCGACCCATTCCGCCAACGGTTTGCCGCCGATGACCTCTGTCAGGACGGCGCGCAGTTCGGCGTCATCCTCCGGCGTGGCCGGGGCGCCGCCGCCGTTAAAGCGGGGTTCGGCCACCAGATCGCCGATGCCCATCAATTTCGCGGCGGTGGCAATGAAGCCCACATGCACGCAGCCCAATTGCACCCAATTGCCGTCGGCGCACTCATAGACGCTGTAAAACGGTGCGCTGCCCGAAGGATGGGTTTGAAAGACGTGGCGGTCAAGATGCTCGCCGATGACTTTTGGATGATACAGCAGCGCCCCCGCCATCAATGACGTTTCCACCGTGCGCCCGCGTCCGGAGGTCTCGCGGGCCAGCAATGCCGCGGCAATGCCAAGACAGGCCAGAATGGAGGCGCCGACCGTGGGCAGGGGGTGAACCAGATGCACCGGCGCGGGACGGAAACCCGGCAGACCGCCAAGGACGCCCATGCGGGCCAATACCAGATCCTCGATCGCCGGTTCATCCTTCAGCGCGCCGCGCTTGCCGTAGGCGGTGACGGAGCAGCTGATAAGACGGGGATTTATCTCCTCCAGGCGCTCGGGCGCGACCAGATCCTGGCGCGGTGAACTTGGCGCGAAGTCCTCCACCAGGATATCCGCGCCCGCCATCAGCTCCCGTAACCTGACGGCCTGCGGCGTCTCGCCGGTTGCCTGATCAAGGTCCAGTGCGACGCATTCCTTGCCCCGGTCCCAGATGATAAAGCCGCCGTCGCGGAACAGCGGCGCGTCCGGCCCGGTGACGCGAATAACCCGTGCGCCCTGATCGCTCAACAGCATGGTCGCAAGGGCCGCGGCCGGGCCCGTGCTTAGGTCGAGTATGGTGATCCCATCCAGGATGCTTGGCATATGTGGTCCTGTCGTATGTCGGCGCATGGCCCGGAGGCGCGCCATGTGGCGGGCGGGATAATACCGCTAGTTCTGATCGCGCATTATCCAAGGAAAGAGGTTTAGCCGGAGATGGTAGCCAAAACGCCGCCGCATTGGAATGGCTTTCCGCGCCCTCGATTGTTCTGGTAGTTTTACCGGAGCCAATGTTCAGAGGGAGGAATCGAATGTCCGAGGAAGTCAAACCGCCGCGGGTGCTGCGCGAAAAGGACGTGCCGATGTTCGGGCCCGGCCATGACGAATCTCACTATATCTCCGTGCCCATTAAACAATACTACAGTCTCGAGGGTGTGGGGAATGTGGGCGTTTGCCATATGCAGCCCGGCGATGAAACCTGTGTCTTCGGGATCGAGGCGCAGGATGACGGCACCACGCTGCATCAATACGGCCCTTGTGATGAATTCTATTACATTCTGGAGGGCGAGTTTACGGTTTGGTGGGGCACGGACGCGGAGGCGTTGGATAATTCCTTCGTTTTGAACCAGGGTGACTGCACTCACTACACCACTGGTTGGAAGTATAAGGTCAGGAATACCGGGGATGTGCCCGCCAGATTTTTCTATTTTCTGACATCGCCGCCCGGAATTGTCCGCCGCTTTGATTGACGACGTGGCGCACGGTAGTCTGGATACCTGTTCAATTATTACATTTTCTTGATTGTCCGCTGATTGCTAGAGTAGGCGCCAGCAACCGACTATAGTTTAGTTCGTCAGTTCCCTGGCAGTGGGCCGATGTGGCGCCCAAGACAGGGTTATGTTCCATGCGTCACTCCCGATATGGGGGGCCATAATGAAGGGCCCTGGTTATCTCTGAATTCACCTCGAAAAGCCGCCGCCGCTGGGTCAAGCCGCTACTGTTTTTGGTCGGCGTGGTCGTGATCGCCGTTGCCGCCGTGGAAGGCCTGCATTGGTGGCGTCATGTGGACGAGCCCAATGCCCGGGTCCGGGTCGATTTCACGCTGCTGTCTCCCAATGTCAACGCGACCATCAAGACGGTGCATGTTAAACGCGGCGACCGGGTGAAAAAGGGCGCCTTGCTTGCTTCCATGGACACGGCGGTCGCCGGCTTTGACGTCGATACGCTGGAAGCCGAAATCGCCAAGGAAAAGGCCAACCGGGCCCAGGTCGAGGCGGAGCTGGCGCAGTATCAGCGTGAAATGAATGACAAGATCGCCACGGCGACGGCGGCTGTGGAATTGCAAAGGCGGGAACATGCAACCTGGCAAAATCGCCTGACCATTGCCCAGGGCAGTGTTGACAGAAACAAGAAACTGGCGACGCGGCGCGCCATATCGGCCCGTCAGATGGACGATGCGGAAGACCGTCTGCTCGATATCACCTCGAAATTGCGCTCGCTGGAGACCGATATCCAGACCAGCCAGAAGAAGATCCGGGAGTTGGAAAGTTCCCTGAAAAAGGAAGCGGTATATCTTAGCCGGATCGGCGCCATCGATCGCGCCATCGACAAGATCGGCGTGCGGTTGCGCCAATCGAAGCAGCGCCTGACGGACATGCATATCCGGGCGCCGATCAACAGCATTATCGATGAGATTTATGTTACCGCCGGGGTCTATGTCGAGGATGGCGACCGGGCCTTTTTGCTGCATGATCCCGATGCCCTCTGGCTCGAGGCCCAGGTCGACGAGAGCGATATCCGCCAGGTGGTTCCCGGACAGACGGTGAGTATCGAATTCGATGCCTATCCGTTTGAATATTTCGAGGGCACGGTCCGTGCCATCGGCAATGCCACCTTGGGCTCCATGGGCGATGGTGGCGCCAATGGCAGCGCCAAGGCGGTTGATCCTCGTCTGGCTCAACGTATCCCGGTCCTGATCGATCTGCCGAAAATGGAAAAGGCCGTTCGCCCCGGCATGCGCGCCAGCGTCAACATCGCGGTCCGTTAGGCGGAGCGCGGCGATGGATCTATCCCGCTTCGGCCCCTCGACCATCCTTGCCGTCGCGACCACGACCATGCTGACGCAACAGGCCTTCTCGTACGTGTGCCAGATTGTCATGCCGATCCTGGCCGACCGCCTGGCCGAGGAATTCGGTATCTCGCCGGCCTGGCTCGGCCTTTATCTGTTTTTGCAGAACGTCATGTCGATTGTGGCTGCCATTGGCTGCGGTAGTTTTATCCTGCGCTATGGCCCCCTGCGCGTTAGCCAGTTTGCCCTGATATTCATGGGCGGCAGCCTGTTGATCGTGGCCTCGGGGCAGCTTTGGCTTTATCCCATCGGTGCCCTGCTGCTGGGGGCTGGTTCGACTTCGACGCCGGCCAGCTCGCACATCCTGGCCCGCGTATGCCCGCCGCGCCTGGTGTCGTTGATTTTTTCAGTGAAGCAGACCGGCGTGCCGGTGGGTAGCCTGATCGCCGGTTTGCTGATCCCGTTTTTTCTGGGTCTGGTCTTTTATAGCGCCACCCTGGGCACGACCATACGCCTTGGTCCCTTCGGCACCGCCCTGGTAACGGCCATGATCATTCTGCTGGTGGCGTTGTCCCTGCAGCCGATCAGGGACTATTTCGACAGCGACAAGGATCCGACGCAGAAAATCAGTTTTGGCGATTTGCGGGCCACCCTGGGAATGGTGTTGCGCAATCCGGCCCTGCGCGACATCGCCTTTGCCGCCTTTGCCTTTGGCGGCTTGCAGTCGATTTTCTCGGGCTTTTTCATACTCTATCTGATCGATGGACTGGGCTATTCCGAAATTGAAGCCGGCAGCGCGTTTGCCATATCCTCGTTCACCGCGATCTGGGCCCGCATACTATGGGGTGCGCTGGGCGGCGGTTTCGTGCCGCCACGCTGGATTTTCGCCGGTATCGGACTGTTCGGCGCTGTTGCCGCTTTGCTGATGACACTGTTGGATTTTAATTGGACCCTGAACGAGATTATCGCCGTGGCGATCCTGTACAACATCACGGGGTTAAGCTGGCACGGCATTCTGCTGGCGCAGACCGCGCGCCTGGCACCCGAAGGCCAGGTCGGTTCCGTCACCGGCGGCGTGCTTTCCTTCACCTCCGTCTCGATGATGGTCTACCCGGCCATCTACGGCATTATCCTGGCCGCCACCGACTCCTACGAAATCGGCTTCGCGCTCGCCGCGATTCCCGCTTTCGCCGCCTTCATCATCTTCCTGAACCCGTCCTATCAAGGTTCATGGCTTACCTTCTGCCTGGGTCTTGTCCGAAGCATGGGCACGGTCCGGGGCTTGAGCCAAGGCGCCATGATCCTGGGCCTTGGTCTGAGCGCCGGGTTGGCGATACACGCCCTGGGATTTTGACCTCTAGTTCAGGTGCACATACTCGAAATCGACGGGCTGGGTGTTGCTTGTATTCCAACGACTGAGAGATACAAGAAACATGACCTGGCCCCGACCCGATTGCCCCTGACCTTCTGAAAGTGTCGAAGTGAGTCCGCTGCTGAGGGTTGAGCAGAAACCCACAGAATCGCCCGCAACTGACGCCAAATGCCAAGAGGAGACACGCCTGACGTTGAGGAGGAAAGTTTCTATTCCGTCAATTGAAACTTCTATCCGTGCCTATCCGGTTAACGCAGACACCCACTTCATGTAGGGTGCTTCCA
>CAZPWJ010000034.1:0-47428 GCA_964590195.1 uncultured Rhodospirillaceae bacterium | reverse complement strand
GGGCCTAGAATACCAACGTTAAATCAATATGTTACGCGAGAAAAGTGGCGGAGGGGGTGGGATTCGAACCCACGGTACCCGCAAAGGTACACCGGTTTTCGAGACCGGCACAATCGACCACTCTGTCACCCCTCCGCGGGGATCGCGCCAATTTTTTGGCGATCATATCGGGCGGGGACGGTTATAAAGAGAGCCGGTGCTTTAGCGCAAGGGATTATCCGACTTTGGATGGCCAATTTTCCCGTGCCATAACCTTGTTTTGCGGCTCTGGGCCGTTGACAAAGGGCCGTGCGGGGCGTATATCCGCGCCGACCTGGGCGGCGTTTGCGCCGCCTGAACTGTTTCGCGTGGAAGCGCGCCTAATCGTCCTTGTATCCGGGCGCCGCGCACGCAAGACCAAATAATGGGCTGAAGTGATGTTCGCTGTAATCAAGACGGGCGGGAAACAATACCGCGTAGAGCCGGATGACGTGATCCGGATTGAACGCATCGCCGGCGAGGCCGGGGATGAGGTGGCTTTCGACAACGTGCTGATGATGGGCACGGATGGCGACACCACCGTCGGCGCGCCCCTGGTGGATGGCGCCAAGGTCGTCGGCACCCTGTTGGAACAGGCCCGCGACAAGAAGATCATTGTCTTCAAGAAAAAGCGGCGGAAAAATTACCGCCGCCGCAACGGCCACCGCCAGGATTTGAGCATCGTGCGGATTACCGAATTCTCGGGCCCCGGTGCGCCGAAGAAGGCCGCCGCCAAGAAGAAAGCGGCGCCGAAGAAAAAGGCGAAAGCTGAGGATAAACCTGCCGAGACGGCGGCGGATACCGCCGTCGAGAGCAGCGAAAGTTAGGGAGCGGCGGATATGGCGCATAAAAAAGCAGGTGGTAGTTCACGCAACGGCCGCGATACAGCGGGCCGGCGTTTGGGCATCAAGAAATATGGCGGCGAACAGGTCATTCCCGGCAACATCATCGTCCGTCAGCGCGGCACCAAGTGGAAGCCGGGCGACAACGTGGGCCTGGGCAAGGACCACACCATTTTCGCGCTGATCGAAGGCAAGGTGTCTTTCAAGACCCGGGCCGGTGGCCGGACCTACGTTTCGGTGCAGCCGCCGGAATAGGCGCGCCCGCAAGCGCAGTTACAAGCGGGGGATGGCTTTCCATCCCCCGTTTTTTGTTTTTTAGAGGGCTATTTTTTCGACTATCGTCGAAGTGCTGCACCACCCGCTCCCCCGACCCGGCCACCCACAGGGTACCATTAATGGGTGGCGGGGTCGGGGGAGCGGGTGGTGCAGCAAAATCAAACTTAAAGAACCAGTGTCATGAAATTTCTCGATCAGGCCAAGATCTACGTATTCAGCGGCAAGGGCGGGCACGGTTGTGTCAGCTTCCGGCGCGAGAAATTCGTCGAATATGGCGGTCCCAACGGCGGCAACGGCGGCAAGGGCGGCGACGTGGTGGTCGAGGCGGTGGAAAACCTCAACACCCTGATCGATTACCGCTACCAGCAGCACATCAAGGCCAAGAACGGCCGCCCCGGCATGGGCACCTCGCGCACCGGCGCGGGCGGCGATGATGCCGTGGTCAAGGTGCCCGTGGGCACGCAGATCCTGGACGAGGCGCGGGAGCATATCCTGGCCGATCTGACCGAGCCTGGGCAAACCATCATCCTGGCCAGGGGCGGCCAAGGGGGCCGCGGCAATGAAAGCTTCAAATCCTCCACCAACCGGGCGCCGAGGCAGTTCGAACAGGGTGGCGAGGCGGAGGAAATGACCGTCTGGCTGCGCCTGAAACTGATCGCGGATGCCGGCCTGATCGGCCTGCCCAATGCGGGCAAGTCCACCTTTCTGACCACGGTCAGCCGGGCCCGGCCCAAGATCGGCGCCTACCCCTTCACCACGCTCTATCCCAATCTGGGCGTGGCCCAGGCCGGTGAGCGCGAGGTAATTCTGGCCGATATTCCGGGCCTGATCGAGGGCGCCCATGAAGGTGCCGGTCTGGGCGACCGTTTTTTGGGCCATGTGGAACGCTGCCGCGCCCTGCTGCATCTGGTGGATGGCACGGCGGACGATGTCGCCGCCGACTACCGCACCGTGCGCGGCGAGCTGGACGCCTACGACGCCGGTCTGCCTGACAAGCTGGAGCTGGTTTGCCTGAACAAATGCGATGCCCTGACCGACGATCTGATCGCCGAGCGCAAGGCCGAGCTGGCGGCGGAATGCGGCCAAACGGTGCATGTCATATCCGGTGTCGCGGGCAAGGGTCTGCCCGAGCTGCTCGCCGAACTGGCGAGCGCGATTGGCCCGGCGGCGGCGAAGGATGACGCCGAAGAGGCCCGGGAAACAGCCGGCACGGCGGCCAGCGGTGCCGGAGGCTGGCAGCCATGAGTGATCGACTGAGCCAAGCCAAACGGGTGATCATCAAGATCGGCTCGTCCCTGCTGGTGGATCAGCAGACCGGCGCCCTGCGCCGGGACTGGCTGGACGCCCTGGCCGATGATGTCGCGGTTTGCCGGCAACGCGGTCAGGATGTGCTGTTGGTCTCTTCCGGTGCCATTGCCCTGGGCCGGCGCAGCCTGGACCTGGGCGCGCGCGGTCTGCGTCTGGAAGACAGCCAGGCGGCGGCGGCGGCGGGGCAGATCCGCCTGGCCCATGCCTATCAGGAAAGCCTGGCCCGCCACGCGGTGCCCGTGGCGCAGATCCTTTTGACCGGCGACGATACGGAACGCCGCCGGCGCTATTTGAATGCCCGCAACACCCTGCTGGCACTGTTGAGCCATGGCTCGGTGCCGGTGGTCAATGAAAACGACACCGTGGCTACGGAGGAAATCCGTTTCGGCGACAACGACCGCCTGGCGGCCCGCGTGGCGGCCATGATCGGGGCTGATTGCCTGGTGCTACTGTCCGATATCGACGGTCTTTACAGCGAGGATCCACGGCAAAACGGCGGCGCTGAATTCATCGCCGAGGTGGCCGAGATCACGCCGGAAATCGAGGCCATGGCGGGCGCCACGGGCAGCCATGACGGCAGCGGCGGCATGGTGACCAAGCTGCAGGCGGCCCGCATGGCGGCCCAGGCGGGCTGTTCCATGGTCATCGCCGACGGCAGGGCGGCCCATCCCATCGCGGCCCTGGAAGGCGGCGGAAAAGGCACCTGGTTCACCACCTCGGCCACGCCGGCCAGTGCGCGCAAGCGCTGGATCGCGGCCAGCCTGCACGCCAGAGGGTCCATCACCATCGACGCCGGTGCCGCCCGTGCCCTGAGCCAGGGCAAGAGTTTGCTGCCGGCTGGCGTGACAGAGGTGGAGGGTGATTTTCAGCGCGGCGACGCGGTGGTCGTGCGCGATCCCGACGGCGTTGCCTTGGGCCGTGGCCTGACAGCCTATTCGACCGCCGATGCCCGGCGCATCAAGGGCCACCGCAGCAGTGAAATTCAGTCTATTCTGGGCTTTCTCGGCCGAGAGGAAATGATCCATCGCGACGACTTGGTGCTGGGTTAGAGCAAAGGGACAAGAACGATGAGCACGGCGGAAAATACGGTCGGATCTGGGACGGATGATCTGCAACAGCGGATGCTGAAGCTGGGTGCTGATGCACGCGCGGCGGCGATGGTTCTGGCTAAAACCCCGACCGAGGCCAAGAATCGCGCCCTATCGGAAGCCGCTAAGGCAATGCGCGATGGCGCAGCGGCAATTCTGCAGGCCAACGCCACCGATATGGCGGCGGCGGAACAGCGCGATCTGACCCCGGCCCTGCTCGACCGTCTGTTGCTGACCGAAGACCGTATCGAGGCCATGGCCAGCGGCCTGGATGCCATAACAGAACTGACCGATCCCGTGGGCGATACCATGGCCGAGTGGGACCGGCCCAATGGTCTGCGCATCGCCCGCGTGCGGGTGCCCCTGGGCGTGATCGGCATCATCTATGAATCCCGCCCCAACGTGACGGCGGATGCGGGCGCGCTGTGTTTGAAGTCGGGCAACGCTGCCATTCTGCGCGGCGGTTCGGAAAGTTTCCATTCTTCACGCGCCATCCATGCCTGCCTGGTGGCGGGCCTGCGGGCGGCGGGCCTGCCCGAAGGGGCGATCCAGCTGGTGCCGACCACGGACCGGGCGGCGGTGGGCATGATGCTGACCATGCCCCAGCATATCGACATTATCGTGCCCCGTGGCGGCCGCGGCCTGATCGAACGGGTGCAGAACGAAAGCCGGGTGCCGGTGATCGCTCATCTGGATGGTAATTGCCATGTCTATGTGGACGGCTCGGCGGATCTGGAGATGGCACGGCAAATTTCGCTCAATGCCAAGCTGCGCCGGACCGGCATCTGCGGTGCCTCCGAGACCTTGTTGGTGGACCGCCAATGCGCGGGCACCCATCTGGCACCCCTGGTCAAGGATCTGCTGGATGCGGGCTGTGAAGTGCGCGGCGACGGCGATACCCAGGGCGCCGACAGCCGCGTGCTGCCGGCGACCGAACTGGATTGGGATACGGAATATCTCGATAGCATCATCGCGGTGAAAGTCGTCGACGGTGTTGGCGATGCCATTGCCCATATTGACGATCATGGCTCGCACCACACCGAAAGCATTGTCGCCGAGGACGGCGCGGCGGCGGAACGCTTTTTGACAGAGGTCGACAGCGCCATCGTGCTGCACAACGCCTCGACGCAATTCGCCGACGGCGGCGAATTCGGCATGGGGGCCGAGATCGGCATCTCCACCAACCGTTTGCATGCCCGTGGCCCGGTCGGCGTCGAGCAATTGACCTCGTTCAAATACGTCGTCCACGGTCAAGGCCAGGTGCGGCCGTAGAGCTTTGTCATGGCGCGGCTGAAAATAGGCCTGCTGGGGGGCTCGTTTAACCCGGCCCACGAAGGCCATAGGCATATTTCCCTGCTGGCCCTGAAACAGTTGCAGCTGGATCAGGTCTGGTGGCTGGTATCGCCGCAGAATCCGCTGAAAGCGCTGGATGGCATGGCGCCTCTGGCCCAACGTCTGGCCGGTGCCCAGGCCATGGCGCGGCATCCGCGCATTCGGGCCAGTGATCTGGAAGGCCGCCTGGGCACCCGTTACACCGTCGATACCCTGACGCGCCTGCGGCGGCGGTGGCCGCAACACGCCTTTGTCTGGCTGATGGGGGCGGACAATCTGGTGCAATTACCGCGCTGGCGCCGTTGGCACGAAATTGTCGAGATGATGCCCATGGCGGTCTTCAATCGGCCCGGTCAGAGCCACCGCGCCTTGGCAGGCCCGGCGGCGGCGCGCTATGCCGGCCACCGCGTGCGCAGACCGGCGGAATTGCCGCTGGCGGCGGCGCCCGCCTGGTGTTTTCTGTTCTCGCGCCTGCATTCGGCATCCAGTACCGAAATCCGGGCCGGGCACTTGAAATCAGCGAAAGAAGCATGACATTTCCATGAAATGTTGCCATAATGTACAGATATCCACGAAAACAAGGGTCAATATGCAGACCATTCGAAAAGTCAGGAGCTATTCACCATAGCAAGCGCAAGGCAAACGCCAGCATATAGCCAAGAATTGCTGGCACTCGTGAATAGTTCTCTCGATGAGGACCAGGCGGAAGAGCTTGTCGTCATCGACCTGCAGGGTAAATCCAGCATTGCCGATTACATGGTGATCGCCAACGGTCGCTCGGACCGTCATGTGGGCGCCATGGCGGACCATTTGCTGCGCCGGGCCAAGGATGAAGGCCTGGGCCGCTGCAACGTCGAGGGCTTGAGCAAGCGCGACTGGGTGTTGATCGATATGGGCGACATTATCGTGCACCTGTTCCGCCGGGAAGTCCGGGAGTTCTATAATCTGGAAAAGATGTGGTCGATCGAGATGGCGGAGCCCGAACGCGCCGCCCTCTAGACGTTTTTCGATATGCATCGAATTTCCGGGCCACCCTCTCCCCCTGCCCGGCCGCCCACAGGGTACCATTGATGGGTGGCCGGGCAGGGGGAGAGGGTGGCTTGGCCAGAATTGAAAATGCGCTAAATCATGCGAGTGACAATTTGTGCCGTGGGCCGTGCCAAAGGCAGCCCGGCGGCTGAAATCTGCCAAACCTACCTAAAACGCCTACCTTGGACGGTGGATATCCGTGAAGTCGAGGTGCGCAAGAATTTAAGCGGCGAAAAACTCAGCCTGGCCGAGGCTGATATGCTGCGCGGCGCCATGCCCGGCCGGGCGATCCTGGTGGCCATGGATGGCAAGGGCAAAACCCTGTCGAGTGAAGCTTTCGCCCAGCGTCTGGGCCGTTGGCGGGATGATGGTATCGCCGATCTGGCCTTTGTCATTGGCGGCGCCGATGGCCTGCATCCAAGTCTGATTGGGGAGGCTGATTTGAGCCTGTCCCTGGGTGCCATGACATGGCCTCACATGTTGGCTCGCGCGATGTTGATGGAGCAATTGTACCGGGCCCATACCATACTGGCGGGGCATCCGTATCACCGGGCATAGTGATAGCGGTTGCATTCGTGGCAGGCTGCGCCATATTGGTGTCGAATCAGTGGGTAACTACTAGATTTTGAGGTTAAACGTGAAGAATCAGCGCCGCCCCGCCGTACTCTGTATCCTGGATGGCTGGGGCTATCGGGAAGACGCGGCGGACAACGGCATCGCCCTTGCCCGGACCCCGGTTTATGACCGATTGTTGGCGGAGGCGCCGCAGGCCCTGTTGCAGACCTCCGGGCTGGCGGTCGGCCTGCCCGATGGGCAGATGGGCAATTCCGAGGTTGGGCACCAAAATATCGGTGCCGGGCGCATTGTTCTGCAGGATCTGCCCCGCATCGACGAGGCCGTGGCGGACGGCAGTTTGGCGCGGAATCCACGCTTGGCCGCGTTCATTGCCAATTTGCAGGCCAGCGGCGGCGCCTGTCATCTGCTGGGCCTGTTGTCGCCGGGCGGGGTCCATTCCCATCAGGATCACATGCTGGCCTTGGCTGGTATCATTGCCGATTCGGGAATAACGGTCCAACTGCACTGTTTCATGGATGGCCGCGATACCCCGCCGACCTCGGGCGCCGACTATTTGCGGCAGGTGAGCGCCGCCGTCGCCGGGCGGGATAATATCCGAATCGCCACCGTGTGCGGCCGCTACTACGCCATGGACCGAGACAATCGCTGGGACCGGGTGGTTCAGGCTTATGACCTGTTGGTGGAAGGCAAAGGCGCCGCCGCCGATGACGCCGCTGCCGCCATGCGGGCGTCCTATGATCAGGACATCAGCGATGAATTTATTCCGGCCACCGCCATTGCCGGCTATGCGGGCATGGCTGACGGCGACGGCTTGCTGCTGGCGAATTTCCGAGCCGACCGGGCCCGAGAAATTCTTGGTGCGCTGATTGATCCTGACTTCGACGGTTTCACCCGTGGCCGCGTCGCCGCGTTCGCGGATCAACTCGGCATGGTCAGTTATTCCGCCGCTCTGGATACCAGGATCGATGCGCTGTTTCCCGTGATCCGGTTGCGCCAGACCCTGGGTGAAGTGGTGGCGGATGCGGGTTTGCGCCAACTGCGTATCGCCGAGACCGAAAAATATGCCCATGTGACGTTTTTTCTAAACGGCGGCGAGGAGGCGGTTTTCCAGGGCGAGGACCGCATCCTGGTGCCGTCACCGAAAGTCGCGACCTATGATTTGCAGCCGGAAATGTCCGCCGGCGAAGTCACGGACAGGCTGGTCGCCGCGATTGATTCGGCGGAATACGATCTGATCGTGGTCAACTATGCCAATCCCGACATGGTGGGCCATACGGGTAAACTCGATGCAGCGGTGCAGGCGGTGGAGATGATTGACCGTTGCCTGGGCCGCCTGTGCGCCGCCTTGGATGAAGCCGGCGGCTGCATGTTGATCACCGCCGACCATGGCAACATCGAAATGATGCGCGACCCCGAAAGCCATGGCGCCCATACGGCGCACACCACGGGACCGGTACCGGTGCTGTTGATCAATGCGCCCGAGGCCCAGGCGCAATTGCGGGATGGCAGCCTGGCGGACCTGGCGCCGACGCTATTGACGCTGATGGGGCTGGCGCAACCGGAACAGATGACCGGCCGTTCATTGCTGGCGGCCCCGGATCAGGCTATGCGGCAACATGGCTAGGGCGCGCCTGATAGCTCTCATGCTGGCATTGCCGGCTCTGCTTCTGTGCGGCTTTGGCGACCCGGCCCTGGCCGCCGCCCAACGCCAGCAGGTTCAGCGCGACATAGAGGCGACGCAGGAATCAATCGCCGCCGGGCGAAAACAGCAGCGCGCCCTGGCCGAACAGGCCCGGGCCATCCGCGATCAGGTCGACGGCCTGCGTATCCGTGCCGCCCTGGCGGCGAACAAGGCGCAGCAGGAGGAAGTCGCCTTGACCGAGATCGAAGAACATCTGGCCATGTTGCGGCGCCGGGACGCGGAACATTATCGCCGGCTTGGCCTGATGCGCGAGAGCATGGCGCGTTCGATCACCGCTTTGGCACGGTTGGAGCGCCAACCCGCCGCCGCGCTCTTGGCCGCGCCGGGCAGCATGTTGGACGCAGCCCGTGGCGGCCGCCTGCTGGCCGCCGCCGTGCCGGCCCTGCATCGGGATGCGGAGAAGATTGGTGAATTATTGACCGCCGCCGACACGGTGCGCCGGCGGCTGGACCGCGAACAACGGCGCCGGGTAGCCACGGCCGCCGCCTTGTCCGGCCGCCGCCAGGAACTGCAGTCGCTGTTGCGCGAGAGGGTGTTGGCCGAACAGCAGTTGCAGCAGGCCGGCGCGGCGGAGGGCGAGCGCCTGGCCGCGTTGGTGGGCAAGGCACATAACCTGCAAGGCCTGCTACAACGACTGGATGCGGCGGAGCGGTCGCGCCGGGCACGGCAGCGGGAAACCGCGGCAAGCCGGAAGGACCATGAGGCGGACCAGCGTCAAAATGCTCGACAGATTCAGCAGCAGGCCGAGCGCCGGCGCCGCAAACTGGCGGCCGACATGGCCCGGGCCTTGGCTTCTCCCAAGGCGAAGAGCGGCGCCAACTACAGTTCGCAAGGGGCGGCTCCGCCAACCGGGCAACGTCTGGCCATGGCGCCGCGGCGGCTGCCATTTTCCAAGATCCGCGGCCGCCTGCGCTTGCCTGCCAAGGGCCGGTGGGTCGGACGCTATGGCGAAAGCACTGGATTTGGTCCCAGAGCCCAGGGTATCACCCTGCGGACGGGTGATCAGGCACAGGTTGTCGCGCCGTACGATGGCCGGGTGGTTTACGCCGGGACATTTCGAAAATACGGCCTGATCTTGATCATCTCGCATGGTGAGGGATACCATACTCTGCTGGCTGGCCTGTCGCGGCTGCAGGCGGTGGTCGGGCAGTCATTACTTACGGGCGAACCGGTGGGTCGCATGGGCGGGGACGGCAAGCGGTCTCTATATATAGAATTACGGCGCAAGGGGACGGCGATAAACCCGACCTCCTGGTGGTCGAGCAGCCGCGAAAGGGCGAGTGGATGATGAAGATTTTGGTCGGTGGCCGGGTCGCGAAGAGCATGCTGGCGCTATATACGCTCGCCGCCCTGTTGGCGCTGCCCCTGGTGGCCTTGCCGGGATCGGCGCGGGTGGCCGATGATGGCATCTATCGTCAGTTGAACCTGTTTGGCGATGTGCTGGAGCGGATCCGCGCCGACTACGTTGAAGAGGTAGATGACCCCGAACTGATAGAGGCCGCCATCACGGGTATGCTGCGCTCGCTCGATCCGCATTCTTCCTACATGCCGCCCAGGGCCTACCGCGATATGCGCGAGCAGATCAAAGGCGAATTCGGCGGTCTTGGTATTGAAGTGACCATGGAAAATGGCTTGGTCAAGGTGGTTTCGCCGATTGACGACACGCCGGCGGCGCGCGCCGGCATGAAGGCCGGAGATTATATCACCCAGCTCGACGATACCCCGGTGATGGGCCTGACCCTGACCGAGGCGGTAAAGAAAATGCGCGGCCCGATAAATTCGGAAATCCGTCTGATGGTGGCCCGGCCGGGCGTGGAAAAACCGTTCGAGGTAAAGATCATCCGCGCTGTCATCCGCGTGCAGTCGGTGCGCTCCCGCCTGGAAGGCGACATGGTCTACGTGCGCATTACCTCGTTCACGGAACAGACCGACAGCGGCCTGAAAGCGGCGATGGCCAAGCACAAGGCCGAACTGGGGAACAGGTTCAAAGGCGTGGTTCTGGATATGCGCAATAATCCGGGCGGCGCCTTGGATCAGGCGATTGCTGTCTCGGACGCGTTTCTGGATAAGGGAGAGATCGTATCGACCAGGGGCCGGCGGCCCGAGGAAACCCATCGCTACAACGCCAAGGTTGGTGATCTGGCCCAGGGTTTGCCGGTGGCGGTGCTGATCAATGGCGGTTCGGCCTCTGCTTCCGAGATTGTCGCCGGCGCCTTGCAGGACCACCAAAGGGCCCTGGTCATCGGCACCAAGTCTTTCGGCAAGGGCTCGGTGCAAAGCATCATTCCCTTGCAGGGACATGGCGCGATCAGGCTGACCACGGCGCGCTACTACACGCCGTCGGGCACGTCTATTCAGGCCAAGGGGATCGAGCCGGATATCATGGTGGAGCAGGTGCGGGTGGAAAGAGCAAAAAACAATCACCGGCGCAGCGAGGCGGATTTGCCGAAGCATCTGAAGGCGGAGAAGAAAAGAAATTCGGTGCAGGTGCCGAATAACCATATCAATGTAAAACCCAATGGCGATGGCGATGGCGAAACCGTCAAACCACGTGATTTTCAGTTGAACTACGCCTTGGATTTGTTGCGCGGCATGGCGCTTTTGCATCGGCGCAATGGTGAGTAGCATTCTGATCCGGGATTGAGGAAACGTGGCCAGGATACCACGAGGCAAAAAAAAGGCCGGCAAAAGCGCTGGCGGACGGGCTGGCGGACGCACCGACAAGGTCAGGCGGGGTCCCAGCGCGCCGGTCACGGTGGGCTTGATCCTGATCGCGGGCATGGCTGGTTTAGCTGCCTGGTTAAGTTATAGCCATGATCCCGCCAAGCAACGGGCTGAACTGAACGCGCAAGCCGCCCTGGCGGATGCGGTGTTGGAGGTAGATCTCAGCAAGGATGGCAGCGGCAAACAGGCCGTTCCCAAGGAACCGGCGGAGAAAATCCAATCGGAAGACGGCGACGAGAAACAAGGCGACGAGAAACAGGGTGAGGCAAAACAGGGCGACGGCAAGCATGCTGCCGCCAAGTCAGATGCCCCTCCCAAAACCGCCCCGGAGAAACCGGCCAAGGACACCGCTAGCCGCGAGGCAAAACCAGAAGTTTCAGGCCAGCAAACAGAGCACAAACCGGCTCCCAGCCCTCAACTCAGCCCGCAACCCAGTCCTCAACCCAGCTCTCGGGCTCATAAAGCGGGTAGTCAGGATGGTGGGCGTGGCGAAAAGTCCGTGCCTGCGCCAGCTAAAACTGCCGCGGCGCCTGCAGCGACAGGCAAGTTCACGGCCAGTGGCGGACTGCGTCCCGCACCGGATCCGGCCCTGATCAAGTCGACCGAGAACGGTCCCCTGCCCGTGGTGGCGCCGGATGGGCGGACGCCCTTGCAGGTTTATGCCCGCCCTTACAAGTCCACGGGCCGGCCCCGTATCGCCATTGTCGTCGGCAGCCTCGGTCTCAGCCGCGCGACCACCATGACCGCCATTCAGCAATTGCCGGGTGGGGTCAGTCTGGCTTTCGCGCCCTATGGCCGCAATTTGCAGGACTACGTCGACCAGGCCCGTGCCGCTGGGCACGAGGTATTGTTGCAGGTGCCCATGGAGCCGATGGATTATCCCACCAACGATCCCGGCCCGCATACCCTGCTGACCAGTCTGACCATCCATCGGAATCTGCAGCGGCTGGATTGGTTGCTGGGCCGCTTCGCCGGCTATGTCGGCGTGGTTAATTTCATGGGCGGGCGCTTTACCTCGACCGAGTCCCATCTGCTGCCCATTCTTCAAGCCATGCGTGATCGGGGATTGATGTTTTTGGACGCCAGGGCGTCGTCTTCCTCCGTTGCCTCCGAGGTCGCGGGCAGGATCGGCTTGAACATCGCCGCCAATGATCGGGTGCTTGATGCGGTCGCCTCCCGCGCCGCCATTGACGCCAGATTGCTGGAGTTGGAGCGTCTGGCTTCTGCCTCGGGCGGCGCCATCGGGATCGGCTTCCCCTATCCGGTGACCATCGAACGATTGGCCCAATGGACCCGTGCCATGGGCGACCGTGGCTTTGACCTGGTGCCGATTTCCGCCATTACCTCTCACCAAGAGGCCAAGAATTGAAACCGTTTGCCGAACGGCCCTACCGGCCCTGCGTTGGCATCATGCTGATCAACAAGGACAATCTGGTGCTTGTCGCCCAGCGGATCGACCAGCAGGCCGAAGCCTGGCAAATGCCCCAGGGCGGCGTGGATGATGGCGAAACCCCGCGCCAGGCGGCCCTGCGCGAACTGGAAGAGGAAATCGGCACCAGCAAGGCGGAAATCATCGCCGAGAGCGAGGACTGGATTCCCTACGATTTGCCCCGCCATCTGGCTGACAAGGTCTGGCACGGGCAATTCCGCGGCCAAACCCAGAAATGGTTCGCCATGCGCTTTCTGGGCCGGGACGAGGATATCAATCTGGCCACGGCGGAGCCGGAATTCGATGCCTGGAAATGGGTGCCCATGGCAAGCCTGGCGGATGTGGTGGTGGCTTTCAAACGAGAGAACTATCGTCAGGTCATCGCTGCATTTTCCCACCTGGCATGAATAGGGACCATGAATAGGGACCATGAGCCAGGCCCATGAACCGGAACAGGGACAATAGCATCGTGATGCTGCCGGGCGCTTTCTGCCGGGCCTCGATCTTTGCCAACTTTCGCGATCATTTCGCGGCCAGGGACTGGAGCGTGTTGACGCCGGACCTGCGCTATCACGATTCTGCGCCGGGCCAGCCCGCCGACCCGCGCCTGGCGCAAACCGGCCTGGGAGACTATGCCGCCGATCTTGCCGCGCTGATCGGGGATTTGCCCCGGCCCCCGGTTCTGTTGGGCCATTCCATGGGTGGGCTGCTGGCGCAATTGCTGGCGGCGAGGGGCCTGGCCCGCGCCATCATCCTGCTGACCCCGGCGCCGCCCTGGGGCATGTTGCCGGCCTCGGAAAACGAGATCGCCGCCGCCATGGGATTGATGTCCATCGGGCCATTTTGGGGGCAAAGCCTGGATGCCGCTTTCGAGATCGCGGCGGATAATTCCCTGAATTGCCTCTCGCCCGCACGCCAGCGGGAGGTTTTTGCGCAGTTTGTCCCTGAATCCGGCCAGGCCCTGTTCGAAAGCCTGTTCTGGATGTTCGATACGGGCCGGGCATCCTATGTCAATCAGGTCATGGTGGATTGCCCGGTGCTGGTCATCGCGGCTGGCCGGGACAGGGTGATCTCGCCGGCGACCGTGCGCAACGTGGCCGACAGATATCTCGAACAGGCGACCTACCTGGAGTTCGAGGAGATGGGCCACATGCTGTTGCTGGAGGACGGCTGGCGCGATGTGGCCGATGCCTGCACCGACTGGTTGGCGACGACCGACAGATAGGCGATTTGACGTAAGTCAATGAAGGCTGCCGTCTTTGAGTAGGACACTACAAAAAAAGAGGTGTGAGTGACGATGGGATTTTCGACCATCCTGCCGAGGCATGGGCGTTGCGGCGCCTGCAATTTGTGTGTGCTGGCCTGCTCCTTCCATCATGAGGGCGTGTTCGGGCGGCGCAATTCCAGCATCGAAATCCTCAAGGATGAACGGGAAGGCGGAGTCGAAATCGTCATTTTCGAAGGGGCGCGGAACGATCGCACGCCATGCGACGGCTGCGCCGACGAGGAACGGCCGCTGTGCGTGCAATGGTGTCCCGTCGGCGCCCTGTCGGTAAAGCGGAACTGAGGCATGAGCGGACCATTCGCCATCGGCGGCAATATTCTGCGCATTGACCTGACCGCGGGCACGGTTACGACCGAGCCGACGGCGCCCTTGAACGCGCGCTTTCCCGCCGGCATGGGGGTCAACAACTGGCTGTTGCTGAACGAAACGCCCCTGGGTAAGGAACGGTTGCATCCCGACAACCCGCTTATCTTTACCGCCGGCAGCCTGGTCGGCACCATGGCGGCAACCGCCTGCCGCATGACCATCAGTTGCAAGAATGTTCTGACGGGTGGCTTTGGCGCGGCCAATGCCGGCGGTAATTTTGCACCCGAAATGAAATATGCCGGCTTCGATCATATCGTCGTCACGGGCCGGGCGGCGCAACCGGTGTATATCGATATCGACGACGGCAATGTGACCATTTGCGATGCGGGCGGGCTTTGGGGTGAAACCACCTGGGATGCCGAAAAGGCCCTCCGCGCCCGCATCGACCGTCCCACGCTGGAATTGTTGAGCATTGGGCCCGCCGGTGAAAACATGGCGGCGGCGGCCTGTATTATCGTCAGCCGTACCCGCTCCGCCTCGCGCTGCGGCGTTGGTGCCGCCATGGGTTCGAAAAACCTCAAGGCCATCGCGGTCAGTGGTTCGGGCACACTGCAAGTGGCCGAGCCTGAGGCTTTCATGGCTGAAAGCCTGGCCATGCAGCACCATCTGATGGGCGTTGATACGACAAAGAATTTGCGCAAATTCGGCACTTCGACCTCGTTCGAGGCATGGAACAAGCTGGGCTCCATCCCGGTGCGAAACTATCAGGCGACCCAGATCAATCTTGATGAAGCGGACGCCATCGCCACGGCGGTCAAGGAAAAGCACTATATCGACAAGGCGTTCGGCTGTTTCGCCTGTCCCGTCATGTGTTCGCAATATCAACGCGTGAAATCCGGACCGCATGCGGGCACGCGTGGCGAAAAGGTGGAAAGTCAGGATTATTGGGATTTCGGCGGCAAACTGGGTATTTCCGATCCGGCCGCCGTACTAGCGCTTAGCGAACTTTGCACCCGGCTGGGCCTGGACAATACCAATGCCACCAATCCCATCGCCTGGGCCATGGAATGTTATCAGCGCGGCCTGCTGACCATCGAAGATACCGGCGGTCTGGAGCTGGAATGGGGCAATGTGGAGGTGATCAGCGAGCTGCTGAGCAAAATCGCCCGCCGCGAAGGCATCGGCGATCTTTTGGCCGACGGCAGCCTGGCGGCGGCCAAAAAGCTGGGCCGGGATTCCGAACCTTTTGCCATGCATATGAAAGGCCAGGACCTGGCCGAGGAAATGCGCGTCTTCAAGGGCTGGGCGCTGGCCATTGCCGTGGCCGAGCGCGGCGGCACCCACACCCAGGGCGGGCCGCTGACGGAACGCATGCCCCTGGAACCCGAACTGTCCACGGAACGCTTTGGCGTTCCCACGGCGTTCGATCCGACCACCTATGCCCATAAGGCGGAACTGGTGATCTACTACCAGCGTTTCCACAATCTGCTGGAAATCATGGGTATCTGTTTTTACGCCACATATTGGTGCGGCCTGCAAATGATGGGGCCGGAGGAGGCGGCGCGGCTGTATTCCCTGGCCACGGGCGAAAGCAAAAGCGCCGACGAGTTGATGGCGGAGGGTGAAAAGATCCTCTACCTGCAAAAGGCCTTCAACATGCGCCACACCAATTTCGACCGCGCCGCCGACTATCCGCCCGAACGCTTTATGCGCGAACCGGCGACGGGGCCCCATGCGGGCGAGCGCCTGGAACGTCCCGATTGGGACCAATTGCTGGACGAATACTACGGCCAACGCGGCTGGGATCTGGCATCGGGCAAACCGACGGCGGAGAATTTCCGTGCCGTGGGCCTGCCGGAGTTGGCTTAGTCTCGCCGGATCGGCGGCGGCGTGAAGGCGGTTACGGGCGGCGGCGTGCCCTGATAGACCTCGACCTCGACCAGACAGGAATGCGCCGACGGACCTTGCGCCAGGGACGACGTGCCCACATCGCGGGTCAGAACGTTGGCATTGCCGTGTTTGTCCAGACTGCCGATCCGTCCAGGCTCCGCCGGGTCATACCAGGCGCCGGTGGGCAGTTGCACGGTGCCGGCACGGACCGCATCGGAAATTATCGCGCCGGCCAGGCATTGGCCGCGATCATTGAACAGGCGCACCACGTCGCCGTCCTTGATCCCGCGGCCAGCGGCATCATCGGGATGAATGGTTGCGGCTTCCCTGCCGGCGACTTTTGCTTCCCGCGAGACGATGCCGTTGTCCAGCTGGCTGTGCAGACGCGTCACGGGTTGGTTCGAAACCAGATGCAGGGGATAGCTCTCGGCCAGTTCCGCGCCCAGCCATTCCTTTGGCTCGATCCAGCGCGGATGACCGGGGCAATCGTCATAGCCGAATTCGGCGATGGTATCGGACCAGATCTCCAGCTTGCCGGTGGGGGTGGTCAGGGGTTCGGCCACCGGATCGGCGCGGAAGCCCGCCATGAAGGTGCTTGGCCGATCCGGGGGCGACAGATCCACCCGTCCCGCCTGCCAGAATTCCTCGAAATCGGGCATTTCATGGCCGCCCTTGGCGGCCCGTTGGCGCGACAGGTCATAGATATGGCGCAGCCAGTCCATTTCATCCCGGCCCTCGGTAAAGGCATCGAGAAAGCCCATCTTTTTGGCCATGCCGCAAAATATATCATGGTCGTGGCGGGACTGGCCGACCGGATCCATGACCTTGCGGTTGGCCAGCAGGGTGCTGCCGTCACGGAAGGAACCGGCGATATCATTGCGTTCCAGCACCGTGGTCGCTGGCAGGACAATATCGGCATGCCGCGCAATGGCGTTCCACCAAGGTTCATGCACGACCACGGTATCGGGACGCTGCCAGGCGGTTAGTAAACGGTTCAGGTCCTGGTGATGATGAAACGGATTGCCGCCGACCCAATAGACCATGCGGGTATCGGGATAGGTCATGGTCAGGCCATTATACGTAAAACTGCCCCCCGGATTGAGCAGCAGGTCCGAAATGCGCGCCACGGGGATGAAGTCCGCGACCTCGTTGCGGCCCGTACTCAAGGTGGCCCAGGGTGCGGCCGGCATATGCCGGCCCATGGGCGCCGCGGCGCCATAGCCCAGGCCAAAGCCGCCGCCGGGCAGGCCGATCTGGCCCAGTATGGCGGCCAGGGTAATGACCATCCAAAAAGACTGTTCGCCATGTTCGCCGCGCTGCAGGGACCAGGCGACGTTGATCAGCGTGCGCTTGGATGCCATGCGCCGGGCCAGATCTCGGATTTGCGCGGCATCCAGATCGACGATGACGGCGGCCCAGTCCGCATCCTTGGCCTGGCCGTCCGTTTGGCCCATCAGGTAGGGCAGGAAACGGTCAAAGCCGACGCAGTATTTATCCATGAAATCGGGGCTGTGCAGATTTTCACTGACCAAGGTATGTGCCAGGCCCAGCATCAAGGCGACATCCGTGCTGGGCCGTGGCTGGATCCATTCGGCATTTAGGAAATCGGCCGCATCGCCCCGCACCGGACCGATATTGACGAATTCCACCCCGCCCTTGGCGCAGGCGCGCAGGCCTTCCCCGGCGCTGTGCTGGGCCACGCCGCCCGAATCCACCTGGGCATTTTTCAAAGGCACGCCGCCGAAAGAGACAAACAGCTCCGTATGCTCGGCGATCGCCGGCCAGGGGTGATGGGCCATTTGCAGCGGTACCATCTTGCCCGCGATATGGGGCAGGATGACCTCGGCCGCCGCCAGGCTGTAGGTATTCAAGGACCGGGTAAAGCCCCCCGTCAGGTTCAGGAAGCGCGACAGCTGCGCCTTGGAGTTATGAAAGCGCCCGGCGCTGGCCCAGCCATAGGAGCCGGCATAGATGGCCTGATTGCCATGTTGGCCGCGCACCCGCTCGATCTCGCCCGTGACCAGTTCGAATGCCTTGTCCCAGGACACCGGCACGAAGGGCTCGCCGCCCCGTGAACCACGGTCCTCACCGCAAGGACCAGGACCATTTTCCAGCCAGCCGGCCCGCACCATGGGCTGTTCAATGCGCAGATCGTCATCCACCGCATCGGCCAGGGACCGCCCGATGGCTGAGGGATCGGGATCATCGGCTACGGGGCGCAGGCGCAAACGGCCCTGGGCGTCGTGTTCGGGATGATAGGCGCCCCAATGGGTGGCGGTGTAATGCTTCGATAGCTTTGGCTGTTCGTTCACGCTGGCCCTCGATTTTTTATAGCCGCAACATTTTGCCCGGGTTCATGATGTTGTCTGGATCCAGGGCGCGCTTCACGCTGCGCATGACATCCACCGCCTCGCCCAATTCCGCCTCCAGATAATCGATCTTGCCCGAACCAACGCCGTGCTCGCCCGTGCAGGTACCTTCCATGGCCTGGGCTCGGCGCACCAGGCGGTCGTGGAATTCGTGGGCGATACGGTCTTCTTCCGGATCGCTGTAGTTGGCCAGGATCGCCATATGAAAATTGCCGTCGCCCGCATGGCCGACGAAAGGCGAAACCAGTCCGGTCTGGGCCAGATCCTCTTGCGTCGCCAAGATACATTCGGCCAGGCGCGAGACCGGCACGCAGACATCCGTCGACATGGTATGCTGATCCGGCCTGGCCGTGGCCAGAATGGCGTAATGGCCGTTGTGCCGGGCGGCCCATAATTTCGTCCGGTCCTCGGCCTTCGAGGCCCATTTGAAATCGCCGGCGCCATTGTCGGCGGCGATAGCCTGGACCATTTCCGCCTGTTCCTCGACGCCCGCTTCGCTGCCATGGAATTCCATGAACAGGGTATCGCCGATGGTGTAGTCGTCCAGCTTGCCGTAATCGCAGATCATCTTCATGCCGGTTTTGTCCAGCAACTCGCAGCGCGCGATGGGGATGCCGCATTGCACCACGGAAATCACCGTGTTGACCGCCGCCTCCAGGTCAGGAAATGAGCAGACGGCGGCCCGGGTCGCTTCGGGAATGCCGTACAGGCGTAGGGTCACTTCGGTAATCACCCCCAAGGTACCTTCCGAGCCGACGAACAGCCGCGTCAGATCATAGCCGGCGGATGATTTGCGGGCCCGCCGGGCGGTCTGGATGATGCGGCCGTCGGCCAGCACCACGGTCAGGGCCAGCACGTTCTCGCGCATGGCGCCATAGCGCACGGTGGTGGTGCCGCTGGCCCGTGTCGCCGCCATGCCGCCCAGGGAAGCATCGGCGCCCGGATCGACGGGAAAGAACAGCCCCGTATCACGCAGATATTCGTTCAAGGTATTGCGGGTGACACCGGCCTGCACGGTGCAATCCATGTCTTCCGGGCTGACCCGGATGATCTCGTCCATGCCGCTGACGTCCAGTGAAACGCCACCCTGCAGGGCCAGGGTATGGCCTTCCAGGGCCGTGCCGGTGCCATAGGGGATCACCGGCGTGCCATGGGCGGCACAAGCCTTGACGATGGCCGCGACCTCTTCGGTGCTGTTGGCGAAGGCCACGCCTTCGGGCAGGGCGGCGCTATGATAGGCCTCTCCCTTGCCGTGATGTTCCCGCACCGCCTGGGCGGTGGAAAACCGCTCGCCCAATAGATCCGTCAACATGGTGACAAGGGTTTCGGGCAGCCGTCGTTCACTGTTTGGGTCGATCGCAAGGCTCATGACATAGGTTCCTTTTTCGCCGGTTGGGCAAAATGCCATAGGCCGCCCCGTGTTACCAGCGCCCACGGTGGAAAACTGTGCTACAAAGCCCCAACAGAAAATTACAGCGAAGAATGTGAGTAAACGTGAGCGAAGAGAAAAAACCGGACATTTCAGCCTCCACCGTCCTGTTGATCCGCGATGGCGCGGACGGTTTGGAAGTTTTCATGGTGGTACGCCATCACGAAATCGACTCCTTTTCGGGCGCCCTGGTGTTTCCCGGCGGCAAGGTTGATCCCGAGGATGCGGATGCGCGGGAATTCTGCCGTGGCGCGGAGGGTCTGGACGAGATGACCTTGTCTCACCGCGTCGCCGCCGTGCGCGAGGCGTTCGAGGAATGCGGCGTGCTGTTGGCGACCAACAAGGACAGTGACGAATTGATCAAGGCCGAGCAGCTGGCCGGCATCGAGGCCCGCTGGCGGGCCGATCTGGCGGCGGGCAAGATCACCATGGCCGATGTCTGCCGCACGGAAGGTTTGATCCTGGCCCTGGACAAGATGGTCAGCTATGCCCATTGGATCACGCCGCGCGTCGTACCCAAGGTGTTTGATACGCAGTTTTTTGTCGCCCGCGCGCCGGTCGATCATGTGGCCTTGCATGACGGTTCCGAATCCACGGATTCCGAATGGCTGCGGCCCGAGGCAGCGGTAGCCGATGCCGAGGCGGGCAAGCGCACCGTGGTCTTTCCGACCCGGATGAATTTGCTGAAGCTGGCGCAATACAAGACCGTGGATGAGGCCATGGCGGCAACGCGGGCCACGACAACCGTTACCGTGCAGCCCGAACCCGCCGAACACCCCAAGGGCCGCAGCTTGCGCATTCCAGCCGAAGCCGGCTATCCCGGCAGCCATTTTCTGGTCGAGGACGGCGGCGCCAAGGTTACCATGCTGGAATAGCGAATCACGGCCATTTACGGGGGATCAAGTTACATGGCATTCAGTTCGGGCCGGCGCTTGGCGGCGGAATTCATCGGCACGGCGTTTCTGCTGGCCACCGTGGTCGGCTCCGGCATCATGGGCGAGAGCCTGGCCGGGGGCAATGTGGCCCTGGCCCTGTTGGGCAACACCATTGCCACTGGCGCCATTCTGGCCGTGCTGATCCTGATTTTCGGGTCTGTTTCGGGGGCCCATTTCAATCCCGCCGTCACCTTGGCGTTCCTGCTGCGGCGGGAGATCGCGCCGGGCGAGGCAGCGGCGTTTCTGGGCGTGCAGATCGTTGCCGGAATTTGCGGCGCCGTGGCCGCGCACATCATGTTCGATCAGCCGGTCCTGCAAATATCCACCAATGTCCGCACCGGCACGGGGCAATGGTTCGCCGAATGCGTGGCCACGTTTGGCCTGGTGGCGACCATATTGGGCTGCGTGCGGTTTCGCCCCGACGCGGTACCCTATGCGGTGGGCCTGTTCATTACGGCGGGTTATTGGTTCACCGCCTCGACCTCGTTCGCTAATCCGGCGGTAACCATCGCGCGGACCTTCACGGATACCTTCTCGGGCATAGCGCCAGACGATGCACCGGCATTTATCGCCGCACAATTGGCGGGCGCCGTGGCCGCAACGGTTATCTTCGGCTGGCTGCTGCGGGAGAAGTCGTAGGCGCCGAGGATTCGTATCCATACACTTCGCTGCCTTGATTGACTTGGCCGCTGTCTCTAGGCTTAGGGGGATCAAGCATGGGCAACACCCCACCTCGCAGCGGCATTTCAATTGGAGATAGGTTTTATGAGCAAGACAAAGGTTACCGGTACGGGCGGTGAGGTGTTGATGCATCAGTTGGTCGCGCAAGGCGTCGAATACGCCTTTACCAACACGGGCAGCGCCGAGGCTGGGTTCTTCGATGCCTTTCTGACCGTCCCCGGCGTGCAGCCAATCCTGCTGCTGGCGGAATCCCTTGTCCTCTCGGCCGCCGACGGTTACGCCAAGGCGGCCAACAAGCCATCCTTCGTGAACGTGCATCTGGCTGCCGGCACGCGCCAGGGCTCGGGCCAATTGCAGAATTCCTATTTCGACGGCACGCCCATGGTGGTCACCGCCGCCCTGCGCGACAACGGCTCGTTCGGCGATCACAATACCCTTGGCGCGTCCGGCGGTTTCAGCCAGATGGGCACGGTCGAGGATATTACCAAGAACCGCTGGGAAGTGACCGATGGCCGCGGCATCGCCATGGCGACCCGCCGGGCCTTCAAGGAAGCCATGACCATGCCCACGGGGCCGGTCTATGTGGCCTACTCCTCCCCCGCCCTGGATCAAACCGGGATCGAGGCCACGATCCAGGCGGCGGAAGGACTGGAAGTGGCGCAGACGCCCAATGGCGGTACCCTGGAGAAAATCCACGACGCCTTGCTGAATGCGGAAAATCCCTTGGTTGTCGTCGGGCCGGACGTGCGTAACTCAGGCGGGACGCGGGAATTGCTCGATATGGTGGAGAATTATGCCCTGCCGGTGGCCGTTGGCTTTTTCGACTATGGCGGTTTCCCCATGCGCCATCCCAATTATGTCGGCCCGCTTGATGGCATGTCGGACAAGGGCTACGATGTGGTCTGCTGCGTCGGCTATCGCCAGAATACCCGCGCCTCCGCCGAGGACGAGAAATTCCCCGATGCCGGCACGATCATCGGCATCGGCCAGGACCCGGCCATGCTGGGCAACACCTTTGCCCTGGACCTTGATGTCCTGGGCGATGTCAATCATACCCTGCGCGCATTGAATGGCTTGTGGAAACCCGATCATGCCAATCTGGCCCATATCCAGAAGCGTAAAATGGGCCTGGGAGAACAGAGCGCCGCGCGTTTGGCCAAACAAGCCGATGGCGCCCTGAGCCATGCCAAGGACAATCCCATACATCCCGTGTATCTGGGCGATGCCATGGCGCGCAATCTGGCCGGCAACTCGGTCGTGGTGTCGGAGAATTTCCGGGCCTTCGATCACCTCATGCCGTTTGGCTATGGCGACAATGACATGAGCCTTGTGCGCACCGCCGGCGGCAGCCTCGGTTACGGCCTGGGCAGTGCGATCGGGGCGCAACTGGCGGCGCCGGACCGTCCGGTGGTGCTTTCCATCGGCGATGGCGGCGTGATGTACAGTTCATCCGGGTTCTGGACCATGGCGCGTTACAGCCTGCCGATCCTGACCGTGGTCTGGAACAACATGAATTATCAGACCGTGCGGACCAATTTCGCCGCCTGGGGCGGTAACATGAAGGCCCAGAACAGATATCCCGAAACCTATCTGGGCGACCCGGCCATCGACTTCGTGATGCTGGCCAAGGCCCAAGGTATCGAGGGCGAGCATGTGCACGAGCCCGGCGAATTGGAGGCGGCCTTGCAGCGGGGCAAGGACGCCCAGGCCGCGGGCGAGCCGTACCTGTTGGACGTACACATCACCACGATCGGCGACGGCGCGGATTCAACCTGGCACAAGGCGATGGCGGCGCATCTGTAGCTGGCCATCAAGCCTGAGGTGGAATTTCCGTTATTTTTCGGACGGTATCGTCAATATGATTGTAAAAAGCGTTGGCGAAGCTGTCGGTCAACGACACCCTTTGCCGGCGGCCGTCGGTTGGGCTGCGTTGTTTCACAAAAACCTCGTCCTCAATAAGCGAGAGGATGTGATTGTTGATGGTCGTCTTCGCCGCTTGCGCCATAAAATATAAATCGGAAACATAGATCGGCCGGTCCGCGATCTGCGATTCAGCCACCAGAAATATAAGTTGCCAGGTCAATGCGCCCGTGCGGCTGTTTTCGATCAATGATTGCAGCTTTTTGTTTTCCCGCAGATGGAATCGTATGTACCTGGCCCGGCTCGACTGTGAGGCCACCGCTTCGCCACGCGCCGCGGACGGGCTACCGTCCGCCGCGCCCTGATCGGAATCTTCAGCCTCGAAACTGGCGTCGCCATTTTTCAAGATGGCGGCAACAACCTCGACGTATGCATTCACATTTTCCACCAGGGAACTGTATTGCCTGAAATCATGGGAAATGGATACCGGTAGGAATTTGGCGACGATATCCAATTTTCTCGCGATGAATTCGCCATAGCGTTCAGAGGTCGACAAACAGGAACGCACGTGCGCCAGCAATAGATCCATCGATACGGGTTTGCGCAGGCAATGATCGGCGCCGCTGTTTAAAAAGCGGGCAGTGTCCGCATCATCAATATGTCCAGAGAGAAATATTACTGGAATTATGTCCAGATCCGATTTGCCGGTCCGCAGGGCCTTGAAAAAATCCTCGCCGCTCATGATGGGCATGCGGATGTCTGAAATTATCAAATCAGGCTGTTTCAATCGGGCAGATTCCAGTCCGGCGGCACCATCGGCGGCTTCGGTGACCTCATAACCGCTGCGTTCCAGAAACAGCCTGACGGCGGATCTGAAGTCGGCCTCATCGTCCAATATTAGAATTCTCAAATTTCGGGACCACATAAAAATCGACAGCATGACGAATACATGCATTTGTAGATATGCAGCGCTGCTATAACCTTTCGCAAGGGGAAAATGGTCTGGTTTTGGAACGTTTGCTCCTAAAATCACCATTCGCTAATATAATGAGAATTGTCGCGACATCAATGCCATCTATTGGTTAGAGGCGAGGCTAAATCCACTGCCTTAGATGGCTTTTCTCCATTGGAATAATGGGTGGTCCTCAAAAAACCGGATAAGTGTCCGCGACCGCCGGGACCTTCATCATTGCGTCCGCCCAGGCCGCCAAGCCATCCCGGCCCTTGCGCCAATTATCATCGGCGTGACGCCAATCGGCATAACCAAGGGCGGCGATCGCCGCGATGGTGCCCAGGTTGATGACCGCGTCCTGACCAGCGAGTTTGGCCTCCAAGGCATCATAACAGCGGCGCGCGCGCAGACTTTCCTTGTCGATGACGGCGGGAGACTGCTCGCCGGCCTCGCGGCGTTTTTCATGGGAGCAATGGAAAAGAGTATCCATTAGTAGGGAGGCGATCCCTTCCAGCTCTAGCACCGCCTCGGCCGCCGCCGGCTCGCTTGGCAGCAATTTTCCGCCCGACAGGTCATTCAAATAACGGCAGATAATAAGGGTTTCACAGAGAAAACTGCCCGCGTCCGTCTCCAATGCCGGCACCTTGCCGCCGGGTCCGTGTTGCAGGAGGAAATGGTTCTCGGCGGCCAGGGGGCGAGGCATCGACTTCCTCCACCGCCAGACCGGCGGCGCGGGCGGCGATGCGGGTGCGGCGGGCGTAGGGCGAGTTTCCGGAAAAGAACAGTTTCATTGGGTTTCCTCAGATGCGTTTGGGGCTGCGTTTGGAGATTGGTTCGGGGCGCCAGGAAAGGCTTCCGGCCTGCCAAAGGGCAGGGTTTCAACATAAATAGACGAGGAGGGGAAGGCAAAGCCGCTGCCCGCCCCTTCCACGATGTCCTTGATGGCGAAGGCCAGGTCCTCTTTCACCCGCATCCATTCCGGCCAGCGGGTTGTGGAAGTGAAGCAATACAGCATGATATCGATGGAGCTGTCGTTGAAGCTGTCGACATGGATCAAGGTGGTTACCTTTGCCGGATCGACCTCGAAATCCGGGTTATCGTGGACATGATCCTTGATGCCAGTGACGATTTGTCGCAGCTGGCCTTCGCTGGCGCTGTACTCTATGCCGATCTTCCAATGGATCCGACGATTGGTCATGCGCGAGAAATTAATCACCGCGTCACCCGCCAGCTTGTCATTGGGTATGGTGGTCAGGGCCTTGTCAAAGCGGCGGATCTTGGTGGTGCGGAAACCGATGTCCTCCACCGTGCCCTCGACACCGCCGCCCCGGATCCAATCGCCCTTTTCGAAAATGCCGTCCAGAAAAATGGTGACGCCGGCGAACAGGTTGGCGATCAGGTTTTGCGCCCCGAAAGCCACCGCCATGCCCACCAGGCCCAGGCCGCCCAGTACGGCGCCCACATTGAATTGCCATTCTTCCAGCACCGCCACGACCCCGACGCAGACGATGACGAAGCGGGCCAGCTTGGCCACGAACTCCTTCAGACTGTCGCCCAAGCTGGTATGGCCAAGGGCGCCGAAGGCCCGGTCGATCAGGAACGACAGCGGTGTCACACAGCGGTACAGGGTCCAGAAAATAGCGAAGGCAATAAACGAACGCACCAAACGTGTCAGCAACAGCTCAATCTGCTCTGGGAACGACACGACCTGGGTCGCCGCATATAATCCGATGATGACGAAGACAAACCGGATCGGCTGTTCCAGGGTCGTGATCAATTCGTCATCAAAACTGTTCTTGGTACGCCGGGAAATACTACGCAAGGTTCCCAATACGATGCGGGTAAAAACCCGGCGCAACAGTAGGAAAAATACAAAGACCGCCAATGCCGACAACACCTGGCCGATACCGACGCCGAACACAGCCGTCTGCCAGACGGTGAGAAACTCGGCCCACAATCCGGACATGCTTTCCATTACGCATCGGCCTCCGCCGCCGCCGACAGGATGGACGCCGCGCCCGTCGCCAGCACCTCGCAGCCCAGGACGATATCCTCGACATGGCTATCCTCGGCGAAGTCGTGGCTGATACCGCCGATGGAGGGAATGAACAGCATGGCGCAAGGCATCACGGTGCAAACGACGCCGGCGTCATGAAAGGCGCCCGACGGCATCGCGGTCCAGTTGCCCGGCGCATGGCTCTCGGCCGCTTTCGCCAGATGCCCGCGAAAACCCTGATCCATATGGGCCGGTGAGATGCGTACCCGCGATGGTTTCGCCTCGACCACCGCGCCGCCCCGGCTGTTGATCTTGGCTACCAGGCCGTGGGCGACCGCCTCGAATTTGTCCAGAACAGCGGGCTCCACATCCCGGTATTGCAGTTCCAGCTCGGCATAGCCGGGCACGATGGATGGCGCGCCGGGCCGGAGCAGTATCCGGCCCATGGTCCAGACCGAGCGCTCGCCCGCGACTTTGGGAAATTCCTCGTTGATGGCATTGGCCAGGGCGTATAGCGCCGTCGCCGCATCCTTGCGTCCGGCCATCATGGTGGTGCCCGCATGGTTCTGCTGCCCGGTAAAGGTAAAGACCATGCCGCCCAGGCCAACGATGCTTTCGACAATGCCGATGCGCAGGCCGTCGTTTTCCAAATGCGGGCCCTGTTCAATATGCGCCTCCAGAAAGCCCATATAGTCTCGCTCCCCTGAAGACAGGCGCGGCACGCCGGTCAGACCGGCCTGGGCCAGGGCATCCGAAAGGGCGACGCCGTCCTTGTCCGCTAGGCCGTCTTCCGCGGCGGCGGGAAAATCACCGCAGAAGGAGCGGCTGCCCAGGCAGCCATAGAAGCGGGACTCCTCGTCCTGCCAGGATACCGCGTCCACCGGCAGATCCTTTGTCGCCGGGTCCTCGGCCAGGGCGCGGACGACTTCCAGGCCATAAGCCACGCCAAGGGCGCCATCCAGCCAGCCGCCCGTGGGCTGGGTGTCGGAATGGGAACCGATCAACAGCGCCGGACCCGGATTGGCGGATTTGCCCAGCACGTTGCCGACACCGTCAATGGTCGCCTCTAGTCCGGCTTCCGTGTAACGCTCCGCCAGCCAGCGCCGGGCGGTCATGTCCATCTCGGAGAAAGCCGGGCGCACGACGCCCGTGCCGGTCGCGCCCATGGCGCGCATCGTACGCAGATCTTCCAGCAACCGTTCGCCGTTAATTTTCACCATGACCCCGCCTTATCGACTCGATTAGTATCAATTTGCATTGGTATAACATCCTGCGCCCATCGTGGCGCAAGATATAGGTTCGGGAAAGAGTTTGAGACCATGACGGATACTTCCGCGTTTGAACGCAGCCATGATATTTTGATTGATGCGCCGGCCAAGGCGGTGCTGGACTATGTCTCCAACCCCAATTCCTGGCCGGAATGGATCGCCGCCTCGCACGAAATGGACAGCCCCGACCGCCCATTGGTGGTGGGCGATACCTTTTGCGAGCAATGGCACACCCGCACTGGCCCGGCGGTGCTGAACTGGCGGGTTACCGAATGCCAATCGCCGTATTTGTGGATGGCCGAGACCGGCACCGACTTCACCGGCCCGATCATCGCCCGTTATGATGTGGAGCAGGTCGGTGACCAGGTGCGCTATACCCGTACCGTACAAAACCCGGCCCGGCCTAAACCGCCAACGGCGGAAATGATCGAGCGGATGGATGCCGAGGCCAGGGTGTGCCTGGAAAATATTAAACGAAACGTGGAAGCACGGGTGGCTGCGGGAACGCTGTGAGCAGCTGGGTATCATGAGGAAGATTGGGTCGTTCAAATGGATTTTGGTTTAAGCCCCGAGCATCAGGCGTTGAAGGATATGTCCCGGCGTTTCGTCGAGGCGGAATTCCCACGGGAGAAAATTCTGCAATGGGTCCGCGACAAGGTGGAGCCGCCGCGCGAGACCTTCCTGAAACTTGGCGAACTTGGCGTGTTCGGCTTTCTGCTGCCGCCCGAATACAGCGGTCTGGAAAAAGTCGACCCCACGGGCATGGTAGTTTTCGTCGAGGAACTGTCCCGGGCCTCGTCCGCCCTTGCGACCCATTATGGCCGGGCCGCCGTGATCGTAGGGCCGCAAATCGCACGCTTTGCCTCGCAGGAGCAGAAGGATCTGGTTCTGCCCAAGGTGGTTCGCGGCGAGGTTCAATTGGCGTTATGCCTGACGGAAACCGAGGCCGGCTCGGACGCCGCCGCCATTGCCACCCGGGCCGAGGAACAGCCGGACGGTTCCTACCTGATCAACGGCACCAAGATGTTCAACAGCCAGATTGAAAGCGCCGGCTTTGCCGTGATCGCCGCGCGCACGGATCCGGACAAGCCAAAGCATGATGGCATCACGCTGTTTCTGGTGGAAAACCCCGGCCAGTGTCCGGGGATCGAATACCACCGGATCGAGACCCTGGGCATGGCCATGATCCCGACCTATTCCATTGCTTTCAATGATCTTCACGTGCCGGCGGACGCCATTATCGGCGGGCGCGGCAATGGCTGGCAGGGTCTGTTGGGCGGCCTGGATAACGAGCGCTTTTATCACGGCGCCATCGGCGTCGGCGCGGCCCAAGGTATCATTGACATGGTGCTGGAATACGTAAACCAGCGCATCGCCTTTGGCAGGCCCCTGGGCCGCCTGCAGGCGGTGCGGCACAAGCTGGTGGATATGCAGATGGCGGTGGATAGCGCCCGGTTGCTGACCTATCGGGCAGCCTGGAAACTGGAAAACGAGGGCAGCTGCCACTTGGAGGCTTCCATGGCCAAGGTCGCGGGCGCCGAAGCTTATATGATGGTCTCGCATCAAGGCCTGCAGCTGTTGGGTGGTTTTGGTTACAGCGTGGAAAGCGGCCTGCCCATGCATTTCGCGGACGCCAAATTGTTCGAGATCGGTGGCGGCGCCATGGAAATCCAGCGTAATATCATCGCCAAGGAAATGGGCCTCTAGTTACTGCTCAGGGGAAAACAAAACCGTGCAACTTGCATCGAAAATTCACGAGGCTGACGACTTCAACGCCGTTCAGGAGCTTTATCACAGCAATGGCTGGACCGATGGCTTGCCCATCGTGCCGCCAACGGCGGCGGCGGTGGAGGCCTGTCTGGAATGGGCCATGCTGCCACCTGAACAATTGATTGGCGTCGAACCGGTGCGCGAACGCCCGATCACGGCGGAGAAGCTGGCGATCAACGCGGTCATGGCCGGCTGTCTGCCCATGCATTTTCCGGTCGTCGTTGCCGCCGTGACCGCGATGATGCAACCGGAGTTCCTGCTCCACGGCGCCACGGCCAGCACCGGCGGCTGCGCCGTCATGCTGGTTCTAAACGGGCCAATCAGCAAGGAGCTGTCCGCCAACCCGACTTTCAATGTGTTGGGCTCCAGCGACCGGGCGACCATGGCGATAGGCCGCGCCCTGCGCCTGATCCTGATCAACGTCCTCGATGTACGTCCGGGGGGCATCGACCGCTCGACCATCGGCCATCCGGGTAAGATCAGCTATTGCCTGGCGGAAGACGAGGACGACAGCACCTGGCTGAGCCTGGCAGAGCAAAACGACATTCCAAAAGAAGCCTCCGCCGTCACCGTCATGGCCGCCGGTGCGCCGCGCCAGATCATGAATGAATGGACCACCGAGCCCAGGGAGATTCTGGAGACCTTCGCGGCGGAAATCCGCGCCAACATGCGCCATTACTCCATTTGGCCCGGCAACTACGCCATCATCGTGCCCCAGCAGCTGCGCCGGCATTTGCAGAAAGCCGGGTGGAGCAAGGCGGATATATCCGAATTTATATTCGAGCGCGCCCGCATCCATCGCCGGGAATGGGCCGATGTGGGCAAGGGATCTGTCGTGCGTGACCGTGGCGATACGGTATATCCCGCCATGGAAAGTCCCGATCAATTGCTGGTCATCGCCGCCGGCGGCCCGGCGGGAGGCTTTGGCGCCGTAATTCCGCCCTGGCTGGGACACAAAAGCCATGTGGTAACCATGGCCATCGGCGTCTGCCTCGATTGTGAGCCGCCGAAAACGTAAACGTATGCACCTCAGGAAGGGGATCGCAATGACATTGCGCGTATTGGACCCAAGTAGCGAGATGGCGGCGGAGCTGGGCAATCCAGCGCCACGCCTGGCCTCGTTGCAGGGCAAGACCGTTGGCTTTATTTCCAACGGCAAGGAAGGCACGGTTGGCTACTTTTCGCATCTGGATCGGATGCTACGGGATGATTTCGGCGTCACGGATGTGATCGTGCGGGTAAAATCTAATTACAGCGCACCAGCCGATCCGGCCATCGTGGCGGAAATTCCGCAATGGGATGCGGTCATCTCGGGTCTTGGCGATTGAGGCAGTTGCTCGTCGTGCAGTTTGCATGACGCGGTAGCAGCAGAGCGCCTTGGGGTTCCGGCAATTGGTGTGATGACGACGCAGTTCGTCAGCGCAGCGGAGTTGATGTGCCGCGTTTTGGGCATGCCGGACTATTCATTCGGTGTGATCGACCATCCCGTAAGCAGCGCCGATGATGCGGGCCTGGCGGCCATGGCGCGGAGCACCATCAATCAAGCTAAGACATTGCTTTTGCAGGCATCATAGCGAAATCAGCGACACCTTATCCTTGACGTTCACGCTCTGAACGCGCTAATGTTCATCGTATGAACACCGATTCGATTGGCGATTGGTCAATCGAGGTGTGGGGACGCGGGATGAGCAGCGAACAGACTTTGGATGAGGGTGAGATGTCCGCCGACGGCGTGGACAATGAAACCCGTATTACCATGGAAATGCTGCACGCTGTTGATGGCGAGGAGAGCCTGTCACAGCGCGGCCTGGCGGCGCGCCTGAACATTGCCCTGGGTTTGACCAATGCCTACCTGAAGCGTTGTGTGCGCATGGGGCTGGTCAAGGTGCGGCGGACGCCGCCGAATCGCTATGCCTACTACCTCACCCCCAAGGGCTTTGGCGAGAAATCGCGGCTGACGGCGAACTATCTTTTCCGCTCGTTCGATTTCTACCGCAAAGCCCGGAATCAGTGCGATCAATTGCTGGGGGAAGCAGCTGACGCAGGCCGGCACAGGGTTGTTCTTGTGGGCGCGGGAGAATTGGCCGAAATCGCACTTTTATGCGCATTGCAGCATGATGTTGAGGTGGTTGGCGTGGCTGATGAGGGCGGTACCGCAAACCGTTTTCGCCATGTCGATCTGGTCCGCGATCCGGCCTCCTTGCCGGACTTTGATCTGATCGTGATTTGCGATGTAAAGGACCCCCAGGGCAGCTTTGAAAAACTGGCTGGTCAATTCGGTCCGGACGCGATAAGAGCACCGGCGTTACTGAAAATTTCCTCGCCCCTGCTTCGCGACGGCCCGCTGGGCGAAGCGGCGGATAAAGACCCATCGGAGACCCCATCATGACCCCGCCCTCAACTCAGTGGTATGCGGTCTATACGCACGCCCGGATGGAGCGGTGGGCGCGTAGCAACCTGTGGGAGCGCGGCTTCGAGGTCTACTTGCCGGAGTACCGCAAGGAACGGCGCCACGCACGTAAAACCGACTGGGTCAATGCGCCGTTGTTTCCCCGCTATCTGTTTGTCGCCGCGGACCCGAATTCTCCGGGCCGCCGTTCCATCAATTCGGCGCCGGGCGTGGTTAGTCTGGTCAGCTTTGGCGAGCGGCCTGGCTTGATAGCGGACGCGGTTATCCAGGAAATACGCGGTCGCGAGGACGAAGCCGGCCATGTGCAACTGGTCGATCCAAACAGACTGGCGCCCGGAGATCTGGTGCGCCTGGAAAGCGGCGCCATGGCGGATCATGTGGGCCTGTTCGAGCGCCGCGGCGATGCCGAGCGGGTGGTGATCCTGCTCAATCTGCTGGGCCGGGAAGTCAGGGTCAAGGTACCGTCGAACACCATTGCCCGGGTGCTGTAAGGCGCGCTATAGACGGGGCCATTACTTGTCTGGCCGCCAATAGATAGAGGGCACGGTATGACACGCGACGCAGCCATAGCCAAAGCAGCGGACCACTTCGATAGCGGCGCATTCTTCGAGGATCTTTCCCGCCGGGTTGCCATCCGTTCCTCGGCCCAGGTCCGCGACCTGCGCCCTGAGCTGGAACGCTATCTGTCCGAGGAGATGGCTCCGACCCTGGAAGCGCTTGGCTTCACGGTAACGATCCATGCCAACCCCGACCCTCGCGGCGGCCCGTTCCTGGTGGCCGAACGTCTGGAAAACCCGAACCTGCCCACTTTGTTGAGCTATGGCCACGGCGACGTGGTGCGCGGCTTTGAAGGGGATTGGCGCGAGGACCGGGACCCCTGGACCATGGTCAAGGATGGGCAACGCTGGTACGGCCGGGGCACGGCGGACAACAAGGGTCAGCATTCGATCAATCTGGCCGCCCTGGCGTCGGTTCTGGAAGTGCGGGGAAGCCTTGGTTTCAATTGCAAAATCCTGCTGGAGATGTCGGAGGAAGTCGGCTCGGTCGGTCTTGGCGCCTTCGCCGCCGCTCATTTGCAGGAATTGCGGGCGGATTTGCTGATCGCTTCCGATGGCCCGCGTCTGGCCCCGGATCAGCCGACCTTGTTCATGGGCAGCCGGGGCGCCTTGAATTTTGAAATGACGGTTGATCTGCGCGAGGGCGCCCATCACTCGGGAAACTGGGGCGGTTTGATATCCAATGCCGGCACCCGCATAGCCAATGCGCTGGCGGTGCTGGTCGGGCCGAAAGGCGAAATTCTGGTGCCGGAACTGCGGCCCGAGGAAATTCCGCCATCGGTACGCAAGGTGCTGTCCAGGATCAAGGTCGGCGGCGGCGATGAGGGTCCGGCGGTCGAGGAAGACTGGGGCCAGCCCGGTCTGACGCCCACGGAACGGGTGTTTGCCTGGAATGCCTTTGAAGTTCTGGCCATGAAAGTCGCCAACCCGGACCGGGTTGCCAACGCCATTCCCCCCGACGCCACGGCCTGGTGTCAGATCCGCTTTACCGTTGACCGCGATCCCGCCACCTTTCTGCCGGCGATCCGGGCCCATTTGGATGCCCATGGCTTTCACGACGTCGCCGTGGGGCAGAAAAACGAAGGTTTCGTCATGCGCGCCTCCCGCCTGTTGCCTGATCATCCTTGGGTGCAATGGGCCAGCGCCTCGTTGCGCGAGACGACGGGTATGGAGCCGGCGATTTTGCCCAACCTGGGCGGCTCGTTACCCAATGATGTTTTTGCCGAAACCCTTGGACTGCCCACCATCTGGGTGCCCCACTCCTATGCCGCCTGTTCCCAGCACGCGCCCAATGAACACGCGTTAGAGCCCGTCATGCGCGAGGGCCTGCAGATCATGGCCGGCCTGTTCTGGGACTTGGGTGAGGGCGAGGTGCCCGAATGGAGGACCGCATGAGCGTGACCGGAATAAAGATCGGAGATCGCGCGGTCGGCAATGGCGCCCCGGCGCTTTTGATTGCCGAGGTCGGCCAGGCCCATGACGGCAGCCTGGGCACGGCGCATGCCTTTATTGATGCATCCGCCGCTGCCGGCGCCGATGCAATCAAGTTTCAGACCCATATCGCGGCGGCGGAATCTACCTTGGATGAGGAATTTCGGGTCAAATTCTCCAAGCAGGACGCCACCCGCTACGACTATTGGCAGCGCATGGAATTCACGGCGGAACAATGGGCGGGTTTGGCCGAACATGCCGCCGAAAAAGGCTTGATTTTCCTCAGCTCCGCCTTTTCCGTCACGGCGGTGGAGCTGTTGGACAAACTGGGCCATCCGGCCTGGAAGATCGGCTCCGGCGAATACAAATCAACCGACCTGATGGCCGCCATGGCGGCGACGGGCCGGCCCATATTGCTTTCCACGGGGATGAGCCGCTGGGCCGAGATCGCCGACAGCGCCGCCGGCATCCGTGCCCTGGGCGTCGATCTGGCCCTGTTTCAATGCACCTCGCGCTACCCAACGCCCCTGGATGCGGTCGGCCTGAACGTGATCGACGAACTGCGCGATGCCCACGGCTGCCCGGTTGGTTTGTCCGATCACAGCGGCAGCCCGTTTCCCAGCCTGGCCGCCCTGGCCCGTGGCGTCGATATGATCGAGGTGCATGTTACTTTTGATCGCGGCCTGTTCGGCCCCGATGTGCCGGCTTCACTGACCTTTGATCAATTCCGCCAGGTTGCCGATGCTCGCGCGGCCTTCGCCCAGATGGACGCCAATCCGGTAGACAAGGATGCGGTTGCCGATGAATTGGAAACCATGCGCGGGCTGTTCACCAAAAGCCTGGCGCCCACGCGGGCCCTGGCCAAGGGCACGGTGCTGGCGGCGGATATGCTGACCGCCAAAAAACCAGGTACCGGTATCGCCGCCACCAGGCTGGATGAAATTTTGGGCCGCACCCTGGCCCGGGATGTGGCCGCCGACCGTTTGCTGCGTCTAGAGGATCTGCAATGAGTAGTAACAAAACCCGGCGCAAAATCTGCGTCGTGGTCAACAGCCGGGCCAATTATGGCCGTATCAAATCCGTTATGCGGGCGGTCGAGGATCATCCCGATCTTGAACTGCAAACCATCGTCGGCGCCTCGGCGCTGCTGTATCGGTTCGGCCATGCGGTGGACAATATCCGCGCCGATGGTTTCGAACCCTCGGCCACGGTCTATTCCATCGTCGAAGGCGAAAACCCGACCACCATGGCGAAATCCACCGGCATGGCGATCATGGATCTGTCGACCCAGTTCGAAAACCTGCGCCCCGATGTGGTGCTGACCGTGGCGGATCGTTTCGAGACTATCGCCACCGCCATCGCCGCCTCGTATATGAATATTCCCGTGGCTCATACCCAGGGCGGCGAGGTCACGGGCAGCATCGATGAAAGTGTCCGGCATGCGGTCTCCAAATTGGCCCATCTACATTTCCCTGCGACCGACCTGGCCAAGGATTATCTCCTGCGCATGGGGGAAGAAGAGTCTCGGGTGCACATGACCGGCTGTCCGGCGATTGATCTGATCGCCGATCTGGACCTGAGCCTGCCTGCCGATCTGTTCTCCTCCAACAAAGGCGTCGGCGCGACACTGGATCCGAGCCAGCCTTATCTGGTGGTCTTGCAGCATCCCGTCACCACCGAGTTCGGCCAAGGTTTCGAGCAGGTGCAGGAGACTTTGGCAGCGGTGCTGGCCCTGGATATGCAGACCGCCTGGCTGTGGCCCAACGTGGATGCGGGTTCCGATGATGTCTCCAAGGGCCTGCGTATGCACCGTGAGGTCAATGGCGACGGCAAGCTGCATTTTTACCGCAACTTCACGCCCGAGGATTATGCCCGGCTGATCGCCAATGCGGCCTGTCTGATCGGCAATTCCTCCTCCGGCCTGCGCGAGGGCGCTTTTCTGGGCACGCCCACGGTGGATGTGGGCACCCGTCAGGCACGGCGGGAGCATGGCGAGAACGTGGTGCGCGCGGGCTATGACCGGGCCGAGATCGAAGCCAAGGCGCGGCAACAGATCAGCCATGGCCGGTTCCCGAAATCCACTTTGTTTGGCGATGGCAGTGCCGGCCGTCAAATCGCCGAAATCCTTGCGAACGGGCCGATTAGCGTACAAAAGCGGCTTTCCTACGGCTAGTCATGACACAGGCGCGGCAGCAGGCGTTGCGGCAAGCGGTCAGGGATCTGATGCCCCTGGCGGCGGAGACCTTCGATTCCGCCCGGACCGCCAGCAAGGACGTTGAAGGTGTCACCCGCCCGGCCTGGAGTACCCAGGACCAGGCCGCCGGCGACATCCTGCTTAACGCCGCGCGGGAACATGGCCTGACAGGCCGCATGGATGCCATTGGCAACACCTACGCCACACTGGCGGGACGGGATGAAGATGCGCCGGGCATCCTTAGCGGTTCGCATTTGGACTCCGTCGCGCGCGGCGGCAATTTCGATGGCCTGGCCGGCGCCGTTGCCTCCCTGACCGCCCTGGCCGCGATCCGCCGGGCGGGCGTGGTACCGGCCTGCAATCTGACCGCCATGGGCACCCGCTGTGAGGAGAGCGTCTGGTTTGGCATAGCCTATGTGGGTGCGCGCCTAGCCGTGGGCAACATGGACCGGGCGGAGTTCGATGCTTTGGTACGCCTTGATAGCGGCCGCTCGATCGCCGATCACATGGCGGACCTGGGACTGGCCGTGGATCACATCTGGCGCCCTGATGGCCCGGAAATTAGCCCCGCCAATACCAAGGCTTTCCTGGAGCTGCATATCGAGCAGGGGCCCTTGCTGGTCGAGCGGGATGTGCCCCTGGGCATCGCCACCGCCGTGCGCGGCAATCTGCGCCATGGCGATGGGATTTGCTATGGTGCCTACCAGCATTCCGCCGCCACGCCCCGGCGGCTGCGCCAGGACACGGTGCTGGCGGTGACGGAATTGCTGCAACGCCTGGAAGCCCTGTGGCACGAGATCGAGGACGGCGAAGACCCCTCGGCGGTGTTTACCCCTGGAAAACTGTTTACCGACCCCGAGAACCACGCCCTGACCAAGGTCGCCGGCGAATGCCATTTCAGCCTCAACTTCGGCAGTACCGAACAGGCCTCTCAAGACCGTTTTGCGCAGGCGATCAACGATTTCACGGATGATATTGCGCGGCGCCGGCGGGTTCGCTTTGTCATGGGCGCGCCGGTGGGGTCCTCGCCAACGCCGCTTGATCCGGGCTTGCGGGCGGCTTTACTTGCCAGCGCGCAGAGTTTGGAGATCCCGGCCATTGAATTCGCCACCGTTGGTCATGACGCCTCGATCTTTGCCCGCGCGGGCATCCCGGCGGCGGTGTTGCTGGTGCGTAACGACGACGGCAGCCACAATCCCCACGAAAAGATGGATTTAGCGGATTTTGAACAGGGCGTGCAGGTTTTGGCGGCGGCCATGCTTGATCTGGCCGAAAAATAGCTTATGCGGCCCGCGCCGGCTTATTGAAATTGTTCGTTGGGCAAGGCGCCAAAAATATCGCCGCGCGGCAACCAGGCGCGTATGTCATTCAGTTCCATTTGGCACCAGGCGCCCTGGCAGGCGAGCAGTTTTCCGATGACCCCCGCTTCCGCCCGCAGAATCACCCGGGCGTCTTCCTTTGGCGCTTTTCTAAGTTCGCCGATATCCGTGCGCAACACCGCCATGCGCCGGCCACTCAACAGGCTGCGGTGCATCCAGCCTTCCGTGCCATCGGCATCGCGGACCTTGCGCCAATAATCATACTCCGCCATCACCATCAACGGCACGCCTACGCGGCGATAGACCCAGGTGATGGGATAGCGCACCCCGGGCCCGGCGCGCATATTGACGATTTTCGCCGATAACGAGACGAAACGCGGTGTCGGCAGCCCCGACGCACCGGCATGGGCCGCCGGCGCGGCCTGCTTGGCTGCAACGTCAGATGCCATCGCCATGGTTGCGGCCACCACGGTCAGGGTCAGAAAAATGCAAGAAATCAACTTCACCCCAACCTTATGCCAAGGCGGCGAGTGGTGGGTCAAGCAGGCATTCGCCAGCTGCCCATTTGTCGGAAGGCGCACAGTCTGCTAGAGACGTAACAGAGAGAATTTTTTCGGCCCTGCCCGGCCCCAACCATGCCTGCGTGAGATATTTTCATGTCGCAAAACAAACCCCTTGTTATCGTGACCCGCAAACTGCCGGATGTGACCGAAACGCGGATGATGGAACTGTTCGACACCCGTCTGAACGTCACCGACGACCCCATGAGCCATGAAGACCTGATCGCAGCGGTGAAATTCGCCGATGTGCTGGTACCCACGATAACAGACAAGATCGATGCCGATGTCATCGCCAATGCGGGCGAGCGCCTTAAGCTGATCGCCTCGTTCGGGACCGGCTGGGATCACATCGACCATAACGCGGCCCGTGAACGAGGCATCATGGTCACCAACACCCCCGGCGTTCTGACCGAGGATACGGCGGACATGACCATGGCCCTGATGTTGTCCGTACCCCGGCGCGTGGCCGAGGGAGAACGTGTCCTGCGGGCCGGCGATTGGCGGGGTTGGGGTCCGACCTGGATGATGGGGCACCGGATCTGGGGCAAGCGTCTGGGCATTATTGGCATGGGCAGGATCGGCACCGCCGTGGCCCGGCGAGCCCGCGCCTTTGGCCTGTCGATCCACTATCATAACCGTCACCGGGTGGATGAGGCGACTGAAGCCGAGTTGGAGGCGACTTACTGGGAAAGCCTGGATCAGATGCTGTCGCGGATGGATATCATTTCGGTCAACTGTCCGCACACGCCGGCCACCTATCACCTGCTCTCGGCCCGGCGGCTGCAGTTGCTGCAACCGCAATGCTATATCGTCAACACGGCACGCGGCGAGGTCATTGACGAGGATGCCATGGTCCGCCTGTTGCAGGAGGGGCGGATCGCCGGCGCTGGCCTGGATGTCTTTGAACACGAACCCGCCGTCAACAAGAAGCTGCTGGAAATGGACAACGTTGTCCTGCTGCCCCACATGGGCTCCGCCACCATCGAGGGGCGCATCAACATGGGCGAAAAGGTGCTGATCAATATCCGCACCTTTGTTGATGGCCACAAACCGCCTGACCGCATTATCGACGAATCGCTGCTTCCCGCATAACGGCGCCAAACACCATGGCCCGCCTGCCCATCATCATTGACTGCGATCCAGGCGTTGATGACGCCTTGGCCCTATTGCTGGCCCTGGCCAGTGGTGATGAACTGGACGTCCTTGGCATCACAGCCGTCGGCGGCAACGTCACCCTGGCCAAGACGCAATACAATGCCCAGCGTATCCTGGCCCTGGCCGGGCGGGAAGATGTGCCGGTGCATGCCGGCTCCGCCTCTCCCATGCTGATCGATTTGCATACCACCCATGTGCATGGCGAGGATGGCATCGGCGGTGCCGCCCTGCCGGAGCCCATGGCGCCCCTGGCGTCGGTCAACGGTGTGGCCTATCTGAATGAAAGCCTGGCGGCTCGGCCGGGCGAGATTACCCTGTGCTGCCTGGGGCCGTTGAGCAATCCTGGCCTGGCGATCTGTAGCCGGAAGGATGTGCTGGGCGATGCCCGCCAAGTGGTACTGATGGGCGGCTCGTCCGAACGGGGCAATGTCACCGAATATGCCGAGTTCAATTTTTTTGTTGATCCGCACGCGGCCCGCCTGGTTTTCCTCTCGGGCGCCGAACTGGTCATGCTGGGCCTGAACCTGACCCGCCAGGTGCCCATCACCCAGGCGCGGGTGGCCCAGATCGCCGCCGTCGGCACAAATGCCGCGAAAGCCGCCGAACAGATGCTGACGGTTTATGGCCGGGGCGATACCGCCATGCACGACCCTTGCGTCATCGCCTATCTGTTGCAGCCGGAGCTGTTCAGCGGCCATCGGGCCTGGGTTGATGTGGAAATCAACGATGCCGAAAGGATCGGTCAGAGCATTGTCCGCGAGACCACCGAGGTTGGGATCACCAATGCTCTGGTGCTCGACACTATCGACGCCGACGGCTTCTTCGATCTGTTGTGCGAACGTTTGGCGCGCCTACCTTAATCGTGGCCGCTTAAGTCCGTGATGCTTGGTGTCTCGCCGCACAATGCGCAGGTGGGGTCGGGTTTGACCCGGATGGTGCGGGATTCGCTGGCCAGGCCGTCATGGATCAACAGCCGGCCCGACATGCTTTGCCCGATGTCGAGAATTTCCTTCAATACCTCCGTCGCCTGCATGGTGCCCATGATCCCGGCCATGGCGCCCAATACGCCGCCCGTGGCACACGTCGGCACGGCGCCTTCGGGGGGTGGTTCGGGGAAAATACAGCGATAGCAGGGATGCGGTGCCCCAAGGTGCGCCTTGTAGGTGGAAAGCTGGCCGTCGAATTGCAGCACGGCGGCCGAGACCAGGGTTTTCCCGGCCAGATAACAGGCGTCGTTAAGCAGGAAGCGGGTATCGAAATTGTCCGAGCCATCGGCGACGATGTCGTAGTCGGCCAGCAGCGCCATGACATTGCCGGCGTTCAGGCGTGTTTCATGGGGCACGAAGGTGACATCCGGGTTCAATCCGTTGGCCCGGTCTTGAGCACTTTCCACCTTGGCCCGGCCGATGTCCGCCGTGCCATGGGCGATCTGGCGTTGCAGGTTCGACAGCGAGACCACGTCGTCATCGACCACGCCGATGGTGCCGACGCCGGCGGCGGCGAGATACATCAACAGCGGCGAGCCCAGCCCGCCGGCGCCAATCACCAGCACCTTGGCCGCCAACAGCTTGGATTGGCCAATGCCGCCCACTTCCCGCAGCACGATATGGCGGGCGTAACGCTGGATCTGTTCTTCCTGCAGCGCCGTCATGCCATGCCCTCGAACAGCGCCGTGGACAGATAACGTTCGGCGAATGACGGAATGATCACGACGATGGTCTTGCCGTCATTTTCGGGCCGTTCCGCCACTTCCAGGGCCGCCGCCAGGGCCGCGCCCGATGAAATTCCCACCGGCAGGCCTTCCAGCGCGGCCACGCGGCGGGCGGTCTCGAACGCGGTTTCGTTGCCGATGGTCAGGACTTCGTCCAGGATGTCCTGGTTCAGGACGGCGGGGATGATGCCCGCGCCGATGCCCTGGATCTTGTGGGGTCCCGCATCGCCGCCCGAGAGCACGGGGCTGTCCTCGGGCTCCACCGCGACCATCAGCAGGCCCGGCTTGCGGCTTTTCAGGGTTTCGCCAATGCCGGTAATGGTGCCCCCGGTGCCGACACCGGCAACCACGATATCCACCCCGCCATCAGTGTCGTTCCAGATCTCCTCCGCCGTCGTGCGGCGGTGGATGTCGGGATTGGCGGGATGTTCGAACTGTTGCGGGATGGCGGCGTCGGGCATGCTGGCGACCAGCTCCTCGGCCCGTTTGATGGCACCGTTGATGCCTTCCTCGGCCGGCGTCAGGACCAGCTCCGCCCCCAACAGGGACAACATCCGCCGGCGCTCCACGGACATGGAATCGGGCATTGTCAGGATCACACGATAACCCTTGGCGGCGGCGACGAAGGCCAGTGCGATACCCGTATTGCCCGAGGTGGGTTCGACCAATACCGTTTCGGGTCCGATTTTACCGGCTGTTTCCATGGCCTCGATCATCGCCACACCGATGCGGTCCTTGACCGAGGCCAGGGGATTGAAAAATTCCAGCTTGGCCAGGATCTCCGCCTTGACGCCGGCATCTTGTTGCAGGCGCCTCAGACGCACCAGTGGCGTGTTGCCGATAGTGTCGATGATCGAGTCATAAACCAGACCCCGGCCCTCCGTACGTCGTTGGGGGGCGCTTCGCCGGTTCTTTTCGCTGGGTTTTGTCATGCTTGCTCGTGCCGTGCCAGGTGATCAGATGTCGAAATCAGCGCTTTGTTTGCCTGGATTGGCGGCGTCCGCGACGCCGGCTTGGCGGGCCTGGCGAAACAAGTCTTCCACGCTGACCTTTTCCAGGTGGGCCAGCATGTCGTCATGCAATTTCTGCCACAGGGGCCGCACCACCGCCTGGCCCAGGGGCGAACCGGCCATTTCCGCCATATCCTCGTCATGGCCGTCCAAGCCTTCCATCAAGCGGACGATTTCCGCCACGGTAATGCGCCGGCGCTCCCGCGCCAGACGATAGCCGCCCTTGGGTCCGCGCACGCCGCGCAGGATGCCGGCGCGCACCAGATGCTGCATGGCGCCTTCCAGATAGCGCTGGGGAATGCCCTGGCGTTCCGCGATGTCCCGGGACTGGACCGGATCGGGGCGGGCATTGCAGGCAATATCCAGCACCGCTTCCAGCACATACAGGGTCCGTTTCGACAAACGCAGCATCGTCAGCTTCCTGTCCCGGTGGAGCCGAAGCCGCCCGCGCCCCGGCCGCTTTCGGGCAGCTGCTCGACTTCATCAAGGACGGCGCTGATCACCCTGGCGATCACCAGCTGCGCGATGCGCTCGCCACGGCGCACCGTGAACGGCGTCTCGCCATGATTGATCAGGATAACGCCAACCTCGCCCCGGTAATCGGCGTCGATGGTGCCGGGGCTGTTCAAAACCGTGACGCCGTGTTTCAGGGCCAGGCCGGAGCGCGGCCGCACTTGAGCCTCATGGCCGCTGGGCAGGGCCAGGGCAATGCCCGTGGGGATCAGGGCCCGGCCGCCAGGTACCAGCACAACCTCGTCCGCCACCGCCGCCAACAGATCCATGCCGGCACTGTCCACGGTAGCCTGCCGCGGCAAGGCAAGTTCGGCGCCATGGGCCAATCGTTGCACGGGGATAGAGAGCATGTTTCTATTCGGAGCCGAAATGATTGCTGAAATAATCGGCGATGCGCTTGGCCAAGGCGGTGGCGACGGCATCTTTAGGCATTTTCGGCCAATCTTCCACATTGTCCGCGGTAATCAGGTGAACCGTGTTCTCATTACCGCCCATGACGCCGCTTTCCGCGCTCACATCGTTGGCGACGATCCAATCACAGCCCTTGCGCGCCCGTTTGCTTTGCGCATGGTCGACGACTTTTTCCGTCTCGGCGGCGAAACCCACGACCAGATTTGGCCGGCCACCGTTCATCTGGCTCAAGGTCGCCAGAATGTCTGGGTTTTCCACCAGATTAAGCGCCGGCGGCTGGCCGCTGCCGTCCTTTTTCATTTTCTGCCCGGCTTCGCCGGCGACGCGCCAATCGGCCACCGCGGCGGCGCAGACGGCGATATCGGCGGGCAGGGCCGCCTCACAGGCCGCCAGCATCTGGCTGGCGGATTCAATATCGCGCACCGAAACACCATTGGGGTCGGGCTGATTGTTGGGGCCGGCGACCAGCACCACCTCGGCGCCCAGCCCGGCCAGGGCAGCGGCAATGGCGTGGCCCTGCTTGCCCGATGAACGATTGGCCAAATAGCGCACCGGATCAATGGCCTCGTAAGTCGGGCCGGAGGTGACAATGGCCCGGCGGCCCTTTAGCGGCGTCGCTACGGACTGTCCGGTTGCCGCTTCACCGATGATATTTTCCACCGCAGCGACGATTTCCAGGGGTTCCGACATGCGTCCGGCGCCAACCTCGCCGCAGGCCAGATCGCCCTGGCCCGGGCCGACCGCGCGCAGACCGTCATCCAGCAGGGTCTGGAAATTCCGCCTTGTCGCGGGATGGTCCCACATAACCGTGTTCATGGCCGGGGCCAGCAGAACCGGCTTATCCGTCGCCAGCAACACGGTGGAGGCGAGATCATTGGCCAGTCCGGCGGCCATCTTGGCCATCAGATCCGCGCTGGCGGGCGCGACAACCAGCAGATCAGCCTCGCGGGAGAGGCGGATATGGCCCATCTCGCTCTCATCCTTGAGCGAGAACAGATCCTGAAAAACCGCTTCCTCGGACAGGGCCGCGACCGACAGGGGGGTGACGAACTGCGCCCCGCCCTGCGTCAGGACACAGCGCACGCCCGCGCCGCGTTCCTTCAGGCGGCGGATTAAATCCAACGACTTATAAGCGGCGATGCCGCCGCTGATAATCAACAGAATGTTCTTGCCGGTTAGCATCTGGTTCCTGATGTCGTTCTATATCACGCAGTTGTTGTGTAAATACCTCAAGACCACAGTTCGGGCAATAGATTGGGCCAATAACGGATGGGCGGTGGCGGCTGAGTCAGCTTGCTTCTAGCCCCGCTTCAGCGAAAAACTCCTCGTTATGCTGGCCCAGGCGGGCAACCCAGGGCCGCGCGCCCACGTCCCCGCCCTCGAATTGCGCCGGGCAGTTGCCGACTTTGTAGGGATCGTCGACACCGCCGATTTCCACCGCCGCGCCGCGGGCCGCGATCTGTGGCTCGGCCATGGATTCATCCAATCCCAGATAGCGGGTACAAGGGCAGCCCTTTGCAAGGATCGCCGCCTCGCAGGCATCCGTCGTCTGGGTCAAGGACCATGTCTCGATTTCCGCCAGCAACAGGGTCCAGTTCCTGACCCGCGCCGAAGGTTCGGCAAAACGCTCGTCCTCAAGCAACGCGGGACGCTCCGCCGCCAATACCAGGCCGGTAAAATTAGCCATGCTGACCGGCGCTACCATGACAAAGCCGTCAGAGGTGCGAAGCGGTGAGAAAACGATGGGTGCATCAGGAGCTTCCATCTGGGCCGCCTGGTATTCATAGGCCAGCACGTTGTGCATGGCATCCATCATGGCAACGTCAATGCGCTGGCCTCGGCCCGTGCGCAAGCGCTGCACCAGGGCGGCGTTGATCGCGCCAAAGGCATGGGTGGCGCCCAGAATATCGGCCACGGTGGAACGGGTCGGCGGCGGCCGGTCCATATCGCCCTGGTATTTCATCATGATCAGATCGTAGCCGGAGGCGGCATGGATGATCGGCGCGAAAGCGGGCCGTTGCGAGCCCGGTCCTTCCTGCCCGTAGCCGGAGATCGAACAAAAGATCAAATCCGGCTTCAGGCCCGACAAAGTCTCGTAATCAAGCCCCAGGCGCTGCATGACGCCGGGGCGAAAGTTTTCCAGCACAACATCCACATTCGGCGTTAGTCGGCGTACCAGTTCGCGGCCCCGATCCTCTTTTAGATCCAATTCCAGGCTTTTCTTGCCGCAGTTCATATGGCCGAAATAGGCGCTCTGCCCATCCCGATACGGCGGCGCATGGCGCAGCATGTCACCGCCCGGCGGCTCTACCTTGATAATCTCGGCGCCCATGTCGGCCAGCAACCGGCTGCAATAGGGCCCGGCCAAAAACATGGAAAAATCCAACACCCGAATGCCGTCCAGCGGCCCCGGCGCCAGCCTGTTCAACCCATCTGTCATATAACTCCCACCCTCGCATCGCTATTACAAAACGCTAGCATAGCGTCTGTATTACAATGGGGACAACGCCACTGGTCGCATCGATTCATCTCGCGGCCCGACAAATTCCGAGATTTCGATGACACTTCTCACTATTTGTTAGCATTTCCTTAAATACTGGCCTGTACAAATATCATTAAGTGTTGGAAGCGGTCATACAAGAACCGCATAGCCAATCGACTAAGAAGTTCAAAGCGCGGAGCCAGTCCGACCGGGCCGGTTTTCGTACGCACTGCTGGAAGCAGGAATGACCTTATGCTGGAGGGAATAAATCCATGGGCAAACTAGCCATATTCAACAATTTAAGCATCGGCAAGAAGTTGGCATTGGCGGTTTTGCTGCCGGTCATCGGTCTGATGGTCTTTTCCTCTCAACTGGTGCATGACCGCTACCAGACGATGTCGGACATGGGCCGCGTCCGGATGCTGGCGGAGTTCGCCCCCACGGTCAGCGCCCTGGTGCATGAGTTGCAGAAAGAGCGTGGCCGCTCCGCCGGGTTCATCGGCAGCAAGGGCAAGAAGTTCGTGCAGACCTTGCCGGCCCAGCGCACCGATACCAATGTTAAGCGCGCCGCCTTCGAGACGGAATATAAAGCCTTCGCCTTTTCCGCCTTCGATGCCGAACTGTCGACCCAGGCCAAAAGCGCCTTCACCCAGCTACAGGCTTTGCAAGATATGCGCGGCCAGGTGGATGGCTTGAAGACCACGGTGCCGGGCATGGCGAAATACTATACCGGCACCATCGCCAAGCTGCTGGGCGTGGTGGCCCAGATGCTGCGCAATTCCACCGACGATCAGGTCTCCAAGTCGATCGGCGGCTACATCGCCTTTTTGCAGGCCAAGGAGCGGGCCGGCCAGGAACGCGCCATGGGCGCGGGCGGCTTCGGCGCCGGCAAGTTCAATACCAAGATTTATAACCGCCTGGTCGAGCTGATCTCGCTGCAGACGAACTATTTCAACATGTTCCGCATGTATGCCGAGCCGGCGCAGTGGGACTTCTACAAGAAAACCGTGACCGGTCCGGCCGTGGCCGAGGTCGATCGCATGCGCAAGATCGCCATCGCCTCGCCGAAAACCGGCAGCACGGAAAATACGGCGGGCGGCTATTGGTTCGCCGAGATCACCAAGAAGATCAACCTGATGAAGGTGGCCGAGGACCGCATCTCACATGATTTGCGCGGCCTGGCGGCCGATCTGGAAAGCACGGCGCTGGCCAGCGTCATCATCTTTGGCCTGATTTCACTGGCCCTGGTGATCATTGGCTGCGGCCTGCTGTTCCTGGTGACCCGGGACATTCTCGGCGCCGTCGGCGGCCTGACGGATGTCATGGGAAGCCTGGCTGGCGGTGACAAGACCGTCGACATTCCCAGCATTGAGCGTGGCGACGAGGTCGGCCATATGGCGGCCGCGGTGCAGGTTTTCAAGGAAAGCATGATCCGGGAAGATGAAATGATGGTCGAGCGCCGCCAGGAACGCGCCGGGCGCGAGGAACGGGCCCGGAGAATGGAGCAGTTGGCGGCTGATTTCGATGCCACCGTTGGCGATATCCTGCACGGTGTCTCCGATGCGGCGACCGAGATGGATGCCACGGCGCAGGCCATGTCGCAATCGGCGGATCAGGCGGTACAGCAGACCACCACCGTGGCCGCCGCCTCGGAACAGGCCAGCGTCAACGTACAGACCGTGGCCTCGGCCTCCGAGGAGATGTCGGCCTCGATCGGCGAGATCAACCGTCAGGTCATGGAATCGGCCAAGATCACGGCCGAGGCCGTGGAACGGACCGACAAGACCAACACCGCCATGGCCGGTCTGAACGACGCGGCGCAGAAGATCGGCGATGTGGTGGAATTGATCAACGATATCGCCTCGCAGACCAACCTGCTGGCCCTGAACGCCACCATCGAGGCGGCCCGGGCCGGCGAGGCGGGCAAGGGCTTTGCCGTTGTCGCCTCCGAGGTCAAGAACCTGGCCAATCAGACGGCCAAGGCGACCGAGGAAATCGCCACCCAGATCACCGGCATGCAGAGCGAAACCTCCGGCGCCCTGGAGGCTCTGACTGGGATCAGCCAGACCATTCAAACGGTCAGCGGCATTTCCACCGAGATCTCGGCCGCGGTCGAGGAACAGGCGGCCGCGACCCAAGAGATCAGCCGCAACGTGGAACAGGCCGCCCTGGGCACACAGGAGGTCAGCAGCAACATCACCGATGTCAACCAGGCCGCCACCGACACCGGCGAGGCCGCGAGCCAGGTCCTGGCCGCCTCCGGCGAACTGGCACAAAAGGCCGAAACCCTTTCAGCCACCGTCGGAAAATTCCTCGCCGACGTCAAGGCGGCATAGATCAAGCGTTGCGCACAATTTATGAGGGTATATATATGGCTGGCAAGGGGCGGCTCTCTAGTTTAATAATCCCGAACTAGACATGTTGTTTTGGCCTTGAGTTGTTTTGGCCTCGAATAGGGACTGCGACGGTATAATGAAGAATATTTTTCTGAGCACGACGGCTTTGGTGGCAGGTTCAATGCTGCTAACAGCTAATAATGCGCAGGCTGCTGAAAAGATCAAACTTGGCTTGGGCGGTTATTTTTCAGCTGTTGTTGTCGCCGGCAGCCAG
>CAZPWJ010000033.1:0-50789 GCA_964590195.1 uncultured Rhodospirillaceae bacterium | reverse complement strand
TGTCAATCGGACCCCGAGAATGGGCCCATGGGTATTGATCCGCGCAAACTGGTATCAGTTGACGAATTCGTCGCGATCAAAGGCACATTGGGGAAGATAATGGTGTGGCTACCGCGCAGGCTTTCATCGACACCGCGGCTAAGCACGGTGTCCTCACTATCGACTTCTTCCGCACCGATGACGGCTTGGTCGGGTCCTATACCGAAGAAGTCGCCGCCGCCGCCACTATCCTGGGTGGCCACTTCGCCGTCATAGAAGTAATAATCTCCGGTCGCCGCCGTCATCGCGGAGCCAATGGAATCGCCGGCCATGAATGGCCAGCCTTGAGCATCGTCGTTGACCGCCCCCACCAGCAGGCTGAACGCTTGCTGTTGTGAACTTCCGGTGCCGGTAATCGCCAGGGTGGCGCTCATGAACGCCGGATCCGCCCCGGTGCCTGATGTCCCCCAATAGATCAAGGCCCTCGCCGAACTCAATGGCGTCAAATCGCCACCATGGGCATTGGGGATCAGGGGAATTTTACTGCCGCCCAAGGTAAAATCATCGCGTGCCTGGTAGGTCGTGACCCCGGAGGTCGGAAAATCCGCCATGGCCGTTGGCACACCGGTAAATATCAGCTGTTGGCTGCCACTCAGTTCGTACATTAAGAATTCACTGTCGTCGGAGAGGAAGCCGGTGCCGGTGGCATGACCGTAAGGAGTGGTGCCGGTGACAGTAAATTCGCCCGTGGCCTTTGGGCCGGTAAGGCTGTAACCGCCTTGGCTGGAAGTGGCCGTGAAGACGCCTTTGATGATGGAAATACTACTCAAAGCCACATTTTGCGTCGTATCCTCGTCCGAGCTTCCCAGCAGTGTGCTGGTGCCCCGTTTGCCGCGCCCCTCGAAATCATTGGCCAAGGTCAGGCCGCCGCGGCTTTCTTCGATTGCTGTCTCTTGCGAGGCGTCCGCCAGGATTTCGTTATCCGGGACCGCATCAGCGTCAGCACCGACGCCGTCCCGCCGCGGGCCGCCGGCGGTGGCGACACGATCAGGTGGGGTTTCCGATCCCAAGGCCGACAATTGGCTGCTGGCAACATCTTCATCGTTGATATCGACTTCGGCGCCGCCGTCTTGGTCGTCATTGCTTTCGAGAGCGTTTAATTCGGTCGAAAGCTGCTGATCGCTGGCCTTTTGCGGTGTGCCGGGCGGTTGCCCGCTCTGGGCGCTGATCTGAAAGCCGGGCCGCGTAACGGAAACCGTCGCGCCGCCGCTTTCAACGCTCATATTCTTGCCAAACAGGAACGTTGCCGTCACGCTATCGCCATCGGTTCGCGCTGTTGCAATGCCGCCACGAATACCGATAACCGCGTTAGGGGTACGCAGGGTTACCGGGGTCTTTTTCGATATCCTGCCCCCCACGAGGCGAAACACGCCTTTGGTGGCGGAAAATGCCAGGGAGCCGGATTTTGCTTCCGGGTCATAGACAAAGCGGTCAACAACCACATCTGAATTAGGCCCAACCGTGAGCGCCGAGCCGTCCAGAAACAAAAGCTGCAGCTTACCCTCCGCGTCGGTCACCACCCGTTCGTTGGCAACGATGTCGACGCCGATCTGCAACACCTTGGCTTCCTGATCGGGCCAAGTACCCTTGGCCTGGGGCAGGACGGCGGATGCGATGCCGACGTTTTGCGCCGCCAGAGCAGGCACAGAGGGCAGAAACCCAGCCAATAATATCGACAGAGTCAAAACACCGCGCATTCCGCCCTTACTCATATGCAAACCCATCGCTAATCCGCTATGGAACAATTAAGGCCAAGCCATGGTCATGGTTAACAAAAACTAATGCAAGTATCGACGGACCGCAATCTTCAGCGAGCCTTTTTCGTGTGACATACGATTGGCTTTCGGTTTATCTCATGCTTGTTCTTGCGCTTGTATTGAAAGGGATGGGGGAAATGGATCATGCGACGCAGGTGCGCCTGACGAGAGAAGTTTTGGCGCACCTTGATGCCCGAACGACCGCCCTGGCGCCCGATATTATGTATCAGGCCACTTCCGCCTATGACTCGCCCGAACGCCTGCTACAGGAAAAGGATATCCTGTTTCGGCAATACCCTTTGTTAATGGGGTTGAGCGGCCAAATAAAGGAACCTGGTGATTTTCTGACCGATGATTTTACCGGTGTGCCCATCGTCGTCGTGCGCGATGGTGAGGGCGTGGTGCGCGCCTTCCTCAATGTCTGTCAGCATCGCGGCGCGCGTGTGGCGGAGGGCTGCGGCAATACCGGCCGCACCTTTACCTGTCCCTATCATGCCTGGAGCTTTGATCTGACGGGCAAGCTGGTGGGCATCCCCCACGGCAGGAATTTCGAAGGCATGGACAAGGGAAGCCGGGGTTTGGTCGAACTGCCGGCGGAAGAACGTGACGGACTGATCTGGGTGGTGCCGACGCCCAGCGCAGATGGCAACCTGGACCTTGACGCATATTTGAACGGGCTGGGTGCGGAATTGGCGAATTACGGCCTGGCGGGCTACCACCACCACGAAACCCGAATTCTGCACCGCAAGCTGAATTGGAAGATCGTCATAGACACCTTTTTGGAGCCCTACCATTTCGCTTTCCTGCACGCCGATACGGTCGGCCCCATATTCTTTCCGAATCTGTGTCTGTTCGAAGCTTTCGGTCCCCATTTGCGCGAGACCCTGCCGCGGCGAAGCATCGAAACCCTGCGCGATACGCCGGAGGCGGATTGGGATTTGATCCCTCATACCGCGCTGGTCTACGTGCTGTTTCCCAATACCGTATTGGTTATGCAGGGCGACCATGTGGAGACCTGGCGGGTCTTTCCAAAAGCGGACAAGGTCGGTGAGTGCGTTATGTATTTGGATTTCTTTGTCCCGGAACCGGCAGAGACGGAAAGCGCGCGACGCCATTGGGACCGCAACATGGATTTGACCATCCGTACCGTGGACGAAGAAGATTTCCCGGTTGGCGAAGGTATCCAATCGGGCTTCGCCGCGAAGGCGCAAAGTGAAATGGTTTTTGGCCGCAACGAGCCGGCCCTGGCCCATTTCGAACGATCTGTAACCGAGGCAGTGGCGACGAGACGATGATATCAAATGCAGCAAGGATCGAGGTGCGGCCGGTAACGGGCGGCATAGGGGCTGAAATCGGCGGCGTCGATTTGTCGGAGGAACTATCGGCCGCGACGGTGGCTGAAATTCGCAAGGCGTTGTTGGATCATCTGGTCATATTCTTCCGCGGCCAAACGATCACGCCGGAGCAGCAGTTGGCTTTTGTCCGGTATTTTGGCGAGCCGGATATCTATCCCTTCGTCAACGGCCTGGATGATTATCCCGAAATCACGCCGATTTTGAAATTGCCCGAGGAAACGGTGAATTTTGGCGGCATTTGGCATTCCGACACGGTCTACCAGTCGGAACCTCCCATGGGTACCGTGCTGTACGCCAAGGAGTTGCCGCCTTCTGGGGGCGATACACTGTTTGCCAATCAGTATCAGGCCTACGAAACCCTGTCGGAGCCGTTGCGCAAATTTCTCGATGACTTAACGGCGATCAACAGTGCGGCCAAGGGCAGCGCCTCGAAAACAAGGGCGGGACGGGTTGCTGATTCCGGCACTGGCCTCTCGGAACAGACCATGGAGGCCGAGCATCCCGTGGTCCGCACTCATCCCGAGACCGGGCGCAAGGCGTTGTTTGTCAATATTGGCCATACAGTCCGTTTCGCCGGCATGACGGAAGAGGAAAGCGCGCCCATTCTCGATTTCCTGTATCGTCATCAGATCAAGCCGGAATTCAGCTGCCGTTTTATCTGGTCGCCGGGATCGTTGGCGTTTTGGGATAATCGATGCGCCCAGCATTATCCGGTGAACGATTACCATGGCCACACCCGGCTTTTGCACAGGGTAACTTTGAAAGGCGACAGGCCTTTCTAAAGACGAAAAACGCCGCTTTGTGTTCTTGAGGCTACGCGCGGCCGCCCGCGGTTGCGAGGCGTTCAGCCGGCAGCGACACGCGAACCGAGGTGCCGACGTCAATCTGGCTCTCGATTTGCAGCTGCCCGCCATGGGTCTCGGTCAACTGCCTGGCCAGGGAAAGGCCCAGGCCGGTGCCTTCGTAGCGGCGGGCAAGCGACGAGTCTATTTGTCCAAACGGTTCCAGCGCCCTGGGGATTTCATCCGGGCGCATGCCGATACCTGTGTCATGAACCGTGATCGTCATGCCGCCGCTGTCATCGATCGCCGCGCTGACGGTGATGGTGCCGCCCAGTTCCGTGAATTTGATGGCGTTGGACAGCAGGTTGATCAGGACCTGTTTGACCCGTCTGAGGTCAATCATAATCGTCGGCAATCCGTCCGCGACGTCCAATTCGATCCGAACGCGGGCCGCCGCCGCCCGTTCCCGTACCAGGGGCATGCAGGCATCAATGACGTCACACACATCATTTTCAGATTCTTCCAGGGTGTCCTGGCCCTCCTCGATCCGCGACAGATCAAGGATATCATTGATGATGGCCAGCAAATGTTGGCCGCTGGCATGAATGTCCTGGGCATATTCCTTGTAGTGGGGATCTCCCAAGGTGCCAAATAACTCCTGTGCGATAATTTCCGAAAAGCCCGAGATCGCGTTCAATGGCGTGCGCAATTCGTGACTCATGTTGGCAAGGAACATGGATTTCGCCCGGTTGGCTTGTTCCGCCTGTTCCTTGGCTGTGCGCAAGTCCATTTCCGCTCGTTTTAGATTGGTAATGTCATTGGCGGTCAGAACCCGTTCGCCGGTATTTAGCAGCTGGATGGTTACCCGTACCCAGGTATCGTTTTCCAAGGCCAAATCAACCGGCTCGCCGGGATCATGAAAATCTCTCAATCGTTGCTGGATGAACTCCTCGTGGGAGATCGTCATTTCATCGAAATAACCAATCTTGAGATTTTCCCTGGTGATTTCCTCGAAGGTGATGCCCGGCGCGATGATAGAGATAATTCGATGGTTCAAGGCGCGGAAGGCATTGTTGTAGAACACCAGGCGGTCCTGGTCATCGAACAGGGCAATCGTCTCGTTCAGATGATCCATGGCGCCGGCGATACGCTCGCCATCCGATTTGGCCTGATCGCGAAAAGCAATTTCCTTGCTGATATCGGAGGCAACGCCACGATAGCCGCGAAAGACTTCATTTTCGTCGTAAAACGGGGCTCCCGATGTGCGCAGCCATACTTCACGATCATCATCAAAAACCGGCCGGGTTATCAGACCTTTAAAGGGCTTGCGCTCGGCGAGGGTTTGACGGTGGATCCGTTCACCATCTTCATCGCCGAATTCAGCAATCAATTCAAAACGGTTTTTGCCGTAGCGGGTATCGGCGGCGGGGCCAACGTTCCGCGTGAAATTATCAGAGAACCATGTGTAATTGTAATTCTCGTCCATTTCCCAGAACCAATCGGATCCGGCCTCGGCGAAGTCGAGCAGCCGCCGCTCGCTCTGCTCCGCCTCCATCATCGTTGCATGCCGGATGGATATGTCACGGTAGGTCAACAGAACATTGCCTTCGCCGAGGGGATTTTGGCGGCATTCGAGATTGCGGCCTTTAGGCCCTATCAGCTCATGCGTGATTTCGTGACCGGCGCTCAATTCGGCTAGACGGGTCTCCGCCGACAAGCAGCCGTTCACGCCGTTATGCATATCCCGTGCATGGCAGAATTGCACGACTTCGGCAAAGTCCCGGCCCGCCTCCAGCAGTTCCGCCGGCAAGTCCAGGTATTGCCGCAGCCTGTCATTGGCGAAAACGATGCGCCGCCGATCATCGATAACGGCCAGGCCAAGATCAATGGCTTCCAGGCTGCCCAGAATTAACTCAATTTGTGATGCTAACACCACGTCCCCTACCTAACTCGCCCGCAAATCATAACCCTGTTCCATTCAGGCGTTTGCCGCCCTTATGACGTAACGATACAAGAAAATAGAATAAGATGCTGCCCCCAATTAACCCAGAATAAATAGCCAAATTGGAACGGTCGCAATGGAAAATAGTGTACTCGCGACAATAATCGTCGCCAGCAAGGTGGCATCGCCCCCCAATTGCCGGGCCAGAATGTAACTGCCCGGCGGCACCGGCATGATGGCATAGATCACGATCGCCATGCGGCTCAGCCCCTCCAGCTCGAATGCCCAGATCGCTGCCAGGGCCAATAACGGCATCAATATCAGGCGGGCCACGCAGGCCATGACCACGGCTTGCCCACTGTGGCGCAAGGCACGAAAGTCCAGACCGGCGCCGGCGGCCAGCAAGCCCAGAGGCAGGGCGGCACGGCCCAGAACCTCAAAAAATGGATCCAAAACCCAAGGCAGGCCGATGCCGCTAAGGCTTAAAAAGACCCCGACCAGAACTCCGACGATCATGGGATTGCTCAATACCGTCAGCAGCAATTTCCTGAAGCCGCTGTTGCCCCGGTTATTGCCGTAGCGGCCCAGGACGCTGACCGAGATCAGATTGGCCAGCGGCGTGACAAAGGCCACGATAACCGAGAATATGGTCAGCCCGGCGGTCTGGTACAGTCCGGCGGCGATGGCGAAACCGATGTAGGAATTAAAACGGATCGTGCTTTGCACCATCGAGGTGAAGGCGGGACCATCCATTCCCAGATGGCGGCGCAGCAACAACAGAACGGCAGTGGCTGTCAGCACGATCAGGACCGCCGCCGCCGCCGCCGGCAGCACGTTCAATTGCGAAACATCCACATTGGCGAAATTGCGGATCAGCAGCGCGGGCAACAGAATGTAAAACACCAAAGGGTCAAGCAGACGCCAGAACTCGTCGCCGGGAAAACGCCGCAGGCGTAATAGCCAGCCCAGGCCAAGCAGCATGAAGATCGGCAATATGACAAACAATGTCGTCGCCATTGCCGTTACCTATGCTCAGCCCAGCAATAGATCGGCCAACGCGGCCAGATCCGCCACATGCGCGGTCGGTTGATGGAGGCCGGCGCCATCGGCGGCGTTGCCGCTGGCGACCTGGATCGAGCGCAGGCCCGCCAGTGTCGCGCCCGCGATATCGGTTTCCGCCGTATCGCCAACCATGGCGACTTTGTCCAACGGCAGCGCCAACCGCGCCAGGGCCAAAGTAAATATTTTCGGATTGGGTTTGCCAACGATATAGGCGGTCTGACCGCTGGCGGCCTCTAAAAAAGCCACCACGGCGCCGGCCTCCGGTTCCACGCCTTGGCCGACGGGTAGCTTGTTGTCGGGGTTGGTGGCAACCAATTTGGCGCCCCGGTGCAAATGGCCCACCGCCGTTGACAGGACGGACAGGGGCATCTCCAGATCCATGCCGGCGACAACAAAGTCCGGCTGTTCGGATGGCACGGCGCCAATGGCCTGCAATTCCCGTTGCAAAGCCTCGCTGCCGGCGACGAAGACCCTCGGCGCCTGGCCTTGCGCCGCCAAATACTGCGCCGTTGCCTGGCCGGCGGTGATAATGCTGTCGGCGTCAAGCTCGATGCCCAGGCCGGCCAGTTTGGCGCTGTAGTCCAGGGCCGAGGCGCGGGCATTGTTGGTCAGCGCGGCCATTTTGATGCCCGCCTTTTGTAGCCTCGCCATGGCCTCGGCCGCACCGGGAACAACGCTTTCGCCGCGATAGAGCACCCCGTCCATGTCCAGGATCAGGCCGGTTATATTATCCAGGCCGTCGGGAATGGCTTGCTGGCGCATCCGCTCTTCAAAACTGGGCGGGGGCGGGACCCAGCGGGCGTTCAGGCCGCGCACGGGAACGGCCAGGGAAATCGGGTCCTGGCCATGGGTGCGCCAGCGGACTTCGTGGTCGACCTCGATCGTGGCCCAGGCGCCGGCGGCCTCGCCTTCGGTGGTAAAACTCTCGGACAGGGATTGCACTGTGATGTAAGGGATACCGTCGATCAGATTGACGTCATTCCAGTGCACATGGCCCGCGATGCATAGAATAACGTTGCCGGCATCCCGTATCAGCGCCTGGATTTCCCGTGCATGGGGCAGACCGCCGAAACGGACATTGTTGTCGAAATAGTAATTGCCATGCAAGGAACCACCGTCCAGGGGCACGTGGGTGAAGATGATCGAGGGCAGATTGGTTGCCGCCAGATCCCGCCGCAGCCAATCCAGATCAGCCTGGTTGGGCAGAAACCCCTGGGGCCGGTGAATTTGGCAATCCATCTGCCAGAACACCAGATGGCGCCCGGCCAGATCGATGCTGTGATGCCCCATGTCCTGGCCCAGGACTTCGGCATTGTCGGCAATGGACAGATGAACACGGTCGTGGTTGCCCATCAGATGCCGGTGCGGGCTGGGCAGACCAAGGAAATGATCGGCGACCTTTTGCAACTGTTCGCGGTCGGTCTTGGGGTCAATATCGGAAATGCGGTCGCCAAGCTCGGCAATGAAATGCGGCTGATAGTCCTCGACAAAGGCCCTGAAATCCTGCAACAGCGGCAAGGCCGCTGCTCCGACTTTTGTCAGCTTGTTCGGGCCATGGTGGATATCGGTGACGATGGCCAGTTTCAAGGTTTCAGGCATGCTGTGAGGCTCTATTGCGATTTCAGGCGGTCCAACAGGCCCTGCAAGATATAGGCCGCGGCCAGCTTGTCCACTACTTCGGCCCGGCGCTTGCGGGTGCTGTCCATTTCGTCCACCAGCATGCGCTGGACGGCGGCGGTGGAAAGGCGTTCGTCCTGAAACACAATCGGCAGATCGCGCAGCGCCAGCACGTTCTGGGCAAAGGCGCGCGTGGCCTGACAACGCGGCCCCTCGCTACCGTCCATGTTGAACGGCAAGCCCAGAACCAGGCCGCCGACCTCGTGTTCATCGATCACGGCGAACAGGCGTTCGGCGTCGAGCTTGAATTTCTTCCGCCGGATGGTTTCCAGCGGTGTCGCGATGGCCCAGGTTGTATCCGACAGGGCCAGGCCAATGGTCTTGGTTCCCAGGTCCAGGCCCAGCAATCTTCGTGGTATGGGGACGGCGGCGCGCAGCGCCTCGGGGTTGATCGTGGGCATGACGAGTGTTAGCTTCCGCGCGCCCTGAAAGGGTCGCTTTTTCATGAATTAAAACAGACCTGAAAGGTCGCACATGTCGGTCGATAAAGCCACGGTCGCACGCATTGCCCATCTTGCCCGCATTGGCGTCAATGAAGACGAACTCGAACCCTTGGCGGCCGAGTTGTCGGGTATCCTGGATTGGATCGAACAGCTGAACGAGGTTGATACGGATGCCGTGCCGCCCATGGCCTCGGTGCATGACGAGGCCCTGCGCTGGCGCGCCGATGTCATCAATGACGGCGGCAAGCAGGCGGATATCGTGGCCAATGCGCCCGACGGACGGGATGGCTTCTTCGCCGTGCCCAAGGTGGTCGAGTAATGCCAGAACAGACTGCATTGACCGAACTTACCATTGCCCAGGCCCGCGATCTGCTAGCCAAGGGCGAATTGTCCTCCAAGGAACTGACCCAGGGCCACATTGACGCCATGGCCGAGGCCGGCGCGCTGAACGCCATGGTAACCGAGACACCCGAAATCGCCCTGGCCATGGCGGCGGCCTCCGATGGTCGGCGCGGCGAGGGTCAGGCCGGCGCCTTGGAAGGCATTCCCCTGGCCATCAAGGACCTGTTCTGTACCACGGATGTGCTGACCACCGCGGGCAGCCATATCCTGGACGGTTTCACGCCGCCATATGAAAGCACCGTGACCGCCAATCTGTGGCAGGCCGGTGCCGTGATGCTGGGCAAGACCAACATGGACGAATTCGCCATGGGCTCGTCCAACGAGACCTCCTATCACGGCCCGGTGCAAAATCCCTGGCGGCGCCAGGGCGATAACCGTGCCCTGGTGCCCGGCGGCTCCTCGGGCGGTTCGGCGGCGGCGGTGGCGGGGCGTTTTGCCATGGGGGCGACCGCGACGGATACCGGCGGTTCGATCCGCCAGCCGGCGGCTTTCACCGGCACGGTGGGCTGCAAGCCGACCTATGGCCGTTGTTCGCGCTGGGGCGTGGTGGCATTTGCTTCCTCCCTGGATCAGGCCGGGCCGATCACCCGCGATGTGCGCGACAACGCCATCATGCTGGGCGCCATGGCCGGCTATGACCCGATGGATTCCACCTCCGCCAATCGCGAGGTGCCGGACTTCGAGGCGGCGCTGACCGGCGATGTGCGCGGCCTGAAAATCGGCGTGCCCAAGGAATATGTCCTGGACGGCATGCCCGGCGAGATCGAGACCCTGTGGCAGCAGGGCATCGGCTGGTTGCGCGAGGCGGGCGCCGAGATCGTCGATATCTCCCTGCCGCACACCAAATACGCCCTGCCGGCCTATTACATCGTGGCCCCGGCGGAAGCGTCATCGAACCTGGCCCGCTATGACGGCGTTCGTTTCGGCCTGCGCGAGGATGGCGGCGATCTGACGGAAATGTACGAGAACACCCGCGCCGCCGGTTTCGGCGCGGAAGTGCGCCGCCGGGTGCTGATCGGCACTTATGTGCTGTCGGCGGGTTATTACGATGCCTATTACCTGAAGGCACAGAAGGTTCGCCGCCTGATCGCCCAGGATTTCCGCGACGTCTACCAATCCGTCGATGCCATTCTGACGCCATCGGCACCATCGGCGGCCTTTGCCCAGGGCGATAAATCGGACGATCCCATCGCCATGTATCTCAACGATGTCTTCACCGTGCCCGCCAATCTGGCCGGACTGCCGGGCATTTCCGTTCCGGCGGGTTTGTCGGACGAGGGCCTGCCCTTGGGTCTGCAAGTTCTCGCCCCGGCATTCGATGAAGAAACCATGTTCCGTGTCGCCGGAGTACTGGAAGAGGCGGCGGCGTTCAGCGCGGCGCCCGAACAATGGTGGAGGACCACCTCATGAGCAGCTACGTCGAAGGTGCCACGGGCCCGTGGGAAGTGGTCATCGGACTGGAAGTGCATGCCCAGGTGATCTCCAATTCGAAGCTGTTTTCCGGCGCCGCCACCGCGTTCGGGGCCGAGGCCAACAGCCAGGTCAGCCTGGTCGATGCCGGCCTGCCGGGGATGCTGCCGGTGATCAACGAAATGGCGGTGGAGCAGGCCGTGCGCAGCGGTCTGGGCCTGAATGCCAAGATCAACAATTACTCGGTGTTCGACCGGAAGAACTATTTTTACGCCGATTTGCCTCAGGGCTATCAGATCTCGCAATACCTGCAGCCAATCGTGGGCGAGGGCGTGGTCAGCGTCGATCTGGCCGACGGCAGCAGCCGCGATATCGGCGTTGAACGCCTGCACCTGGAGCAGGACGCGGGCAAGTCCATCCATGACCGCCATCCCACCAAGACCTACGTGGATTTGAACCGCTCCGGCGTGGCTTTGATGGAGATCGTTTCCAAGCCCGACATGCGTTCGGCCGAGGAAGCCGGCGCCTACGTGCGCAAGGTGCGCGCCATTCTGCGCTATCTCGGCACTTGCGATGGCAATATGGAGGAAGGCTCCATGCGGGCCGATGTTAATGTTTCGGTGCGACGTCCCGGCGAGGAACTGGGCACCCGGGCCGAGATCAAGAACGTCAACTCCATCCGTTTCATGCAGCAGGCCATTCAATACGAAACCACCCGCCAGATCGATATTCTGGAGGAGGGCGGCAGCATTGATCAGGAAACCCGCCTGTTCGATGCCCAGACCGGCACCACACGGCCCATGCGCTCCAAGGAAGAGGCTCACGATTACCGCTATTTCCCCGATCCCGATCTGCTGCCCCTGGAATTCAGCCCCGAATTCGTCGACCGTATAAGGGCCAGTCTGCCCGAACTGCCCGATGCCAAGAAGCATCGCTATATGGACGAACTGGGCCTCTCGGCCCATGACGCGGGCGTATTGGTCAGCGAGCGGGATACGGCGCTGTTTTATGAGGAAGTGGCGGCGGGCCGCGATGCCAAGGTTGCCGCCAATTGGGTGCAGGGCGAGTTTTTCGCGCAATTGTCAAAGCTTGAACGGGATATCGCCGACAGCCCCGTCAGCGCCGGACAATTGGGCGGCCTGATCGATCTGATCGCGGACAACACGATTTCCGGCAAGATCGCCAAGGATGTCCTGGAGATCATGTTCGAAAGCGGCCAGGATGCCGCCGTAATCGTCGAGGAAAAGGGCCTGAAACAGGTCTCCGACAGCGGCGCCATCGAGGGCGAGATCGATACCATCATTGCCGCCAACCCGGACAAGGTGGCGGAATTCCAAAGCGGCAAGGAAAAGATGATCGGCTGGTTCGTCGGCCAGGTCATGCAGGCCACCAAGGGTAAGGCCAACCCCCAGATGGTCAATCAGCTGCTGCGGGACAAGCTAAAGCCCTAGTTCGTTCAGGCCCTAAGCGAAAACGAGATATCCCCGCCCGAAGCCTCCAGATGCCGCACCAGGGCGGATAGGAACAGGGAGGAGCCGCAAATCTCCATGCTCTCCTGCGTGACGTTCAACATGCCGGAAGCAAAGCCGTCGCCGACCGTGGTCCACCAATAGCCGATGAACAGTTCGGTGCCAAAGGCGCCGCCCACGAAAACCAGCCCGGCCACGATAAAGCGGTTGCGGCTGCTGGCCGGCAAATGACGCAGAAAACCGAGGTAAACGATCAAGAATATTGCCATCAGCACCGCCGCCGGAATCACCCAGGAATAGTACAGGAACCCATCCAGGTCGAAGGCATAACGTAGGGGACGGATCGTCATTTCGTGAATAACGGAGATTTCGTCCATGGACATATAGGTGAAAATAAAGGCAAGGCCGATCCAATGGCGGCGGTAATTCGGCTCGCCCTTGGGCAGGCGAAGGGCGATGATCGCCAGGCACACGGCACATGAAATCAACAACAGGGCGGAATACCAGGTGGGAACATTGGCCTCCTCGGCCAGGGTGAACTGCCGCACCATGCCCAACAACCGCTTGTGATCCAACAGGTAGTACGAGATATCCACGGCGATACCCATAACGGTCAGGAAGACCGCGCCAAGGATCAAAAACTGCTCAATACGTTTACGCGACAGGACCAATGGCGGGATTGGTGTTGGCGTTACTGACATGATGTTTTCCCTCGTTTGGTTTCTCGTAAGCGGCTAGGGGGCGGTTATCAAGCGGTTATGCGGCGGTTATCTTCACGGCGCAGTATTTCACTTCGGCGATCTTGCCGTCGGGGTCCAGGGCGGCGTTGGTCAGCAGATTTGCCGCCGCCTCGGCAAAGCAGAAAGGAATAAACAGGCTGCCCGGCTGCACGCCGACGTCAAGCCGGGCGGTCAGTTCGATTTCGCCCCGCCGGCTTTGCACATGTATGCGGTCGCCGGCGGCCAGGCCGAGCCTGTCCAGATCGGCGGGGGCCAGGTGGGCCACGGCCTCGGGCTCCAACCGGTCGAGAACCGGCGCGCGCCGGGTCATGGCGCCGGTATGCCAATGTTCCAACAACCTACCCGTCAGCAATACCATCGGATAGGTTTCATCCGGCAATTCGTCCGGATGGACAATGTCGCAGGGGACGAATTTGCCCCGGCCGTCATCGGTGGGGAAACGCTCGCCAAAAATCACCGCCTCGCCCGGATCGCCCTCGTGCAGGCAGGGATAGGTGATGGCGTCTTCTTTATCCAAGCGGTGCCAGCTCATGCCGTGGATGGAATTCATGGCCTCTCGCATTTCCCGAAAAACCTCCCGTGCGCCGCCGTGGTCCCAATCCAGCCCCATGCCGCGCGCAATTTGTTCGATGATCCACAAATCCTGACGGGCATCCCCGGGCGGTTGCAGGGCCTGGCGGCCCAACTGTACCTGGCGGTTTGAATTGGTAACCGTGCCGTCCTTTTCCGGCCAGGCGGAGGCGGGCAGAACCACATCGGCGAAACAGGCGGTCTCGGTCAGAAAAATATCCTGCACCACCAGGTGTTCCAACTTGGCCAGGGCGGTACGGGCGTGATTGAGGTTCGGGTCGGACATGGCTGGGTTTTCACCCATTATATAAAGACCGCGAATATCCCCCTGATGAATGGCGTCCGTGATTTCCACCACGGTCAGGCCTGGTTCCGGGTCCAGCTTGGTTTGCCAAAGTTCCTCGAACCGGGCTTGGGCAGCGGGGTCATTGACGGCCTGATAGTCGGGATAGACCATGGGGATCAGGCCGGCATCGGAGGCGCCCTGGACGTTGTTCTGGCCCCGCAAGGGATGCAAACCCGTACCCGGACGGCCAATCTGTCCGGTGGCCAGGCACAGGGAGATTAGGCAGCGGGCGTTATCGGTGCCGTGAATATGTTGGGAGATGCCCATGCCCCAGAAGATCATGGCGCGCTCGGCGGTGGCAAAGGCCCGCGCGGCGGCGCGGATGTTTTCAGCCGCCACGCCCGTGACCTCGGCCATGGCCTCGGGCGGGAAAGCCTTGATATGCGCCGACAGTTCAGCGAAATCGTCCGTGCGGGCGGTGATGAAGTCGTGGTCGACCAGATTTTCTTCAATTATGACGTGCAGCATGGCGTTCAAAAGCGCTACATCGGTGGCGGGCCACAAATTCAACATCCAGGTGGCATATTGTTTTAGGGCCGCGCCATCGGGGTCGATGACGATCAGCTTGGCGCCATTCTTCACCGCCTGCTTGAAATAGGTGGCCGCCACGGGATGATTGACCGGCGGATTGCAGCCGATCACCAGAATAACGTCCGCGGCAAGGGCGTCGGTGAAGGGCGCCGTGACCGCGCCCGAGCCGATTGTCTGCATCAATGCGGCGACGGAGGAGGCATGGCACAGCCGGGTACAATGATCCACATTGTTGCTTCCAAATCCGGTTCGCACCAATTTTTGAAACAGATAGGCCTCTTCATTTGACCCTTTAGCTGAGCCAAATCCGGCAAGCGACTGTTTACCATTATTATCTCGGATTTTCACTAGGCCGTTGGCGGCATGGGCCAGGGCCTCTTCCCAGCTTGCTTCGCGAAAATGGGTCAACGGATTGGCGGGATCAATGGCCACGTCGTCCTTGGTCACGCCGTCGCGGCGAATTAATGGCGTGGTCAGGCGTTCGGGGCTGTGAATGTAATCAAAGCCGAAGCGGCCCTTGACGCAAAGACGGCCATGATTGGCCGGTCCGTCCCGGCCATCCACGCCCACGATGCGTTCGTCCTTGATATGGAAGGTCAATTGGCAGCCAACGCCGCAATAGGGACAGACCGAATTTACCTGACGATCCGCCTGAATGACGCCGCTTGCCGGCAGCAATGCCCCGGTGGGGCAGACCCGCACGCATTCACCGCAGCCGACACAATGGCTCTCGCCCATGGAATCGTCGAAATCAAAGGCGATATGCGCCGCCGCGCCGCGGCCCGCCATGGCGATGACGTCATTGACCTGGACCTCCCGGCAGGCCTGAACACATAAATTGCATTGAATACAGGCATCAAGATTGACCTGCATGGCGGGATGGCTGTTATCGCCCTCGGGACTTGTGCGCCGGCGCGGAAAGCGGCTGCTCTGCACGCCCTGTGTTTCGGCCCAATGCCAGAACAGAGACCCAGGATCGTGTGTCTCGCCCCGGGCCGGCTGGTCGGCGAGCAGCAGTTCCATGACCATGGCCCGTGACCGCGTCGCCCGCTCGGATGCGGTCTTGACCACCATGCCGGCTTCGGGTTGCCGCCGGCAGGACGGTGCCAGAACCCGTTCGCCGTCGATTTCCACCATGCAGGCGCGGCAATTTCCGTCCGCGCGGTAGCCGGTTTCCTCGCTATGGCATAGATGCGGCAGGGTGGTGCCCAGGCGGGCTGCCACTTGCCAGATACTTTCGCCAGGCGCGGCCTCGGCCGGGCTGCCGTCGAGTTCGAAATTTATCGTCCCGCTCATGCGATGGCTCCTGGAAAATGGCGCAACGCACAGCGCAGCGGATTGGCCGCCGCGTGACCTAGACCGCAGATCGAGGCATCCGCCATGACGTCCGCAAGATCACTGAATAGGACACCGTCCGATGCGTCGTCGCCTGCATTTAGCATGGCAACGGCCTTTTCCGTACCAACCCGGCAAGGCGTGCACTGACCGCAGCTTTCATGGGCGAAGAACCGCATTAAATTGCCAACCACGGCGGCGATATCGTCCTGTTGCGACAGCACGATCAGGGCGGCAGAGCCAATCAGGCCGCCGTGTGCCTCCAGGGTGCCGAAGTCCATGGGTTCGTCGGCCAGGCTGGCGGGCAGTATCCCGCCAGAGGCGCCGCCGGGCAAAAAGGCCGCTAATTCATGCCCTTCCGCCATGCCGCCGCAGTGATCCTCGATTAGCGCGCGGGCGGAAATGCCCGCCGGCACGCGCTTCACGCCAGGTTCGCGCACCCGGCCCGAGACCGAAAAACTGCGCATATTCGGCCAGGCCGAACCCGCATTGATGGCATCGCGGGCCCAATACAGGGTCTCGATATTGTTGATCAGGGTGGGGCGGCCAAACAGTCCGGCCTGGGATGGGAAGGGGGGACGTTGGCGGGGCAGGCCGCGCTTGCCTTCGATACTCTCCAGCATGGCCGATTCTTCACCGCAAATATAGGCGCCCGCGCCCCGGCGCATGTTGACCGGCATGGTCGATAGGCCCGCCGCCGCGACTTTGGCGAATTCCTTCCGCAAAAGCGCGCGTAAATGGGGATATTCATCGCGCAAATAAAGATAGATCTCCGCCGCGTCCACGGCCCAGGCCGCCAGCAACATGCCTTCGATGAAACGATGCGGGTCGCGCTCCAGATAATGGCGGTCTTTAAACGTTCCCGGCTCGCTCTCATCGCCGTTCACGGCCAAGATGCGCGGCCCGGGCTCGGCCGCGACCAGGCCCCATTTGCGCCCGGTGGGAAAGCCCGCACCACCCAGTCCGCGCAGGCCGCTTTCCTCCAATTCACCAATAATCTGCTGTTTTTGGTGCTTTCCCGCCATACATTGACGCAACAGATTGTAACCACCATCCGCTTGATAGCGGTCGAAATCGATCGCTGGCGTGATGATTTCCGGTGCCCCGGGCGCCGACAAGGTGGCCTGGACCGCCTTTGCATCGGCATGGGGCAGATATTCGGTCGCGACGGCGGCAACCGGTGCGCAGTCGCAACGGCCCATGCAGGCGCCGCGGATAATCCGGACCTTACCTTCAAGTTCCTTTTCCAATTCGGCGGCGATTTTGTCGGCACCGGCCATTTGGCAGGGCAGGCCGTCACAAACATGCACGGCGGGCGCGAGTGCCGCCGCATCATCGTCAACCACCTCGAATCGATGATAGAACGTCGCGACTTCGTAAACCTCCGCCAAGGAAAGGCGCATACAATCCACCAGGGCCGCCAGATGACGGTGACGAAGACAGCCCGCCGCATCCTGGATCCGGTGCAGATATTCCAGCAGCAACGACCTATCCAGGACCTCGTCACCGATAATTCGGCGTACTTCGGACACATCCGCCGCATTGCTTTGCCGGCCGCGCATGGTGAAGTTGCCCCGGCTTCGGTTCTTACCGGGCGGGGGCCCCAGTTTATGTTCCGCTGCTTCGCTTCTCCCTCTAGACGGCATTTCGCCTCCACCAGCGCTTAATAACATGACCAATTTAGCCGGCCAGGGTCACGTGGCCATGGACCCTGGGGTCAGTTTTGTTTAGGTTCACTGACACTAATCATATCGCAACGAAGCCCCGGCGTCTCTGATCTGATCGCCTAAGTCAAAACCCGCGCCGGGCCGCAAAAACACAGGCTAGAAACAAAAGATGCCCGATTTAGTTTTGTTATCCCTGCTTTGCTCCAAATTGTGCCACGATTTGGTGGGTCCTGTCAGCGCGGTTGGCAACGGCGTCGAAATACTTGAAGACGAGAATGACCCCGAAATGCGCCAGCAGGCGATCGGGCTTTTAGCCCATAGTGCCGAATTGGCGGCCAATCGGCTGAAATTCATGCGTCTGGCGTTTGGCGCGGCGGGTGGCGAGGGCGTCGCGATCAGCATTAACGAGGCGCGGCAAACGGCGGCGGATTTTCTAGCCGATGGCAGAGGCGAGTTGGTTTGGCCCAGTACACAGGATGAAGAAGGACTGGGACCGGATAAGACGGGCATCAAGGTATTGCTGAATTTGATCCTGATCGCCAACGATACCATTCCGCGTGGAGGCCAGGTGCATGTCACCCTCGGGCATGGCGACATGGCTGGCCGGAATAGTATATCCGCGCCGAGGGCGCCGGTGCGCGCCTGGGCGATGGGGTGGAAGCGGCCCTGGATACGACAAGTGACAGCCATGCCCTTAATCCGAAATCCGCTCCCGCCCGTCTGGCGGCTAATTTGGCCCAATCTTTCGGTGGCACGGTCACCGTTATGCCGCAAGTAGATGCCGTGGAATTTTCGGTTGAATTAATTCCGGCTGATTAGAAAAACCACCTTACATTCGTTTTTACTTCACAGCTTTTTAACTTTCTTCCGCCATCTTGAGCCCATGACCGCGGGGGGAGGAGTGTCCCAGAGCCGGTCCCGATGCAACAACCGATAAGGTGGCCGCAATGGACGAGCTACTCAGCGAATTTTTGACTGAGACATCTGAGAGTCTCGCTACGCTTGACGTCGAACTGGTCAAGCTGGAACAGGATCCGAACGCACCGGATCTTATTGATAACATTTTCCGACTGGTCCATACCATCAAGGGCACCTGCGGATTTCTTGGTTTGCCGAGGCTGGAAGCCGTGGCGCATTCGGCGGAGAATGTGCTTGGCAAGGTTCGTGATCAAGAACTGGTGGTGACACCGCAGGCTGTTTCGTTGATCCTGGGCTCTTTGGACAGAATCAAGGATTTGCTGGCCGCCCTGGAAGAGACGGAAGCCGAGCCGGAAGGCGACGATGCCGATTTGATCAGCCAACTGGACGCCATGGCCCAGGGCCAGGAAGTTCAGGGTGACGTCAAAGCCCCGGTGGAAGCCGAAGCCCCGGCCCCCATGCCGGAGCGCGCGCTGAAGGAAGGGGAGGCCACCGAAGACGAATTGGAACGGGCCTTCCGCGAAACCGAAACAGAACCGACGGAAATCGTGACCAAGCCAGAACCGGCGAAAACCGCCGCCCCGGCACCGGTCGCCGCCAAGGCATCACAGGAACCCCGGGCCGAGAAATCGGGCGAGGGTTCCGTGGCCTCCCAGAGCATCCGCGTCAGCGTCGATGTGCTGGAAGACCTGATGACCATGGTCTCCGAGTTGGTCTTGACGCGCAATCAGCTGATGCAAATGGTGCGCGGGCATGCCGACAGTGAATTCAAGGTGCCTCTGCAACGGTTGAGCCATGTAACGACCGAGCTGCAGGAAGGCGTGATGAAGACGCGGATGCAGCCGATTGGCAATGCCTGGGCGAAACTGCCCCGTATCGTTCGCGATCTGAGCCACGAACTGGGCAAGAAAATCGATCTGCAAATGCTGGGCGCGGACACTGAACTGGACCGCCAGGTGTTGGAGCTGATCAAGGATCCGCTCACTCACATGGTGCGCAATTCGGCTGACCATGGCCTGGAAACGCCCAGTGAGCGGGCCGAGGCCGGCAAGCAGGAAACCGGCAAGGTCGTCCTGAACGCCTACCACGAGGGCGGCCATATCATTATCCAGATCAAGGATGATGGCCGTGGCATCAACGTCGAAAAGCTGCGCGCCAAAATGGTGGCGAACGGCATGGGGACGGAAGCCGAAGTCGCCGAGATGAGCGATCAACAGATCCAGATGCAGATCTTTGCCGCTGGTTTCTCCACCGCGGAAGTCGTGACGGCCGTTTCCGGCCGAGGCGTTGGCATGGACGTGGTCCGCACCAACATCGAAAAAATCGGCGGTACGGTCGAGTTAAGCTCCGAATGGGGCAAGGGCAGCACTTTTACGATCAAGATCCCGCTGACCCTGGCGATTGTTTCCGCTCTCATCGTGGAGAGCTGTGAAGACCGCTTCGCCATCCCGCAATTGAGCGTGGTGGAATTGGTCCGTGCCTCTAAGGAATCCGAACATCGGATCGAGATGATCAAGGAGACACCGGTTCTGCGCCTGCGCAATCGTCTGTTGCCCTTGGTCTATCTGGGCGACAGCCTAAAATTGGCGAATGCCTCCGAACATAAACTGACCGAAGGCGCCGAGGTTTTCGTCGTCGTCAGCCAAGTTGGTTCCTATACCTTTGGCATCGTGGTTGACCGGGTCTTCGATACGGAGGAAATCGTGGTCAAGCCGGTGACGCCGTTGCTGCGGGATATCTCCATGTTCTCGGGCAATACCATTCTAGGCGATGGCAGTGTCATCATGATCCTGGATCCCAATGGTATCGCCGCTTCAACATCCGATACCAAGGTTGGTGAACGTTCCGATATGGATGATGATCAGAGCCATGCGGTCGCCACGGACGACACCACGACGATGCTGGTCTTCCGGGCCGGCAGCAGCGAGCCGAAGGCCGTGCCTCTGTCCCTGGTTGCCCGTCTGGAAGAAGTCGATGTGGAAACCGTGGAACAGGCCAATGGCCAGAGCCTGGTGCAGTATCGCGGTAAACTAATGCCGCTGGTGAAGATGGACGATAGCTATGACATCCGCGAAAGCGGGCGTCAGCCAATTCTAGTCTTCTCCGATGGTGATCATTCCATGGGCCTGGTGGTCGATGAAATCGTTGATATCGTTGAATCTCAGCTGGACATCGAACTGACGGCAACGCAAGAGGGTTACCTGGGCAGCGCGGTCATCGAGAGCAGCGCGACCAATGTCATCGATGTCGGTCACTATCTGAGCGATGCTTTCGCCGACTGGTTCACATCACCTGATGACGCCGCATATGGCGAAGCCGATGCCCGGCGTTTGCTGTTGATTGATGACTCACCGTTCTTCCGCAACATGCTGACGCCGTTGCTGGAAGTCGCGGGTTACCAGGTCACGGTGGCGAGCAATGGCGATGAAGCCCTTGCCCTGCGCGAAGATGGCGTGGAATTCGACTGTATCGTCAGTGACATTGAAATGCCCGGCATGAGCGGCTTCGAACTGGCCGAACAGGTCAAGAGCGATGGCCGTTGGCAGGCGACACCGATCGTTGCCCTGTCCTCGCACGTTAATCCGAAAGATCTTGAGCGTGGCCGGAACGTAGGCTTTAGCGATTATGTCGGCAAATTCGACAGAGACGCCCTGCTTACAACCCTGTCGCAGACTCTGGCCGAAAAGGTGGAAGTGGCATGAGCAACCCAAAAAACACGAATGATCAGTCCCTTGATCAGTTGGATGATCAGCAGAACAAAACGGACTCGGAAGAGTACGTAACGGCACTCATCGACGGCCAGCTGTTTGGTATACCGGTGTTGGCGGTCCAGGATGTTCTGGGGCCGCAGGCCCTGGCCAATATCCCGCTGGCGCCGCCGGAGGTCGCCGGTTCGCTGAACCTGCGTGGCCGCATCGTCACGGCGATCGATCTGCGCAAACGCCTCGGCATGGAGCCGGCGGACCGTGAGAAATCCATGAGCATCGTGGTCGACCACCATGGCGAACTGTACAGCCTCTTGATCGACGAAGTCGGTGAAGTGCTGCAGGTGCCGATGCAGAATTACGAGCGTAATCCAGCGACCCTGGACCCGCGCTGGCGTGATGTGTCGCAAGGCATCTTCCGTCTTGACGGGCAACTGCTGGTGATCCTGCAGGTGCAGCGTCTTCTGGACATCATCAAGGTAGCCACCGCCGCCTAGCGGCGGGCTACCGCGATCCATCCATTTGAACAGCAATGTTCAGCATGCCTTTTGACCGTGACCGACGGAGTTGGAAATGAAATCTTGTTTGGTCGTCGATGATTCTAAAGTGATCCGCATGGTAGCTCGTCGAATCCTCGAAACCCTGGACTTCGAAATATCCGAAGCCGTCGACGGTCAGGAGGCGTTGGATGCCTGCCTGGAAGAAATGCCCGATGCCATTCTGCTGGACTGGAACATGCCGGTGATGAATGGCCTGGATTTTCTCAAATCGTTGCGCGTGGTGGACGGCGGTGACGCCCCGGTCGTGGTGTTTTGCACCACGGAAAACGACATGAGCCACATCGTGGAAGCCCTTTGACAAGGAAATCATTCAAGCGAAGTTCGTTCAGGTAGGATTGCTCTAATGGGGAACGCGCGGGAACCCGCGCAGGCGACCGCGGGGAAAACCAGCACGGCCAACGCTTCGGCGCAAATCCGGGCGATGGTGGTTGATGACTCGGCGGTGATCCGGGGCCTGGTAAAGCGTTGGCTGCAGGAAGATGCTGATATCGAGGTCGTGGCCTGGGCCACCAACGGTGAAGCCGCTCTTCAAGAAATTGAAACTCACAAACCCGATGTCGTGGTTCTCGACATCGAGATGCCGAAAATGGACGGCATCACCGCTCTGCCGCAAATGCTGAAGCTCTCACCGCGTTCCAAGGTCGTGATGTCATCTACCCTGACCACGCGGAACGCCGATATCGCGTTGAAAGCATTGTCGCTTGGCGCTTCTGACTATATTGCCAAGCCGAGCGCATCGGGCGAACTGCATTCCGCCGATGGTTTCCGCCGGGAGTTGCTGGACAAGGTACGGGCCCTGGGCAACTCCGCACGCATGCGCGGGCGCATCGCGGCACGGATCGTGGCGAAGTCGAACGATGGCGGTGTCGTCAATACCCGTTCGCAAGGCGGCCATTACGGCAGCGCGCCGATCGTCCTTCGTAAACCAGGCCGCCTGTCGCCGCAAATTATCTGCGTCGGCAGTTCCACCGGGGGACCGCAGGCGCTGATGAAGTTGCTTCAAGCCATCGGCGGCAAGGTAAAACAGCCAATCCTGATTACCCAGCACATGCCGGCCACCTTTACGACCATTCTGGCTCAGCATTTAAGCCGCATTGATGGCATCGAATGCACGGAGGCGGTGGACAAGTGCAAGTTAACCGACGGCCATGTCTATCTTGCGCCTGGTGACTATCACATGGTGATCGAACGCTCCGGTACCGGGAATATTCTGCGCCTGAACCAAGAGCCGCCCGAGAATTTTTGCCGGCCATCCGTGGATCCAATGTTACGCAGTGCCGTCGCCGCGTATGGGGAGAGGATCCTGACGGTAGTGCTGACCGGCATGGGTCATGACGGCCTGAAAGGCGGCCATGACGTTGTTGAGCGTGGCGGTACGCTGATTGCTCAGGATGAAGGCAGCAGCGTTGTATGGGGAATGCCCGGCGCGGTCGCCACGGGCGGACTATGTAGCGCCGTATTACCCATCGACGAGATGGGTGACACGGTCGTTCGTATTGCCAATGGGGGGGGCTATGACGCCAACGGATTTCGAGTATTTGGCTGGCATCCTAAAGGACAGATCCGGGTTATCCATCGGGCCGGATAAAACCTATTTGCTGGAAAGTCGCCTGACCCCGGTTGCCCGCAAGAACAATCTTGACGACCTTGATGCCCTGGTCGCCGAGGTGAGGCGCAGCAAAAGGGAAGCGTTGCTTTGCGAAATAACCGAAGCGATGACGACCAATGAATCTTTCTTTTTTCGTGACGCCACACCTTTTGAAATATTCGAAAAGGTAATTCTGCCGCAGCTTTTGGAAGCACGCGCTTCCCGCAAAAGCCTCCGCATTTGGAGCGCGGCCTGCTCCACCGGCCAGGAAGCTTACAGTCTGTCAATGATCCTGCGCGAAATGGCGCCCCAGTTGGCCGGCTGGCGCATCGAAATTGTCGGCACCGATATTTCCAATGAAGTCCTGGAAAAGGCCAAGGTGGGTATCTATTCGCAATTCGAAGTGCAGCGCGGGTTGCCCATTCAGCTGTTGATGAAATATTTCACCCAGGTCAACGAACTTTGGCAGATCGACGCCTCGATCCGCGCCATGGTGCCCTATGGCAACCTTGATGGTATCGGGTTGGGCTGCCGTGCCATGGTGGACGAGCATAACCCGATGGTTTATCCAAGCAATCGCTGGCTAGGGCGGGTTATTAACGCAATGGGCGAACCCATTGATGGAAAAGGGCCTTTGCCTCGTGGCAATAGGGCCTATCCGTTGCGTGGCATGCCCCCGCAGGCGCATTCGAGGCAACGCGTCCGGGGCAAGGTTGACCTGGGCATCAAGGCCCTCAACACCTTTGTCACCCTGTGCCGGGGGCAGCGCATGGGTATCTTTGCCGGCAGTGGTGTGGGTAAATCGGTGCTGCTGTCAATGCTGGCCCGCTATACCGCCTCGGATGTTTCCGTGATCGGCCTGATTGGCGAACGCGGCCGGGAAGTACAGGAATTTATCGAGGACAATTTGGGCGAAGAAGGCCTGGCGCGCAGCGTCATTGTCGTGGCGACGTCCGATGAACCGGCCTTGATGCGCCGGCAGGCGGCCTATATGACCATGACCCTCGCGGAATATTTCCGCGATGACGATCACGATGTCTTGTGCATGATGGACAGTGTGACGCGATTTGCCATGGCCCAGCGTGAAATCGGCCTCTCGGGCGGCGAACCGCCCGCCTCGAAAGGTTATACGCCTTCCGTCTTCGCCGAACTGCCCCGTTTGCTGGAACGCGCCGGTCCCGGTACCGGTAAGGGTGGCATTACTGGTTTGTTCACGGTCCTGGTCGAGGGCGATGACCACAATGAGCCCATCGCCGATGCGGTGCGCGGCATCCTTGATGGACATATCGTCCTGGACCGGGATATTGCCGAGCGCGGCCGTTTTCCGGCTGTTGATATTCTGCGCAGTCTGTCGCGCACCATGCCGGCCTGCAATAACGAGCAGGAAAATGCCCTGGTCCAGCATGCCCGCCGTCTGATGGCGGCCTATGCCAATATGGAGGAATTGATCCGACTGGGCGCCTATCGTGCGGGTTCGGACCCGGAGGTGGATGAAGCCATCCGCTATCACGATGCCCTGGAAGACTTCCTTCGCCAGGACAAGGATGCCGGCTGCTCCATGTCCGATGGTTATAATCAACTAGCCGGCATCCTGATGGAGGGACGCGAGTAAATGTTTTTGGAAGGGCGTGAGTAAATGAATGTTCGAGGCTTTGGCGCCTTGGCGCGGATGCACCGGTTTCGCATGGATGAACACCGGCGCAAGGCAATGGAGATTGAGATAGCGCGGGAGGACTTCATCCGCCAGGACGCGGCCCTGGAGCAGGAATTGATCCGGGAAAAGGCCTCGCTTAGCCGCGAAGATATGGCGATAACCGATTTCGCGGGCTATTCCAAAGGCATCGAGAGCCGCCGGGAGGCCCTGGCCAAATCCATCGCCGAAGTGACCCGCGCCCTAACCCGTATTAACGAGCAAATGGCGAACGAGTACCGCGAGGCCAAAAAATTCGAACTGGCCATGGAGCGCGAGGACAGGCGCAAGAAGGACCGCGCCGCGAAGGCTGAACAGATGGAACTGGATGAAATCGGCCTGAACTATCACGGCCGCGCGCAATAGCGCTTTACCGGGGATAAACCTCCAGATATGCCAAGGTGGCATGGCCCAGGTCATGGGCCGTGATTGGGAACCGGCCAGCGAATTTCGCGACGAATGTCATGTGGACAACGCTTTGCGGCTTGGCAAGCGCGCGGATGTCATAGCCGTGTAAATGCAACTCCACCTCTTTGTCCGTCGACCAGCTGATCTTGACGACCTCTCCTTCGGCAACCCGAAAGGTCTTCTCGTTGGCGGTAACCTTGCCGCCGCGGATAGCAAGTTCAATCATTCGTGGCTTTGGCTTCGCTTGCGCTAGAAGCTGCCCTGGCCGCAGGTAAAACACGCCGCAGGCCGCTATTGCGGCGGCGATGTTCCGGAGAATCCCGCGGCGGGTATCGCCGCCTGGCTTAGTGCCCATGGTCATCTCGGCTCCATCTTGCAAGGTACTCCCATTTTAGCTGGGAAAGACCTGGGAAATAACCATAATCTTCCCATATGGAATCTGTAGATCAATAATTCTACTGAAAATTGGGAATATTTGGGGGGAACCACGATGAAACGGCTACTAGTCTATCTATGCACGGCGGCGATCACGACGGTCGCTGTTCCCAGCATCGCCAACAGTGAAATTCTGGCAATGCTGAATTACGAGAGCAAGCCGGCAGACTCGCTGAAGGCTTTGAAATTGACCGGCGCGCGGGAACGCAGGGAAGGCATCGCGATCATCGATGTGGATCCAAAAGCGGAAACATTCGGCAAGATCCTGATGGATATCCCATTACCGCCCGATCTTGTCGCCCACCACATCTTTTACGACCGCAAAATGGAGAAGGCCTATGTCACAGCCTTGGGCAGGCCGGAACTGCATGTCTTCAAGCTGAACGAGTTTCCCTACCGCCTGAAACGCATTGATGTGCCAAAGTGCCAGATGGGCGAAGACGTGATCTTTTCCGAGGATAACAAGACCTGGTACCTGACCTGCATGAATTCGGGCAATGTCTATGTGGGTGAAACCGCGACGGACAAGATTACCGGTATCATCGACATTCCTGGTACCAATCCCCACGGCCTGGTGGTGTTGAGCGATATCGACCGTCTATTGGTAACCTCGACCATTACCGGCGATCTGAAAACCCCGAAGGAGGAGTTGATCATCGTCGAAGCCTCCAGCCAAAAGGTTCTGGGCACATTGAAGATGTCCAACAAACCGTCGCCGTCCGGCGTTGCGCCGGTGGAACTGCTGCGGGTGCCGGGCTCCGACCCGGCAATTGTCTATACCACCAACATGTTTGGCGCCTCTCTTTGGACCGCCACCTGGAACCCGGGCAAAAAGAGCTTCGATGCGGCCCAGGCGTTCGATTTGTCAAAGGTCAATGGCGGCGTGCCCCTGGAGATGTATTTCGTCGATGGCGGCAAGACCATGTATGTCACTACCGCGAACCCCGGCTTGATGCATATCTTTGATCTGTCCGCCGACCCCATGAAGCCAAAACTGGTGAAATCCATGGTTACCGGGCAGGGGGCCCATCATGTGGGCCTGACCAAGGACGGACGCTATGGCTTTGTGCAGAATTCCTTTATCAATCTGCCGGGCATGCGGGATGGCTCGGTCTCGGTGGTTGATCTAAAGGCGCAAAAGGTTGTCGCGTCCATGGATACCCTGAAAAAAATGGGCTACAACCCTAATTGTATTGTGTTGCTGCCCAAGTGGAATGATTTGGCCGGCCACTGACCGCCGGGTTACCGCCAAGAAAAATCATGGGCGTCCCGTGACCTGTTGGGTACCGGGACGTCCGGCTTTTTGGGCAGTCCTTTTTTCCATGGCATTTGATATGGAATTGCCATAAATTGCCCGAAATTTGAGCAATTTTGCTTTTTGCATCCAGGTGCCTATTTCATGAGCATTCATTTGGGGCCAAGAAAGCTGGATCAACCCGTGATCCTGGCGCCTATGTCGGGCATAACGGATTTGCCGTTTCGCAGACTGGTGCGCGGTTTTGGCGTTGATTTCGCGGTCAGCGAAATGATCGCCTCCAGCGGCGTCGTCAGCGGTGGCCGAATTTCCAAGGAGAGGGCCTCGTGGGCGGAGGACGAAGGCCTGCGCGTGGTGCAACTGGCCGGCTGCCAGCCCGAACCGATGGCCCAGGCGGCGCGGCTGAGCCAGGACCAAGGCGCCGACGTGATCGATATCAACATGGGCTGCCCGGTCAAGAAAGTGGTGGGGGGCAGCGCCGGTTCCGCCCTGATGCGCGATGAAACCCTGGCCCTGCGATTGATCGAGGCCGTGGTCGGCTCGGTGGATATTCCGGTGACCTTGAAAATGCGCACGGGCTGGGACGATGACCAGCGCAATGCGCCCTCGTTGGCGCGCCGGGCGCAGGATGCCGGCATTGCCATGATCACCGTGCATGGACGTACCCGTTGCCAGTTTTATGACGGCCATGCGGATTGGGATTTTATTGCTTCGGTCAAGCAGGCGGTCACTGTTCCGATCATTGCCAACGGTGATGTGGTCCGCCTTGAAGATGCCCGCGATATACTGCGCCGTTCCAACGCCGATGGCGTAATGATCGGGCGCGGTGCCTTTGGCCGGCCCTGGTTTCCGGGCCAGGTCCGCCATTACCTGGCGACCGGCGATAGCTTGCCTGATCCCGATCTCTCGTCCCAGCGCGATACGGTGATTACGCACTATCGCGGTATTCTGGATCATTACGGCCCAGGGCGGGGCCTGCGCATCGCGCGCAAGCATATCAACCGCTATCTTGAGCGTCTTGGTGCCGACAAGGAAGAACGGCGGGCAGTGTTGCGTCAGGGCGACAGCGCGGCGGTGATGCAACAGCTGCACCAGCTGTATGACCAGGCAATAGAGCGGGCGGCGGCGTGATGGCTGTTTTGCCGGACATCTCATCGGATCTGATCCTGGGCACCTTTCCCCATCCCGTGCTGGTCTTGGATGAAAGCGACGCGATCCGCTATGCCAACCCCAGTGCCGAGCAGTTCTTCGAAAGCGGCGCGGCCCAACTTTGCCGTGACCGATTAAGCGCATTGCTGCCCTTTGGCAGCCCGGTACAGGCATTGGTCAATGAAGCCAGGCAAAAATCCGCCGTGATCTCGGAATACGGCTTGGATCTGGCGACGCCGCGCCTGGGCCCGCGCCTGGTTGATATCACCGCCGCGCCCATGGCCGAGGCGCCCGACTGCATCGTCCTGACCTTGCGTGAAAACAGCATCGCCTCGAAAATGGACCGCCAGTTGACCCATCGCGGCGCCGCACGCTCGGTTACCGGCATGGCGGCCATGCTGGCCCATGAGGTGAAAAACCCCCTTAGTGGCATTCGCGGTGCGGCCCAGCTTCTGGAACAGGACGCCAATCCCGATGATCGTGTGCTGACCCGCCTGATCTGTGACGAGACCGACCGCATCGTTGATATTGTCGAGCGCATGGAAATGTTCTCGGACAAGCCGATCGAGCGGCAACCGGTCAATATTCACCGGGTTCTGGAACGGGTCCGCCAAGTCGCGCAAAGCGGCTTTGCCAAACACATACGGTTTCAGGAAAATTATGACCCCTCGATCCCGCCCGTATCGGGCAACTTTGATCAACTGGTCCAGGTTTTCCTGAATTTGATCAAGAATGCGGCCGAGGCGGCCCCCGCCAATGGCGGCGAGATAACCCTGAGCACCGCCTATCGCCATGGTCTGCGCCTGTCCGTTCAGGGCAGTCAAAGCCGCATGAAGCTGCCCATCGAGATCGCCGTCCACGACAATGGCGCCGGGGTGGCGGAAGATATCATGCCCTATCTGTTCGATGCCTTCGTCACCAACAAGTCTCAGGGTTCGGGTCTGGGACTGGCCCTGGTGGCCAAGGTCGTGGGCGATCACGGCGGCGTGGTGGAATGCGCCGATGTGGCCAAGGGCGCGCAATTTCGCGTCATGTTACCGATGGATGAAAGCTAGATGATGGAAATTGAGTTATGAGCCGGGGAACCATCCTGATCGCCGATGACGACGACGCCATTCGCCTGGTGCTGGATCAGGCCCTGGGCCGGGCCGGCTACGAAGTGCGCTCCACCGCCAATGCGGCAACGCTTTGGCGGTGGATTGGCGACGGCCAGGGCGATCTGGTTATCACCGATGTGGTGATGCCCGACGAGAATGGTCTGGATCTGCTGCCGCGGATTAAGAAATTGCGGCCTGAAATGCCGGTCATCGTCATGAGCGCGCAATCGACCATCCTAACCGCGATCAAGGCCGCCGAACGCGGCGCCCATGAATATTTGCCCAAGCCCTTCGATCTCAAGGAACTGATCAACGTTGTCCAGCGCGCCTTGACGGACAGCCAGCATGTTACCGGCGGTGCCGGTTTCGCGGGGCAGGAAGAGGGCGAGGAAAGCCTGCCCGTGATCGGCCGCTCCCCCGCCATGCAAGAGATCTACCGGACCCTGGCCCGCCTTATGCAGACGGATTTGACCGTGATGATTTCCGGGGAGTCGGGGACTGGCAAGGAACTGGTCGCCCGCGCCCTGCACGACTATGGCAAACGGCGCAACGGTCCCTTCGTTGCCATCAACATGGCGGCGATCCCCAAGGATCTGATTGAAAGCGAACTATTCGGTCACAAAAAGGGCGCTTTTACCGGCGCCACCACGCGCAATCCCGGCCATTTTGAGCGGGCCGAGGGTGGTACGCTGTTTTTGGACGAAATCGGCGACATGCCGGCAGAGGCGCAAACCCGGTTATTGCGGGTTCTGCAACAGGGTGAATACAGCACCGTGGGCGGGCGCACGCCGATCAAGGCCAATGTGCGTATTGTCGCCGCGACCAATCAGGATCTCAGGCAGTTAATTCGCCAAGGGCTGTTCCGTGAAGATCTGTACTATCGCCTCAACGTCGTGCCCATGCGCCTGCCGCCCCTGCGCGAGCGGACCGAGGACGTGCCCGATCTGGCCCGTCACTTCCTGAGCCTGGCCGAGGCCCAGGGCCTACCGGCGAAACGGATCAGCCGTGGTGCATTGGAGCGGCTGCGCCTGCATTCCTGGCCCGGCAATGTACGTGAGCTGGAAAATCTGATCCAGCGCCTGGTCGCGCTCTATCCCGAAGAGGTGATTGAAGAGGCGGTCGTGGAAACTGAATTGGGCGCCATCTCGCCGGCCCTTTCGCAAACAGATGGTGACGGCGATGCCGACGCCGCGCGGCAGCCGGCGGGCGGCGATAGTATCGGCGCCTCGGTGGAACTGCATCTCGCGCGCTATTTTCGGGCCCATGGCGACAGTCTGCCCCCCGCCGGCCTGTATGAGCGCGTGGTTCGCGAGGTCGAACGGCCCTTGATCCAATTATGCCTGGCGGCAACACGCGGCAACCAGATCAGGGCGGCGGATCTGTTGGGCTTGAACCGCAATACCCTGAGAAAAAAGATCAAGGAACTTGATATTCAGGTGGTACGCGGCGTCAACTGATGCATAATTACAACAAACACTCTGTTTGACCGGACCGGTAGCCCATATGGCTGAAACAACCGAACGTAGCCGCCTGGAAACCACCTTCGCCGATAGCTTCGTGCCGTGGGCCCGCGAGGTGGGCCTAAGTGGCAAATTGGCGGTGGTTCTGGCCCTGGCGGCGCTGGCGTCCTCGATTGCCACCTATACGGCCTGGACAGGTTCGGCGCCGCAGACGCCGAACCCCCGTGTCATATTGATCCTGCTGATCATTGATCTGGTCCTGGTGCTCTCCTTCGGGGCCTTGATCGCGCGCCATATGGTACGCTTGTGGGTGGCACGCCGAGCCGGTTCCGCAGGCTCCCGCCTGCACACTCGGTTTGTCGCCATGTTCTCCCTGGTGGCGGTGACGCCGGCCATTATCGTTGCCCTGTTCTCGGCGGTATTCTTCCATCTTGGCATGCAGTCCTGGTTTTCCGAGAGGGTGCGCACGGCGGTTGGTGAGTCCCTGGCCGTGGCCGAGGCCTATGTCGCGGAACACCGCCATACCATCCGGGCGGATATCCTGGCCATGGCGAACGATATCGACCGCGTGGCGCCGCGGCTGTTGGGCAAGAACCAGCAATTCTCGCGTTTCCTTGCCTTGCAGGCCTCGCGCCGCGCCTTGAACGAGGCCACGGTCTTCAACAGCAACGGGACCGTTTTGGGCCGGACCTTCCTAAGCGTCAGCGCCGCCCTGGATGAATTGCCACTCAATCGCATCGCCTCAGCATCGCGCAGTGATCCAGTGATTTTTGAAAGCGACCGCGACGATCAGGTCCGCGCCCTGGTGCGCTTGGATGGATTCCTCGATGCTTATTTGTTTGTCGCCCGCTTCGTAGACCCGGTGGTCTTGAACCACGTTGAATCCGCCCGCGCCGTGGTCAGGGAATACGAGGCACTGGAAGGTGCGCGCACGGATATTCAATTAACCTCGGCATTGATTTTTATCGTTGTCGCGCTGGTTTTGCTGTTGGCCGCGATTTGGCTGGGCCTGACTTTCGCCAACCGTCTGGTCGGACCGGTTCGCGGCCTGATGGTGGCGGCCGAGAGGATCCGCGACGGCGACCTTTCGACCAGGGTCGAGGAAGGCGACAGCGACGATGAAATCGGCTCCCTCAGCCGGGCCTTCAACCGTATGGCGGGACAACTGGCGGAGCAGCGCGATGAATTGGTGGCCGGCAACCAACGCCTGGACCGCCGCCGCCGTTTCACGGAAGCGGTATTGAGCGGGGTTTCCGCCGGTGTCGTCGGCTTGGATGGGGAAGGGGTCATTACCCTGCCGAATTCGTCCGCCGCCGCGCTGCTGGAAACCGACGTGGAAACCTTGACGGGCCGACAGTTCACCGAGGCGGTGCCCGAGATGGCGCAATTGCTGCAACAGGCCCGCGCCGGACCGGGGCGCATCGTGGAGGGCGAGGTATCGCTGATCCGCAAGGGCCATCGACGCAGTTTCATGACGCGGATCCGCAGTAACCTGCCTGATGGGCAAAGCGGCAACCAAGGTTTTGGCGCCATCGTCACCTTTGATGATGTCACGGAGCTGGTAACGGCCCAGCGTACCGCCGCCTGGGCCGATGTGGCCCGGCGCATCGCCCACGAAATCAAGAATCCGCTAACGCCCATCCAATTATCGGCGGAACGCTTGAAGCGTAAATATCTGAAACAGATCGATGCCGAGCCCGAGATTTTTCTGCAATGCACCGATACGATCATCCGACAGGTTGGTGATATTGGCCGCATGGTCGATGAATTCTCGGCCTTTGCGCGGATGCCGGCGGCGGAGATGAAGATCGAGGATCTATGCGGTATTGTCCGAAATTCCGTCTTCGCCGAAGAATTTGCCCATCGGGATATCGACTACCGGATGTTGTTGCCTGAAGCGGCGGCACCAATCCGTTGCGATGCCCAGCATTTGAACCGCTTGCTGACTAATCTCTTGCAGAATGCCCAGGAAGCCATCACTGGTCGCCCGGAACTGCCTGGGCAAGAGCAGGCACCGGGTTTTATCGAAGTGGCGATTGCCGTGGATGAGCAGGGCACTGATTTGTTTGTCCGTGACAACGGCATCGGCTTTCCCGCCGAAAACCGTGAGCGCCTGACGGAGCCATATGTTACCAACCGGGAAAAAGGCACGGGCCTGGGACTGGCGATCGTGAAGAAGATCATGGAAGAACACGGTGGCCGAATGCGCCTGGACGACGCGGAGGGGGGCGGTGCGCAAATTCATCTACGCTTCCCGGCAACGCGTGTGAGCGAAAGAGGGGACAAGAAGAATAACGATGAAGAAAATGACAGGGACGTGGAGTTGAGTAATGGCGCGTGACATCTTAATTGTCGATGATGAAGCCGATATCCGCGACCAGATCGCCGGCATATTATCCGATGAAGGCTATGAAACACGGCTGGCCGGTACCGACAATCAGGCACTGGCGGCGGTCGCGGCACGGCGGCCGAACCTGGTCATTCTGGATATCTGGCTGCGCGGCAGCAAACTCGATGGCATTGAAATTCTGCAAGAGATCAGGGCCCAGCACGGCGATGTACCCGTGGTCATGATATCCGGCCACGGCAATATTGAAACGGCGGTGGAGGCGATCAAGCTCGGGGCCTATGACTTCATCGAAAAGCCGTTTGAGACTGATCGCCTTTTGCTGATTGTACAACGCGCCATCGAGGCGGCCAGATTGACCCGCGAGAATAAGGATCTGCGCCGGCGCGCCGGACCGGAAACCGAAATCATTGGCGACAGCCCGGCGATCACTGCCATGCGGGCGGCAATCGACAAGGCCGCACCGACCGGCAGTCGTGTGATGATTGGCGGTCCGGCGGGCGCGGGCAAGGAAGTCGTGGCCCGCGCGCTGCATGCGAAATCGAACCGGGAGCAGGGCGCCTTCGTGGTTCTGAACGCCGCCACCATGGCGCCCGAACGGCTGGAGACGGAATTGTTTGGGGTCGAAGGGGCGGACAGCCAGGCGGGCGAGGGTAATGGCGCCGCACCGCCCGACAGGGTCGGGGTTTTTGAATCCGCCCATGGCGGCACGCTGTTTCTGGATGAAATCGCCGACATGCCGCTGGAAAGCCAGGCCAAAATCTTGCGCGTCCTGGTGGATCAAAGTTTTCAGCGTGTCGGCGGCAGCGACAATGTGGAGGTCGATGTCCGCGTCATCTGCTCCACCACCCGCGATCTGCGCGAAGAGATCGCCGAGGGCCGGTTTCGGGAGGATTTGTATCACCGCCTCAACGTGGTACCCCTGACGGTGCCGCCATTGCGCGATCGTCCTTCGGACATCCCGCTGTTGGTGGATCATTTCATGAGCCGTTCGGCTGAAACCCTGGGGCTGTCATCGCGGCATATCTCGGCCGATGCCATGGCCGCCCTACAGCGGCACGACTGGCCCGGCAATGTGCGCCAGTTGCGCAATATTGTCGAAAATCTTGTGATCATGGCCCAGGGTGGCGAGGTAACGATTTCGATCGACATGCTGCCCATGGATATCAGCGCACCCACGCCCACGGCAAAGCGCGACAGCGGCGAAACGGAGGTGATGTCGCTGCCGCTTCGTGATGCCCGGGAAATATTCGAACGGGAATACTTGATGGCCCAGATCAGCCGCTTTGGTGGTAATATCTCACGCACTGCTGAATTTGTCGGTATGGAACGTTCTGCCCTGCACCGAAAGTTGAAGTCCTTGGGCGTGCCCACGCGGGCATAAGGAGCCGGACAGCAATGTTTGGGAATAGAAGCTCATGAAGGTGATCGTATGCGGCGCCGGCCAGGTCGGCTACAACATCGCCCGGCAGCTGTCGGGTGAACATAACGATGTGACCGTAATCGATCAGTCGCCGGAGCTGGTCAAGCGCATCAATGACAATCTCGATGTCCACGGTATGGTCGGCTTCGCCTCACAGCCGGATGTATTGGAAGGGGCAGGCGCCGAGGACGCGGACATGATCATTGCAGTGACCTTCGCCGACGAGGTCAACATGGTAGCTTGCCAGGTCGCCCATTCGCTGTTCAATGTCCCGACCAAAATTGCCCGGGTCCGGGCACAAAGCTATTTGCGGCCCATGTGGCAGGATCTGTTCAGCCGCGATAATATGCCTATCGATGTGATCATCTCGCCTGAGATGGAGGTCGCACGCTCAGCCAAGCGGCGCCTGGAGGTGCCCGGCGCTTTCGATATGATCCCCTTCGGCGATGACAAGCTGCGCCTGATCGGCGTGCGTCTGGGCAGCGAATGCCCCATCGTCGATACCCCGCTGCGGCAATTGACCGAGCTGTTTCCAGATCTGAATATTGTTGTCGTCGGCATCGACCGTGGCGGCCAGTTGCTGGTACCGACCGGCGATGACCAGATGCTGGTGGGGGACGAGATTTTTTTCATCTCTGATAAAGGGCATGTCAGCCGCGCCCTGAGCCTTTTTGGACATGAGGAGAAGGAAGCCCGCCGTATCATCATAGTCGGCGGCGGTAATATCGGGCTGTTCCTAGCGGAGAGCCTGGAGCGGGAAAACCCCGCCGTTCGGGTCAAGGTGGTGGAATTGAACAGGGAGCGGGCGGAATACGTGGCCGAGCGCCTGGAACGTGCCGTGGTCATAAACGGCGATGCCCTGGATAGTGAAATTCTGATTGAAGCAAATGCCGCCAATACGGAAACCGTGGTCGCGGTGGCCGATGATGACGAGGTCAATATCCTGGCCTCGCTGCTGGCCAAGCGCTATGGCTGCCAACGGGCGGTTACCCTGATCAACAATGCCGGCTATGGCCCGCTATTGACCTCGCTAGGCATTGACGCGGTGGTTAATCCCCGCGCCTCCACCGTTTCGACCATATTGCAGCATGTCCGCCGGGGCCGGATTCGAGCCGTGCACAGCCTGCGCGATGGCGTGGCGGAGGTGATCGAGGCCGAGGCGCTGGAAACCTCGCCCCTGGTCGGCGTACCCCTGCGAGATGTAAATTTGCCCACCGGCGTCATTATCGGCGGCGTGCTGCGCGGCGACAGCGTGATCATTCCCCGTGGCGATACGGTTGTTCAGGTCAAAGACCGGGTGGTGATCTTTGCTTTGGCCGACGTGGTCAAAAAGGTTGAAAAAATGTTCTCTGTCCGCCTCGATTTTTTCTAAGCATCGACGCACAAGAAACGGCTGAAAAAGCGGGGGCCGCAGCATGTCCTATACCAGCGTCGTTCACTGCCTAGGCTGGGCCGTGATGTTGTTGGCGGCTCTGATGATCCTGCCGGCGCTGACGGCGCTGTTGGACGGCGATACGGCCCTGGCCTGGACATTCCTGGCCTCGGCGGTGTTGAGCGGGTTTTGCGGTGCCGGTTTCGCCTTGGCCACCTGGCACGGGGTTGCCAATTTCGGCAAGCGCGAAGGCTTCATGTTCCTGGTCCTGATCTGGCTGGTCCTGGCCTTGTTCGGGGCCATTCCGCTGCACTATTCTGGCCTGCCGGGCCGGCCAATCGACGCCTTTTTCGAAGTTATGTCAGGGCTGACCACCACAGGCGCCACGGTTTTTGAAGGCCTGGAAACCATGCCGCCGGCAATATTGCTGTGGCGGGCCCTGTTGCAGTGGGCCGGCGGGCTACTGAGCATCATCCTGGCCGTTAGTTTAATTTCCCATCTTGGTATCGGCGGCATGGAGGCCTATCAAAGCGCCCTGCCGCGGGGTGAAGGGGCCAACCTGCCAACACGGATGTTGCAGACTGCGCAGGATCTGTTCTGGATATACGTGCTGTTGACCTTATTTAGCGCCCTTGCCCTTTGGGCCACGGGCATGTCGGCCTTTGACGGCCTTTGTCATGCTTTCGCCGCCCTTTCGACCGGGGGCTTCAGCACCAGGGACGGCGGCATCGCGAGCTTTGACAGCCCCGCGATCGAACTTGTCCTGATGGCGGTCATGTTGCTGGGGGCGATGAATTTCACCTTGCATTGGGCTGCCTTCAACGGCCGCATTCGGGCCTTCCGAGAGAATGCCGAGGTCTTTTATCTGACCCTCACCGTCACGGCTTTGGTGTTTGGCATCATCATGCTGATCCTGTTGGGAGAGGCGGAGCGGGGTTTCATAGGACCGTTTCGCACTGGGATATTTACTGCCATTTCGGCTTTGACCACGACGGGTTTCAGCAATACGGCCGTGTCGTCAGGTGGTGGCGCGACGATGCTCCTGGCGCCAATTCTGATCATCGGTCTGGTTCTGGTCGGCGGCGCGACGGGTTCCACCAGCGGCGGCATGCGTCTGATGCGGGTTGCGGTATTATTCAAGCAGGCGCAACGGGAACTGCTACGCCTTTCCCATCCTCACGGTGTCCGGCTGCTGCGGCTGGGCAAGGTGCGGGTGGATAATCCCGTGGTTTGGAGCGTCTGGAGTTTCTTTTTCCTGCTGATCCTGGTACTTGCGGCCATTGCCATGTCACTGGCTTTTCTCGGGTTGCCGCCCGACGCCGCCGTGGCCGCCGCCGTTATGTCGGTTAGCAACGCCGGGCCCTTTCTGCAAACCGTGGCGCCCGGAGCACCCAGCTATGCCGATATGCCGGACGGCGCCAAACTGGTCGTGACCTTCGGCATGCTGGCCGGCCGGGTTGAGTTGCTGGCCTTGTTGAGTTTGTTCAATCCGGCGTATTGGCGCCGTTAAGAAGTAAAAGGAACGCGACATGAGCCGAATTGCCTATGTCAACGGGCGCTATCTGCCCCACGGTGCCGCCTCGGTCCATATCGAGGACCGAGGCTATCAATTCGCCGATGGCGTCTACGAAGTCATCGCCGTGCGCGGCAGCGGCCTGATTGACGGCGAATGGCATATGGAACGCCTGCAACGTTCTCTGTCCGAGCTGCGGATCGATATGCCCATGTCCAGTGCCGCGCTGTTCGTGGTGCTGCAGGAAACAGTGCGGCGCAATCGAGTCTCCAGCGGCATTGTCTACCTACAGGTCAGTCGCGGCGTGGCCCGCCGCGATCATCCGTTTCCCAATCCCGCGGTGCGGCCCGCCCTGGTGGTTACCGCGCGGCGCACCCCGCCCGCGCCCGCGAAGATCGTCGAGGAAGGCGTCGCCGTGATCTCGCAACCGGATATCCGCTGGCAGCGCTGTGATATCAAGGCCATCGCATTGTTGCCGAATGTCCTGGTCAAACAGGCGGCGCGCAGCCAAGGCGCCTTCGAAGCCTGGCAAGTGGACGATGCTGGTTTCGTGACCGAAGGCGGTTCGACCAATGCCTGGATCATCAACGAAGAAGGTGCATTGGTGACCCGGCCCCCGGAGAACGCAATTCTCAACGGCATTACCCGCCGCCGCCTGATCGCCTTGGCCAAATCCCAGGGCATCAAGGTTGAGGAGCGCGCTTTTAGTTTGGCGGAGGCGAAATCGGCCCGTGAAGCTTTTCTGACATCGACAACGGCATTCGTGACACCGGTTGTTCAGATTGACGAAACCACCCTGGGCAATGGCCGTCCAGGTAGCCAAACCCTATCGCTACGTAATCTGTACATGGAATTCATGGCTGCCACGGTGTCTTAGGACGCTTAATCACAAGTTTGGCATATACTTGCCGCTTGCCTAATCACTAATGGACCCCATCTGAGGTAACAAGTAGTATTGCCGCACAGAGTATTGTAGCCGTCGGATGCCGTCAGGGGCACATACCAATCGGGCATCCCAATAATGAAATGCTGATCCGCCGCTTTTAGGAGGCGGGCGTGCAGAACAAAATGGAGCCAAACATGGCGAACGATAAGCAGAACGTGCAGGATGTTTTTCTCAATCATGTACGCAAGGCAAAAACCCCTGTAACCGTGTTTTTGGTCAATGGCGTGAAACTGCAAGGCTTTATTTCAGGTTTCGATAATTTCTGTGTCCTGCTGCGCCGCGATGGACATATTCAATTGGTGTACAAGCATGCGATATCGACCGTGATGCCGGCGCAACCGGTGCAATTGTACGATGGTGCGGAGGATGAAGAATAGGCGTGAACGGCCCGGACAGTGAATACGGAAACAAGACCAGCGCCGGCCGGGCACTGATTGTTCACCCGCAACTCAAGACAGCAGCCGACAACGTCTCTCGCCTGCCCGAAGCTCAGTTGGCCGAGGCCGAGGGGCTGGCCAGGGCCATCGGCCTGGAAGTCGTCGTGGCCGAGGTCATCGTGGTCAATCGCCCGCGCCCGGCGACACTGTTCGGCACCGGCAAGGTCGAGGAGCTGGGCACCTTGATCAAGGCAGAGGAGATCGAGGTGGCGGTCCTTGATACGGCTCTGTCGCCCATTCAGCAGCGCAACCTGGAACGCGCCTGGAAATGCAAGGTGATCGACCGCACCGGGCTTATTCTCGAAATTTTTGCCGACCGCGCGCAGACCAAGGAAGGCACCTTGCAGGTCGAACTGGCGCGGCTCACCTACCAACGCAGCCGTCTGGTCCGTTCCTGGACCCATCTGGAGCGCCAGCGCGGCGGTCTCGGCACGGTGGGCGGTCCCGGCGAAACCCAGATTGAGGCGGACCGGCGGATGATTGACGACCGGGTGGTCAGCCTGCGCCGGCAGTTGGAGGCGGTCGTCCGCACCCGTGAATTGCACCGCAAGAACCGCCGCGAAGTCCCCTATCCCGTGGTCGCGCTGGTCGGCTACACCAACGCCGGCAAATCGACCCTGTTCAATCGACTGACCGGGGCGGCGGTGATGGCGGAGGATCAATTGTTCGCCACCCTGGATCCGACCATGCGGGCGGTCGATATACCGGGGCGGGGCGGGCGTATCATTCTCTCGGACACTGTGGGTTTTGTTTCCGACTTGCCAACCCAGCTGGTGGCGGCGTTTCGGGCCACCTTGGAAGAAGTTCTAGGCGCCGATGTCATCGTGCATGTCCGCGATATCGTCCACCCCGATAGCGAGGCGCAAAAACACGATGTCCTCTCGGTACTCGCCGACCTGGGCGTCGAGGACCGCCGCCGCGACGGAATGATCGAGGTCTATAACAAAATGGATCAGGCCGGCGCCGATGACCGCCAGCGGATCGCCAATCTGGTCCAGCGCACGCCGTTGGCCGTCGCGGTCTCGGCCCTGAGTGGCGAGGGCTGTGACCAATTGCTGGCGCTGATTGGCCGGCAGGTCGGCCGCGACGACCGTCCGGTGCGTATATCATTGCCGCATCATGACGGCGCGACCCTGGCCTGGCTGTATCAGGTTGGCGAGATCGTCGAGCGGCGTGACGACGAAGAAGTGGTGTGGCTGGTGGTCAGGCTGGATGCCGCCAACGCGGGCCGCCTGGAAAAACGCCTTGGCCGTCCCCTGGACTGGGCTGATGACGCGGTCAAGGCTGCCGAGTAACGTTTTTTCTCCGCACCGGTTTTCTTGTAATTAATCCGACACATATTTCAGTTTACGCTAATGCGGCGTGGCAATATTCTTATCGTATGTATCAGGGAAATTTTGCCGCGATTCTGGATCAGGGCAAATTCAGGACTTGATCATTCGAAGGGGCGTTATCGGGAATTATGACAGAGTTGCTTACCCAGTTGCTCGAGGGAGGGATTAATTGCCTCCACGAAACATTCATTCTCTGGGATGCGGAGGATCGCCTGGTTCTCTGCAATGAACGCTTTAGGGAGGTCAACAAAGCGGTTGCCGACCTGCTGCAACCGGGCACCACTTATGAAACGTTTCTGCGCTCGGGCGTCGAAAGGGGTTGCTACCCCGAAGCCGCTGGCCAGGAAGAGGCTTGGATCGCCGCGCGTGTGCGCCGGCACCGGAACCCGAGCGGTCTGTTCGAGCAGAAGCGCCAGGACGGACTCTGGCTTCTGGTTGATGAACAGAAAATGCCGGATGGCGGCATCGTCAGTATCGCGACCGACGTCACGGCGCAGAAATTGGCGGAAGAAGCACTTCGGCAATCGGAAACACGGTTTCGGCAGCATGCGACGGCATCGTCGGATTGGCTGTGGGAAATTGATGCGGAAAAGCGCTACACCTATATTTCGGAAGCCATGGAGGACAAGGTCGGGCGGACGCCGGGCCAATACCTCGGCATGAGCGTCGATCAAAATATTGATGAGCTGTACGACCGTACGGAATGGCAACCGTTTCTTGATGCCTTTGAGATGCGGCAACCGTTTCGGGACTTAACAGTAAAGCGGCATGATCCCGACGGCACGGAACAATGGATCCGAACCTCCGGTACGCCCTTTTATGACAATGACGGCGAATTTTTGGGCTTTAGAGGTAGCGCATCGGATGTGACGGAATTCGTCAAGGCCGAACAAGAGCTCAGCGCGAACGATCAGAGGTACCTGGAACTGTTCAACCGGGCCCAGGTCGGTTTGGCGCGGACTCGCATCAGCGATGGCAAACTGTTGGAAGCCAACGACCGGCTGGCCGAAATATATGGCTATAAGGACCGGGATGAAATCATGGCCGAAGTCGATCCCAAGGAACGCTGGGTCGACCCCGCGGCCCGGGAGCGGATGCTGGCCCAAGGTCTGTCGGGCGGCCACTGCACCGAAGTGGAAGTGCAACATACCCGCAAGGATGGCTCGGTTATATGGGTTCGCCTTAGTACCAGTTTTTTTCCGGAGCTGGATTATCTTGAAACCACCAATGTCGACATTACCGAGCACAAGCGGGCGGAGGCCGCCTTGGCCAAGAGCGAATCCCAATTCCGCGCGGTTTTTGATCACGCACCAACGGCAATAGCATTGAAGGACAGTGAAGGCAGGTATGAACTCGTCAACCGGACCTACGAGATGTTTTTTGATTCTCCGGCAGACAGTGTCCTGGGCAAAAGGGCAGCCGAGCTTTATTCGCCGGAGATCGGGGCGGCGCTTGAAAATACCGACCGCCGTGTTCTTGAATTAGGAGACATCTCGGTCTTTGAGACCAAGGTAAACAACGCTGATCTGCCGATGGACTTTGTCCGCATCACCAAATTTCCGGTGTTTGATCAATCCGGCGCGGCATCCGGCGTGGGCACCTTCGCCGTTGATATCTCTAACGAGAAGGCCGCCGAGGAGCGTCTGATACAAAGCCAGAAGATGGAAGCGGTGGGACAGCTGACAGGCGGCGTCGCCCACGAATTCAATAATTTGCTGCAGGTTGTCTCCGGTAATATCGAGATGCTTGCCGATGATGTGCTCGTGGATACGGACCAATATCAAAGAATTCAGGCAATACGCAGGAATGTCGTGCGCGGGTCTGATTTGACAAGCCGCTTGCTGTCGTTTTCCCGGCGCCAGCCGTTGGCGCCCAAGACGTTGGTCATACCGGAAATATTGGCCGGTATGCACGAACTGCTTGGCCAGACCCTGATCGAGACGATTGAGGTACAGGTTGAGCAGACGGACGATATCTGGCAGGCCGAGGCGGATCCCAATCAATTGGAAAACGCCCTGTTGAACTTGGCGCTGAATGCCCGCGATGCCATGCCCGACGGCGGCATCATCACGATATCAGCCAGCAACATTCACGTTGATAGCCGAATGGCCAGACGGTTTGAGGAGGTTACGCCGGGCGATTATGTGATGTTGAGCGTCGAGGATAACGGCACTGGCATGACGGAAGACGAAATCAGCCGCGCCTTCGAGCCGTTCTTCACCACCAAGGATATCGGCAAGGGTACGGGCCTTGGCCTCTCCATGGTATACGGCTTCGCGCGCCAATCGGGCGGTTTTGTAGAGATCGACAGCACCCTTGGGCTTGGCACGGCAATGCGCCTGTATTTACCGCGCATTACCAATGCGGACGATGTTGATGTTATTGGTGGGATGACTGCCACGGATGAAGCACCCGATGATACTGCGCTCGAGGGTGGCACGATACTTTTGGTCGAGGATGACACCGATGTCCGGGAATCGCTGGCGGCGCAACTGGACACACTGGGCTATCAGGTGATCGAGGCCAAGGACGGCGTCAATGCCCTGGCCGTACTGGCCGGCGGTGCGCAAATCGATCTGCTGTTCACCGATGTGGTGATGCCTGGCGGTTTAAGCGGTCTTGAACTGGCGCGCCAGGTCTCGCAGCTTCGCCCCATGCTCAAGGTTCTTTTTACCACCGGCTATAGTGAGGAAGCTCTCTCGGATGCCGGATTGTTGGATGATGGCGCGGTCGTGCTGCACAAACCGTATACCAAGGCTATACTGGCGAACGCGATTTCGCGGGTACTGGATTGAAATCTACAAATTTGCCCCTTTAGAGTAAGGTGTTTCGACCGCGCCCTGACTGTCATCCGTGTACCGAGTAAAATGGACCCCGCCATGACGATCAACAACAACACGGCAAGCGATAATGACGGCGAGGACGCTAGGCCGATTGGTGAACTGAAAGTATCGATCTGGCGCGGTGGTGACGATGGCGCGCTGCAAACCTTTACGGTTCCGCACTATGAAAGTCAGACCGTCCTGGATGTGGTGACCTGGGTTCAGCACAAGCTTGACCCCGCGCTGTCATACCGATTTTCTTGCCGGGTCGGCATGTGTGGCACCTGCGCGATGACCGTGAACGGACGACCGCGCTGGACCTGCCGCACCCACGTCTCGCGGGTCGCCACTGATGGCGCCTTAGAGATCCGGCCATTGCGCAATCTGCCCGTTATCAAGGACCTGGTCGTCGACATGGCGCCGTTTTTTGATAAATGGCGCGACGGCCAGGGCTATTTCGTACCCTCGCAACCGGGATCGCTGACGGTCGCGCCCGTTGACAGCAACAGCCCGGCCCGCAAGCAAGCCTCCGCCGCCATCGAATGCATCGGTTGCGCGGTTTGCCATGCCGCCTGTGACGTGGTCGCCTGGCAACCGGATTATCTTGGCCCCGCCGCCCTGAACCGCGCCTGGACCCTGGTTAACGACGAACGCGATAATGACCGCACCGGCCATCTGGCCGCCGTAACCGTCGCGGGGGGCTGTCATGGCTGTCACAGCACGGGTAGTTGCGCCAGCCATTGCCCAAATTCGCTCAATCCCACCGCCTCGATCGCCGGCCTTAAACGCGAGGTGACCAAGGCCATGCTGAAGGGTGAACTATGAGCACGCCGGCGCTTTCGGCGCCGCGCCGGGGCCGGCTCGAGGCCTGGCTTTATATCTTGCAGCGCTTGAGCGCGCTGGCGATGGCACCGCTGGTAATTGGACACCTTGTGGTGATCATGATCGCCGTTCGTGGTGGGCTCTCGGCCGAGGAGATCCTGGCCCGCACCCAGGCAAGCGCCATCTGGCCCGTGTTTTACGGCCTGTTCGTGGCCGCCGCCGCGCTGCACGGTGCCATCGGACTGCGCGCCATTGCGCGGGAAGTGCTGCCCCAGCACCGGAGCTTGCCCGACCTCGCGGCCCTTGTTTTTCTTGCCGCCGTCCTGCTGCTGGGTTTCCGCGCCGTCGCGGCGATCGCATGAGGGGGCTGATATGAGTTACATGCCGGCCCGCAATCATCCCGCCTACTGGGCTTTCGCGGTGCACCGCCTGTCCGGCCTTGCCCTGGCGCTGTTCCTGCCACTGCATCTTTACGTACTGTCGATGGCGGTCAACCAAGCGGCCCTGAACGGCTTTCTCAGTTGGGCCGAAAACCCGTTGGTCAAACTGGCCGAGACGGGCTTGATCATATTGCTAGCGGTGCATCTGAGCGGCGGTTTGCGCCTGCTGGCGTTGGAATTCCTACCCTGGAGCGAGGCCCAGAAAACCCGCATCGCCTTGGCCTTCGGCTTGGCCCTGGCCGCCGGTCTGCTGTTTTTCGTACTGGCCTGGTAGAGACGGAATGGAAGATATCACGCGGATCGATACGGACATCCTTATCCTCGGCTCGGGCGGGGCAGGGCTTTTCGCGGCCCTGCATGCCCATAAAGGCGCGTCGGACCTGAAAATCACCGTTGCTGTCAAGGGTTTGCTGGGCAAAAGCGGCTGCACCCGCATGGTGCAGGGCGGCTATAACGTGGCGTTGGACCCGGCTGACTCCATTGAACGCCATTTCATGGACACTATCGAGGGCGGCAAATGGCTTAACCACCAGGAGCTTTCCTGGCTGCTGGTCAACAAGGCTGTCGAGCGGGTGCTGGAACTGGAAAACGATCTGGGCTGTTTTTTCGACCGCAACCCGGACGGCTCCCTGCATCAGAAAGCCTTCGCCGGCCAGACCTTTGACCGTACGGTGCACAAGGGCAGCCTGACCGGCATTGAGATCATCTCGCGCCTGGCCGAACAGGTCTGGGCCCGGGGCATCGACCGCCTGGAAGAACACCGCGCCATTGCATTGGTGCCAGGCACCGATGGCAGCCGGCTCGCCGGGGTCCTGATGATCGACATGCGCGGCGGCGGTTTTGTCTTCGTCCGCGCCAAGGCAGTCCTTTTGGCCACTGGGGGCGGCCCGTCGATGTATCTCTACCACACGCCCTCGGGTGATAAGAGCTGCGACGGCATGGCCATGGCGCTGGCGGCGGGACTAAGTCTGCGCGATATGGAGATGGTGCAGTTTCACCCCACCGGACTTGTGGCGGGCGCTCATACGCGGATCACCGGCACCATTATCGAAGAGGGCCTGCGCGGCGCCGGCGGGTATTTATTGAATGCCGACGGCGAACGTTTTCTTGATAACTATGACCCCGCCGGCGAACGGGCCACCCGCGATATCGTCAGCCGCGGCATGTTCGAGGAAATGCAGGCCGGGCGGACCGGCCCCAATGGCGGCCTGTACATCACCATGCGCCATCTTGACGGCGCCATGGTGCGCCGGGAATTCAAGGGCATGGTGGATCGTTGCCACGATGTCGGTTTCGATCTGGTCGGCGGCCTGGTCGAGGTAACCCCAACGGCGCACTACATGATGGGCGGCGTGGTCTTCGACACCGATACCTCGACCGCCTTGCCCGGCCTGTTCGCCGCTGGCGAGGATACCGGCGGCATCCACGGCGCCAACCGACTGGGCGGCAATGGCGTCGCCAACTCCACCGTTTTCGGCGGCATCGCCGGCGATGTCATGGCGGATTGGGTGCCCCGCGAAGGCGTCATCGTGGACGGTGACGAAGACGTCATCGCGATGGCCATCAACGACGCCCTGCGCCCGTTTAGTCAACCCGTGGGCGATCTGTCGTCGATCCGCGAGCGTATGCAGCGCATCACCTGGGATGATGTGGGCATTATCCGCGATGCCGCTGGCTTACGGCGCGGTTTGGCCGCGCTGGACGCATTGGCGGACGAGTTGCACGCCACCGGCGTTGCGGACGCGCCGCGTTTGTCAAACATGACCTGGCATGACTGGCTTAACCTGCGTAGCCAGATCCTGATCGGGCGGGCCATAGCCGCCGCCGCCTTGATGCGAGAGGATTCGCGCGGTGCCCATTTCCGCACCGATTACCCCGGGACGGACAGCCTGGAAAGCTCGCGCAATACCCTGGTCAGTTTGCGCGATGGCGCGCTGGCGACCGATACTCAGGCAGTTGCCTTTACACGCGTGAAACCGGGCGAAAGCCTGATCGAGATGGAATGACGCAATGGCACAACAGACAAATCGCGCGATAGCCGCCGAACTGATAGAGGCGACGGCGTTTGAATTGATGCGCCAGGCGGCGATCGAAATACCGGAAGACTTCCGCCTTGGCATCGAAGCCATGGTCGACACTGAAGCAGAGGATCTGAGCCGCTTCGTGCTCGAGTCCATGGTGGAAAACTGGCATGCGGCCGAAGAAGACCGCCGCGCCATGTGCGCCGATACCGGGCTGCCGCGCTATTACGTAAAGGCCGGCAACGAGGCGGTCATGGAGGGAGGGTTCATCGCCCTGGAGCGCGCCTTGCGCCGGGCCACGGCGCGGGCCACTCACGAAATTCCCCTGCGTCCAAACCGGGTGCATCCCCTGAGCCGGGCGGACCACAACAACAACGTGGGCATTAACGCGCCCGAAATCGAATACAGCTTCGAACCAGAGGCCGATTGGCTCGATATTACCACCGTGCACAAGGGCGGTCTGTTCGGCACCGACTACAGGATGCTGTTCCCGGGCGACGGCAAGGACGGCATAAAACGCTTTTTCCTCGATACCATGATGCAGTTCGGCCGCCGCGGCCTGGCCTGCCAGCCGGCCATCGTCGGTATTGGCCTGGGCGGCAGCAAGGATACCTCGATGACCTTGGGCAAACAGGCCGCCTGCCTGCGCACTGTAGGCGACCGTCACCCCGACCCGGAAATCGCCGCCCTGGAGCTTGAATTGACGGAGCTGGGCAATAACATCGGCATGGGGCCCATGGGGTTTGTCGGCTCGTCCATGGTTGTCGATTGCCATATCGACGTGGGCTATACCCATACGGGCGGCATGCCCATGAGCGTGCATTCGTTCTGCCTCTCCTCACGCCGGGCCGTGGCGCGCATTCATCCTGGCGGCGAGGTGGAATACCGCACCGACCCGAACTGGTTCACGCCCTATCACCGCCGAGAAGGAATCGAATAATGGCAGATCTAAAAACCGTCCGCCTGTCCATTCCGGTCTCGGCGGAGGATATCGCCAGCCTTGAAATCGGCACCGTGGTTTACCTGGACGGGGTGATCTACACGGCCAGGGAAGGGGCCTACAAACGCATTCTGGAACAGGGCATCGCCCCGCCGGTGGAACTGGCCCAGCTTTCCAATGTCAGCTTCCATTGTTCGCCGGCGGCGGCGCAAAATGAAGACGGCAGCTTTACCGTGGGCGCCGTTACCGCCACCGCCTCGTTTCGCTTCTCGCGCTGGCTGGCGGATTGGTTCCCAGCCTCGGGCTGCAAGATCATCATCGGCAAGGGCGGCATGTCGGAAGAGGACTACCGCAACCATTTCGTGCCCAACGGAGCGATCTATCTGACCACTGTCGGCTATGGCACCGGCGCCCTGTTGGGGCGCGGCATCAAGCATGTCCGGGATGCCCACTGGCTCGACGAACTGGGCATCGCCCAGGCCCTGTGGGTGTTCGAGGTGGAGAACATGGGGCCATTCTTGGTCGAGAGCGATCTGCGGGGCAACGGCCTGTTCGAGCGCGACGCGGAGAAGATCAACGCCGGGGTGGAGCGCCTGTATGACGGCCTGAAGCCCCCCGCATTAAGCCGCTATGGCGAAACCACGTCGCGCGAGGACGAGGTTATCTAATCTTCACAGCGCCTCGTTATCGGTTTCGCCGGTCCTGATCCGCATTACCTGTTCCAGATCAAAGACAAAGATCTTGCCGTCGCCGATCTGGTCGTTGTTGGCCGCTTCGCGGATGGCTTCAACCACACGCTCGGACAGCTCGTCCGATACGGCGACTTCCATCTTCAGCTTGGGCACGAAATTGACCTGGTATTCGGCCCCGCGATAGATCTCCGTATGGCCCCCTTGTCGGCCATAACCACGCACTTCGGAAACGGTCAGGCCGTGCACGCCGATGGCCGTCAAGGCATCGCGCACAGGGTCCAGGCGATGCGGTTTGATCACGGCTACGATAAATTTCATTTTTCCGTCTCCTCTATTCGCCTACAGGTCATAGCCGCGCTCGCCATGAGAGACTAGGTCCAGGCCTTCGATCTCGTCCTCTTCATCGATCCGCAGACCGACCGTGGCGCCAACAACTTTGATAATGATGTAGCTCACCAGCAGCGACCAGACCAGTACCGCGACGATGCCAATCAGCTGCACACCGAATTGCGAGCCCATGGTCGCACCCTCGGCCAAGCCCATGCCGCCCAGGGAGGCCGCCGCGAAAAACGCAGTCAGCAAGGTACCCAGGGCGCCGCCGACGCCATGCACGGCGAAGACGTCTAGGGAATCGTCGATCTTGATTTTCTGCTTCACCCATTCGACACAGAAATGACAAAGCACGCCGGCCATCAGGCCAATGAACAGGGCGCCGATGGGTCCGACAAAGCCAGACGCAGGTGTAATCGTCGCCAACCCGGCCACCATGCCGGTGACAATGCCGACCAGCGAAGCCTTGCCAAAGCGCCGCCATTCCAGAAAGGCCCAGGTTATGGACGCCGTGGCGGCGGAAATATGCGTCACCAGCATGGCCATGGAGGCACTGCCATCGGCGGCCAGGGCGCTGCCGGCGTTGAAGCCGAACCAGCCGACCCACAGCATGGAGGCGCCGATCATTGTCATGCCCGGATTGTGCGGTGGCCGCAATTCCCGTGGAAAACCACGCCGCCCGCCAAGCATCTTGGCCAGCAATAGGGCCGACGAGCCCGCCGTGACATGGACCACGATGCCGCCCGCGAAATCCATCACACCCAGATCCGCCAACCAGCCGCCACCCCAGACCCAATGGCAAACCGGGGCATAAACCAGGATCAGCCAGAGGCCGGAAAACAGCATTACGGCGGAGAATTTTATCCGCTCCACATAAGCCCCGACGATCAGGGCCGGGGTGATGATGGCAAAGGTCATCTGGAACATGGCGAACAGGATTTCGGGAATACTGCCCGACAAGGTGTCCGGCCCGATGCCGAGAAGGAACCATTTCTCCGCCCCGCCGATCCAGGCCTGCGCCCCGCCACCGTCACCGAAGGCCAAGGCATAGCCGCCGATCAGCCATAGCACCGAGGCTAGGCAGGCGATGGCGAAACAGTGCATCAGCACGGAAAGAACGTTGTTGGCACGCACCAGGCCGCCATAAAACAGCGCCAGGCCGGGCAAAGTCATGAACAGGACCAGGGCTGTGGCGGTCAGGATCCACGCCGTATCGGCGCCGCTCAGTGCCGCATCCGCGGCCATGGCGGGATAACTTAGCAATCCAAATGAAAGGGTCGCGGCCACGCCGCCCAATAGCCTGTTGCTCATCTTGCCCCCCTAGGCATCAATCATTGGCTAAATCGCCAACGAATCAATCGATAGCATAGGGTAAAATCGCGGCCAGGCGAAAATTTATGGCGATACCTTTGCGGCATCCCACTAAGATTGCCGCCAAGACAGGATCCAGCCGCCATCAGCAGCGATGTTCAAGGCCAGCAAAAAAAGAGTTCGAAAATATGGAACAGTTCCGTGCCGAAGCATCCTGGCCGACAAGAGCTGGCCGGCGCCGAACGGGCCCGTGGAATATGGCGGCCCAGACTGGACGACGCGCCAGGTCGTGATATCGGCTATCACCTGGCCAAATTCATGGCCGGTTATTAGGCGGCAAAACTAGAAAAGGGCCACATTTGCCTGCGAGACGTCGGCCTTCGCCACACCGGCCAGCAGGATCAGAAATGTAATGCCCATGGCGCCGAATAAGCTCTTGGTCTGCATAATAATGTACTCCGAACTGTTGGCCTGCTTATGCATGGAAGAAAGCAATTATCGTGCCAAACGATCATCATACGGATTTTCAATGGGTTAGCTGAGGTCCGGCTTCCTTGGATCGGGCAAGCTGTCGTAAATTCCGACACCAGGAGCGTTCCGTCATCCCAGTTAGGGACAATAAGCGCGATAATTCCAATGATTTCCGTCTTGGCCTGGCGGGCGTTTCTATTGACAGCGCAAATCAGCCTTCCTATATAGCTGGCACTCACTGAGTTAGAGTGCTAACAAGTCTCGAGAAACCTGAGAATTCTTAGAGTTAACAGAAATAATTTGGAGGTATCTGATGCAAATCAGACCATTGCATGACCGCGTACTGATCCGGCGGCTGGACAGCGAAGAAAAAACCGCGGGCGGCATCATCATCCCCGACACGGCGCAGGAAAAGCCCATGGAGGGCGAGGTCCTGGCGGCAGGCGACGGCGCCCGTGGCGAGAACGGCGCAATCCACGCACTGGATGTCAAGGCGGGCGACCGCGTTCTGTTCGGCAAATGGGCCGGCACGGAAGTGACCCTTGATGGTGAAGAGCTGATCATCATGAAAGAGTCCGACATCATGGGCGTTATTGGCTAGCGCAATTCATAAATTGGATCATAAAACCGATCCAAACAATTGATGATATTGCACTATCATATAGACTGAATTAAGGAGCCCCGACAAATGGCGGCAAAAGAAGTACGTTTTGAAACAGACGCCCGCGCGCGCATGCTGCGTGGCGTCGACACTCTCGCCGATGCGGTGAAAGTGA
>CAZPWJ010000032.1:0-50908 GCA_964590195.1 uncultured Rhodospirillaceae bacterium | reverse complement strand
ATTGGAAGCACCCTACATGAAGTGGGTGTCTGCGTTAACCGGATAGGCACGCTTAATTGTTTGGTGTCATCGGACGGATCAGCCGTTAGTGGTAAAGTGTTAACTAATTTCATTTATAATTTGTCATAATTAATAGATATCACCAATTCTTCGTACGACCAGACAAATGGCAGACCCACAACTGCGCCTGATGCCGACAAGGACGGTCGCCATCCTGGGCACCACAATTTTTGCAATACTCGCAATTGCCATGAGTACCTTCATCATGACCGTATCGCTCGATCGCATGGTGAAGACGGTATCGGCTGGCAACAAGACCTTCGCCAATACCCTGACCGAGGTTCTGGCACCGCATATGGGGGACTTCATGGCGAGGGGCGCGGCATCTCGGCCAGGCGCGAAGGAAAGTGTCCGAAAAATAGAACGACTGCTCAAAGGCACGGACATCGTCGATCTGGCGGTGATAGGCGGTGACGGGCGTGTTGTCTGGGCCACCAGCACCTACGACCCGACAGTGGTGGCGCGTGCGGCGGACGAACGGGGCATTTGGTATGACGGCGAGGCCGACCGTACACTGCTTTACGATCAACGCCCGTTCGATATCGAGGTGAATAAAGCGCAGGGACCCAGCGTCAAATACTTGGGCGCCTATGAAATTTATACCGATGTAAGCGGCCCTAGGGACGAAATCCGCACGATGCTATTGACCGTTCTGGCCATAGAGGCGCTCTTGTTCGGCCTTATCATTCTGCTTTTGCTGGCGGTCGCGCGGACCAGTAATCAACGCCTGATCGATAGCTATCGGCAGCAAAAACGTCTTGCGGAAAGCGTCCAGCGGGCGGAGGACGCGGATCTGGCAAAATCGGTCTTCATCTCTGAAGTCAGCCATGACCTGCGCACGCCGTTGAACAGCATTATCGGCTTTTCCGAAGTTCTGAAGGACGGCACATTCGGCGCCTTGGCCAATGAACAGCAGAAATCCTATGTTGAAAATATTCATCAAAGCGGTCAGCGTCTGTTGACGATCATCACTGATCTTTTCGATCTTGGCCGCTTTCAATCCGGAAAAATGGAACTTCAGGAAGATAAGGTGGATTTAGGAGCATGCCTGGAAACCACCACGGCCATGCTTCGCTGTCAGCCGGATGCGATGGCGCTGGACTTCGATTGCAACCTGGAACCTAACCTGCCGCCGTTATTGGCTGACCGCGATGCCCTGCAACATATCGTGCAGGACCTGCTGTTGAATGCCATCAAGCATACCTTGTCGGGGTCGATCGTGGTGGCGGCGCGGCTGCGGCCTGACCGGGCGCTGGAATTCAGCGTTTCCGATACGGGGATCGGCATACCCGAGAACGAATTAGCCAGTCTGACCGAGCGCTTCAATCAAGTGGACGGTTCCTGGCGGCGGAAATTCGAGGGCACGGGTCTGGGCTTGGCCCTGGTCAAGGCGGTCATGTCCCAGCATGGCGGCGATTTAAATGTGAGCTCGGAGGTCGGCGTGGGAACGGTTGTGACATGCCGCTTTCCCCGTCGTCGCACATTGGATCTTGCTGGAGAACAATTACATCAGGGTGTCGATTCCCCTCATGTCGTGACCATGCGACCGCGTCGCGGATAATGCTTGGTCCCTGAACCACGTACAAATAGCTTGGACAATTATTCCCGCTGAAGCTTGGCGGCCCTCATTTCGCGTTGCGTAATATAGATCGTGGCGCCGAATACGATCGCGGCGCCGAACCAGGACCAGGGGTCGATGGTTTCGGCAAACAGTATGAATCCCGCCGCCGCCGCCGCCGGCATGCGTAGGAAATCGAACGGCATCACCATCGAGGTCTCGGCGATCTTCAGGGCTCGGGTCAGGCCATAGATGTAGCCATTGCCCACCACTGCTAGGGCGGCTAGCCAGGGCAGCATCGCCAGTGTTGGCCATTGCCAAAAATACAACGCCGGCATCAAGGCAAAGGGAACCGCGAACAGCGTTAGGTAGAACACCGTCTGTTCCGAGCTTTCGGTACGCAGCAGCACCTTGCCCGTCACCACAACCGAGGCACCGGTGAAGGCGGATACCAGCATCAACGCCGAGGCCAGGTTAAAGGCCACGAAACCGGGACGCAGAATGACCAGCACACCGATGAAACCAAGCACCAGTGCAAAGATACGATGCGGCCCCACCACTTCACGCAGGAACAGTGCCGCCAGCACCGTGGCGAACAGCGGCGAGGTGAAGATCAAGGACGTGGCCTCGGCCAGCGGGATCAACGTCACCGCGACCATCAATGTGCCGCCGTGAATAACCATCAACAGGGCCCGCCAAATGTGCAGGCCCAGGCGTTGCGTCTTGAGCGCGGCCCCGCCGCTGGGTATTAGCCAGGGCAGCATGACCACCAGGGCCAGGAAATAGCGGTAAAAAAGCGCAACGTAGATGTCCAACTCCATGGACAGCTGCTTGACCACGCCAATCATGCCGGCGTAGCCGCAGGCCGCGACGATCATCCAGAAGGCGACGCGCAGGGCTACGGGCCGCTCGGTGCCGGGCGCGCTTCCGCCCGTCTCCGCGGTCATGCCGGGAGCTCTTGCTCGCGGCTTCCGCTCTCATCCCGCTTGGCAATAATCCGGCCTCCGCCCATTTTGCCTTCCGCAAAGGCCCGCCGGATGCTTTCGTTCTTGGCCAAGATTATGCCGTAGACCTTGGGGCTGAAGGCTTCTGAAATTTCACCTTCCAGGGTTTCGAGGCGCGCGTAGATCGCGATGTATTGGTCGATGAAAGTGGCGCTGATGTCTTCCTGCTCGTTGACAGTAAAGCCATGCCGTTCCAGCATCGCCACATAGCTTTCCAAAGTAGCCAGGTTGGGCGATGCCATGGCCGCGAGGACTTCGTCGAGAAAAGCGCTCTCCATCGCGCCCACTTGCAGCCAATCGGTGAATGCCACGCTGCCGCCTGGCGCGATGACCCTGGCGCATTCGGCTATCAGCTTGTTCTTGTCTGGTACATGGCACCAGGCGTCCTGGCCCAGGATGACATCGAATTGGCCATCTTCGAATGGCATGGCCATGGCATCGCCAAGGCGAAATTCCACCAGATGCTGCAATGACCGCGCCCTGGCGCGTTCAGCCGCCGTCACTATGTTGCTTTCAACGATATCCAGGCCCGTGACCCGGCAGCCGATGTGCTCTGCCAGATGCAGGGCCGGTCCGCCCAGGCCGCTACCTACATCAAGAACGTTCGACTTTTCCGTAATGCCGGCGTCTCTCGCCAGACTGTCGGTGGAGGCCTTGCCGCCTATGGAAAGATAGTCGTCACTGTAGATTTTCTCGATCAGTTCAGAACCAGTGCGGCTGTAATTAACGCTTACATCACTCGTCGACATTGTCTTTTCCACTAAATGCTACTGAAATCACCGCCGCGTCCCTTGCCGGCGGCAAAGCGGGCCGCACCGGCCTGTGCTTCCTCCAACCTGGGCTTCTCGCCGCCGATCCCTTCATTGATCAGGGCCTGGGGCAAATCCAAGCTCCATTGTTCATAGGATGACCGCCGATCGGCCCGCATGCAAAGCTGCGGAAATTTCGCGATCTCCCGCGCCAGTTCCCTGGCCGCCGCCAGGGCTTCGCCGGCGGGTACAAGACGATTGGCCAGGCCGAACTGCATGGCTTCCTCCGCCTCGACGCCACGCCCGGTCATGATCATGTCCAAGGCCCGGCTGTGGCCGATCAGGCGGGGCAAGCGGACGGTGCCGCCGTCGATCAGCGGTACCCCCCAGCGCCGGCAATAGACCCCGAACACGGCAGTCGTCGAAGCCACCCGCATGTCACACCACAGGGCCAGTTCCAGGCCGCCGGCGACCGCATGGCCCTCGACCGCCGCGATCACCGGTTTCGACAACAACATGCGCGTGGGCCCCATGGGACCCTCGTCGGTTGGTTTAGAGATAACCCGGGCGCCGCCCTGGGCCACGGACTTTAAATCATAGCCGGCGCAAAAGGCGCCCTCGGCCCCGGTCAAAATGGCGACGGATCGTTCTTCATCGGCATCGAAATCCTTGAAGGCGGCCCGCAGTTCAAGGGCTGTTTCCGCATCGACGGCATTGCGGACCTGGGGGCGATTGATCATCACCGTGGTGATCGGGCCATCATGTTCGACAATCAGGGGCATATCCGTTTCCTGTTCTTTATTTCGTCTATCGTCCTTCGGACTACTTGAGACGGGTTTTCGCCTAGCGCCCTTCGGGCTACTTGAGGCGGGGGTTTCGACTATCGTCCTTCGGGCTATTTGAGGCGGGTTTCCGAGGGATGCGGCGGCGGCAGGGTGTCCTGCAGCGAGGGCCGGGCCGCGAAGTGATCGACCCAGGCGGCCAATTCAACATTCTCTTGCCGCCATTGAAAACCGGGCAGGCGTTCCTCCCGTGTATGCAAGGCGCAGCCCAACAATAGCTGCGCGATGCTCAACGGTCCATCAAACAAACCTGCCGCGACATCCCCGTTCAAGGCACGCGCCATGCGGAAGGCCCGTGCCGTTTCGTGAGCGATGATGGTGGGAGAGCGCTCGGATTCCGGGCGGTACAATTCCCGCCCCCACACGGCGATGCCATCAAGCATGCTGCGGACCCGCGCTTCCAGGCGCAGTGCCGCCCAACGTCTGTCGTCGTGGGGGATTTCGAAGATGGGCGCACCGTCCAGATTATCGAGATAGGCGCAGATTACCGCCGACTCTTCAAACATGGTGCCGTCATCGGTCACCAAGGTTGGGACACGGCCGGAGGGATTGATGGCATACAACGGGCTATCCGGCGTGCGGGTTTGAATGGGCGTGACCTTGACGCGGTCCTGCAGGCCTTTCTCGATAATGACCGCGCGGGCCAGGCGGGCGTAGGGCGAGGTCAGGGTGACAAAAAGCTCCATTTAACTGTCCTTTATAGTAATTCGACGCTCATGGGGTCGTAGGAGAATAGCCAGGCGGTGCGTTCGGCGTTCATGTCCCGTTGCGCGAAGGCTTCGCGCAAAGCGGCTTCCGAAGGCAGGTGAAACATATCGCGGTTGGCGGAGCTTTCATTGACGATCCGTGCCGTACGCTCCAGACGATTGCGCTGGTAGAGCTCCAACGCTTCGCCCACATCGCTCTCCTGTTGCAGGGCACGGGCGATGATGGCGCCGTCCTCGATGGCCATGGCACCGCCCTGGGCCATGTAGGGCAGGGTAGGGTGGGCGGCATCGCCCAGCAGGGTGACCCGGCCCGTGCGCCAATTATCCACGGGCGGGCGGTTATTCATGGCCCAGCGATAGCATTCGTCCTTGTCCGCGTTGTCGATAATGGCCTGAATATTGCCGTGCCAGCCGGCGAAATCCGCCTTCATCTCGGCCCAGGGCCGGCGCGCGGTCCAGCTTTCGTCGTCCCAGGTTTCGTATTCCACGCAGCCGACCATGTTGATCAGACCGTCGGCGCGAATGGGGTAGACCACGCCATGCTTGCCGGGGCCGACACAGATATTCACCGTATCGGGCCGTTGTTCCGGTGCCAAGCGCTCCGCGGGCACTAAAATGCGCCAGGACTGATCACCGGTATAATGCACCGGCGTCTGCCCTAAGATCTTTGCCCGTACCATGGATTTTATGCCGTCGGCACCGATCAGGACATCGCCGCGCGCCTCGGTACCGTCTTCGAAATGCAAGGTAACGCCGCCCGCGTCCTCGGTAAAATCCGTTGCCACGGCGTTCAGACTGACCGTATCCGCATTCAAATCCTGCACGGCGCCAATCAGGCTATCCAACAGATCTGCCCGGTGAACCGATAGATACGGCACACCGTGGCGTTCCACATAGCCATCGCCCAAGGGGATTTCCTGCAGGATCTCGCCACTATCAAACATTTTGAACTGATAGGCGGCAGGCTGCACGCCAAGCTGTTGCAACTGTTCCACCAGGCCCAAATGGCGCAGCACGCGCATGGGATTAGCGCTCAACTGGATACCAGCGCCAACCTCGCCCAATTCGGGCGCCTGTTCGAATACCTCGACTTCGAAGCCGGCCATTAACAGATTTGCCGCGGCTGTCATACCGCCGATGCCGCCGCCAACGATTAGAATTCTCTTCATGCCGTATCCTCTTATCCATCGCCATGGTAGCAAATCTTTGCCAAGCCATATGTCTTTTCCTGAAATCGTGCAAAGCGCTTGCGTTGGTCCGCCCGACACCCTATTTCCCCTGCCATGAACATGGATAAAATTCTCAGCCGCCTGCCCATCAAGGCCCTGCGGGACCGGGTGCCCTTGGTGCCGGTCATACGCCTGGACGGCGTCATCGCTGCGCAGGGTTCGCCATTGCGCCCGGCGCTTAATCTCGCCTCCATGGCGGAGCCTATCGAACGGGCCTTCAAGATGAAGGGGGCCAAGGCAATCGCTCTGGCGATCAATTCACCAGGTGGCTCGCCGGTGCAATCGGCACTGCTGCATGACCGCATTCGCCTGTTGGCGGATGAAAAGGAACTGCCCGTCTATGTCTTCTGCGAGGATGTGGCGGCTTCGGGCGGTTACTGGATTGCTTGCGCGGGTGACGAAATCTACGCCGCCGAAACCTCGATCATTGGCTCCATCGGCGTCATCGCGGCAACCTTTGGGTTTGAAGGCGCCATGGAGAAGCTGGGCGTGGAGCGGCGGCTGTTCACCGCCGGCGACAAGAAAAGCCTGTTGGATCCGTTCCTGCCCATGGAGGAAGATGACCAGAAGCGATTGGCCGCGTTGCAGAAGGAAATCCATGATGCCTTCAAGCGCCATGTCCGCAGCCGCCGCGAGGGCCGCCTGAATGCGGGCGAGCGGAAGCTGTTCTCCGGTGAATTCTGGACCGGGAGCAAGGCCGAAGGCCTGGGTCTGATCGATGGCCTGGGCGATCTGAAGTCCGTAATGCGGCAAAAATTCGGCGACAAGGTGCGCCTGCCCGTGGTCGGGGCGGACAAGAGCTGGCTGCAGCGGCGCCTTGGCCTGTCCTCACAGCTACCGGCCATGAATCTGGCGGGCGATTTTTTGGCCACGGCGGAGGTCCGGGCCCATTGGGCGCGTTACGGCCTGTAGTTCGTTATATGTAGTCCGCTATCTGTAGCCCGCTATAGCGGTTCGTACTTGCCGGCGGCATGGGCGTCGCGCAGGGCGAATTTCTGAATCTTGCCCGAGCCCGTAAGCGGAAACTCGTTGACGCTGAACCAGACCGTCGGTGTCTTTTGTGCCGCCAGATGTTCCCGGCAATGGGCGCGCAGCACCGATGGATCAACCTCGCAGCCCGCTTCGGGACGCACGAAGCAGGCGACGATCTCGCCCCATTTATCATCCGGCAGGCCGACCACGGCGACTTCGGCAACGGTATCGTGTTCCGCCAGCGCATTCTCGATCTCGGCCGGGAAAAGGTTCTCGCCGCCCCGGATGATCATCTCCTTGACCCGGCCCGTGACCCGGACATAGCCGCGCGCGTCCATGGCGCCCAGATCGCCGCTGTGCAGCCAGCCCTCGGCATCAATGGTTTCCGCCGTCGCTTCCGGGTTGCCATTATAGCCGATCATATTGCAATAGCCCTGAACGCAGATCTCGCCCACGGTATCGATGGATACGACTTTGTTTTCCTCGACGCTGCGGATCGAAATCGCGGTCTGGGGCATGGGCTGGCCCACGTTGTTGCAAATGTCCTCGATATCGTCGTCGTGAAAATGCTGGGTCACCACGGGCGAGACCTCGGTCTGGCCATAGACGGTTTCGAAATCGCAGCCAAAGGCCTGGCGCACCCGGCGGACCAGTTCGGGCGCCACCATGGCGCCGCCCGAGATCGCCATCTTGATCGAGGACATATCGCGGGGTTCCTGCTCCAAGGCTTCCGATAAAGCGACCAGCATGGTCGGCACGCCGATCAGGGCTCCCACGCCTTCCGCCTCGATTTGGCGCAGCACGACGGCGGGGTCAAACACCTTGAACAACAGCATGCGCGAGGCGGTTTGCAGACAGCCGAGGGCCGCCGCGCCGCAGCCGGAGGTATGGAACATTGGCATGAAGTTGGACCAGGTCATACCTTGTTCGATCAGGCCGCGTGCGAAAACCAGGCGGGCGTTATTGGTCAGGCCACGGTGATGCAGGATCGCACCCTTGGGAAAGCCGGTGGTGCCGGAGGTATATTGGATTTGTACCGGATCGCCAGGCGCGACTTCGGGCAGGGCAGGGGGGCGTTCGCCATGGCGAAGCATTGCCTCCGTATTGTCCATATCAACGATTTCACGGATCGCATCCAGGCCCTTGCAGGCCTCCACCGCGATCTCCGCCATGGGGTTGCCGCGATAGCTTTCCACCGCGAACAGCGCCACGGAATCAGATTGTTCCAGTACATAGCGCAATTCCTGGGGTTGATAGCCGGGGTTGGCGGTGACCAGGGTCAGGCCGGCCAGGGCACAGGCATATTCCATCAGCAACCATTCGGGAATATTCGGCGCCCATACGGTTACCCGTTCGCCCGGTGCATAACGGGTGGACAGTGCCAGTGCCAGCTTTTCACTATCGGCCAATAATTCGCCATAGCTCCAGGCGCGGGCCGTATTGCCCTCCATGGTGACTTCGAGCAGCGCCGGTGCATCCGGTTGCCGGCCCGCGACCTCTCGCAGAAGGCCACCGACCGTGGTCTCCAGGATGCTGTCGTCATCCTGGGCCGGAACCAGGGATTCCGTCAATTGAAGCTGATACATGCACGCTGCTCCCAAAAAAATTTAGCTATCAGGCGAAAATCCTAAATCGAATGAGACAATGCACCAAACGAAAAACGGCGGCCATGGGGCCGCCGTTTTCCAGATCTTTGACCGTCCGCAATCAGGCGGCGGCGCGGCGGTTGACCAGGTTTTCGAAGTCCTCGATCAACTGGGCGGTAATGGCGCCGGGTTTGAAGCGGTAATCGTCGATCACACCAACCGGAGTGACTTCGGCCGCGGTGCCGGTCAACAGGCATTCCGTGGCGTCGGCCATTTCCTCGGGCATGATCACCCGTTCGATGACTTCATAGCCGCGTGCCTTGGCTAGGTCGATGACCGTGCGCCGGGTGATGCCGTCCAGGAAACAATCCGGGATCGGGGTGTGCAATTTGCCGTCGATCACGAAGAAAATATTGGCCCCGGTGCTTTCCGCGATCTGTCCGCGCCAATCCAGCATCAGGGCATCATCATAGCCCTCGGCCTCCGCCGCGTGCTTGGACAGAGTGCAGATCATATACAGACCGGCGGCCTTTGAATGCACCGGCGCGGTACGCGGGTCTGGACGGCGCCATTTGGTGGTCTTCAAACGGATACCAACCGTGCGCATTTCCGGATCAAAGTACGAGGGCCACTCCCAAACCGCGATGGCCAGATTGATGCGGTTCTCCTGGGCTGAGACGCCCATCATCTCGGAGCCGCGCCAGGCCACGGGACGGACGTAGCCGTCGACGATGCCGTTTTTGAGCACGGTTTCCCGGCAGGCGGCATTGATCTCCTCTGCCGTGTAGGGGATCTTGAAATCCAGCAACTTGGCCGAATTCAACAGCCGGTCGGTGTGCTCTTCCAGCTTGAAAATTTCGCCGCCATAGACCCGCTCACCCTCGAAAACGGAGGAGGCGTAGTGCAAGCCATGGGTCAATACATGGGCCTGGGCATTCTCCCACGGCATCATTTCGCCGTTGTACCAGATGTTGCCTTCCAATTTGTCGTAAGAGATCGTTGCCATGATTACTGACTCCCAGAGTGTCCTTGGCGACTGATTATTGCGCGGTTGATGGCGCTAACGTAACATCCAGAAAATATATGTCAATAGTGCTGACCAAAAAAATGTCAGCAACATTGACGCATCTCGTGTAGCATGCGGCCATGACCGATCTTTCAACCGATACATTGCCTGAAGATAGCCTTGAGGACCAAGGCGATGTCGCCGCGCCGGCCTATCTTGGCGACGAGGAACTGATCCAGTCCATCGAGATGCTGTTTTACGCCTATCGTGATTTCACCTCCGATCCGGATGAAATTTTAAAAGACTATGGTTTTGGCCGGGCCCACCATCGGGTGGTGCACTTCATAGGCCGCAATCCCGGCATGACGGTGGCGGAACTGCTGACCATCCTGAAGGTGACGAAGCAGAGCCTCAGCCGCGTCCTGAGCCAGTTGGTGGCGGAAGAGTATGTCCGGCAGGTAAAGGGCAGCCGGGACCGCCGGCAGCGCCTGTTGTATCTGACCGACAAGGGCGAAACCCTGTTCGCCAAACTGTCGGGACCGCAAAAGGCCCGCATCGCCAGGGCCTACCGCAATGCCGGGCCCGAAGCCGTTGCCGGCTATCGCAAGGTGTTGGCGGATTTGCTGAACGCGGACGAGCGGGATGGCGTGCTGCGCTCGGTGGAGCGGTCCTGAGGTAATTTTTTCATGAGCGATGATGCCACCCATATTCTGGTCGTTGATGATGATGACCGCCTGCGGGATTTGTTGCAGCGTTATCTGGGCGAATGCGGCTTTCGTGTCTCCACCGCTTCCTCCGCCGCCGAGGCGCGGGTGGCGCTTTCCGGCCTGGACTTTGATCTGTTGGTGCTGGATCTGATGATGCCCGGTGAAAGCGGCCTGGAACTGACCCAGTTCATCCGTGGCGACATAGCGGTCAAGTCTCTGCCGATCCTGCTGCTGACGGCCATGGGCGAGGCGCAGGACCGTATCGCCGGCCTGGAAGTTGGCGCCGACGACTATTTGGCCAAACCGTTCGAGCCCCGTGAATTGGTGCTGCGGATCGAGGCCATCCTGCGCCGTGGCGGGCCGAAACAGGAAGAGATTTCCGTCGCGACCTTTGGTGCCTGCAGCTTCGATATGGAACGCGGCGAACTGACCCGCGACGGTGAAGCGGTGCGCCTGACCTCGGGCGAGATAGAGATGCTGCGGCTTTTCGCGCGCAGTCCCGGCGTCACCGTGGGCCGGGCGGAGTTGCTGGCAGAGGCGGATGCGGGCAATGTGCGCGCGGTCGATGTGCAGATCACCCGGCTGCGCCGCAAGATCGAGGAAGACCCGAAGGAGCCGCGCCATCTGTGCACTGTTTGGGGACAGGGCTATGTTTTCTGGCTCGATTAGCGCCCCAGGCGAGGGGCCGGAACAGAGGCGGGGGCAGGGGCCATGTTGAAGCGGTTTCTGCCAAGCAGCCTGTTTGGCCGGGCGGTCTTTATCGTCGTCACGCCGGTTGTTCTGTTGCAAATCGTCGCCGCCATTGTGTTTTACGACCGCCATCTGGACGCCGTCACCCGGCGCCTGGCCCGCAGCGTTGCGGGCGATATCGGCTTTGTCGCCGCCGCGCTGACCCGCGAGAAGGGCGAGCGGGCCCGCTTCCATATCCTGCAATCGGCCAACTCGCGGATGAATTTAAGCTTCACCCTGATCCCCGGACAAACGCTAAAGGCGGGGCCGTTGCCGCAACCCAATTCACCCCTGGAACGGCTATTGATCCGCACCATTGATCAGGGGCTGGAACTGGCCTTCACCATCGAAAACCGGCCGAAACTGAAGAATTATCTGATCCAGGTGGCGTTCGAGGGCGGGGTATTGCGGGTCCTGGTGCCGCACAACCGGATCACCTCGGCTACCCTGGATGTGCTGGTCATGTGGATCGTCGGCTCCTCGCTGCTGCTCCTCGCCATCGCCATTGTCTTTTTGCGCAATCAGGTGCGTCCCATCCTGCGCCTGGCCGATGCCGCCGACCGTTTCGGTCGCGGCCAGGGGGTGGCGGATTTCAAGCCGTCCGGCGCCATCGAGGTGCGCCGCGCCGGCGATGCCTTCCTGCGCATGCGCGACCGCATCGAACGCCACCTGCGCCAACGGACCGAGATGTTGGCCGGGGTCAGCCATGACCTGCGCACGCCCCTGACCCGGTTGAAGCTGGAACTGGCCATGTTGAAGGATACCCCGGCGGCCGAGGCCATGCAGGCGGACGTGGACGAGATGGATAGCATGATCGAGGGCTATCTGGCCTTTGCCCGCGGCGCGGCGGGCGAAAAGTCGGTCGATACGGACGTCAACGCCCTGCTGGAAGAGGTGGTAAGTGATGCCCGCCGCGAAGGCGCCACGGTGACATTCACGGCGGCGGGTGATTTGCGCGGGCAGCTGAGGCCATTGAGCTTGAAACGCTGTGTCACCAATTTGCTGGGCAATGCCCAGCGCTATGCCGAAAGCTGCGCCCTAGCCGCCCGCCGCGACGGCGACATGATCGAAATCACCGTGGACGACGACGGCCCTGGCATCCCCGAAGCCGAGCGCGAAGCCGCCTTCCGCCCCTTCTATCGCCTGGAAGAATCCCGCAACCCAGGCACGGGCGGCGTCGGCCTCGGCCTCGCCATCACCCGCGACACGGTGCGCAACCAGGGCGGCGACGTGGTGCTGGATGAAGCGCCCGAGGGCGGGTTAAGGGCGGTGATAAGGTTGCCGGCCTAAACCTCCAACGCAATTCCGTCGCGGCCGGGATCGGCGCCGCCGTCCCAACGGCGCTTGCCGTCATTGGGTATCCGAATGCCATGGACGCCGGCGAAGACGTAGCTGAAGGGATTGCGGACGATGGGATAGCCGCGGCTTTCCAGATCCTCCGTGACGAAATGCGGGATACGGTTGGAGACATCAATGGTGTTGCTGTTCGCCGTGAAGCGCGGTGCTGCGACGGCTTCCAGCATAGTCATGTCGAAATCCATCACGTTCAAAACGGCCTGCAACACACCCATGGTGATGAACGTGCCGCCCGGCGCGCCGATCACCACGTATGGCTCGTCGCCCTTGAAGACGATGGTCGGGCACATGGCCGTGAAGCGACGCTTGCCGGCGCCAATGGAGTGCGGCATGCCGGGGCGCGGGTCAAATGCCCCCATGCAGCCGTTGTACATGAAACCCATGCCTTGGGTGACAACGCCCGAGGGCATGCCCAGTGAATGGGTCATGGAGACGCAATTGCCGGCCTCGTCCACCACGGTGACATGGGTGGTGTCCTTGGATTCTTCCGGCTCGCCGAAACGGATCACGTTGGCTTTTTCGCCCCGGCGGATCATGTCCGCATAGCGGCCCGCCTGCTGGCGGTCGATGAACTCGGCGATGGGCACATCGTCAAAGGCCGGGTCGCCCATCTTGTTGTCCTTGTCGATAGTGGCGAATTTCATGGCCTCGGCCACGATCTCGATATAGTCGGCGCTGTTGTGGGTCATGGCGCTCAGGTCGAAATGCTCCAGAATATTCAGCATTTCCAGGATCATGACGCCGCCCGACGGCGGGTGGCCGCAAGATACCTTGTCGCCCCGGTATTCGCCCCAAATGGGCTCGGCCCGGACGGTTTTGTAGTTTTTCAGATCATCCAGGCTTAACAGGCCGCCGTGGGCCGCCACGTCGGCGGCAATTTCCTCGGCGATCTCGCCGGAATAGAAGATCTCCGCCCCGCCGTCGCGAATACGCTCCAGGGTCTGCTTCATGCCGGGGTTTTTCACCCGCGAGCCGACGGCATAGGTGTTGCCGTCTTCGTCACAGTAAATTTCCTTGGTGGCGGGAATTTGCCGCAGCTTGTCGCCTACGGACATGCGCCCCATCACATTGGCCGCGCTCCAGAATTCATCCACATGGGGGCGGATGACGAAACCGTCCTCGGCATGTTCAATTGCCGGCTGGATGATATCCTTCCAATCAAACGTGCCGTATTCCTGCACCGCCTCGTAATAGGCCTTCAGGCTGCCCGGCGTCATGATGCTTTCGTAGCCGCATTCATTGGCGCGATTGTGCAGGATAAAGCCGAAACCGTCCCGCGCTTGCGCCTTGATTTGGTCTTCCCACATGGTTTCCGTCGCCGCCCCCGGCGCCGTGGTGTGGAAATCGATAAAGCCGTGATGGCCTTGGCCGGGCAGATACAACTGCATGGTGCCGAAACCGGCGATGCCGCACATCATGGGGTCGACCACGGTTTGTACCAGGGCGCAGGTCATGGCCGCATCGACCGCGTTGCCGCCGCGTTTAAGGGCGAAGGCGCCGGCCTCGACGGCTTCGGGTTGCGGCGCGCATACCATGCCTTTGGTCATGACGGTCTCCTCCAGTACAGTTACTTCTCGGGTATCAGGCCTCTTGGGCTAAAGCGTAGCACAAGCAGCAGGATCAAGCCCATGGTCATCAGCCGCATATGGGCCGCGCTGTCGAGCAGGTGCTTGCGAAGCGGGTTGCCCTCGTCCAGGCCGGCGGTCAACAGGTCCATCAGCCACAGGCCCATGGGTTCCGCCTCGATCCAGAAAAACCAGATCACGAAACCGCCCAGGACCGAGCCCCAGTTGTTGCCCGAGCCGCCGACGATAACCATGACCCAGATGATGAATGTAAAGCGCAATGGCTGGTACGAGGCCGGCGTGAACTGGCCATCCAATGTGGTCAGCATGGCGCCGGCGATGCCGACCACGGCGGAGCCCAGGACAAAGACCTGCAGATGCCGGCCCTTGATATTCTTGCCCATGGCGGCGGCGGAGACTTCGTTGTCGCGAATGGCCCGCATCATACGGCCCCACGGCGAATTCAGGGCCCGTTGCGAGAGCCAGAGCACCACCAGCAAAACGGCCGCGAACAGCGCGCCGTAGGAAAGCTTGACGAAGATCGAGGAGAATTCCACCGGCGTGGCGCCAAAGCGCTCGGCCCACTCCTGAAACCAGATTGCCTGTTGCAGATCAACCTCGTAAGGCACCGGGCGGGGCAGGCCGGAGACGTTTTTCACGCCACGGGTCAGCCAGTCCTCGTTCTTCAGCATGGCGACGATGATTTCGGAAATGCCCAGGGTGGCGATGGCGAGATAGTCCGATCGCAGGCCCAGGGCGATCTTGCCGATAATCCAGGCGGCACCGGCGGCCAGGATACCGCCGACCACCCAGGAGAACAGGATCGGCAGGCCCAGGCCGCCGAGGAAGCCGGTTTTGGCCGGTTCCACCGCCTCGATGACCTCGACCGCCGGATCGAAGAATGTTCGCGCCAGGAAATAGCCGGCGATGATGATGAACGCCAGGACCAAGCGCCGGAGTGCGCGCGCGGCAATGTGCCGCGCGGCAAGGACAGCGGCCAATATGGTGGCAATGGCGACGGCCAGGGCAATGGCGATGCCGCCGCCGCCCGCCTGCCAGGCCGCCGTGACGGGCGGTACGGACATCAGAATTCCGGCAACCCCGCCCAGGGCCGCGAAGCCCATGATGCCCACGTTGAACAGGCCCGCGTATCCCCATTGGATATTGACGCCCAGGGACATCACGGCGGAGATCAGGCACAGGTTCAGGATCGCCAGGGCCAGGGACCAGCTTTGGATAAAGCCGACGGCGGCCAAGGCGGCGAACATGGCCATGAACATCAGGATCGGGCGCAGGTTGCCATTGCCATTACCGTTGACGCGGCTGCTCATGTCGCCTTGCCCCCGAATATACCCGTTGGCCGCAACAGCAGGACCAGCACCAGGATGACGAACGAGACAGCGAACTTGTAGTCGGTGGATAACAGCTGCGTCAGGCCTTCGGGCGCCCAGTCGCTGGGCAGGGTGTAGTAGAGAACCTTCTTGTAGGCATAGGTAACGGTGACTTCGGAAAAGGCGATGATAAAGCCCCCCGCGATAGCGCCCAGGGGACTGCCCAATCCGCCAACGATGGCGGAGGCGAATATGGGTAGCAACAATTGGAAATAGGTGAACGGCTTGAAGCTTTTATCCAGGCCGTAAAGCACACCGGCGATGGTGGCCAGGGCGGCGGCGATGGTCCAGGTGATCAGCACCACCCGTTCGGGGTTGATGCCTGACAGCAGGGCCAGATCCTCGTTATCGGAATAGGCGCGCATGGACTTGCCCGCCCGCGTGCGGTTAAGGAACCAGAATAGCGCCGCCACCACGATCACCGCCGTCAGAACCGTCAGGCCCTGGGAGGTCTTGAACGAAATGCCCTCGCTCAACCCCGTCATGCGCTTGAATTCCCGCGCCTTCATGATGAAACGCTCGCCATCGGCAAAGCGCTGGTCGTCGGGCCCGATGATGAACCGGACCAGGCCGTTCATGACGAACATCACCCCGACCGAGGCGATCAGAAAGACCACCGGCGCCACCTTTTGCCGGCGGTAAAAGCGGTAGACCCAGCGGTCCGTCAACAGCAGCAGGACCACCGTGCCCAGAATGCCAAACGGCAGTGCCAGCAATGCCGTTGGCAGTGGGTCGATGGAAACGCCCCAGGCCTGCAAGGCCCAGGTGACCAGCACGGTAATCATGGTGCCAAAGGCCATGGTGTCGCCATGGGCGAAATTGGAAAAGCGCAGGATGCCAAAGACCAGCGTGACGCCCAAGGCGCCGATGGCCAGCTGACTGCCATAGGCCATGCCGGGCACCAGCACGAAATTCGATAAAAGGATGAACGCGTTCAGGAAGCCGTCGATAACGCTAACCTCCCAAAAATGCCTTGCGGACTTCCGGATTGGCCATCAGGGCGGCCCCGGTGTCGGTATAGCGGTTGCGCCCCTGGACCAGGACATAGCCCTTGTCGGCGATATTCAGGGCCTGGCGGGCGTTTTGTTCCACCATCAATATGGCGATGCCGCTTTTCGCGACCTCGATAATGCGGTCGAACAATTCGTCCATGACAATGGGCGAGACGCCCGCCGTCGGTTCGTCCAGCATCAGAACCTTCGGCTGGGTCATCAGGGCCCGGCCCACGGCGACCTGTTGCCGCTGCCCGCCTGAAAGCTCGCCGGCGGGCTGGCGGCGTTTTTCCTTCAGGATGGGAAACAGATCAAATACCTGCTCGAGAGTTCCGGAAAAATCGTCGCGCCGGATAAAGGCGCCCATTTCGAGATTTTCTTCCACGGACATGGAGGTGAAGACGTTTTGGTTTTGCGGCACGAAGCCCATGCCCTTGGCGACGCGGGCCTGGGGCGACAGCTTGGTGATATCCTCACCATCCAGGTGCACCGCGCCCTGGTGGATGTCCAGCATGCCGAAGACGGCTTTCATGGCCGTGGACTTGCCCGCGCCATTGGGGCCGACGATGACGGCGATCTCGCCTTGCTCAACACCGATGGTGCAGTCGTGCAGAATATCGGCGCCGCCATAGCCCCCCGTCATGTTATCGCCGCTCAGATAACTCACGACACCGGCTCCTGATGCACTGGCGGTTTGTTCTTCAAACCGGTGCCCAGATAGGCCTCGATCACCTGTTCGTTGGCCTTGACCTCTTCGATACTGCCTTGGGTCAGGACCATGCCTTCCGCCATGACGATGACCGGATCACAAAGGCGGGAGATGAAATCCATGTCGTGCTCGATCATGCAAAATGTATAGCCGCGTTCCTTTTGCAGGCGCAGAATGGCATCGCCCAGGGTATTGAGGAGCGTGCGGTTGACGCCGGCGCCGACCTCGTCAAGGAAGACGATTTTTGCATCCACCATCATGGTGCGGCCCAGCTCCAGCAGCTTTTTTTGCCCGCCTGACAGATTGCCCGCGAATTCGTCGGCGACCTGGGAAATCTGCAAAAACTCAATAACCTCGTCTGCCTTGGCGCGGACCTGCTCCTCTTCGCGGCGAACCTGCGCGGGCCGCAGCCAGGTATCGAGCAGACGCTCGCCCATCTGGCCGGACGGCACCATCATCAGGTTTTCCCGCACCGTCAGGGTGCTGAATTCCTGGGCAATCTGAAACGTGCGCAGCATGCCCTTGGCGAATAATTCATGTGGCAGCAAGCCGGTGATATCGGCGCCGTCCAGATAAACCTTGCCGGATGTAGGTTTATGCAATCCGGCAATAACATTGAAAAGCGTGGTCTTGCCGGCGCCGTTGGGGCCGATCAGGCCGGTAATGCGGCCGCCTTCGATCGATAAAGAGACACCGTCGACGGCATGAATGCCGCCGAAATGCATATGAAGATTTTCAACTTCGATCATAAATTCGGCATAAATTTGCAAAAGAAAGGCGGGAAACGGCGGCAGGCAAATGCCGCGACCGTTTCCCGCCCATCAACTCAACGCCGCCGGCTTAACGGAAGCGCGCGGTGGTGTTCTTGCCACCCTTAACCAGGATCTCGCGGTAGTTGCCCGCGCTTTCGCCGGGGCCGATCAATTCGACCGCCGAGGCGCCGACATAATCCACGTCACCGCCACCGGCGATGATTTTCAGGCCCTTGGCCAGCTCGCCGGGATAGATCTTGGTGCCCGGTGCATTGGCCACGCCAAGCAGTTTGTCCTTGAACATCTTGCTTTGCGAAGATTTCGCGGCCTGCATGGCCAGCATGATCAAGGCGGCGGCGTCATAGGATTCAGAGGCGAAAGGTCCAGCCTTGAAACCGGCGGCCTTGGCCATCTCGCCGAACTTTGCCGCACCTGGGCTGTCCGTGCCGGGCACGGTGCCGTACGAACCGTTCAGGTCCGCGCCAATAGCCTTCGGCAGGCTTTCGCCAATCATGCCGTCGGGCAGAACGAAGGTCTCGAACGCGCCGGTGTCAAGCGCGGCCTGGATGATGCCTTTGCCGCCCTGGTCAAGATAGCCGGCCACGATCAGCACATCGCCACCGGCGGCTGCCAACGCACCGACTTCAGCGGTGTAGTCAGCCTTGCCGTCTTCGTGGGCGGCGGAAATGGTAATCTTGCCGCCGGATTTTTCGAAGTTGGTCTTGATGGAATTGGCCAGACCCTTACCGTAGTCATTATTGGTGTAGGTCAGGGCGGCGGATTTAACGCCCTTGTCTTTCAGGACCGCGGTCAGAACCTGACCCTGGCGCGCATCGGAAGGTGCGGTGCGGAAGAACAGGCCGTTATCCTTGATCGACGACAAAGCCGGCGAAGTGGCCGAAGGCGAGACCATGACAATGCCGTTGGCGAGCGCCACGTTCTGCAACATGGCCGTGGTGACGCCGGAGCAATCGCCGCCGACGATGGCGTTGATCTTGTCCGAGGTGACCAGACGTTCGGTGGCTGCCGTGGCGGCGGCGGAATCGGTGCAGGTGGTGTCGCCGCGTACCGAAATCACCTTACTGCCGCCCAACAGGGCGCCGCTCATGCTGACTTCCTTGATCGCCAGCTCGGCACCCGCCGCCATGTCCGGTGTCAGGGATTCAATCGGGCCCGTGTAGCCCAAAATCACGCCCAGTTTGATGTCCTCGGCGTTCACCGCCGTACTGACCAGCGCAGCCATGGCTGTCGCAACTAACAGTTTTTTCATTGTCTCTCTCCCTGTTGGGTATCATTAGGACGCTTGCGCAACTTCTACTCATGCGTCGGTGCTGTGTTTTTAATCCAAAACGATGCCAATTAAAAACAGATAAGATCGTTTGACATGACTATCATGGACCCCAACAAAAATGGTGAGGCGGCAGGATAACTAATCATGGTCAGGGCGGAGGATGTGTTCGGAACGTGGAAATTGGTCGCACGTGGCGCGAGCGAAAGCCAAAGGGCGCAGCTCGAGGAACGCTATGGCACGCAATCGGAAGGCGTGGTCATACTTTCCCCCGACGGCTGGGTGTGCGCCGCCCTTGGCCGGGGCGACCGGGCGCGCCTGCCGGGTGATCAGGAATGGCATGCCGACGCCCCGGATGCCGACCGCCTGGCCGCGTTTGACAGCTATGTTTCCTATGCCGGACGATGGCGGATCGAGGATGGACGCCTGATCACCAAGGTTGAATTCGCCTTGAACCCAAGCTGGGTTGGCGGCGAGCAAGTACGCGATGTGGAAATAATGGCGGACGGCACCTTGCGCCTGGTGGTGACCCGCACCTGGCCCAGCGGGGAAGAGGTCAGCGTTTGGGTCGATTGGCGACGGGCGGACTAAGCTGGCGAATGGAGCGCGCGAATTAAAATAGTCTGCCGCCGTTGGAAACCTTGCGGTTGGGTTCGACCAGGACCACGCCGCCATCATCGTCGGGAAAGCCCAGGACCAGAATCTCGGACATGAATTTGCCGATCTGTTTGGCGGGGAAGTTGATCACGGCGGCGACCTGTTTGCCCACCAGTTCTTCAAGCGTGTAATGCACGGTAAGTTGGGCAGAGGTCTTGCGCTCGCCAATTTCGGGCCCGAAATCCACATACAGTTTGTAGGAGGGATTGCGCGCCTCCGGATAGGGTTCGGCTCGGATGACAGTACCGACGCGGATGTCTACCTTCAGAAAATCGTTGAAACCAATTTCACTCATTGTTCGCTCGCATCGGCTTCATCTTCTTCATCTGGGCGGATAAAGCGTCTGGGACCCCGGCGTAGGGCGCCCAGTACGCTGTCGACCCGGCCCAAGGCTTTATCAAGCGTCGCCATGGTGTGGGCCAGATCCTCGCCTTCATCATACAGCCAGACCCGCAGGACGCTCAGATAAATAAGGCCAAGGCCTTTCAGCTGCAACGGCGCCAACGGGCCCCAGGGCTGTATACGGGCGGCCTCCAGCGTCCATTGCAAGGAGCGTCGCATGGGCCCGGCTGCCAGGCAGGCCATGGCCGCCGGCTCGCGGGGCAGATCACGCGCGACCTCGGCCAGACCGGCGCGATATGGGGCCAGGGCATCCAGGCGGCGCATAATGACATCGAACAGTCGGTCGCGGGGCGGTTCCGCCGCTATATCCGCATCGCTGCCGCGCAAGACGAGATCGTCGGTCAGCCGGATCAGGCCGGCCAGAATGGCTGTCTTGGAACTATATAGCCGGCGCAGTTCGCCAAGGTTCAAGCCCGCTTCGTCGGCGATATCGGCCATGGTGGTGTCCTGCCAGCCTTGCACGGCGGCGAGCGACATGGCGCATTTTATAATCCGGACTTCAACCGGATCCTCAACCGCCTTCTTTTTTGATTTTTTAGCCGCCATTCCTGTTCCCCTTTATCTGGAGCATTTTACCGGTCTTGCCCATGTCTCCGCAAGATGGGGCGAATTGGCTATCGCCGCCGGGCCTAGGTCGGACTATGCTGCCGCCCAAGTGATAACAATATTTGTAGGATTGCCAATATGCAGATTCCAGCCGAGCGCCTAGCCAGCCTTGCCCAGACCATATTCGAGCGGGGCGGCGCCGATCAGGCGGCAGCAACGCAAGTCGCGGAAAAACTGATAGAAGCCAACCTGTTCGGCCACGACAGCCACGGCGTTGGTATGGTGCCGGCTTATGTTCTTGGCATTCAGGAAGATCAACTAAATCTGCATGGCGAATTGACCGTGGAACATGATCACGGCTCGTTCCTGTTGGTCAATGGCAATGCCGGTTTCGGCCAGGTCATGGCCAAGGCGGCCATGGAATTGGCTATCGAACGGGCCAGGGAGTTGGGCGTTGCCGTCTTGGGATTGAAGAATTCCTACCATATTGGCCGGGTTGGTGCCTGGGCCGAAATGGCGGCGGCGGCGGGCTTTATTGCGATCCATTATGTCAATGTTCTGTCCCGAACCTCGTTGGTGGCGCCATTCGGTGGCTCTGACTCGCGATTTTCCACCAACCCCTATTGCACCGCCCTACCGGTTAAAGACGGACGCGACCCTATTGTGTTGGATATGGCCACAAGCCGGGTCGCCATGGGCAAGGTCCGCGTGGCCTACAACAAGGGCGAGGAGATGATGCCCGACGCGCTGATCGACAGCACCGGTAATCCCACCAATGATCCCGGCGTGATGTATTCGGAACCGAAAGGCGCCTTGCGTTCCATGGGCCTGCACAAGGGCTATGGCCTGGCGGTCATTTGCGAGTCGCTTGCCGGTGGCTTCACCAGCGGCGGCATGTTTGGCAGCGAAGGCGTGCCCGAGGGCCGCATTATCAACAACATGCTGGCGGTTCTGATCGATCCAAATGCCTTCGGTCAGGGAGACTCCTTCCATGCTGAAGTGGACGAGTTCACGAACTGGGTTAAAGCCTCGCCGCCGGCACCGGGTGTAGATGAAGTCATGGTGCCGGGCGATCCTGAACGAAAGTCCAAGGCGGAGCGTCTGGCCAACGGCGTGCCCATCGACGATACCACCATGGAGGATATTTTGGCCGCGGGCGAGGCGGTTGGCCTGGACCGGGCTGAAGCCATGCGCATCATTGGTAATTGAGCCTGAAATTGAAACCGGATCGAAACCCGGCGCGTTATCTGGCTGATCTCGGATTGGCCGCGTCGTTCTTGACGATTTTGCCGGTTGCCTCCACCGCCGGCGATCAGAGCGAACATTCGCGCGGTGATCTGGCCGCTGCTGCATGGTCTTTCCCGATCGTTGGTATCTTTATCGGCGCCGTATCGGGCCTAGTTTACGCCTTGGCCATATGGCTCGGCTGGACACCATGGCTGGCCGCGACGTTATGTGTGGCGGCGCTGGTTCTGCTGTGCGGGGCCTTGCATGAAGACGGACTGGGTGATTTCGCCGATGGCATGGGCGGCACCAGCCGGGAGCGGCGGCTGGCCATCATGCGGGATAGTCAGGCGGGTAATTTTGCCCTGGTGGTATTGCTGTTGGTGTTCGCGGCGCGGATTGGGGCGGTCGCGGCCATTGAAGTGCCTGGCGATGTTTTCACGGCGTTGATGGCGGCGGCGGCGGTTTCTAGGACGGCAATGGTTGTTGTGATGCACATCCTGCCTGCCGCGCGGGAGGATGGCCTGGGCGCCGGTGCCGGCCGGCCTGGCCGCGGGGTGGCGCTGGTGGCTGTTCTGATCGCGGTTCTGATTGCCCTGCCGGGACTAGGCGTCGCGGCGACGTTGGCTTGTATTTTTGGGGCTGCCGTGGGGGCGGGATTGATCGCGCTGATGGCCCGGAGGCGCCTGGGCGGGCAAACCGGCGATGTTCTGGGCGCGGTACAACTGGTGTCCGAACTTGGCTGCCTGTTGTCGTTCAGCCTGATGCTTTGACGGCAAGGGCCGGTTTCCCGACCCTCGCCGCCGCATATGGCACGACTTAGAGGTTGCTCTCGGCGAACTCCCAGTTCGCCAAATTCTCCAAAAAGCATTTCACGAAATCCGGGCGCCGGTTCTGGAAATCCAGATAGTAGGCATGCTCCCAAACATCGATCGTCAACAGTGCCTTTTGGCCGTGGGCCAGTGGGGTATCGGCATTGGCGGTTTGCGTTACCGCCAGCTTGCCATTGTCCTCGACCAGCCAGGCCCAGCCGCTGCCGAATTGGGTGACGGCGGCGGTTTGAAAGGCCTCGCAAAAGGCATCGAAGGAGCCAAAGTCGGCATCGATACGTTTGCCGATCTCGCCCGACGGCTGCCCCCCGCCCGCCGGCGAAAGGGAATTCCAAAAGAAGGTATGGTTCCAGATCTGCGCGGAATTGTTGAACAGGCCCACCTTCGCCGGATCACCGGCAGCCGAACGGATGATATCTTCCAGCGGCGCATCGGCCAGGGCCGTGTCCTTGATCATGTTATTGGCGTTGGTGACATAGGTCGCGTGATGTTTGCCGTGGTGAAATTCCAGGGTCCGCTCCGAAATATGCGGGGCGAGGGCCGAGATGGCATAGGGAAGTGTTGGCAGTTCCAGCATTTTTTGTCTCTCCAGTTTCTTGGCTAAAGCTTGGTTCAGCTGCGCTGTCGCGAGCGTTGCGATGTGGCAAAATTCAAATGTTCTTGATTTCCTTTTGGGGCGCAGTGGTTATGCGTTCTTTCTTGGCCATAGGGCATGGACGCGATGCGCGCCCCGATTACCCTAGCATGTTGAGGGAATTAGCATCTCTTGGTTCTGATGGCAACATAGTTTAGAACGATTCTACGATAATTTAGCCGGCGTGTGGCCAATATGTGCGCAATAGGGCTAATCCGTCGGCAGAGCATTGAAGAATGCGGCCCGTTCCCGGGCCCGCATCGTCAGCAGGCTAAGATCATTTTCGGTCAGCAACATACGCATGCCGCAGGCCACGTAACGGCTCCATTCCTCGTCTTCACGCAAGCCGCCGATGCCGGCGACCTTGCCCGCCTTGGCGGCGGCCCGGCAGACCGTCGCGACCGCCCTTTGCATCCGTTCGTGGCCGTATTGGGAATTGATTCCCATATCGTAGGTCAGATCGGAGGAGCCGATGAACAGCGCATCAATCCCGTCCACGGCGGCGATCGCCTCGGCATTTTCCACGGCCTGTTCCGACTCGATCATTGCCACGACCATGACATTTTCGTTGAACCAGTTCGTTGCCTCCGGCAGGGGTACGCGCTCGTAACCGTATTGCGGCACCACGCCCGGTGCCGCCATGCCGCCCTTTGGCGGGTAATGGGAGGCCTGGGCGGCGGCCTCGGCCTCTTCCGCCGTATTGACGTGGGGGACGAATATGCCCATGGCGCCATTGTTCAACCAGCTGGTGATCTCGGATGGTTCATTGGTCCGCGCGCGCACGAACGGTGTCACCCCGGCCCGGACGGCGCCCAGGCACATCTCGTAGGCGGTGCCGCTGGGAATGGGGCTATGTTCGTTGTCGACAAAAAACCAGCTATAGCCGCAGGCGGCCAGGATGGCGCCCATTTCGCTGGTTCTGGCAAGCCTGGCGTTCAGGCCCAGGACGACCTGGCCATCCGCCAGGCGTTGGCGCATCGGTGTCATATCGGCTGGCATGGCAACTCCTTACTTTACGCTTGCAGCAAAATGGGCATGGCCTGGGCATAAGCGACCTCGGCCCGGGCCTTGAGTTCGGGCAGGGTGCGGCTGCCGATTGGATGTTCGACCATGATAAAGGGATAGTCGGGCAGCCCCAGCATGCGGGCAATATTCTTGGCCGTCATCTCAAAGGGTTCGGTGCAAACGACCAGGGCGCGCTTGCCCAGTTGTTCAAAGCTGATGCCGTCATGCAAACTGCACGTCGAGCAACTGCCTCAATCACCCAGGCCGGTGATCAGAAAGTCCACGTCCTTGGCAACCGCCTGCAGGGTCTCGCCCGGTGCCGGCGCGCTGGCATTCTTCTTCGAGAAAACCGGCGCTATGGTGCAGCCATGGCGTTGTTCGAACAATGCCGCGATTTCGTGCAGCATATCGGCGGCATTAAGCTTGCTATTCTCCAGCACACCGATGGTTTTGCCCTCTAGACTGTCGAGTGCCGCCGCGCGGACATAATTGCGTTCGGGCCCCGCTACGGTCGGGTCATACAGTTGCATGCATTTGCTCCAAATATTGCTTGGCAATCCGTGCCTCAGTCGCAGTCGATACAGACGCCAATGGGCTTGGACTGCATGATGGAGAGGCGTTCACGGCTCCATGATGGGATGAAGCAGGAATGGCCGCCCGCATCACCGCCACCCATGATGACCAGAATATCGTCCGGGCTCAGCCCCCGGTGCATCTTGCCGTCCTCGACCAGTGGAGAGGTGCCGCCATTGTCATGTTGTTTGTCGTATTCGCGCTGGCGGAACTTACCGACAGACCGCATGCCATCGACCGTGCGGCAGGCATGGGCGAACAAGTATTCCTGGACCTGCCGTTTGCTCCATCCGGTGCCGGCGACAATACGCATATGTTCGGGCGACAATACCACGACGGATTGGCCCAGGGTGATGGAGCCATAGTTGGCCATGGCATCGGCGATGGAGCCGAGCACCTGTTCGGGCGTGTTGCCGCCATGGTTTTCCACATTGCAAAAGCCGCCGCCGGCGAACACGGTGACGCTGCTGACGCCTTCCGGATAGTCCTGATCCTCGACCAGCAGGGGCCAGGGGTTGTCCCGGGCCCGTTCGGCGATGCAAAAGCTGAATTTGCCGGGATTGCCCTGCGTGGATTTGTCAGCCAGGCCCGGCGCCATCCTGAATACATTCAGCAGGATCAGACGTACGGCGCGGCCAATGGTGGCGTTGGCGCGGTTGCCGGGGCCGAACAGATTTACGTCCGCGTTCATGCCGATGTCATCAATCATCGGCCCGCTGACCACCAGCAGAGGCGCCGAGCCGCCGGTACTTGCGGTCGAGCCATGAAAGTTGAAGCCGGGTTCGTTCATGGCCTCGAAGGCGGCGACCACGACGGGGAAGTATTCCGGCTTGCAACCAGCCATGACAGCATTCACCGCCGCCGCGTGGACGGTGCATTCAAGCCCCGTGGCCGGATGGGAGGCGAGCACGGCTTCAGCAGGCCGGCCTTCATACAGCAGCATCTCCTCGACCCGTTTCACATCCGGCGGCACCACCGGCAGGCCATCGGTCCAGCCCTGTTCGTAGCAATAGTCGATGGCGGCCAGCAGGTCGTCCTCGACCTCATGGATGCGGGCGGCATTCAGCGACATGGTGGACTCCCAGCGTTGTTTACCTGATCGCCGGAATATACCACGGCGAAAACCGGCACGCTAACCGATCATTGGCGCGGCTGCACAGATCATGGATTTGCCGGAGCCAAGGCGCTAGGCTGCAAGCATGACGCCGATAACGCAAATAGGACGAGCAGCCGCATGAGCGCGGCCAAGGCGCCCCTTTATGGTGTCCGCATTCTTGACCTGACGCGGGTTTTGTCGGGGCCGTATTGCACATTGACCCTGGGCGATCTTGGGGCCGAGATCATCAAGATCGAGGAGCCGACCCGGGGCGATGATGTCCGTGCCATGCATGTCTCGGAACAGCACGGAATATCCTCGTACTTCCTCGGTCTGAACCGAAACAAAAAGAGTGTCGCCATTGACATCAGGACGACCGAAGGCCGTGAAATAGTCCTGGAACTGGCGCGGATATCCGATGTCATCGTGGAAAATTTTCGCGCCGGTGTCATGGAACGTAACGGCCTTGGCTACGAGACATTGTCAAAAAGCAATCCAGCGCTGATCTATTGCGCGATCTCGGGCTATGGCCGTGATGGGCCGGACAAGGACCGTCCGGGCTATGACCCCGTGGTGCAGGCGGAAAGCGGTTTCATGAGCCTGACCGGCGAACCGGACGGCGAGGGCATGCGTACCGGCGTTGCGATCATCGATATTGTCACCGGGCTATTCGCCAGCAAGGCCATCCTGGCCGCGCTGTACGAGCGGGAGCGGAGCGGCGAGGGGCAGTGCATTGATGTGCCCCTGTTTGATACTTCCGTAAATATGCTGAACCACGCGGCCATGGCGTTTCTACTGGATGGCCGGGTGATCGAGCGTGCGGGTAACAGCAATCAGACCGCCATGCCCGTAGGGGTCTACCAGGCCGCCGACGGCGCTTTCTCGTTGGCCATGGCGAACGACCGTCTGTTTGCCCGGTTTTGCCAGGAGGTGCTGCAAAGACCGGAATTGGCCAATGACCCAGCTTTTAGAGACAATCCGTCGCGGGTAAAAAACCGGGTCCAATTGGAAGCCGCTCTCGGCGAAATATTCGCAGGGGCCAAGCGTGAGGTTTGGCTTGAAAGATGCGCCAAGGCGGACATTCCCGCCGGCCCGATCCGCGACGTGGGCGAGGCGCTGACCTCGCCCGAAGTGGCGCGCCGCGAACTCATAACCTATGCGGAGCATTCCAGCGCCGGCCGTATTCCACAGGTCCGCTCACCAATGCGGTTTTCCCGAACGCCAGTGGTGGCGCCCGAGGCCGCGCCATTGCTGGGCGAGCATACCGAGGCAATATTGCGCGATCTTTTGGGCCGTGACAGTGAAAGCATCGAACGGCTGCGGCAAGGCGGTACCATTCGCTGAAAAGCGAACCGGACCGGCCGCCGCGTCGATACCTATTCCGTCTTACCCATGGCGCCGGCGGCACGCAGGGCGGCGACTTCATCCGGCGAATAGCCGACGTCCGCCAAGACATCGTCCGTGCTTTGACCCACATGCTCGGGATGTCGGTAGTAGCCGCCGGGTGTCTTGGAGAAATGTACGGGTACTTTGAGATGGCGGACGCGGCCCTCGGTGGGATGATCGACCTCCGGAAACATGCCCACTGCTTCCAGATGGGGGCAGTCGAACAGGTCTTCCGGGGTGTTCATGGGCATGACGGGAATATCCGCGGCCTCGAGCGCTTCCTGCCATTCCGAAGAGGTCCGGGTCAGCATGATGCCGCCGACGATTTCGTATAATGCATCGATATTTTTGGAGCGTGACGGCTGGTCGGCGAACCGGGCATCCTTCGTCAGTTCGGGCCGGCCCGCCAGCTCGAAAAAACGGCCCCAATGTTTGTCGTTGTACGGCAGCACGCAGATATGGCCGTCAGCGGTGGGGTAGGGGCGGCGGTGCGGGGTCAACATACGGGTATAGCCCGCCGGGCCCTCGGGCGGCTCGAAACTGCGACCCTGCATATGTTCGTTCATGATGAAGCCGGCGAAGGATTCATACATGGGCACGTGGACCCGTTGCCCTTCGCCCGTGCGTTCCCGATGAAACAACGCCATGGTGATGGCATAGGTCAGGTAGAGACCGGTGGTCTTGTCCGCCAGCACGCTGGGTCCATAACGCGGGGTGCCGGTGACGGCGCCAAACAGTCCGGCCAGGCCCGAGGCCCCCTGGATCAGATCGTCATAGGCCGGCCTGTCCACATATGGGCCGGCTTCGCCGTAACCCGTTGCCGCCGTGTAGACGATGTCCTCTTTCCAGGCCATGACGTTGTCATAGTCTATGCCCAGTCGGGCGGCGGCCTTGGGGCGGATGTTGTGGACAAAGACGTCGGCGCTTTCCACCAGGCGGCGCAAGGGTTCCTTGGCCTCCGTCTGTTTCAGATCAAGGACCACGCTGCGTTTGTTGCGGCCCTTCATCATATAGGCCGCTGACATGCCGGGGTTCTTGCCGACGCCGGTCCAACGGCCGATATCGCCGCCCGGCGGCTCGATCTTTATGACATCGGCGCCCATCTCGCCCAGAATCTGGGTGCTGAACGGGCCGAGCATGACGGTGGTCAGGTCGATAACGCGGATTCCCTCCAAAGGGCCGCGTGGTTTGGCAGTCAAAATATGAGTCCTACTCTGTAGTCCAGTTTTTAGACAACGGGTGAGCGGTTGCCATCCACGTTGATAGCGGTACCGGTAATGTAGGAGCCGGCATCGGAGGCTAGAAAGGTGGCCATGTTGGCGAATTCCTCGGCCTTGCCGACACGGCCCAGGGGCACGGTCTTGCCCATTTTTTCGTAATATTCCTCGACCGTTTCGTTGGAGCCGGCCTTCAAATGCCGTTGCAGATGCTGATCACTCTCGATCAGGCCGACCAGCATCGCATTGACCAGAACATTGTGCGGCGCGCCTTCGCCGGCCAGAACCTTGGTCAACGCCATGCCCGCGGCCCGTGACACAGCCGTCGGCGCGCCGCCCGGACGCGGTGCCTTGGCGCCCACGTTCAGGACATTGATGATGCGGCCCCAGCGCCGTTCCTTCATGCCGGGGAAGGTCAGGCGGATCAGCCGGACCGCGCCCATCAGTTTAAGGTCCAGGTCTTCATCCCACAGCTCGTCGGTGATCTCCATGAAATCCATGGCCCGTGAGGTTCCCGCATTGTTGACCACGATATCGACCGGGCCGAGGTCATTTTCGGTCGCGGCATGCATTGCCTTGATGGCATCGGGATCGCGCATGTCACAGGCATGGGCCTCGATCGCCGCCCCTGGATGGGCGGCCAGAATTTCGGCCTTGGCTTCCTCCAGCAACTCCGCCCGCCGCGCGACGATCGCCACCTTGGCGCCGGAGTTGACGAATTCCATCGCCATTGCCTTGCCCAGGCCCAGGCTGCCGCCAGTAATCACGGCGACCCGTCCATCCATTCTGCATTCCATGTTCTTTTCCTCTTTCTGCTAATTGAAATCCGGGCAAGCCGGCATGATTCCATGTTCAGCCGGCGATCTGCGTGCGCTGCATGTGGCGGATACTGTCGAAATTATCATGTATGGCCAGATGTATGGAGCAGCGATTGTCCCAGAACGCGGTCGATCCGGGCCGCCAGGAGAACCGGCAGGTAAATTCCGGACGGCATTGATGCGCGTACAGATATTCCAGGATCGCTGTGCTTTCCGCCTCCGTCATGCCTTCGATATGCATGGTGTAGACCGGGTTGACGAAGAGAAACTTCCGCTTGGTTTCCGGATGAACGCCGACAATGGGATGGGCATTCACGGTCGGCTGCCAATCGGCATCATCGCGCACCTTGCTGGAACGCTTGGCATTAACATCCGACTGCGGCCCGGCCACGCGGATATCGCTGTGCATCGCATTCAGTCCATCCAACATCTTTTTCATGCCATCCGAGAGCGCTTCATAGGCCAGATACTGATTGGCGAAAATGGTATCGCCGCCATGGTTGGGTGTTTCCAACGCGTGCAGGATCGCACCCATGGGCGGTGTTGCCATCATGGTCGTGTCCGCGTGCCACTTCTCCCCGGCAACGGAGGTGTCGCCCGGCTGGCGCAGCAGGTAGACCATTTCCTTGTCGGCCTGGCCGAGTTGGTAGTTCGGATGAATGAATATCTCGCCAAAGCGCCGCGTGAAGGCCTTGTGCCGGTCCACGGACAGTTCGTCATCGCGGAAGAAAATCACCAGATGTTCGAGCAGCGCCTGGCGGATTTCGCCTATGGTTGCATCATCCAATTCGTCCGCGATGTTGATGCCGCCGATTTCGGCCCCCAGGGCGCCGGCGATTGGTTGCACCGAAATTCGATTGTATCCGCTCATGCCCCTGCCTTAAATATCCATGCGTTTGGCGATGACATTGCGCAGAATTTCAGAGGTGCCGCCGCCAATCATCCCCATGCGGGCCTCGCGGAACAGGCGCTGCATATCACCTTGCACATATCCCGCCGCGCCCATCACCTGCATACCCAGATCGGCTGCCTTGAAGTTGTTTTCCGTCGCGACAACCTTGGCGATGGCGGTCTCCGTGACCGCGTCCTCGCCCGCGTCCAGCATCTCGGCGGTGCGGTAGGTGACCAGGCGCGCGGTTTCCATCAGCATGGCCATATCGGCGAATTTATGAGAGACGCCTTGAAATTCGCCCAAAGCCTTGCCAAAGGCCCGGCGGTCACGCACGAAGTTCCTCGCCACCTCGATAATTTTCGTGCAGCCGCCCGCTGCCGCCGCCGCGATCAGCACCCGTTCCAGGTTGAGCCCGTGCATCAGCCCATGCCAGCCGCCGTTGACCTCGCCCAAAAGACGGTTGGCTGGAATGCGGACGTCATCGAAGAAAACCTCGTTCAACAACGTGGCGCGGCTGCCCAGGGGATCCATGGGCCGGGTCTCGAAACCTAGGCGATCCGTATCGACCATGAACAGGCTAAGCCCCCTGGTGCCGGCGTCGGGGTCGGTCTTGGCGGAGACGATCAAATAATCAGCCTCGTGGGCATTGGTGACATAGACCTTTTGCCCCGAGATGACCCAGTCATCGCCCTTTCGCACCGCGCGGGTCCGGATACCCGCCGCATCCGAGCCGCTGTCGGGTTCTGAAAAGGCAATGGCGGTTCGGATCGAACCATCCTGCATTCCGCCCAACAACTCGGCCTTCAGGGAAGCCTCGCCCAGGTTTTGCAGATACAGGCCGCCATAGACGGCGGTGGACATGAAGGCAACGCGGATGCCCGGGAAGTGATAACCCAAGGCCTCGATGAATACGGCCAGATCCTTGTGCGAGGCATCCATGCCGCCATGGGCCTTGTCATAGGGCAGGGTCAGCCAGCCGTTGTCGGCCAGCGCCTTATAGGCCTCGTGGGGGAAGCGCCGCTCTCGATCCAGTTCCGCTATTTTCTCCGGCGGCAAAACCCGGTTCATCAAACCCAGTACGCTGTCGCGCATCAGGATCTGTTCCTCGGTAAAACCAAATGTGCTGTATGGCATTGCGGACTTTCGGACGGCTTGGGTGACGCAACGATGACGCGGGCGGGCTGTTGGACGGTTCAATAGTATGGCATGTGGATGCTATCGTTAAATGGCAAGTTTTTCTAATATGGAGCGCCAGGGCGACGCATGACGGATAAGCCAACATTGTTTCTGGCCGGGCGAATGGCCGCGCCGCGCCGCGATTGGATGGCGGAGGCATTGCAGACTGATTGGAACATCCTGACCTGGGCGGAAGATGAACCGTTCGAGGATTTCGCGGCCCAGGTCCCAGGTGTCGATGCCATTGTTGGCGGACGCATTCATGGCGAATGGCCGGCGGTGCCAAGGCTCAAGCTCTACCAGCTTCCCTTCACAGGGTTTCATTGGATCGAACCTGGCGATGTGCCGCCTGGCTGCACCGTTTGCAACACCTACGAGCATGAGATCGCCATCGCGGAATATGTTCTTGGCGCGATTTTGGAAATGGAAATCGGGACCAGAGCAGCTGACCGGAATTTCCGCACCCATGGCTGGGACGGCGGCCCGTCGCGCAGCAAGGCCACCCATGGCGAGTTGTACGGCAAAACCATCGGTATTGTCGGCTATGGTCATATTGGTACGGAAGTCGCCCGTCGCGCCCATGCGTTCGGTATGCATTGCATCGCGGTCACGCGGACAGCGCGGCCGGCCCCCGAACCGCTGGATTGGTTGGAGACCATAGACGGTCTTGATCGGTTATTGAGCGAAAGCGACTATGTCTTGATGGCGCTGCCGTTGGCCGATGATACCCACGGTTTGATTGACGATGCGCGTTTCGCTGGAATGAAACCCGGCGCTGTCATCATCAATGTTGGACGTGGCTTGGTCATTGACGAAGGCGCTCTGTACAGGGCGCTGTCCGAGCGGCGCATTGGCGGGGCGGTGATTGATGTCTGGTACGATTATCCAAGCGGCGATGCGCCAAACCAGATGCCATCGCGGTATCCATTTCAGGAACTCGACAACATTATCATGACGCCTCATTGCAGCTCTCACAGTGAAGCGGCGCGGCTGCGGCGCTGGACCTCAATCGCCGCCAACGTGGATCGCCTGGCCCGGGGGGAGCCATTGCGAAATGTCTGCTTCGAGGGAACCGGTTAGGGGGCGAGGTCGACACGGCGGGCGTGATCGACGATGATTTAGTGGTTGCGGAGGAGGGTTAAAGATGAAGATCGCCAAGGTTGAAACACGGCACTGCGATGCGGGCTGGCGCAACTATCATTTCGTCAAGGTGACCACGGAAAGCGGCATTGTCGGTTGGAGTGAATTTGACGAAGGCTTTGGATCGCCCGGCGTGGCACAGGTGGTCGAGGCCATGGGCTCCAAAATCATCGGCCAATCCGTGAATGATCATGAACCGGTCTATGCGCTGATGTATGCCATGACCCGCCCGGCGGCGGGCGGCGTGGTAGCGGAAGGTCTGGGCGCCATCGAGAATGCGCTGTTGGATGCCAAGGCAAAAGGCATGGGCGTGCCCTGTTATGAGCTGCTGGGCGGCAAGATGCGGGACCGTATCCGGGTTTATTGGTCCCACTGCGGCACCTGGCGCATCAACCACCCAAAATACTATCCACCACAAATCACTGATCTGGACGGCGTCAAGGCCATGGGCGCGGAAGTGCGCGAAAAGGGTTTCAGCGCCCTGAAGACCAATGTCTTCCTGCATGATGACGGCAATCCGCGCGGCTGGCGGCCCGGTTTTGGTTCGCCGTTCGAGCCGGAGCTTAACGTCGATAAAAAAGTGCTGCGTAACTTGCGCGCGCACCTTGAGGCCTTCCGCGATGGCGCGGGGCCGGATATGGACATCCTGCTGGACCTGAACTTCAACGCCAAGACCGAAGGCTATGTGAAGATCCTGCGCGAAATTGCCGATCTGGATATGTTCTGGATCGAGATCGATAGCTATAACGCCAATGCCTTGGCCCACATCCGCCAGCAAAGCCCGCATCCCATCAGCTCCTGCGAAACCCTTTTGGGGCTGCGTGATTTCCTGCCCTATTTCAATGCCCAGTCAATGGACGTAGCCATTGTCGATGCGGTCTGGAACGGGGTCTGGCAGTCCATGAAGATCGCCAATGCGGCCGAGGCGTTCGAGGTCAATGTGGCGCCGCATAATTTCTATGGCCATCTCTGTTCCTTTATGAACGTGCATTTCGCCGCCGCCGTGCCGAACTTGCGGATCATGGAAATCGACGTCGACCGGCTGGCCTGGGATGATGAGCTATTCAGCCACACGCCGGAATTCGAGGATGGCTATATCGTGGTCTCTGACCGGCCCGGCTGGGGCTGTGATCCGGTGGAGGAGGCATTGGCGGCGTACCCAGCGACCGGTGCCACGGGCAATTCCGACTGGGCGATGCGGAAGAACTAGCGCACGTCAAATTGTCTAGCCGAGGTTCGTCCTTAAGAATGATAGCACCTTGTCCCAGGCATCTTCGCTGACGTCCGGGCGGTAGGCATCGGCGTTGGCGAATGATTGAAAGCCATGGCCGGCACCGTCATAGCGGTGAAATTCGTGGGGCACACCTGCCGCGGCAAGTGCGGCTTCGTAATCGTCCACATCGTCGGGTGAGGGGTTTTGATCCTCGTTGCCAAAGAAACCGGCGACTGGGCAATTGATCTGGCTGGCCAGTTCGATCGCCGGCGGTGTATTGGGTCCCATGGGCAGTTTCACCCGACCGCCGTAAAAAATGCCGCAGGCTTTTAGCTCCGGGTTATGGCAGGCGCCCAGCCAGGCGACCCGGCCGCCCCAGCAATGGCCGACGACGCCGATGCGCTGGCTGTCCACGGTTGGCCGCGCCGCCAGAAAATCAAACGATGCCTGCATATCCAGGGCCGTCCAGTCATCGCGGAACTCTTCCCGTTTCACTTCGATGCCGGCCTCTTTCGGCCACCAATGAAAGATAAACGGTACGGCGACGGCATAGCCGTTTTCGGCGTAGCGCTCCGCTGTCTTTAGGGTGAACTCGTCGTTCTCAACCCCGGTATGGCCGACGGGGATGTGTTGCGCCAGCACGATGCCGGGGTGCGGGCCATCGCCCGCCGGCTCGAACAGGAAGATTTCCATTCGGTCGTCGTTGACGCTCACCGTGTGAATGCTGTGCATGGTCCGATATCCTTGAATGCCCAATTTCGTCTTGCCATGTTATGGTTTGGCGGGAAGCAATCCTAGTGTCATGCGTAAGAATTTTTGCATCGCGGCCTATCGCCTCGCGAATGTCATTTGGAGTGTCTTGATATGTCCATGAATATCCGTCAGGTCGGTCCGTGCTTCGCGGGTGAAGTAAGCGGCGTGGATTTGACAAAACCCATTTCGCCTGATGCCACGGCTGCAATTCATGCCGGCATGGATGAATTCGCCGTGCTGGTATTCCGCGATCAGGGCCTGGATGATGGGCAGCAATTGGCATTTACTGAATCTTTGGGCGAGATCGAACATGCGATCGGTACAAGCTTGCGGGCGCCGGAAGAGTATCGGCTTCCCACGACCTTCGCCGATGTTTCCAACCTGGATAAGGAAAACAAGCCCTTCGCCCGGGAGGACCGCCGGCGGCTGTTCGCGATCGGTAACCGACTTTGGCATTCGGATAGTTCCTTCAAGGAAACGCCGGCGAAATATTCCTTGTTGAGCGCGCGTAGCATCCCGTCGCGCGGCGGCAATACGGAATTCGCCGATATGCGCGCCGCCTATGACGCCCTTGATGAAGAGATAAAGACTGAAATCGACGACTTGATCTGCGAGCACTCACAGGTCTATTCGCGGCAGAAAATCGGCTTCGCCAATTTTACCGACGAGGAGAGGGCGCGCTTCAAGCCCGTGCGCCAGGTTCTGGTTCGTGAGCATCCCGTGACGGGCCGAAAATCGCTGTATCTGGCCTCCCACGCTGGCGGTATTTTCGGCTGGCCGGTGCCGGAAGCCATGATGTTGCTGCAGGATCTGACCGAACATGCGACGCAACCGCGATTTGTTTATGTTCATGAATGGCGGGTCGGTGATCTTGTGATGTGGGATAATCGGCAAACCATGCACCGGGCGCGGCCGTTTCCGGCCGAGGAACCGCGGGATATGCGCCGTACCACCCTGGCAGGCGATGGTCCCACGGTCGCGCTTACCTGACTTTGAGGCCCTTAGACCACCTTGTCCTGACGCAGACGCGCGATGTCCTCGTCGCTGATCTTTAGCAGGTGGCGCAGGACGTCGTCGGTATGTTCGCCCAGCTCCGGCGGGCGGGTGATCTCGGCTGGCGAGGCGGAAAGCTTGATCGGGCAGCCCACGGTCTGATAGTTGCCGCGTTGGCCGTATTCCAGATCAACGATCATCTCGCGTGCCTTCAGATGGGGATCCGCCAACACCTCGCCGGTATCCTGACAGGCCCCCGCCGGCACCCCGGCCTCGCCCATGGCCCGCATGATTTCGTGCTTGTCGCGGGCGCTGGTCCACTCGCCAATGATGGCATCCAGAGCCTTCCGGTTTTCCCAGCGTTCCTCCAACGTGGCAAAGCGTGGATCGTCGGCCAGCTCCGGCTTGCCGATAACGTCCAGGAAGGCGGCCCACATCTGCGGTTGGGCAAAGATAAAGACATAGTCGTTGGGCCCGCCGGGATGGCAGGGATACAGGGTGCCGGGCACATTGCGGCCAAGCTGGTTGCCCGTGCGCGGCATGGGAAAGCCCTGGCGCTGATGGTCGCGCAGGCTGACCCGACACAGGTTGACCACCGCGTCCTGCATGGAAACTTCCACATGCTGGCCCAGGCCGGTGGCATGGCGCTGTTGTAATGCGGCCAGGATGCCGATCACCGTATGCATGCCGGTGCCTGAATCACCGATTGAGGGCCAGAGGTACGTCGGCGGGCCGTCCGCCTGGCCCGTTACGCTCATTGCCCCACCCATGGCCTGGGCGATGGGCTCGAAGCTTTTATAGTCAGCGTAGGGGCCGTAAGTGCCGAAGCCCTTGATGGTGGAATAGATCAGGCCGGGATTTATTTCCTTCAGCACGTCATAGCCCAGGCCAAGGCGGTCCAGTGCGCCAGGGGCGAAATTCTCCACCAGGACATCGGATTCCGCGATCAGCTTTTTGAACAGTTCCTTGCCCTCGTCGGATTTCAGGTTCAGGGTCAGGCTGCGCTTGTTGGCATTCAGAACCAGGAAGAACAGGCTGTCTCCCTTTCCATCCGCCATGTTGCGGCGCGCCACGTCGCCGCCTGTCGGCTCTTCCAGCTTGATCACGTCGGCACCAAGGAAGCCCAAGATCTGCGCGCAGGCCGGGCCCGCCTGATTGTGGGTCATGTCGATAACGCGAACGCCGTTCAGTGCCATGCTCATGCTTGTGTTCCTCCGAGGATTATTACCGGCGGAAAGCCTATCACAGTGATAACGTTTGCCTAGCGTATGCGGCGGCATTCATAATCCCGTTTGTCGTTTGGTTGGTCGTTTTGCTTGTCGTTCGATTTGGCGCTTGCCGGGGGGATGGAATGTCTGTCGCACGGATCGGAACCATTCTGTTGGCTCTCCTCCTGATGGGGCCGGTTCAATCGGTCGCGGCGGACTGGGCCGAGAATGTCAAAATTCAACCGCGCCAAATGGGCACCACGCCGCAACCGGGCCGGGATCTGGACATTCAATATCCCTGCCGCTTTGGGTCGACCTGCAAGTTGGCGGAATTCACCAAGAGGCTGGATATTTGCGCCTTGTTCGTGATGCACAAAGGTAAACCCGTATTGCACCGCGAAGAACCAGAGCATGGCACGAAAAAGAAGTGCAAGACAAAGGTCGCCCGCGAACGCTATGGCGTTGCCTCAATCGCGAAGTCCGTAGCCTCTCTGTTGGCCGGCTACGCCTTTAACGATCCGAGTTTCGGCGCACCGGTGAATATTCAAGGCACGGCAAAAGATGCGCTTTCCAAACTTGGTATCGACTATCCAAACGAAACCGTGACCCTGCGCGACCTTTTGCAAATGTCCAGCGGCATGGACTGGAAGGAAAAGGACGAAAAGAAGGTCATTCGTATTGAAAAAAATCCCGACGGTACGCAACGGGGACCACACAGGTCATTCAAAGAGGCCGTGATCTGGCGGCTGGAAAAGGAAGGGCCTTGGCGAAATGGCGGCACCCGGGGCGATTTCAACTACTCAGGCTTTGATTCCGTATTGCTCGGGATGCTTGCCGCGGAACGCATGAGATCGGGTGGGCAAGTACAACAGCCGGTCCTGGCCGACGCTTTGAAGAATTATGTCTGGCACAAACTCGGCATGCAAAAGAGGTCGAATTGGAAATCTGACTTTGACTTTCAACAAGCGGCGCACTGCTGTCTTTATATGTCGGCGGGAGATTTGGCACTGCTTGGCGATTGGGTGCTCCAGCAATATCGTAACGGCACCGGGTTCATGGCAAAGTGGATTAGGCGGTCGGTAACCGACAATCGCCTGTCTGATTGGGATTGCAGCTACAAAAGCTTCAGTCAGGATTTGCGCTATGGCTACCAATGGTGGGTGTTGTCGGGAACGGGAAACGGCTTCACCGGGATTGGGGCAAACGGGCAGTTTTTGCACCTATTTCCAGAACAGGATGTGGTCGTTGTGCAATTGGCCCATGACGAGGACCGAACCTCGAAAGACGTTTGCGAGGCCCTGATGGTGCACCGTTTGATAGCGGATAAACTGGCTGCCAACTAAGACGGCGGCTTCCCTGGTATCATGGGTTCAGCACGGGACGTATGGGCCAGGCAGGCCCGAACCGGCCTTGGACGCCGATTTCAACTTGCTATAAGCTTTTGCCGTTGGTGCAACGTTAGTTTGAGAAAGGCCGGGAACAGCCATGGCGGATATCATCATTATCGGCGGCAGCATCATGGGGTCGAGCATCGCCTACCATCTGGCGATGACGGGACGCGCGGGCAATGTTTGCGTGATCGAGCCGGACCCGACCTACGAATGGGCGGCGGCGCCGCGTTCCTCGGGCGGCGTCCGTCTGATGCACGGCCTGCCCGAGAATATCGAAATGTCCCGCTATGGACGCGAGGTTTACAAGGACTTCGCCCGCCTGATGGACGTGGATGGCCAGCCGGGCAGTTTCGAGTTTCTCGAACACGGCTATCTTTATCTTGTCTCCGGCGCCGAGGGGGTGGCGGCGGCGGAGGAAAGCTGGCGCGTACAGACTGCATGCGGCGTGCCCAATGATTTGCTGGATCGCGAGGGGCTGGCGGCGCGCTTTCCGTCGTTGAACGTGGCGGATGTGGATGCGGCGATCCACGGACCCCAGGATGGTTTCATTGATCCCAACGCCGCCGTGCTGGGCTTTCGCCGCAAGGCGATCAGCCTGGGCGTCGAATATATCGAGGATAAGGTTGTCGATATCGAGGTCAGCGGCGGCCTAGCCCGGAGCGTGGTGCTGGAATCCGGCGATAAGGTCGCGGGCGATATCATCGTCAATGTGGCCGGTGCCTGGGGGCCGAAAATCAGCGAGATGGTCGGCATGAAGGTGCCGGTGGAACCGTTGAGCCGGAATACTTTTTATTTTGATATCCGCGGCCAGATCGAAACCATGCCCCTGACCAACAGCCCCAGCGGCGTTACCTTTCGCCAGGAGGGCGCCGGCTTCACCGCCGGACAGACGGACAGGAATGTCCCCTTCGGTTTCGATTGGGAGGTCAAGCACCAGATGTTCGACGACGTGTTCTGGCCCTATCTCGCACATCGGGTGCCCGCCTTCGAGGCCCTGCAGGTCAAGCGCGGCTGGGCCGGGCATTACGCCTATAACCGCATGGATGGCTGTACCATTATCGGCAAATATATCGGCGGTCTGGACAATTTCTATGTCGCCACGGGCTTCACCGGCGCCGGCTTGCAGAAAGGCCCGGCCATTGGCCGCGCCATGACGGAATTACTGCTTGATGGCGGTTATCAGACACTTGATCTCTCGCGCATGTCCTATCAACGGGTGCTTGACGAGGAACCGCTGATTGAAGCCGGGTTCGTTGCCTAATCGGCGATTATCTCCGGGCAGGGTCTTTTTTCACGCAAATTAGTGGATATGTATAAGCTGTGAGTAGGTACACGGATCAGGAGGAATGAAGATGTTCAATCCGAAGACTGGTTTGCTGTTGGCCTTGATTGGCCTTTTGATTGGTCATTACGCATATGTGCATGATCTGTTGTTCGGCGGAACGGTAATCATGATGGGACCGGCATCATGGGCCGTGGCCGCCGTGTCCTTGGTTGTTGCCTTGGCCGGTCTGTGGCTTGTCATGCGCGGTGATGGAGACCAGACCGCATAGAGCCGGCAAGCTGGGACGTTTCGCCAAGCAAATGGCTTCGGCGGTGGGTGGCCGAGTGCTCGTGGTGTTCGGGATTTTTTGAATGGCTGCCTTTACTGCCTCTAGGTGCTGATCAACTCTTTCAGATGCGACATTTTAGCCTATTGGGCAGGCGAGCCATGCACCCCAGTTAAAAGGCCAGGGGCCTCTGTACAAGCAGCCTGCGCGTGATGTCTTCACGTTGTCCGTTACGGAGCGCTGCCCGCCGGATGGCCGCTGCAAGGATGTGCCCAGTTCGAAATTGGGAGAATGCAGATGAACAAGAAATTCCTGGTAGCAATCGACGGATCGGACCATGGCTGGAAGGCGTTGGATCTTGCGGCCGACCTGGCCAGGTCTTCCGAGGCTGAATTGATCGTACTCCACGTCGTTCCATACGAGCCAATGCCAGACGGACTTGCGGAATTTGCCAAAGCCGAAGGCTTTTCGATTGAAGAAGAGACGGGCCGCTATCACGAAGGCAGACGGATCGGTGACCAGATAGCAACGCAAGCCGACGCGCGCGTGCGCGATAGCGGACTGGAACGGGTTTCAAGCCGGGTAGAGGAAGGGAACCCCGCCGATCGGATTGTTGCCGTAGCGAGATCGGAAGGCACGGACATGGTCTTTATCGGGAGCCGTGGCCTCGGTGAGATCAAGGGCCTGTTGATGGGCAGTGTTTCACACAAGCTTATACAGCTTGCGCCTTGTGCATGTGTTGTCGTGAAATGATTCCGCCGCGCGGCCAGATTGATGAATTATCAGCGTGAGTTCCGGGGACGGTATATAATCCAGCCGCCGCCGGAGGTACGGTTGGCGCGGCGTTTCGCCATGCAAAAAGGGCCCAGCCGGTATGCGGCCAGGCCCTTGATGTGATTGGCTCCCCGGGCAAGATTCGAACTTGCGACAAGGCGGTTAACAGCCGCCTGCTCTACCACTGAGCTACCGAGGATCAGCTAGCCAAATGGCGTTGGAACCGTTCAGCGCGCATGTATTACCAGATACCGCGCGGCCATGCTAGTCCGTATTGCCGCTAATTTCAGGTTCTTCTTGACTTCTAAAAAAATAAGAACAAAATAGGAACATTCTTTGAAGCATGAGGAAAGGGCCTGTTGTGAGTGGCTCCAGACGGCAGGCGGTCGCGGCGTTGCGGCGGCGTATCGCGGCCATGGAACATGGCCCGGCGCCGGCCCATCTTGGCCAGCCGACCTTGACCCCGCCCTTGACCCTGGGCGTGCCGGGCATTGATGGGCACTTGCCCGGCGGCGGTCTGGCGCGTGGGGGTTTGCACGAAGTATTGAGCGGCCGCGGGACCGGCGCGGCCCTGGCCTTTACGGCCGTATTGGCGGCCCGGCGGGCGGCACTGCATCAGGCTGACCGGGTGCTGTGGTGCTTATCTGGTCATGGCCTATATGGGCCGGGGCTGGCGGCATTCGGCCTTGGTTCGGAGCAGTTGATCCTGGTGCGGGGGCGGGATGAGCAGCAGCGCCTGTGGGCCATGGAGGAAGCCCTGAAGTGCACCGGCTTGGCCATGGTGGTGGGCGAGGTAGGGCGCCTGGATCTGGGGCAAAGCCGGCGTTTGCAACTGGCGGCGGAGGCTTCCGGCGTCACCGCTTTGTTGCTGCATACCAGCAATGGCGCCGCGCACGGGGTCAGCGCCGCGCGGACCCGTTGGCGCATCACGCCCCGGCCCAGCGCCCCGGTGCATGGCTACACAGGTATCGGCGCTGCCCGTTGCCGGGTTGAATTGCTGCGCTGCAAGGGGGGGCGGCCCGGTGAATGGCTGTTGCAATGGAATGGCACCGCCTTCGAGGAGCAACAATATGGAGAACAGCAGCGGCGAAAGCGGCAAACGGATTCTATCCCTGTGGCTGCCGTACTGGCCGACGGACCGGCTGCACCGCGCCCAACAGGCCGGGCGGGGTACGCTTGAGGCGCAGCGGGAGGAACCCCCGGTCCAGGCTTTGGCTCTGATCGCGGCGCAACAGGGCGGTCAGCGGGTGGCGGCGGTCAATCGGGCGGCGGCGGAGGCCGGGATCGGGCCGGGCATGATGTTGACCGACGCCCGCGCTCTGTTGCCCGGCCTGTTGATCCAGCCCATGGCACCGGAAGAGGACGCCCGCGTCCTGGCCGGCCTGGCCGATTGGTGCGGCCGTTACAGCCCCTGGGTCAGCCTCGATGGGGAAAATGATGGGCAGTATGGCATCTGCCTTGATGTCACGGGATGCGCTCATTTATTTGGTGGAGAAGACGCCATGCTGGCCGATCTGGCCCGGCGCCTGCACGGCTTTGCCATTCAGGCCCGGCTGGCCATTGCCGATAGCCTGGGCGCGGCCTGGGCGGTCGCCCGTTATGGGACGAGCTATGGCGGGGAGGATACGGCCATTATTGCCGCCGGTGAAAGCCGGGCGGCGCTGGAGGATTTGCCGGTGGCGGCGCTGCGTCTGTCGCCCGGCGCGGCGGATGCCCTGGCCCGCCTTGGCCTGGGGCGGATTGGTGAATTATATGCCCTGCCGCGCGGCGCCTTGACCGCCCGCTTTGGCCGCGAGGTCACCTATCGCCTGGACCAGGCCCTGGCCAGGCTGTCCGAGCCGCTGTCGCCGCGCCCGGCAAGCACCAGTTTCTGGAGCCGCCTGGCCTTTGCCGAACCCATTGGCCACCGCGATCATATCGTCCGCGCCGCCGGACAATTGGTCGATGACCTGTGCGCCATGCTGGAGCGGGAGGAGAGGGGGGCCAGGCGGATCGAGCTGCGCCTGTATCTGGCCGATGGCACGGTACGGCGGATTGGGGCGGGGCTGAACCGGGCCAGCCGGCAGCCGGCGCATTTATCGCGCCTGCTGGCCGAACGCCTGCCCAGCCTGGAAGCCGGCTTTGGCGCCGATTTAATGGTTCTTATGGCCGGGCAAAGCGATCCGCTGCCGGCGGCGCAGCGCCGCTTGGATAACACGGCTGCGAATGGGGCCGGCGAAAGCCTGGCGCCTTTGCTGGACCGTTTGGGCAATCGTTTGGGGGCGGCCAATGTGGCGCGCTTTAGCCCTGTGCAAAGCCATCTGCCGGAACAGGCCGCGCGCCTGGTGCCGCCCTTAAGCCGGGCCGAGGCAGCGGAATGGCGTCATGTGGCCCGGCGTCCGGTCTATCTGTTGCCGCATCCCGAACTGGTCGAGGCGGTGGCCGAGGTGCCCGACGGCCCGCCGGTTCTGTTCCGCTGGCGCGGCATCGCGCACCGGGTCCAGCGCGGCGATGGGCCTGAACGCATCGCGCCTGAATGGTGGCGCAATATGCAGGCCGGGGCGGCCAGTCTGGCCGGCGAAACCCGCGATTATTACCGGATCGAGGATAGCCGGGGGCAGCGCTATTGGCTCTATCGCCAGGGCCTGTACGGGGACAATATTGTCCAGACACCTGAGTGGTATCTGCACGGCTTTTTTGCCTGACGCCATGAATTACGCCGAACTGCAAGTCACCTCCAACTTCAGCTTCCTGCGCGGCGGCTCGCACCCGGACGAGCTGGCCATTACCGCCGCCGCCCTGGGACTGTCCGCCATCGCCATCACGGACCGTAACAGCCTGGCCGGCGTGGTGCGGGCCCATGTGGGGGCAAAGTCCGCCGGTATCCGCCTGCTGGTGGGTGCGCGGCTGGATTTGCGGGACGGCCTGAGCCTGTTGTGCTTTCCCACCGATCGGGCCGCGTATGGCCGCCTATCGCGGCTGCTGACCGTGGGCCGGCGGCGGGCGCCCAAGGGCGAATGCTGGCTCGATCTGGATGATGTTCTGGCCCATGACCAGGGCCAGATATTTGTTATTCTGCCGCCTTCCGAACCTGATGAAGCCTTCATCGAGCAAAGCAAAACACTGGGCCGGCAGTGGCCGGGGCGCTGCTATTTGGCTGGTCATTATCTCTATTCAGGCGACGACCGCCGCCGCCTGGCCCGCCTGGCCGCATTGGCCGAGGCCGTGGCCACGCCCCTGGTGGCAACCAACGATGTGCATTATCACGGCCCCGGGCGCCGCCCCCTGCAGGACGTTCTGGTTTGTATCCGGGAGCATTGCACCCTGGCCGAGGCAGGCTTTCATCTTGATGCCAATGCCGAGCGGCATTTGAAAAGCGGCGATGAAATGACCCGCCTGTTCGCCGATTATCCGGACGCCGTGGCGCGCACGGTGGAACTGGTGGAGCGTTGCCATTTTTCCCTGGACGAGCTGCGCTATGAATACCCCGCCGAGCCGGTTCCCGAATGCCGCACCGCGCAACAGGAATTGGAGCGTCTGACCTGGATCGGCGCCCGGGAGCGCTATGGCGCGGTGATCGAGGCGGGCGTGCGCGATCTGTTGTGCCATGAACTGGAATTGATCGGCGAGCTGGACTACGCGCCCTATTTTCTGACCGTACATGACATTGTCCGGTTTGCCCGTGAACGGGGCATTCTGTGCCAGGGCCGGGGCTCGGCGGCTAATTCGGCGGTTTGTTACTGCCTTGGCATCACCGCCGTCGACCCCTCCCGCCTGGATCTGCTGTTTGAACGTTTTATCTCGGCCGAGCGTGACGAGCCCCCCGACATTGATGTGGATTTCGAGCACGAGCGCCGCGAGGAGGTCATCCAGTACGTCTATGAAAAGTATGGCCGCGGCCGCGCCGGCATGACCGCCACGGTCATCAGCTACCGGGCCAAAAGCGCCATCCGCGAGGTCGGCAAGGCCCTGGGTCTGTCCCTGGATGCGGTCGGCGCCCTGGCCGATAATGTCTGGGGTTGGGGCGGCGATCAGGTCGAGGGCGACAAGGTGCGCGAGATCGGCCTGAACCCCGATGATCCCACCGTGGCCATGGCGATCCGCCTGGCACGCGAGCTGGCCGGCTTCCCCCGTCATCTGTCGCAACACGTGGGTGGTTTCGTCATTACCCGCGGCGCCTTGTCCGAGGTCGTGCCCATTACCAACGCGGCCATGGCGGAGCGCACGGTGATCGAATGGGACAAGAACGATCTGGACGCCCTGGGTATCCTGAAGATCGACCTGCTGTCCCTGGGCATGCTGACCTGTATCCGCAAGGGTTTCGAGCTGATCGAACGGCAGCATGGCCGAAAGCTGAACCTGGCCACGGTGCCGGCGGAAGACAGCGCTGTCTATGACATGCTGTGCCGGGCCGATTCCATCGGCGTCTTTCAGGTCGAAAGCCGGGCCCAGATGACCATGCTGCCGCGCCTGCGCCCGCGCAACTTCTATGACCTGGTGATCGAGGTGGCGATCGTCCGGCCCGGCCCCATTCAGGGCGACATGGTGCATCCCTATCTGCGCCGCCGCGCCGGCAAGGAGCGGGTGGACTATCCCTCCAAGGACCTGGAAGAGGTGCTGGGCAAGACCCTGGGCATTCCCCTGTTTCAGGAACAGGCCATGCGTATCGCCATCGTCGCCGCCGGCTTCACCCCGTCCGAGGCCGACCGCCTGCGCCGCGCCATGGCGACGTTTCGGCACACCGGTACCATCCATACCTTTCGCCACAAGATGATCGAAGGCATGGCCGCGCGCGGTTATGACCGGGACTTCGCCGAACGTTGTTTCAAGCAGATCGAGGGTTTTGGCGAATACGGCTTTCCCGAAAGCCACGCGGCCTCCTTCGCGCTGCTGGTCTATGTCTCGGCCTGGTTGAAGCATCATTACCCGGCCGTGTTCGCCTGTGCCCTGTTGAACAGCCAGCCCATGGGTTTTTATGCCCCGGCGCAAATCGTGCGCGATGCCCGTGAGCATGGCGCGGAAGTCCGTCCCGTGGATGTTAATCATTCGAATTGGGATTGCACGCTGGAGGCGGGCGCCCTGCGTCTGGGGCTGCGCCAGATCCGGCGCTTTCCGGAAGCCGCCGCCGAGGTCCTGATGGCGGAACGGGCGCCCGAACGGGGAGGGGGGTATGAAAACCCGGAGGATTTGTGGCGCCGCACCGGACTGGGCGCGGGCGCGCTGGAAAAGCTGGCGGACGGCGATGCCTGGCGTTCCACCGGCTTGGACCGGCGGCAGGCGCTCTGGGCCCTGAAGCGCCTGAACCAGCCTGAATTGCCCTTGTTTGCCGCGGCCCAGGTTCGGCCCCCCAGCGCGCATGCCGCCAGGGAGGCCGAGGTTGCCCTGCCGGATATGCCCATCGGTGAACAGGTGGTGCAGGATTATGCCAATTTGCGCCTGTCCCTGAAGGACCATCCCCTGCGCCTGTTGCGCCCGGTCCTGGACAGACGGGACATTATCGAGAACGAGGCGCTGTTGAACCTCACAGCGGGCGCCTGGGTCACGGTTGCCGGTCTGGTTCTGGTGCGACAGCGGCCGGCCACCGCCAGCGGGGTGATCTTTATTACCATCGAGGATGAAGGCGCCGTTGCCAATATCATCGTGCGCCCTCCGGTGTTCGAAAGCCATCGCCGGATCGTGCTATCGGCCCGCCTGTTGGCGGCGCGGGGACGGCTGGAGCGCGAGGGCATGGTGATCCACATTCTGGCCGAGGAACTGATTGATCTATCCGTTGATCTGGACCGTTTGCGTGAAGATCCCGCCGCCACCTCAGGGCAACAGCCATTCGTCCGCCGGCGCCGCACGGGCCATCCGCGCAACGCTAACCCGGCGGCGCCAATCCCCCAGGCCCGCAGTTTTCGTTAGAAATGTTCCGGGTTTGATTGTGCCAACCAAGCCGCGACGGCGGCCCGACGCGACTGCGTCGTCCTCTCGGAGCGGCGCGCCAAAACATTCTTGGGCGCACAAGCGTGAGAGAAAAAAGTCTAGGTGATGATGTTCAGCATATTCTCGGTGCTGCCGCCGCCCAGGCCTTGCTGGCGCATTTGATTGGTCAGGTTCATGGAGCTGGCCAAACCGGTCACGGCGCCCAGGGCGCCCTGCATCTGGGCAATGCGTTCGGCATCCGCCGGCTTCAGGGCGGGCAGTCCGTCCCTGGCGTTTTCGTCTTCCGGGCCGACCGCGATGAAGCGGAACATCTTGCGGATTTCCCGCAGGGCATTGTCGATCAGAATGCCGGCGTCCGCCGCCTTTTGCGGCGTCAACAGAGACATTTCATCGCTGAAACCTATCTCGAAAACCGAGGATTCGAGTTCGTCTTCCTCCTCGTCATCCAGGCCCAGCGGCTCGCCATAAAGAACGGCTTCCTTCAAACCGAGCGGTGCCAGGGCGTCGAAGCCTTCCGGTCCGGCGATAATTTCAACCACGGCGCCGTTCTTCGCCTCGATCTTGAGCGCGGATTCATTTGTCCCACGCTCAATGGTGGAAGTGCCGAAACTACCCAAGACGCCGCCCAGGGCCTTGTTGATCTTGTATGACAGAAAACCGAGGCTGTCGTCGCTCTCGACCTCAATCTGCTTGGTTTCGCCGCCGTTGACGCGGATGGAGAAATACTGTCCTGGCTGCAAGGTTGTCAGACTCAGAATTTCGGTCGGTGGTGTCGCGGGTAGTTCGCCCGTGGGCAGGCCAAGGCGGCTGATGACCGAGCTGCCGGTATCGTCAAAAGCAATGGCGTTACCGCTTTGCACGACGGCGCCGTGATCCTGGTTAGCCCAAACCTCCGCGCCGGCGTTATCCAGCTTCACGACAAAGGTATCCTGCGCGTTTGCCACCGCGCCGCCATCGATGGCACCGTCGGTGGCGCCGGTCAGATAAATTTCATCCGCGCCCGCCGAGGCCTTGACCGCAACGCCGTTGACCGTGTCCGTGCCGCTGCTGCCCACATAGGTGGTCCAGCCCACCGCGGCGGACGCACCTGAATCCACGATTTGGGTGACAAAGCCATCACTGCCGCCCGAATGGGCATTCACGATGGAGCCCGAAAGAGCCGTATTCGTGGTCTGACCCGAGACATAGACATTGCCGTTGCTGCCCACCGCGATGCCGGTAACCGTGCCGTCAGTGTTCAAGGCGCCCAGATCGACTTCCCAATCGGGGGTTTGCGAGGCGTCGCTGTCCACATAACGCCGCAGGATGGCATTGCCGTCCTTTTCGCCGGCGACATAAATATTGCCCGAGCCATCGACGGAGATCGCGGTGGCGCGGTCATCGCCGGTGCCGCCGAACTGTTTATTCCAGACCATCGTGCCGCTGCTGTCCAGCTTGGTGAGATAGCCGTCCGAGCTGCCGGCATGGGTTACGCCGCTGCCGATTTCCGAATAGGTCTGACCCGCGACAAAGATATTGCCGCTGGCATCGGTGGTCAGGGTCAAGGCGCTGTCATTGGCGTAGGGCGCTGCCTGGCGGGTCCATTGTTCGGTGGCCTCGCCGTCGAACTTGGTCACGAAACTGTCGTAGTTGCCTCCATATGAGGTGGCGCTCAAACTGCCCTTCACGCTGCCGGAAATAACCACATCATCATTGGCGTCCACGGCAACGGCGAAACCATTGGCGTCGTCCGTTGCGCCCAGCAAGCGCGACCAGACCAACTGCCCGGCAGCGTCATATTTGCGCAGATAGGCATCGCTTTCCGCCTGATTGGCCAGTCCTTCCAGATCGCCGGAGGAGGAGCCGACGGTATAGACGTAACCCTGACTATCCACCGCAACGGCCTTGGCGCTGTCGGCCTCGGTGGTTTCGATTTTCGAACGGAAGGCCAGATTGGGATCGGTATTGCCCAGATCATCGTATTTCGTCGTGAAGCCCGAGGAGTAGTCGCCAACATTATTGGTGCCGGCGATATAAATGCTGGGCGTGGCGTCCGAAGCATTGCCGAATGACACGGTTTCCGTATCATTCAATTTCAAATGGAAGCCGTAGGACGTCTCATTGAAACGTTCCACCACTACCGACGAAGTAACGCTGTTGGCGGTCAGCTGCGAATTGATGTAGTCGGCAACATTGTCCACGTTCAAGGTGCCGCTTACCGCCGATAGGTCCATATTTATGACCTTGGTCTCGACGGAATTGACGACCGTGATGTCAAAGGTTTCCGTACCAGTTAAGCCCGCGATGGCGTCCCCGCGCACCTGGGACACTTCCGAGGACATATGAAATGGCGTGGTGTACTTCGGATCCTTGGGAAAGGCCTGGGTCGAGGTTATCGATGTGGTCTTCAGACCATAGAGCAGCGTGGTGTCCTCGAACGCAAGGTCGCTGACAAACCCCTTAACTTCATCCAAATAGCCTTCAAAGCGGTGTTGCAATAAACTGGCACGTGTTGACGCGCCTGAATCACTTTCGGCGTAGGTCGCCATTTCCCGCAGCTTGGTCAGGCCGGTGAACAGGCCGAACAGGTTCTTGTATTGATCGTCGCCGGCGGTGTTGTTGACACGGGGATCGGTCAAATCAATCAGCGGCCCGGATGAGAAGATGCGCTGCAGCATCTCATCAAATGGCCGGGCCTCGGGGATGGTCCAGGGCGGGATGATCGCGGGATCGACATTGGCGAAGGAACCGTTCAGCAGCTCGCTCTGAACCTTGGAAGCATTGCCCGTCAGCCCCAGTGACACACCGGAGGAATAATAGGCACCCAGGACGTTGTTATCGAACGTCGCCATCTGGAATGTATTATTGCCTGTCAGCGATAGGACCATTGCCTGGTAGTTCCCGTAAACTCTGTCGTCTTCGATGCATCCGGACAGGCACTGCCCGCCGGAAGGCGGATTCCTAACGGTTCTCCGCTATTTGTCATTTTGCCAAAGGACCGGTTAATGGAGGATGAACCCGAGTGGTTAACAAAAATGGCCGGCGCTGTGGATAAACCCGTTCGGTTTACGATGTATTAACCGCAACGATGGACACTTAACCAACACGGCACGGAATTGCACCGCCGTGGCTATTGGTAAAACTGTTCATCGGACGGAACGCCGCGCATGACTATCGAATTACTTGATGTAAAACGTGATGCATCGGGAGGAAACTCCGGCCCGCCGGCGACCGCACGCGAGAAAATCCGCGGCATCGAGGAATTGGCCCGCATGGCCGACGAGACCCGTGCCTCGGGTGGCGAAGTCGTGCTGGCGCATGGGGTCTTTGATCTGCTGCATATGGGGCATGTCCGCCACCTGGAAGCGGCACGCTCGGAAGGCGATTTGCTGATCGTCACTCTAACCGCCGACCGTTATGTCAACAAAGGCCCGGGACGTCCGGTTTTTCCGGAATTGACGCGGGCCGAAATGGTCGCCGCGTTGCGTTGTGTCGATGGCGTCGGCATTTCCAATTGGTCCACGGCCGAAGGTGTACTGCGCTTTATCCGGCCCACCATCATGGTCAAGGGCCAGGACTATGCCAATGAAGATGATGATATCACGGGCGGCATTCGGCGCGAACGGGAGCTGGTTGAAAGCTTCGGCGGCCGTATCGTTTTTACCGATGATATCACGGATTCCTCATCATCCCTGATCAACCGGCACCTCAATGTCTATGACTCAGAGGTCACCGACTATCTTGCCGGCCTGCGGGAGGGCGATGTCGCGGCCCGCGTGGTGCAGGCCCTGGAAGGCATTCAGGAACACCGCGTGCTGATGATCGGCGAGGCCATCATCGATGAATATCAATATGCCGCGCCCATGGGCAAGTCGGCAAAAGAGAATATTATCGCCTCCCGTTATGAGGGGCGCGAGGTTTTTGCCGGCGGCGTTATTGCCTCGGCCAATCATGTGGCGTCGTTCGTCGATCAGGTCGATGTGATCACCTGTATCGGCGAGGAGGACTCCTACGAGGATCTGATCCTCGACACGGTAGTACACAATGTAAATGTGCATTTTGTCCGTCTGCCGGGCGTGCCGACGATCCGCAAGTGCCGTTTCGTCGACCCCGGCCATATGCGGAAACTGTTCGAGGTCTATCATTTCGACGACACGCCGTTAAGCGGCCGCAAGGAAGACGAGGTTTGCAGCCTGATCGCGGAATGCGCCGCCGATTTCGACCTGGTGGTGGTCAACGATTTCGGCCACGGCATGATGACGAAGCGGGCAGTGGATCAGGTTATCCGCCGTGTCCGTCATCAAAACATTTGGGACATGTGATCCTGTTTCCAAAGGGAGGATCT
>CAZPWJ010000031.1:0-52056 GCA_964590195.1 uncultured Rhodospirillaceae bacterium | reverse complement strand
GGTCCCGTGGGTGGCCGGGCGGGGGAGCGGGCGGTTCAGCCGCCATTGAAAATGCGCCCTAAACCAGCGCCATGCCGTCGTCGGTAACCTTGGGGCTTTCCGCACCCTTGTTGCCGGCCATGATCATTTCGTTGTGGGCCGCACCCGATGGCACCATGGGGAAGCAGTTTTCCTCCTGCGCCACATGCACATCGGCGATCACCAGGCCATCCGTATCCAGCATTTTCCGGATATCGTCGTCCAGGGTGGCGGGGTCCTGCATCTTCATGCCGGTGGCGCCGAAACATTCCGCCAGCTTGACGAAATCGGGCAGCGCCTCGGAATAGGTTTCGGAATAACGGCTGCCGTGCAGCAGCTCCTGCCATTGCCGCACCATGCCCATCCAGCGGTTGTTCAGGATGAAGATCTTCAAGGGCAGGCGGTACTGCACTGCCGTCGATAGTTCTTGGATGTTCATCATGAAGGATGCTTCGCCGGAAATATCCACCACCAGGGATTCGGGATGGGCGATCTGCACGCCCACCGCCGCCGGCAGGCCATAGCCCATGGTGCCCAGGCCGCCGGAGGTCATCCAGCGGTTTGGCTCCTCGAACTTATAGAACTGCGCCGCCCACATCTGGTGCTGGCCCACCTCTGTGGTGATATAGGTGTCACGCTCCTTGGTCAGCTCGTACAGGCGCTGGATGGCATGCTGGGGCATGATCACGTCCTTGCCTTGATCAAAGGCCAGACAGTCGCGGGAGCGCCATTTCTGGATCGTCGTCCACCATTCCTCTCGTGCCGCCGCATCCGGCTGATAACCGGCCTGTTTCCAGGCCGCCAGCATCTGTTCGATCACCTGGCCCACGTCGCCGATGATGCCCAGATCAACCGAGATGTTCTTGTTGATCGAAGAGGGATCCACATCCACGTGGATTTTTTTCGAGCCCGGCGAGAACGCGTCCAGACGGCCGGTGATCCGGTCATCAAAACGCGCGCCCAGGCAGATCATCACGTCGCAGTCATGCATGGCATTGTTGGCCTCGTAAGTGCCATGCATGCCCAGCATACCGAGAAACTGATCGTCCGAGGCGGGATAGGCGCCCAGGCCCATCAGGGTGGAGGTGATGGGATAACCGGTCAGCTTGACCAGCTCGCGCAGCTTTTCGCAGGCCTCGGGCCCGGAATTGATCAGGCCGCCGCCGGTATAGAAGATCGGGCGCTTGGCCCTCGCCATCCATTTCACCGCTTCGGCGACCTGGGCCGCATTGCCGGTGGTGGGTGGGCGATAGGTTTTATGGTGCAGGTTTTCCAGGTCCGGCTTTTCATAAACAGCCTGGTTGACGCAGATGTCCTTGGGCAGGTCGATGACCACGGGGCCGGGGCGCCCTTGAGTGGCCACATAAAACGCCTCGTGCACGATGCGGCCCATCTCGTCCGTGTCCTTGACCAGATAGTTATGCTTGGTGCAGGGCCGGGTGATGCCGATGGTGTCGGCCTCCTGAAAGGCATCATTGCCGATCAGGTGGGAGGCGACCTGGCCGGTCAGGCAGACAATGGGAATGGAATCCATCATGGCGTCGGTCAGGCCGGTCACCGCGTTGGTAGCACCTGGGCCGGAGGTAACCAGGACCACGCCCGGCTTGCCGGTGGAGCGCGCATAACCTTCCGCGGCATGCACCGCGCCGCCTTCCTGGCGCACCAGGATGTGGCGAATGTTGTTCTGCGCAAACAGAGCATCGTAAATCGGCAGTACAGCGCCGCCGGGATAGCCGAAAATTACTTCCACGCCCTGATCGGTCAGTGCACGGATCAATATTTCCGCGCCGCTCAGGGTTTCGCTATCACTCAATTGCCCCAAATTCTGCTCAGTACCCGACATGATTTGCTCCTAACGCGGGGTGTCGATGAATGCAATAAAGCCCCTCGACAGAGAGGCTTACAGGCCTTTTGCCGTGCTCGACATCCATTTGGCGGAGCGGCACGGGCGGGCGCAACATAGTGCTTCATTGGGGGGCGGTCAATAGATTTTATGTTATAAATGGAATGATAATTTCAGATAATCTTTCCGAATCTTGCGCATCAAGGCCTCTCCACGCACACATCTTGTTTCTAAACCACGTCATCTGCCGTTTTGCATAGCGCCGGGTCGCCTGTTGCGCCGCGCCCAGGGCTTCATCGCGGCTGGCCTCACCCTTCGTCAGGCGGATCAGATCGGGCACGCCCAGGGCCTTCATGGCGGGCAGGCTCGGGTCCAGGTTCATCGCCGCCAGCCTGGCCACTTCGTCCAGGGCGCCCTGCTCCAGCATGGCGGCCAGACGTTCGTCGCAGCGGCGGTACAGCTCGGCCCGGGGCCAGTTCAGGACAAAGCCGTGCCACGGTGGGGGCAGCGTTGGCGTGGAACTGGGCCGTTGCTGCCAGTCCGTCAGGGAGACACCGGTGTCCAGGATAACTTCATAGGCGCGCACCAGTCGCTGGGAATCGGTCGCTTTCAGGCGTTCGGCCATGACCGGGTCCCGTTCGCCAAGGGCGGCATGCAGACCGGCGGCACCCAGTTCCTCCAACTTGCCCCGCGCCTCGGCGCGGGCCTGATCGGAAATCTCGGGGATCTTGGCCATGCCTTGGGTCAGGGCCTGAAAATACAGCCCCGTGCCGCCGACGATGATCGGCACCTGGCCGGCGGCACGGGCCGCGGCGGCCTCGGCCAGGGCCAGTTCCAGCCAACGCCCGACCGAGAACGGCGCGGCGGCTGAGGTGATGCCATACAACCTATGCGGCGCGGCGGCTTCCTCTTCGGCGTCGGGACGCGCCGTCAGGACCCGCAGTTCAGCATAAACCTGCATGCTGTCGGCATTGATGATGACGCCATTCAGGGCCTGGGCCAGGTCGATGGCCAAACGGGACTTGCCGCTGGCCGTCGGTCCGGCTATCAGGATGGCATTATCCATTAGGGATTATCTTTCGCAGCTCATCATGTCTCAGGTTCTGACCCTTATAGCGAAGCCGTTGACGGACGACCATGTCCGTCTCGCCCTGGCCGCGTTGCCCGCCGGCGCCGAGGCCGATTGGCTGGCGCCTGGGCAGGCCTGTGATCTGCGCTTTGCCGGGTCCATTGAAGGCGTGGAAGAGACGGCGCGGCAAGCGCTGGCCGGAGCGGAGGTGGATTTGTTCTGCCAGGCGGACGGGCCGTCGCGGCGCCGGCAATTGCTGGTGGCGGATATGGACTCGACCATTATCAGCGGCGAATGCATCGACGAGATGGCCGATGTCATTGGACAGAAAGCGCAAGTAGCGGCCATAACAGAGCGCGCCATGTCGGGCGAGATCAGCTTCGATCAGGCCTTGCGCGAACGGGCAAAAATGCTGACCGGCCTGGCCGAGGTGGATCTGCAGGCGGTCTATGAGCAGCGCATCCACTTGAACCCCGGCGCCCGGGAGCTGGTCGCCACCATGCGGGCCCACGGCGCCCTGACGGCGCTTGTCTCGGGCGGCTTCACCTTTTTCACTTCGCGCGTGGCCGGCGCCGCCGGATTTGATCACCACCAGGCCAACGCGCTGCATTTTGTTAATGGCCGCCTGGACGGCAGCGTAGTGGAGCCAATCCTGGGGCCGGAGGAAAAGTTAGCGGCCCTGCGCGCATTCGCGGCACGGCAAAGCCTGAATTTGGAGCAAACCCTGGCCGTCGGCGACGGGGCCAACGATCTGGCAATGGTCGAGGCCGCCGGTCTGGGCGTTGCCTATCATGCCAAGCCGTTCCTGGCGCGGGCCGCCAGGGCGAGGATCGAATATGGCGACCTGACAGCCCTGCTATTTCTGCAGGGCTATCGGGCCAGCCAAATTCAAGGCTGATCAATTCGGCGATGATGGGATAGAGAAGGCTACTCCTTCGCCTTACCCTTCGTCTTTTCCTGTGGCTTATCCGGGTTCTTTTCCGCCGCCTCTTGCAATTGCACGGCCACGAAGCGCTTGTTGCGGGCACGCTCCACCAACAACAGCACGGTTTTGACCTTCTTGGTCTTGCGCACCTTGTTGCTTTCACGGATCTGGTCAATCTGCTTGGCCACATCAGCGGGCGTGGCGACCGGATTCTGCTGCACCTCGACGATCAGGTCGCCGGGCTGCAAACCGCGCTTGGCGGCCGAGCTGTCGCCCGCGACCTCCAACACCAACACGCCTTGGGAACCTTCATCGACCTTGAAAGTCTCCCGCGCTTCCGCCGTCAGGGCCGAAAGACGCATACCCAACAGGGTGACGTCCTTGGCCGGTTCGGGCTTGGCATCTTCCTGCCGGCTGGCGAGCTTGGTATTGCTCTCTTCCATCTCGGCGATGGTCACTTCCAGGGTCGTCAGCTCGCCCTTGCGCCAGACTTCGACCTTGACCGTCTTGCCGATCGACGTATTGGCGACGATCCGGGGCAATGCCCGCATTTCATCAACCTCCTGACCATCGAAACGCAGGATCACGTCACCCTGTTCGATACCGGCCTTGCCTGCGGGTCCCTCATCGCCCACGCCGGCCACCAAGGCACCGCCGGCCTTTTCCATGCCCAAGCCCTCGGCGATTTCCTCGGTCACCGTCTGGATACGCACGCCGAGCCAACCGCGCCGGGTGCGGCCGAATTCCGCCAGTTGCTTGATCACCCGGTTCGCCAGAGCGGACGGAATGGCGAAACCAATGCCAACGCTACCCCCGGTCGGGGAATAGATCGCCGTGTTGATACCAATCACCTCGCCCTTCATGTTGAACAAGGGGCCGCCCGAATTACCCCGGTTGATGGCGGCATCGGTTTGAAAGAAATCATCGTAGGGCCCGGAATTGATATCCCGGCCGCGGGCCGAAATAATACCGGCGGTGACGGAACCGCCCAAACCAAACGGGTTGCCGATGGCCAGCACCCAATCACCGACCCTGGAATTCGCCGAATTGCCCCATTTCAGCGACGGCAGCTTGCCCTTGGGCTCCACCTTCAACAAGGCCAGATCGGTCTTCGCATCACGGCCCACCAGCACCGCCTTCAGCCGGGTACCGTCCGAAAGACGGACGCTGATTTCGTCGGCTTCCGCGATGACGTGGTTATTGGTCACCACCAGGCCGCCGGCATCGATGATGAAGCCCGAACCCAACGAAGTCGCTCGCCGCGGCCCGCGGTTCTTGGGCCGGTTACGTTCGAGAAATTCCTTAAAGAAATCTTCGAACGGAGAACCGGGCGGCACCATGAATTCTGGCTGGCCCTGTTTTTGGCCCTTGACCACCTGGGTGGTGGAAATATTGACCACCGCCGGCATCAGCTTGGCGGTCAGGTCGGCGAAGCTGTCGGGTGCACTGCGGGCCTGACCAGCCACCGGCAGCAGCAGCAATCCAATTGTTGCGGCCGCGGCCAGCGAGGCAACCGCCGGGCGAAAGGCGGGCCGTGAAGTGGATGGGGTTTTCGGCCGCCTGGTTATCAATGTGCCAATCACGAATTATCTCCTTGGTACAAGGCGGCGGATCCGGACTTCCCGCCCGCGCCTGGTTCGTTTGCGTTAGTAAGTATTGCCTAACATGGCGTCTTTCAAGTCAGCCGCGATCCGGCCTACCGAAAGGTGATTTCGGAAGCGAATGTGACAAAACCATGGCAACGCCGAATTTTCATAAAAATTCCCGATAAATCATGCGTCACACCGGCCCAAAAACATCAGCGTGAAACATGGCTTCACCCGATAGCCCGCCTACAGAAACGTCTTCACCAGCCAGATGATGCCAACGCCAAACGTCGCCGCGCCCAGACCGCTGAGACGCAGGGCGTCGTCGGGCTGCTGTATCATGATAGCCATCATGCGTTTCATCCCGGCGGGAAAGGCGGCATACAAAGCGCCTTCCAGGGCCAGGATCAGGCCCACGACCACCAGAATATCGACCACGAATTTACCCCCGAAAATTACTCCGGCTATTTCTTGACGGCACCCAGGCTGTTGCCGAAATAACTGAAGAAATCACTGTTCGGCGACAACACCATGGTAGTATCGCCCGATTGCAGAGCTGTTCGGTAGGCCTGCAGCGAGCGGTAGAAGGTGAAGAATTCCGCATCTTCCTTGTAGGCATCGGCGAAGATCTTGTTGCGCAAGGCATCGCCCTCACCGCGGATAATCTGCGATGATTTCTGCGCCTCGGCCAGCAGGATCGTGCGTTCCCGATCCGCATTGGCAGTGATCTTCTGGCTGCGTTCGGCGCCTTCGGCCCGGATCTCGGTGGCGATCCGTTTCCGTTCCGCCCGCATAAGATCATAGACCGCCTGAGAGTTGGCGGACGGCAGATCGGCGCGCTTGATCCGCACATCGACGATTTCAATGCCCAGCTTCAAGGCTTCGGTGTTTACCAGGTCGCGGATCTCGTGCATCAATTTACCGCGTTCACCGGACAGCATCTGCTCCAGCTTGACCCGGCCAATGGCGTTACGCAGGCTGGAATTGACGATGGGAGCCATGCGGTTACGCGCCGTGACCTCGTTGTTGACGGTCTGATAGAACTTCAACGGATCGGAGATGCGGAAGCGGGCATAGGCATCGACCACGATCCGCTTTTTGTCCGCCGCCACGGCTTCCACCGGGGGCGCATCAAAATCCAGAATCCGTTTTTCCATGAACTGCACGTTCTGCACAAACGGCATTTTGAAGTTCAGGCCCGACGCCTGCACGGTCTTCACGGGATTACCGAATTGCAGGACCAGGGCTTGCTGGGTTTCATGCACGGCAAAGACGCTGCCATATCCGATCAGGCCCAGGACGACCAGAATGATCGCCAGAATTGTTGCTAGGTTCCGGTTCATCAGTTTGTCCCCGCCTTGCTGTTGGATTGTTTCTGCAACTCCGGCAAGGGCAGATAAGGCAGGACGCCCTGGCTGCCGCCTTCATTGTCGATGACAATTTTATTGGTGCCTTGCAAAACCTCTTCCATGGTTTCCAGATACAGCCGCTTTCGGGTTACGTCTGGGGCCAGACGGTATTCCTTTTGGATGGCCAGATAGCGGGAGACTTCACCCTCGGCCTGGGCCACGGTCTGTTTTTGATAACCTTCGGCTTCCTGACGAATTCTTTCCGCCTCGCCTCGGGCACGCGGCAGGATATCGTTTGAATAAGCCTGCGCCTCGTTGACCAGGCGTTCCTCGTCGGCGCGGGCCGCCTGCACGTCACGGAAGGCGTCGATAACCGCGGACGGCGGATCTGCCTTGGCCAGCTTGACCTGGGTGACCACGATTCCGGCCTTGTATTCATCCAAGGTGTTTTGCATCAGGTCCAGCGTCTGGCGCTCAACTTCATTACGGCCTTCGGTCAGAACATCGACGATTTTCGAACGGCCCACGACCTCGCGCATGACGCTCTCGGCCACCGCCTTGACGGTATTCTCAGGCCGCTGGATGTTAAACAGAAAATGTCCGGCATTGCTGATTTGCCACAGCACCGTGAAGTTGATGTCGACGATGTTCTCATCACCGGTCAGCATCAGGCTTTCCTCGGGCAGATTACGCAGGGCCGATGAGCGCCCGAAATCGCCGGAGCTTTGAAACCCAACCTCGACCCGATTGACGCGGGTAACCTTCGGCGTCAGTGCGGTTTCGATGGGGCTGGGCAGATGATAGCGCAGGCCGGGCGAGGTCGAGCCAGTGAATTTGCCAAAGCGCAGAACCACGCCCTGCTCATCGGGACCGACCCGGTAAAAGCCCGATGCGAACCAAGCCGCGATCAGAACCAGGAAAATCAGGAAAATTCCCCGGCCGCCCCAATTGCCGCCGGGCAGGGCGCCCTTGAAACGGTCTTGCCCCTTGCGCAGCAGCTCTTCCAGATTGGGCGGCTGTCCGCCGCCGCCACCGCCGCCGCCGCCGCCCTGTCCCCACGGACCACGGCCTCCACCTTGCCAGCCGCCGCCACCGCCGCCGCTGCCGCCACTACCACCGCCTTGATTGCTCCACGGCATGAATTTTCCAATCCCCGATTTATCAAAAAGATTTCAAAAACGTGGGCCGAGGCGCTTTGCCACAACCACTTATGACGCTATATGACACCTTGCGGCGTCAGGTGCAACGGTGCCCGCGAGTGCAATTTTCAATTAAGCGGGGTCGCTTGCGCGACGCAGAATAATTGGTTCAATTGCTCGATACTTAAAGGTCCGAGCATGTTTGAAAGAAACATGCTCCAGGGAAGAATAATTGGAGAGTTGAGGCAATGGCGCGGGTGAGTGAAGACGAAGTTCTAGAAGCACTGCGGCGGATCGGCGACCCGGCCCGTGAAGGCAACGTGGTTGACCTTGGCATGATCACCGGACTGGCCGTGCGTGACGGCAATGTGGCCTTCTCGATCGAGATCGAGCCCGAGCGCGCGCCGGAAATGGAAAGCCTGCGCCTGGCCTGCGAACAGGTGGTCGCGGGCCTGCCCGGCACCTTGTCGGTGACGGCGATTTTAACGGCTGAACGGGCCGCCCCGCCGCCATCGCAACAACAGGCCTCTCAACAGGCGCCACAAATCGGCCGTCATGGCAGCGGCGGCATGGAGAAGATGGAATTGCCCGGCATCAAGGCAGTGGTCGCCGTAGCCTCGGGCAAGGGCGGCGTGGGCAAATCCACGGTTACCGCCAATCTGGCCGTGGCCCTAAGCCGCCTTGGCCTTTCGGTGGGCATTCTCGATGCGGACATCTATGGCCCGTCCATGCCCCGGATGCTGGGAATTTCAGGCCAGCCACGCTCGGACGGCGACAAGTTGGAAACTATGCGGGGCCATGGCATCAAATGTATGTCGATCGGCTTTCTGGTCGATCCCGATCAGCCGACGATCTGGCGCGGTCCCATGGTGATGGGAGCGCTGGAGCAGTTGCTGGGCGATGTGAACTGGGGCGAGCTGGACTTGCTGCTGGTGGACATGCCCCCGGGAACCGGTGATGCACAATTGACCATGGCGCAGAAAGTACCCCTAAAGGGTGCAATAATTGTCTCCACGCCCCAGGATATCGCCTTGATCGATGCCCGCAAGGGCCTGAACATGTTCCGCCAGACGGAAGTGCCGGTGATGGGGATGGTCGAGAACATGAGCTATTTTCACTGCCCCAGCTGTGGCGAACGCGCGGATATTTTCGGCCACGGCGGCGCGCGGGAGACCGCCGCCGAGCTTGGCTGCGACTTCCTGGGCGAAATTCCCCTGCATATCAGCCTGCGGGAAACATCCGATGGCGGCACGCCGATTGTCGCGGCAATGCCGGATTCGGGCGAGGCGCAAGCCTTCATGGCGATCGCCGAACAGGTTAAAGTACGTCTTTAGGTGAAGTTCGTCTCTTAGGCCGAAGAGGCGTTCAGGCGGCCAGGGTCTTGTCGATTTCGTCGACCAGGTCGCGCAGATGAAAGGGTTTCGACAGCACCTTGGCGTCTGACTGCGAAGTTTGGCGGTTGCGCAAGGCGACGGCGGCAAAGCCAGTAATGAACATGATGCGGATGGCCGGATCCACCGCCACAGCCCGCCGGGCCAACTCGATGCCATCCATTTCGGGCATTACGATATCCGCCAGAAGCAGATCGAACCGGCCCTCGGCCAACACAGGCAAGGCCTCGTCACCCTGGCCCACGGAAAATACCTCATGCCCGGCACGTTCCAGGGCCCGCCCCAGAAAATGCCGCATGGAATCATCATCTTCCGCCAAAAGGATCTTCGCCATTGTCATCCTCTATTACCGCGAACCAGCAGCCCCCGTAGCTCGAACAGGGCCTCGGAGAATTGCTTCGCCGCCTCCATCTACATCTACGATAGTCCGACATGCCTGCAAAAGTGTAAAGATACCCCTAGCAAAGTATTAAACTATTCTGATCTTGCGGTAAATTTCCCCCTCCCGGCCCTATGGCATGTCCGCCCTGGCGTGCTAGCATTCCTGCATCGGCACCGAATTGGGGGCGCGGGATGACATTTTCGAATACGGAGGGAGAAGCGGCGGCACCCCTGGGGGCAACACCGGCAGCGTTCGAGGTTCTTCATCCGGCCAGGCAGGCAGTGCCGCTGGTCTTTGCCTCGCCACATAGCGGCCAGCATTATCCCGACGATCTGATGGCCGCCAGCGAACTGCCAGAGATATTGCTGCGCCGGTCGGCCGATAATTTCGTCGATCAATTATTCGCCGCCGCGCCGGCCCATGGCGCACCGTTGCTGCGGGCGGCCTATGCCCGCGCCTATCTGGATCTGAACCGGGAACCGTGGGAGCTGGACCCAGGCATGTTCGCCGAGGATCTGCCAAGCCATGTCAACGCAACCTCGTTGCGGGTGGCGGGCGGTTTGGGCACAATTCCGCGCCTGGCCGCCGATGGGCAGGATATCTATCGCGGCAAACTGGACTTCGCCGAGGTCGGGCAGCGGCTGAACAAGGTCTATTTCCCCTATCACCATTGCCTAGCCCGGATGCTCGAGGATTGTCAGAGGGTGTTTGGCCACTGCCTGTTGATCGATTGCCATTCCATGCCTTCCAGCAGCGGTCCCGCCAGCAATGGCAGGGGCGGCGGCGAGGATGGGGGCCATGGCAATGTGCGCCCCTCTCCTACTGGCGGCCAACGCCGGGCCGACATCGTTCTGGGCGACCGCTTTGGCACTGCCTGCGCGCCGGAATTGATCGATTGCGTGCATGACGTGCTGTCCGCTCTTGGCTTCGCCGTACAGCGCAATAATCCCTACGCGGGCGGCTTCACCACCTACCACTACGGCCGGCCCGGGGCCGGGGTGCATGCCTTGCAAATCGAAATCAACCGGCGCCTGTTCATGGACGAGGAACAGGTTGTCCCCGCGCCCGGCATGGCCCGGATGGAGGCCGCCATGACAGCGGTGATCGAAGCCCTGTGCCGCCTGCCCGATGCCTATTTCACGCCGCAACGCACCGCCGCCGAATAGATAATAATCCCCTTCGCCGTAACTGGCATGGTTCTTGCGTCGACTATTGGCGGGAACGAATTGCCGGAGCAGGGAAAATCATGGCGTCCAGCCGCCTGAAACCATTGTTATTTATGTTGGCACTGGCCCTTTGCGGTGTCGGTATCGGCTCGTCCGCCGTGGCGCGAAACCAGTCTGAAACAGCCAAAAACCAAGGGAATGGCGACATGGCCGGCGCTTTGGATTGCCGCCGCATGGTGACAGAGGCGGAACGTCAATACCGCATCCCGGCACAATTGCTGGCTGCCCTGGCCCTGACTGAATCGGGCCACTGGGACGCCAAACAGGGGGCATTTGTTGCCTGGCCCTGGACTGTTTATGCCCAAGGCAGGGGGCGGCAATTTGCCGACCAGGCAGCGGCGGTGGCCGCCGTCCGGGCCCTGTCCGCGAAAGGCGTGCGCAATATTGATGTGGGCTGCATGCAGGTCAACCTGCACTACCACCCCGATGCTTTCGCTGATCTGGACGAAGCTCTGACCCCTGCCGCCAACATCGATTATGCGGCCCGGCTGTTACGGCGTTTATACAGCCGGCACCGTTCTTGGACCCAGGCGGTCGCCCATTACCATTCATCCACCAAGACCTTGAACAGGCCCTACCGGCGCAAGGTGATGAAGCTGTGGTACAAGGAACGGCGCACGGCGATCAGCGAACGCCGTCGTCAGACGCAAGCCGAACACAGCCGCCGGCAGGCGGCGCGCGCGGCCAAGATCCGCCTAGCCAAGGAAAGACAGCTCAAAAAACGCCTGGCGCAAAAGCGCTTGGCCAAAAAACGCAGGATCAGGCTCGCCGTCAGGTAATTTCGTCGATCTGCTCGATACTCAGGTTACCCGGCACCACGGTGACGGGCACCCGCATATTGGCCGACAAAGATCCGGCCAGGGCGGTTACAAGGGGGCCGGGGCCGTCCTTTTCGGCGGAAGCGCCGAGCACAAGCAAGCGGATTTCCGGCTCCTCCTCCAACAAGGCGAGAAGCTCGTCCTGTTTACGGCCTTCGCGGATGGCGAATTCCGGCATGATGCCGGACCATTGACTGACCTCGTCCGCCAGGGTTTGCAGGACTTCTTCCGCCGCCTCCCGCGCCTCCTCGCGCATCAGGTTTTCCACCGCCATCCAGTGTTGAAAATCGGCTGGTTCGATTACATACAGCAAGATGACGCCGCCACCCGTACGTGCCGCCCGGCGAAAGGCGAAGCGCAATGCCAACCGGCATTCGGGAGAATCATCGACCACGCAAAGGAATTTTCGGCGTGTCAGGGTGCTCTGTTGCAGCTCTTCCATGCTCTAGGGTCCGTAGACACTTAGCTCGCCGCCGTGGCGGGAGCGATTTTTCGCCCACGGTAGGAGCGACCGGTGCAGTGTGGCAGGCCCCACACAAGCCGGACGCGACGCCGCGTGGTCGAAAAATCGTCCCGTCCCGAAGGGATCCGGCCAAATCGGCCCATGGCTACGTCGCTCGTCGTCGAATATGCCTGGCATGTCCTTCCTCCTCGCTCCTTGCCATGGGCCGATTTGGCTCGGACCACGGCGACGCGCTAAGTGTCTACGGACCCTAGCCCTCTTCATCACTATTATGGTGACAGCACCCAGCCGACAGAGCAACCCGAATAGGCTTACATTATTTCAACAGAATATTCGTGATTTCACGCAATTTTGTCCGCGCGCGCAGCAGATAGAAGCCCTGGGCGGCCAGATGCGAGGGCATGGCCTGGGCATCCGGGCTGCCGTTCACCACCACCATGGGCGACAGCTCCGCCGTATGGCGCAGGCTTTCCAGCATCTTGGCCCAGGCATTGGCCAGTTCCCGCTCGCCCAGCACATTGGCATAGTCCAGGCCCAGTTCGCGGATGATAAGGTAGTAGGCATAGCTTTGCCCCTTGATGCCATAAAAGACATCGTCGGCGCGGGTATCGATCAGATCGCCCGCGTGCTCGGCGATATGCCGGTCGAGATTTGCCGACGAGGCACCCATGTCCAGAGCCACGCGATCCAGGGTGGCCAGCAGATTATCGGCCCGCCTCTCGAACACCGCCTTGCCGTCCGCCAGGCGCTTGTTATAGCTGAGCAGAGATTTCGCCGCCTTGCGGTAGCGGGCCTCGGAGGTCGTGGTCGGGGCGAATGAGGTGGATAGGTCAAAGATCCAGACATTGCCGGCGTATTGCAGCTGCCCGGCCGCCTCCTGCAAATCCTTGTCGGTTTGCGAGGTGCCCCGGGTGCGGCCAATCTGATCCGTCAATTCAAAGGCAAAGCGCGCCAGAGCGGAAATAATGCCTTGTTGATAGTTCGGCATGTTGTCCAGGGCGGCGGGCGGCAGAAAGAACGGATCGTTGGCGACCCAGCGGTTTTCATCGATCTCCCGCTTGATCAGGGCGGCCGCGACGGCCACGGCGCGGCTGCCGCCGTCGGGCGCCATGGCGGCGGGCGGCTGGAAGGCGATATCATCATCGACGGTGTGGGTAATCGCCATGCCGATTGGGTAATAGAGCACGGCGGCAACCAGCACGGCGATACCAATGCCGCTTGCCGCGCGCAGACGGGTGCCGCCCAAGTCGGGCAGCAAGCGCCGGGCCTGTCCCATCAACCGATCCGTCACCATTTTCCTTGCTTCCCCGCTTTCGTTTGTCTGTTGAGCTGTGTTGCAATGCAACCGTACCGCCCTCACATAAGGCGACTTGCAGGCGGGATCAACCAGACAGGTGCCCGGACAGTCATGCCGGAAATCCGGACGCCGCCCGCGGGTATTAATTCTGACGTATTTCCTGTGCGCTTAGATCGCCGATGGCAGCGTGATGCGGAAGGTGGAGCCCTGCCCCAGGGCGCTTTCAACGTTAAGCTCACCGCCCTGCAGTTCCACCAGTTCCTTGCACAATTGCAGGCCCAGACCAGTGCCCTTTTCGCCATCTGTTCCCGTGGTCGAGGATCCGGTTTCGAATTCAAACAGATGCGTCAGGCGTTCAGGCGATATGCCAATACCGTTGTCGCGGATGTTAATGACAACTTCGCCGTCCTCCCGCTGCGCCTCTATCGAGACGGTGCCGTCACGTTCGGTGAATTTCACGGCGTTGCCGATCAGATTGCGCAGCACGGTCTCGACCATTTGCGGATCCGCCAGGACGGTAAGCAAGGAGCTCTCCAAACGACCAATCATGATATTCTTTGCCGCCGCCGCCGCGGTGTTGAAGGCCAGCGCTTTTTCGATCGCCACGGCAACGTCCAAAGGCCGCGGATCGCTTTGCAAGCCGCCCATTTGCAGGCGGGACCAATCCAATAGATTTTCCAGCAATGCATTGGCCTGCGCCGCCGATTGATGCATCATCCGGGCGTACTCGCTGACATCCTCGGGCGCCAGATCGGCGGCGTTCTCGCTAAGAATTTCGGAAAAGCCCAGAAGGCTATTGAAGGGCGAGCGCAGATCGTGCGCGATGATGGAGAACAGACGGTTTTTCTGCTTGTTCAGGCTCTCCAATTCATCGCGCTGCTTGGCCAGGGCCGTCTCTGACTCAAGGCGCTCCGTGACATCATGGGCGATGCCCGAAACGCCAACGATCTCTCCATCGTCGCCCAAGATTGGCGACATGGTCAGCGAAATGAAAAATGAATGGCCATCCTTGTGGGTTCGTTGCGTTGTTTCCTGCTTGATCGTCTCGCCACGCACAACCCGCCGCCAAATGGAATTCTGCGCATCGGCTTGCGAGGGGTTGCCCGACAACAGATAGAATGGCTGGCCAATCGCCTCTTCGGCGGTGTAGCCATAGAGGTGCTCGGCACCGGCATTCCAAGAAGTAATGATCCCGTCCGGCGACAGGCTCAGGATCGACGCCTCGGACGACGATACGATCGTCGCCAGTTCCTTGGTCGCGCTTTCCGCCTGGCGCTGGGCCGTGATGTCCTGAACCACATAGACGTAACCGCCCTCGGGCGCCCGCGCGCCGCGAATTTCCAGCACCCGCCCGTCTTTCAATTCATGGGCCCGAGTCAGCGCGCCCTCTGCCATTTGCCGCAATCTGCGGCTGGTCAGATCCTGGCTTTCGCCCTTGCCGTAGAAACCTTCAGCGGCCATGTGATGGACCAATTCACGAATTGGCATGCCCTCGCGGAAGGTGCCGGGTGGCGTCCGCATCATTTCGACAACGGTCTTGTTCCAGGCCGAAAGCTCGAAATTTTCATCGTAGACGGCAACACCGACGGGCAGATGATCCAGGCTTTGTTCCAGCATGAGAGCCCGGTCGGTCGCCGGTGCGGCGGGGAGTTTCGCAGCAACCTTCTCGATTGGACCGCCTGTCGAATGGTTCATCGTCTCGTCCCGTATTCCCCAGCGTTGGCCAGATTTGCGCAACGCGCCTTGCCGAAGTCTTAATATGGAGAAAGAATGGTTAACGAGCCGTTACCAAATGCTGGATTCAGGTAACAAAAATTAAAAGATTCCTAACCGACGGGGCACCCCGGCACCATCGTGGGGCAAAAAACGGGAGAAAACATCATGATCAAGGCCATTACCTGCATAAAGAGGAAGCCCGGCATGGCAGTCGAGGATTTTCAGGCCTACTGGCGGACCGAGCATGCCGAGGTCGTCAAGGGCCTGCCCGGCCTGCACCGTTATATTCAGTCCCATGCCCTGCTGGGCGGCTACCGCAAGGGCGAGCTGCCCTATGACGGCATTGCCGAGATCTGGGTCGATGACGTGGATGCCCTGCGCGCCATGGCGGGCGGTGCCGCCTATGAGGCGGTGCAGCGGGACGAGGAGAACTTTATCGACCGGCCCAACATGGCCATGATCCTGACCCAGGAACATATCATCAAGGATGGCCCCATCCCCGACGGCGCGGTCAAGAATATCGAATTCGTACCCCGCAAAACCGGCATGGATATCGCTGCGTTTCAGACTTATTGGCGTGACGTGCACGGCCCCATCGCGGCCGAAATCGAGGTTATCCGCCGCTATGTGCAAAGCCATACCCTGCTGGGCGGCTACCGCGATGGCCGGACGCCAGCCTGGGACGGCTGCGCCATTACTTGGTTCGACAGCGTCGCGGCGATGCGGCAATCAGCCCAAAGCGAAGCCTATGCCAGAACCCGGGAAGACGAGCCGAATTTTCTTGATACCGATGAAGAGATCCCCTTCATCATCACCACCGAACATGTGATTATCTGACAACTGGCGAGCGAAACAACCACGACAGGCATATTTGGCAAGTCTTATGCGTTTGATTTTTCCATTGTTCGTACTGTTTGCTGTTACCTCGTGTGTCGCGCCCAGGTCAGCGACACCCGTTGCCGACGACGCGGCCGCCCGTGCCGAAGCGAAGCTGCAACGCGAATTTGCCTTGCGTGAATATTTCGAGCTGTCCCAGCGCCTCGGCAGAATTGCCGGCCCGATCCAAAAGGCGAACGCCGCTCTGTGCGGTGAGAAGGTCCGGGCGTTATTCGGTTTCAGCGTGGAAGCCAGTGCTTCATACAAGACTGCGGAATGGAGAGAGGCGTTCGACGCCGTAACCGGCGGACCCCACACACATCCCATTGTGACTGCTATTTCGGGGTCCATGCCTGCCTCGGAAGCACTCGAACTCGGTGATGTCCTGCTGTCTTTCGAAGGCAAGGAAACCGCCGGGCTGAAATCGGTTGCGGAAATCGCAGGAAAAATACAGGCGGGAGAAGACTATCGGTTGGAAATCAGGCGCCAGGGCAAATCGCGTCAGGCAACAATGTCACCGGTGATTGCTTGCGATTATCCCGCTCTCTTACAAGAGGATAGCAGGGTCAACGCCTATGCCGACGGCAAGGCGGTTTATGTAACCAAGGGCATGATGCGGCTTGCCACCAAGGACCGGGAATTGGCCTTGGTGTTGGCGCACGAATTTGCCCACAATATTCGAAAACATATCGAAGCCAGGCAAACCAATGCCATGGGCGGCGCCATCCTGGGGGGCATTCTGACGGGGGTTACCGGAATCAACGTGATCGGGATGGGGGCGGAGGCCGGCGCCAGTGCGTTCTCGCGGGAATTCGAGGAAGAGGCGGATTATGTCGGCCTCTATCTGGCGGAGCGGTCGGGCTATGACATGGCCGATGCTGAATATTTCTGGCGCAGGATGGCCATCAATCACCCAAGTTCCATTCACCTCGCGGGATCGTCCCATCCTTCAACCGCGAAACGCTTTGTCGCCATCAGGATGGCGGTCAAGGAAATCGCGCGCAAGCGCCGGGAAGGATTGCCGCTGATACCCGAGGAGCGCCGTGAAGAAGAGGTGCCCGAGGAGCGTAGAGACGCGCATTAGGGGACAGTTGCGGCTCATCAATTCGAAATTTGTCGACATCCAATAGTAAATCGATTTCATTGTTGCCATCGAGCATGTGGTGACTGGGTGAGGCAAAAATGCGTAAAGATGTCGAGACAATACGGGCGTTACACGCCGCGAATTTGGACGCGGCCCGGCCCGAGGCGGTGGCGAAACGGCGCAAGACCGGCCACTGGACCGCGCGGGAACAGCTGGACGCCTTCCTCGATCCCGGCAGTTTCGCGGAATATGGCGGCCTGTCCCGGCCCGTGCGCGATGACATGACCGGCGCGGCGGACGGCCTGATTACCGGCACCGGCGAGGTGGATGGCCAATCCTGCGCCATTCTGGCCTATGACTACACGGTCTATGCCGGCACCCAGAGCCTGATCAATCACAAGAAGCACGACCGCATCTTCGAGGTCGCCGAACATCTGCGCCTGCCCATGGTCTGCTGGCTGGAGGGCGGCGGTGCCAGGCCCCACGACCTGAGCGCCGGCACCGGGCTGGGCCTGGATCTGACCACCTTCATGGCCTTCGCCAAGCTGTCGGGACAGGCCCCGGTGGTGGGTATCGTGACGGGCCGCTGTTTCGCCGGCAATGCCAATCTAGCCGGCATGTGCGATGTCCTGATTGCCACGCCCAAGGCCAACATCGGCATGGCCGGCCCGCCCCTGGTGGAAGCCGCCCTGGGCGAGACCTTCACGCCGGAACAGATCGGCCCCGTGGATGTACAGGAACCCAACGGTGTCATCGATATTCTGGCGGCGGACGAAGGCGAAGCCATCGCGCTCGCTAAGAAATACCTGTGCTATTTTCGTGGCCCCTCTGAAAGCTTCGCGGCCCCGGACGTGGAAGCCCTGCGCGAAATGATCCCGGACAATCCGCGCCGGGCCTACAACGTCCGCAAGGTGATCGAGGGCATCGCGGACGTGGATTCCGTACTGGAACTGCGCGCCAAGTTCGGCCGCGCCATCGTCACCTCCCTGGCCCGCATCGAGGGCCGCCCGGTGGGCGTCATCGCCAACCAGCCGATGTTTCTGGCCGGCGCCATCGACAGCCCGGCATCGGACAAGGCCTCGCGCTTTATCCAGCTTTGCGATGCCCATGACATTCCCATGCTGTTTCTCTGCGACACGCCCGGCCTGATGGTCGGGCCGGAGGTGGAGAAAACCGCCCTGGTCCGCCATTCTGGGCGCCTTTTGTTGAACCTGTCCCAGGCCACGGTGCCCTTCATGACCGTGGTCCTGCGCAAGGCCTATGGCCTGGGCGGCTATGTCATGGGCGCGCGCGGCCTGGACCCGGCACTTTGTGTCGGCTGGCCAACGGCGGAATTCGGCGGCATGGGGCTGGAAGGCGCGGTCAATATCATTTACGGCGCCGAGCTGGCGGCGGCCCCGGACGAGGCCGCCAGGGCCGAAATCCACGCCAAGGCCACGGAAGACCTGAAACGCCGGAATACCGGCATCGAAGTCGCGGCAAAGTTCGAGATCGACGATATTATCGACCCGGCGGATACCCGGCATTTCCTGAGCCGGACCCTAAAGGCCATGCCGGCACCCACGGCACGCGGCCACCGCAAGCGGGCTATCGACGCCTGGTAACCGGTATTCGGGCGGTTTTGGCCGTAACGGTATCTTCATAAATTATTTGCCATAATTCACACTCGAATTTGTACAAGCTTGTATCGCGCCAGTTAGGAGTAAGTATGCTTAGAACCGCAGGCCTCGCCGTCCTCTTCCTATTGGCCTGGGCCCAGCCCGGCCAGGCGAATTTCACCCAGAATGTCCTCATTTGTGATTCCGCTGGCGCCCATCCCGACATCCGCATCATCGCCTGTACCCGCAATATCGAGTCGGGACGGTTCATCGGCCACAATCTCGCCGTCGCCTTCACCAACCGGGGCGATGCCTACAAGAGGAAAGGCCAGTTCGGCCCAGCCATCGCCGATTACAGCGAAGCCATCCGCCTGAAGTCCGATGAGGCGGCCTTTATCGTCAGCCGGGGCAACGCCTATTTTTATGACGGCCAATTCGACCGGGCCATTGAAGACTACAATGCGGCCATCCGTCTCGATCCGCGGCTTTCCCAGGCCTATGGCAACCGGGGCAACGTGCATCGAAAAAAGGGCCGGTTCGCGCAGGCCATCAAGGACTACGACAAGGCACTGCAATTGATGCCCGAGAGCGCCCATGTCTTCGCCGACCGCGGCCTGGCCCACGAGAAAAAGGGCAAGATGGGCCTGGCCCTGCAAGACTACAAGAAAGCCTACGAGTTGGGATTTCGCCATCCGCTGCTTTTGCGCAAACTCCGCCAATCCGGCGCGGCATAGCGGCAACGGCGAGGCACGCCCTTGGATTTCCCATGATCGTTTGGAATCATTCGGGGCGATTTTTCGCCCCCGTTGAATAGCGCGTGAATAGTAGCAGCGCGAAAACAGATCTGATATGGCGCCATGCTCGACAAGTGCCAATTCCGGACATTAAAAAAACTAACCGCTTGGCGCCAACGGTTGTCTTTCCTTGCAGTGCTCAGGTACGGTCAGGCTTGCTTCAACGGGGGGACAATAATGCAAAAGATTGGGATTGTTGGGGGCGTCGGATGGCCATCGACTATCGACTACTACCGACTGATTTGCGAACAGGCAAACGCTCATTTCAAGCGCCTCGGCGGTGAACCGCCCTATCCAACACCGCCTATTATGATTGAATCCCTGGTCATGCATGAGACCCGGAACCTGCGCGCCAATCCAGGTGATGGTGATGAAGCATGGGCGGCCTATGACGCGACTTTTCGCGATGCATTTAAAAGACTTCAGGATGCGGGCTGTGCTTTTGGGATTATTGCCAGCAACACGCCGCATATGAGACTTCATGCCATTCGGCGGAATTTGGACCTGCCGGTTATTAGCATCCTTGATGAAACCGCCCGTGTCGCGCAAACGCTTGGCAAGCGAAAGGCGATTGTGCTGGGCACTGACATCACCATGAGAAGCGATGATTATGCGGAGGCTTTGCGCACCAACGATATCGAGCCAAATTTGCAATTTCCCGACAAATTGATCGATGAATTGCAGGGGATCATTGATGTGGAATTTTATCAGGGCGTGAGCGAGCAAGCGCGTAGCCGCTTCCTGGCGATCTGCAAATCATGTGTGGATGATCCCGAAAACACGGCGGTTCTATTGGCGTGCACGGAGCTTGCATTGGCATTTCCGGAGTTTGGTGATCGCACACATTTCGAGGCCGAAGGTTTCAGCTTTGTCAATTCCACCGCGGCCCATGCGCACGCGGCATTGATGGCGTCTCTCGAGTAATCAGAGTCAAAATTTTCTCTCGCGCGCCATCGATATTGCGGTTTGCTTATCTATCTATGGCATGTCACGGCTAATCCCTATCCCTGCCCCGCCGCCCGGGCCACGTCGTCGACGGCTTCCGGGTTGACCAGTGCCGTTAGATCGCCGGGGTTCTGTCCCAGCACCGCCGCCTTGACCACCCGGCGCATGATTTTCATGTTACGGGTTTTCGGCAGGTCCGAGACAAACAGCACGTCCTTTGGCCGAAAGGCATGGCCCAAACCGGCGGCCACGGCATCGCGCACCTGATTGGCGGTGCCGTCGTTCGAAGCCACGCCGGGCGCGGGCACACAGACACACATCACCGATTGCCCCGCGCGCAGGTCCGGCAGGCCGACGGCGGCGGCTTCCGTTATCAGGCCCGAGGCCATGACCAGGCCCTCGATCTCCGCCGGGCCGGTGCGCTTGCCGCCGATCTTCAGCGTATCGTCGGAGCGGCCCTGCACGTACCACAGGCCGTCTTCATCCCGGCTGGCCCAGTCGCCGTGGCGCCAGATATCGGGGTACATGCTCCAATAACTCTCGATATAGCGTTCGTCGTCCCGCCATAAACCACGCGTCATGCCGATGGAGGGTATGGTCAGCACCAGTTCACCAACCTCGCCGGGACCAACCGGATTGCCGGCGTCGTCAAGAATATCCGCCGCCATGCCCGGAACCGAACCGGCGAAACTGCATGGTTTCAGCGGATGCACCATGGTGGAGACCAGAATACCGCCGGAGGTTTCCGTGCCCCCGGTCCAGTTGAACAGCGGCGCCCAGCGGCGGCAGACATGTTCGAAACACCAGTTCCAGGCCTCGTCCGTCCAGGGTTCGCCGGTGGAGGCGACTACGCGTACACTGTTCAGGTCCCATTTCTTGATATCGTCCGTGCCGCCGCGCATCAGACCGCGGATAGTCGTGGGTGCCACGCCCAGGAAACTGACCGTGTGCTCTTGGCACAGGCGCCACATCCGGTCGGGATCCGGATAATCCGGTGTGCCTTCAACCAGCACCATGGTGGCGCCGGCCAGGGTGCAAACGGTGGTGATCATGGGGCCGACAACCCAGCCGAAATCGCTGATCCACATCATCCGGTCCGCCGGCTTCAGATCCAGGCAAACAATCAGATCGAAGCTGATCTTTACGACAAAGCCCACATGGCTCAACAAGGTGCCCTTGGGCTTGCCCGTGGTGCCGGAGGTATAGACCAACAACAAGGGATGCTCGGCCTCGACAATGGCGGCGGGTACGAAATCAGGCTTGCCCGCGACGATCTCTATCCAGTCGTGGTCGCGTTCGTCGTCCCAATCCAGCGGATCGTCGTTGCAGCGCAAGACGATCTGATGGCGCACGGTGGGGATGGTCTTCAGGGCCTCATCCATTACCGGTTTCATGGGGATGGGCCGGCCCCGGCGGGATGTGGCATCGACGGTGATGACGGCGGTGGCGCCGGCATCGTTCAGGCGAGTGGCGATGGCTTCCTGGCCGAAGCCGGAAAACAACGGCACGGCAACGGCGCCGATACGGGCCGTGGCGAAAAAGGCGGCGGCAACCTCGGGCAGCATGGGCATATAGATGCCGATCTTGTCATCGGGGCCCAGGCCCAGATCTTGCAAGGCGGCGGCCAGGCGACAGGTCTGCTGGTCCAGTTCCTGATAGCTCCAGGTGCGGATGGTGCCGTCCTCGGCCTCGAAACGGATGGCGTCCTTTTGATAGGTGGGCGTGTCCCGGTGCTTGTCAAGAAAGTTGAGCGTGGCATTGGTAGTGCCGCCAACGCACCACCTGGTCCATGGTACGCCTGCGGAAGCGTCGCGGACCTTGTCGTAGGGGGTATCGAAAACGAAACCCATGAACTTGATGGTTTCGTCCCAGAACCAGTCGGGATCAGCGGCGGCCCTGGCCAGCAGATCATCGTAATCCGTGACGCCGAGGCTATCCATGAAACGCTGGATATTGCTATCGGCGATCACCGATGGTTCCGCCCGCCAGACAATTTCACCCATAACGCCGCGTCTCCCTTTTTAGTGCGGTTCCAAACTAGTGCCTACTATACCACAATGGCTGTGCTAGGCTGCGACCACGCGGCCCGCAGAGGTCGCCCAACTAGGAGGGGTATGGGGTAATGAAGGACATGCGTTTTGGTATTTTTCTGGCGCCGTTTCACACCGTGGACGAGGATCCCACGGCGGCGCTGGACCGGGATATGGGTTTGGTCGAGCATCTGGACCGCCTGGGCTATGACGAGGCCTGGATCGGCGAGCATCATTCAGGTGGCTATGAAATCATCGCCGCACCGGATCTGTTTATCGCCGCCGCCGCCGAGCGGACCAAGCAAATCCGCCTAGGCACGGGCGTGTCGTCCCTGCCCTATCACCACCCCTTCACCAATACCGGGCGCATGGTGCAGTTGGACCATATGACCAAGGGCCGGGTGATGTTCGGCGTTGGGCCCGGCGCCCTGGTGGGTGACGCCTTTCGCATGGGCATCGACCCGGACAACCAGCGCCGCATGATGAACGAGGCCCTGGATGCCATCGTCCCCATGCTGGATGGTGAAGTGGTCAGCATGAAGACCGATTGGTTCGAATTGCGCGATGCCCAGATGCAGCTGCCTTGTTACAGCCGCCCGCGCATGGAGATGGCCGTGGCCTGCGCCCGTTCTCCCGCCGGCGCGCTTGCCGCGGGCAAGCACGGCCTGGGCATGCTGTCCATCGGCGGCACCAACGACGAGGCCCTGGCCGCCCATGCCGCGAACTGGAAATTGTGCGAGGACACGGCCAGGGAAAACGGCAAGACCGTCAACCGGCAAAACTGGCGCGTGGTCACCCTGGCCCATGTGGCCCGCAGCCGGGAGCAGGCGAAAAAGAATGTGCAACACGGCCTGGAGCAATGGGCGCAGTATTTCCGCGATATCGCCACCTTCCCCATCGTGCCGGCGGAGATCGACGATGCCTATGAATACTTGACCGAGACCGGCATGGCGGTGATCGGCGACCCCGATGACGCCATCCGCCATATCGAGAAACTGGTGCAAGGCACGGACGGCTTCGGCGTCTTCATCGAACTGGCCCATAACTGGGCCGACTATGAGGCCACGCTGGAGCATTTCGAATTGATGGCCCGTTACGTGGTGCCCCATTTCAACCGAAAGAATGACCAACGCCGTGCCTCCTATGACTACAGCCACAAGAACCGTGAAGTCTTCGTCGGCGCCGCCCAGGCGGCTGTGGAACACGAGATAGAGCGGCACGAGAAATCGAAGGGCGGCAATGACTAATCTCGAGGGCGGCTGTGCCTGCGGCGCGGTTCGCTATGCCTTAACGGCAAAGCCGTTGGTCGTGCATGCCTGTCACTGCACCGATTGCCAGCGCCTGACCGGCAGCGCATTCGTCATCAACGCCTGGATCGAAAAAGAAGAGGTGAAACTGTTGTCTGGACAGCTGTCATCGTGCGCTTTCAAGGACGAGGTGCGGGACAACAGCGTTCATTTCTGCTCTCATTGCGGCACCCATGTCTGGAATGAATACATGCCGGGCTTTTGGTTTGTACGCGTGGGTACCTTGGACGATCCACAGGCTCTGACCCCGGACCTGCATATCTTCACCCGCTCGAAACAGCCCTGGTTGGAATTGTCCGGCGATATTCCGGTCTACGAGGTCTATTATGACCGCACCAAGGTCTGGCCGGCGGAAAGCCTGGCCCGTTACGCGGCGGTCATCCCATGAACGAGACGCGGATTCACGAGGCAACCGAGCATTGGCCCAACGAAGGGGTGACCCAGGTCCCCTACGGCCTCTACGATGACCCAGAGATTTATCAGCGCGAGCGCGAGCGTCTGTTCATGGGCCCGACCTGGAATGTGCTGGGCTTTGACTGCGAAGTACCGAACATCGGTGATTACAGAACCACTTTCATTGGCGATATTCCGGTCGTGCTGCTGCGCGGTGGGGATGGCAGCCTGAAGGGCTTCGAAAACCGCTGTTCCCATCGCGGTTCCCTGCTTTGTCTGGAAAAGTTTGGCAATGCAAAGACTTTCACCTGCGTTTATCACGCCTGGTCTTTTGACGAGGATGGCGATCTGGTCGGCGTCGCCTTTCAGAACGGTGTCGGCGGCGAGGGCGGCATGCCGGATGATTTCCGGCGCGAGGAGCACGGCCTGCGGCGGCTGAAAATCGCCAGCCTCTCGGGTCTGGTGTTCGGCAGTTTCGACCCCGACGTACCCGATCTGGAGGATTATCTGGGGCCGGAGATTGTCGCGCGTGTCCGCCGAGTGTTGCCCCGCCCGGTCAAGGTGCTGGGCTACTACACCCAGACCCTGCGCAATAACTGGAAACTGTATGCCGAGAACGTCAAGGATCCATACCACGCCAGCATCCTGCATTCGTTCTTCACCACGTTCCGGGTCAACCGCCTCTCGCAACAGGGCGGCATCATCATTGGCGGCGATGGCGCCCACCACGTCAGCTATTCCAAGCTGGACCGCCGGGATGGAGACCAGGAGTACGAGGCCGAGAAGCTGCGCGCCGATAAGGAAGATTTCGGCCTTAAGGATGCCGCCATTCTGGGTGGCCGGGACGAATTCGACGATGGCATCACCCTGCAAATACTGACCGTGTTTCCGGGCCTGGTGCTGCAGCAGGTGCGCAACAGTCTTGTGCTGCGTCAGATCGTGCCGCGCGGCGTGGATCGCACCGATTTGGTCTGGACCAATTATGGCTTCGAGGATGACGACGCCGAGCTGACCGACCTGCGCCTGTTGCAGGCGAATTTTATCGGGCCCGCCGGCTTCATCTCCATGGAGGACGGCGCGGTCGGTGAATTCGTCCAGCGCGCCCTGCCGGGAACCGAAGGCGAAACATCGGTGGTCAAGATGGGCGGCGACGAAGTGGCCTCGTCCGCCAGCCGGGTCACGGAGGCTTCGATCCGGGGTTTCTGGAAGACCTACCGGGGGATCATGGACATCTGATGGCGGCACTGGATCATCACGTCACGGTCAGCAATCTTCTGGCTGAATACGCCGCCTGCATCGACAGCGATGATCTGGAGGCCTGGCCGGCATTCTTCACGGAAGCGGCCCATTACCGCATCACCACCGATTTCAACCACGCCCGGGGGCTGCCGATCGGCATCATCGATGCCCGCAACCGGGATATGCTGGAGGATCGGGTCGCCTCCCTGCGGCAAGCCAATATTTACGAGCCGCAACGTTACCGCCATATCATCTCAGTCGTGCGCATCACCGGCAACGAGGGCGATTTGATCTTGGCCGAGGCCAGTTTCATGGTCGTCCGCACCATGATCGGCGGTGAGCAGGATCTGTTCGCCTCGGGCCGTTATCTGGACAAAATTGATCTCTCCCACGACCGGCCCCTGTTCGCCAACAAACTGGTGGTTCTGGACAGCGACAAGATCGACACCCTGCTGGCAATTCCCCTATAGTTCGCCGGTTACCGGAACCGGCATGCGGACCGGAAGTAGTAGTGTTAACGACGGGAAGCAGTAAGAATGCGGAAAAATATCGGCCTCTATCTGGCAAAGCGCGCGCACCTAAACCCGAACCTGGAAGCCGTCATTGATCCGGCTACCGCGCGGCGCTTCAGCTATCGCGAGATCAATGAACGCGCCAACAAAGTCGCCAATTGCATGCGCGAAAAGGGCATTAAAAAGGGTGACCGGGTCGCCCTGCTGTTGATGAACGGCATTGAGTTTTACGAAAGCTTCATGGGCCTGGCCAAGATCGGCGCCGTCTGCGTACCACTCAACTGGCGCCTGGTGGCCGATGAATTGAGCTATATCCTGAAAGACGCCGGCGCCATTGCGCTGATTTACGGCAGTGATTTCGCCGAGATCGCGGCAGAGCTGCACGGCCGGGGCACCGGATCGGATGGGGGTACGGAAATCCGCGATTGGATCGAATTGAGCGAGGGCAATGAACGCAACGCCTTCGCCTCCGAGTACGAGGACTTCATCAGCAACGGCGCGGCGGACGAGCCTGAATCCGATGCCGGGAACGATGATAATCTTTTCATCATGTACACCTCTGGCACAACGGGCCTGCCCAAGGGCGCGCTGCATACCCATAGCACCATGACCTGGGCCCTGGTCACCGCCTCCAACACCGCCGACATCAGGTTCCGCGACCGCTATTCCATCGCCCTGCCGATGTTCCATGTGGGCGCCCTGCAACCGGTCCTGAACACCATCTATGTGGGCGGCACCGTGGTGCTGTTGCGCCAGTTCGACCCGAAACTAATGTGGGAAATTACCGAGCAGGAGAAGATCACCATTTCGCTTGCGGTGCCGGCCATGTTGAACTTCATGCTGATGGTGCCGGACTTTCAGAACTACGACATTTCGAACCTGCGCTGGATATTGTCGGGCGCCTCGCCGGTACCCGCCAACCTGATCGAAAATTACAAGGACATCGGCATTGAAATCCATCAGGTCTATGGCATGACGGAATCAGGCGGGCCGGCGACCCTGATTTCGCCCGACGATGCCATGCTGAAAATCGGCTCCGCCGGCAAGGCCTTTTTCCACACCTCCATCCGCGTCGTCGACGAGGACGGCAACGATACCGCGCCCGGCGTTCCCGGCGAAGTGTTGGTCAAGGGCGAACACGTCATGACCGGTTATTGGAACGATGCAGAGGCAACGGCGGAGGCGATCCGCGACGGCTGGCTGTATACCGGCGATATCGCCCTGCAGGACGAAGAGGGCTTCATCACCATTCATGACCGGGTCAAGGACATGGTGATCTCGGGTGGCGAGAACGTTTATCCGGCCGAGTTGGAGAACGTCATCATGGCGCATCCCGGCGTCGCCGATGTCGCCGTGATCGGCCAGCCCAGCGAACGCTGGGGGGAAAGTCCGTTCGCCGTGGTGGTAAAAAAGGACGACAATTTGAACGAAGCGGACGTATTGCGTCATTGCGACGGCAAGTTGGCCCGCTTCAAACAGCCCAAGGGCGCGGCGTTTGTTGATGAAATTCCCCGCAATCCCACGGGCAAACCGTTGAAGCGGATCCTGCGGGAACAATTTCCCGGTCCAGCCATGGAGTAATCCTAGGGAGTAGTCATTGTGCGTAACAATATTGGCGCGTATCTGGGCAAACGGGCCCACACGAACCCCAATCTTGAAGCAATTGTCGACGTGGCCACGGATCGGCGGCTGACCTATGCCCAGGTTGACCGCCGCGCCAACAGGGTTGCCAATGCCATGCTGGATCTGGGCATCGAAAAGGGCGACCGGGTCGCCATTCTGATGATGAACAGCGTCGAGTATTTCGAGAGCTTCATGGGCCTGGCCAAAATCGGCGCCATTGTCGTCCCCCTCAACTGGCGCCTGGTGGCCGACGAATTGAGCTATATCCTGAAAGACGCGGGCGCCATCGCGCTGATCTATGACAGTGAATTCGGCGAGGTCGCGGCGGAACTGCATGACCGGGGCCCAGGATCGGACGGCAGCGATATTCGACATTGGATCGAGTTGAGCAGGGAGCCAGGCCACGAACGCAATCTGTTTGCCATTGAGTATGATGACTTTGTCGCAGAGGCCACCGAAGTTATGCCGGAGAGCGATGCCGGAGAGGACGATGATCTGTTCATCATGTACACATCCGGCACCACCGGCCTGCCCAAGGGCGCGCTGCACACCCACAACACCATGACCTGGGCCATCATTACCTATGCCAATTCCGCCGATGTCAGGTTCCGGGACCGCTATTCCATCGCCCTGCCCATGTTTCATGTTGGCGCCTTGCTGCCAGTGATATTCACCATCTACACCGGCGGCACCGTGGTGGTGCTGCGCCAGTTCGATCCCAAGGTGATGTGGGAAATTACCGAGCGGGAAAAAATCACCACCTCCCTGGCGGTGCCGGCCATGTTGAATTTCATGCTGCAGGTGCCCGAGCATGAAAAATACGACACCTCGAACCTGCGGGCCATCGTCTCGGGCGCCTCGCCCGTGCCCACCAGCCTGATCGAGCGTTATCGGGATATCGGCATCGAACTGCATCAGGCCTATGGTTTGACCGAGGCGGGCGGCCCCGGAACCGTATTGAGCCCGGAGGATGCCATGGTCAGGATCGGCTCCGCCGGCAAGGCTTTTTTCCACACCACCGTTCGCATCGTCGACGAGGACGGTAATGACAGCGCCCCCGGCGTGCCCGGCGAATTGCTGGTCAGCGGCGCTCACGTCATGAAGGGTTATTGGAACAATCCCCAGGCCACGGCGGAAACAATCCGCGATGACTGGCTATACACCGGCGATGTGGCCTTTCAGGACGAAGACGGCTTCGTCACCATCCATGACCGGGTCAAGGATATGATCATTTCGGGCGGCGAGAACGTCTATCCGGCGGAGATCGAGAATGTCATTTCGAACCATCCCGGCGTCGTGGACGTGGCGGTGATTGGACAGCCCAGCGAACGCTGGGGGGAAAGTCCGTTTGCGGTCGTGGTGAAAAAAGATGATGATTTAAACGAAGCAGCGGTCTTGCAACATTGCGACGGCAAGCTGGCTGGCTTCAAACAGCCCAAGGGCGTGGCGTTTATCGACGAGATACCCCGCAATCCCACGGGCAAACCGTTGAAGCGAATTTTACGGGAGCAGTTTCCAGGCCCGGCACGGGAATAGGGGACCGGGCGTTTTTGAATATGAATGGGGAATATTTTTATGAACATCGCGCGTGTGCAAGAAACCGTCAGCGAGACGGAATGGCGGGCCAGGGTTGATCTGGCCGCCTGCTATCGTCTGGCGGCCCATTACGGCTGGACCGATTTAATCCTCACCCATATTTCCGCCCGGGTGCCGGACGAGGTGGGACCGGATGGTGGCGAAGTCTTCTTGATCAATCCCATGGGCTGCATGTTTCATGAAATTACCGCCTCATCCCTGGTCAAGGTGGATATAAACGGCAAGGTGCTGTCGGAAAGCGACTACGAGATCAATCCCGCCGGCTTTACCATTCACAGCGCCGTGCATGCCGCCCGCCCCGACGTGGGCTGCGTCATGCATCTGCACACCGATGACGGCACCGCCGTATCGGCCCAGGCCGACGGCCTGCTGCCCCTGACCCAGACGGCCCTGACCGTGCTGCCCAACATTCGCTATCACGATTACGAAGGCATCGCCCTGGATCTGGACGAACGGGAACGCCTGGTGGCCAACCTGGGTGACAGCAACGTAATGATCCTGCGCAATCACGGCACCTTGACCTGTGGCATCGACGTGCCCTCGGCGTTTTTGTACATGTTCAATCTTGAGCGGGCCTGCACCATGCAGGTGCGTGCCTTGGCCGGCGGCGTGAAATTGCACATGCCCTCGGACGCCGCCATTCAAACGGTGGCGGAGCAGGTTTCGGGCGGTGCGGGACGCCTTGCCGCTTTGGCCTGGCCCTCTCTATTGCGCATGCTGGACGGCCAGGATGCCTCCTATCGGGAATAGAAGGTGGGCGCGTTATGATGTGCGAACCCAGCGATGCCTTGGCGGCCATGGAGCGTTATCTGGCTAACTGACTATGCGTCCACCGCATTCATTTTCGCCAGCTCCGCCGTCAGTTCGGCGTGCAGGCCGCCGAATTTCTCCAGGGATTCCGCCGGCGTGTAACCGGCTATCAGGCCGCCATCGACGGCAATGTCCTGGGCGGTGATATAACGGCTTTCATCACTGGCCAGAAAGACCAGCGTCGCGGCGACATCCTCTGACTCTCCGGCCCGTCCCAGGGGCACGATCTTGGCCAGTTCCCGCTCGATAATCGGCATGGAGGCGGCGGATTGTTCCTGGGTCATATCGGTGCCCAGGGAAAACACCGGCGTGGCGACACAGGCGGGCGAGATGGAATTAACCCGGATCGAGGTGGCGGCAATCTGCATGGCCACGACGCGGGTCAGATGCAGCACGGCGGCCTTGGCGATGGAATAGAGCACCGGTCCGTGGCCGGTGCGGTGCCCGGCGGTCGAGGCATTGTTGATGATCGAACCGCCGCCTTGTTGCCGCATGATGGGTATGGCGTATTTCATGGCGAACAGCACGCCGCCAACCAGGGCCGACATCTCGTAATCAAATTGCTCGGTGGTTATTTTCTCGATGCGGCTGGAATGGGTCACCGCACCGGCATTGTTGAACAGACAATCCAGACGGCCGAACTCGGAGATGGTGAAATCAACGGCCCGCTTGATCTGCTCTTCGTCACTGGCCTCCATTCCGATAAAGCGGGCGTTGCCGCCGATCTCCTCCACCAGGGCCTGACCCCGAGCCTCGGAGCGCCCGGTCAAAACCACCTGTGCGCCCTCCGCCACAAAGCGCTGTGCGGTGACCGCGCCCATGCCGGAAGTGCCGCCCGTGATCATTGCCACCTTGCCCGCCAAACGTCCCATCTTGCATTCCTTTCCGAGAAGTGATTTCAGACCAGCATATCACCACCGTCCTTTGATATAGTGATGGCATGGAAAAAGATTTCGACGCCGATCCGCCCTCGGGCTTTAAACAATCGGATACACGGGGGCCGTACTCGACCCGTAACGGTCCCTATTTTCACAAGGTCGAGGGGGAGCGGTTCTGGCATGGCCTGCGGGTCCAGTACCGCCATTGCAACGTCCACGGCAGCCTGCATGGCGGCATGATGTCGTCCTTTGCCGACGGCCTTTTGGCGACCTCAGTCTCGCGGGGCACCGGCATGCGCGGGGTCACGGTGCGCATGGTTTGCGATCTGATCGGTGGCGTTGATGCCGGCGCCTGGCTGGAGGGCACGGCCTGGGTCACCGGCCAGGACGAACGCACGGCCTTCGCCGAGGCGGAAGCCTTCGCGAACGGCGAACTGGTCTTTACCGCATCCGGCGTGTTTCGAATTTTTCCACGGCAATCGTCGCGCTGAACCGCATTAGTAGCCGCGCGTCTTATCGAAAAGATCCGGCACCGGCTGGCCCGCCTCGATACGGCGGATATTGGCGGCGACGGATTTGGCGCAGGATCGCGGCACCAGCTCGCCCGCCACATGCGGCGTCATCCAGACTTTATCATGCAGCCAATAGGGATGCTCGGAGGGCAGGGGCTCTTCATTGAAGACATCCAGGAAAATGCCGCCCAAATGGCCAGTATCCAGCGCCACCAGCAGGTCTTCGTCGACCTGATGGCCGCCGCGGGCGATGTTGATGATATAGCCACCCTGTGGCATGGCGGCGATCAGCTCTGCGTTGATGATCCCTTGGGTTTCGGGCGTCAGGGGCAGAACGCAGACCAGATAGCGGCATTGTCCGGCCATCTCCAGCAAGCCATCCGGGCCTGAATGGCAGGTGACGCCATCCATCTCTTTTGGCCTCCGCGACCAGCCATGCACCTGAAAGCCCATGGCCCTAAGTTTGCGGGCACAGTCACCGCCGATGGCGCCCAGGCCCAGAATGCCCACTGCCGTGTCGGGGGTATAGAGCGGCCAGGCCCGGCTCCACCTAGTTGCCAGCTGTTCCCGGCGGTAGTAATGCATATCCCGATGAAAATGCAGCACACCATAGACTGCGTATTCGGCCATCATCGCGGCCAGATAATCATCCACCATGCGCACGATGGGCAAATGAGGCGGCAATTGCGGATCGGCCAGAATATGATCACAGCCGGCGGCGATGGAGAACACCGCCCTGACGTTGGGCAGGCTGGCAATCAGGCCATGGGGGGCCCAATAAACCAGGGCGTAGTCAATTTCACCTGGGTCGCCCACGTCCGGATAGGCCCGGAACTCCAGCTCCGGCATCTCCTGGGCCAAACTATCGCGCCACAAATCCACCGGATCCTGGTGCGAAGCCATCAAAATCGTACTCATGCAAACACTCCCCCCAAACACGCGCCATTGCGACGCTGTCAGCATAGCCAACAGTTTTCAGAATGGTAGCCCTTCACCCCGTGCTCATTTAGCGGCAACATAGGCGCCATGAAAGCCGCCCCTAAAACCCTGCCCCTGGAACTGCACAATGTCTGGCTGCAGGCCGGCGACAAGCAGGTGATCAAGGATTTCAGCTGCCGTTTTGACACGGCCGCCGGCTGCACCGTGATCATCGGTCCCAATGGGGCCGGCAAGAGCCTGTTGTTGAAACTGTGCCACGGCCTGATCAACCCCGATCAAGGCCGGCTCAGTTGGGCCGGCGGCACGGACCCCGGCCTGCGCGGCCAGCATCAGGCCATGGTGTTGCAACGGCCCGTGCTGTTGCGCCGCTCGGTGCATGCCAATGTGGCCTTCGCCCTGAAGATCAAGGGCGTCAGCCCGGAAGAGCGCCGGCGGCGCTCCGATGAGGCATTGGATCTGGCCGGTTTAAGCCGCTATGCCCAGCGCCCGGCCCGCCTGTTATCGTTTGGCGAGCAGCAGCGCCTGGCCCTGGCCCGCGCCTGGGCCGTGCGACCGGAATTATTATTGCTGGACGAGCCCAGCGCCAATCTTGACCCCGCCGCCACCCATCTGATTGAAGACATCATCCAGGAGGCCACGGCCCAGGGCACCAAGGTCATCATGACCACCCATGATCTGCACCAGGCCCGCCGCCTGGCGGACGAAATTCTGTTTTTGCACAGGGGCCGCCTGAAGGAGCAGGCGCCCGCCGCGCGCTTCTTCGATGGCCCCGAGAACGACCTGGCCCAGGCCTTTCTGCGCGGCGAATTGCTGTGGTGGCGGCGGCGTTCGATCTATGCTCCCGACGAAGAGCGAAATGATGGCTGAAGCCGGCCTAAAGCGGCCTTGACCCCGTCCCGCGCCGCGTCTATAACCGCGCCTCCCGCGTGCTGGGAAAACCGCAGATAGAAAAGTCAGACAAGCAGATATGGCCCATACCAAACAAGCAAGAAAACGTCTTCGCCAAGCAGAACGGCGCACCGTGGTCAATCGTGGCCGGCGCAGCCGTGTCCGCACCTATGTGCGCCGGGTTGAAGACGCCCTGGCGGCGGGCGACAAGGATGCCGCCGTGGCGGCCCTGAAAGCCGCCGAACCGGTCCTGGCGCGCAGCGGCCAGCAAGGCATTCTAAAGGCCAATACATCGGCCCGGCGGATTTCCCGTCTGACCCGGTTGGTTAAGGGCGCGACGGCCCAGGCCATGGCGCCAATGGCGCCAGCATGATTCGCAAGAATAATATCGTTAACGGGCGGCAAAACCGCGCCACGGCAGGCCGCGTTCACATGGCGCGGTCGAAATTTTGCCGGGGTGATTTCGGCGCTCCCGGAGGAACTGCTGCAAGGCATCTATATCTGGTAGGCGGCAAGCCACCAACTACACTTCGCCGGGAATAAATTTACGCTGTTCTCCATTTCCCCCCATTGCGTTCACGGCCCCGTCAAAGTACCGTACGTAGGCCTTGTTGAGGCAAGGTCGGCAAGTTAATATAAAATCGTAGACTTTCAATTTCGCCCCTCGGCAAGTAATTGCGCTGTGTTATTTTTGCAATACTGAAGAAATTAAAATAGTTTTTTATATTTTATTTGTTTTTTAAGGTATTTGTTTCAACTATAAACAAGAACCGGATCAAGGTCGGTCGCCGTGCGGAAAGCCAGCAAACTGGCAATGCACAATGCGGATGGCCATGGTCAAACCGGGGGGTATGTTGACGCAGAGACATCGTCGGTAAAACACGATCGATAGATCCTGGACGGCAAGGCTGCCGTTCGGAATTGACGGTGGTTCAGGCTGCGGGCTGGGCCATGTTAAAAAATTTATCGGCGCATTTTCGAGACTGTCTCACAACAGCATTACTTGGGCCGGAAGACATCGGGCCGGGCATTTTTTGACCGGATATTTGTATGCGGGCGACGGGTTGCAAAAGGGCGGGTTAATGGACCAAGGGTATCTCGGTCAATGGCAAAGGGTTTGCGCCCGGTTGCGATCCGAATTCGGCGATGCGGCGTATAATTCCTGGCTGCGTCCGTTAAATTTTGAACGCATCGACGGCGGCATGGCCCACCTGCAGGCGCCGACCCGGTTCATGCGCGATTGGGTATTATCCCATTATGGCGAACGCATCCGCGCCTTCTGGCAGGCGGAAGATGAAGCGGTGCGCGAAATCGAAATCACCGTGCATCCAGTAGCCGGCCGCGGCGCAACAGTTGACGGAACGGCTGCCGGAGCAGCTACTGGAACGGCAAGTGAGGCGTCGGGCGACCCGCTTGAAGCGAAGCAGGGCAAACCATTTGATAGCGCGCTGGCGGCGATCCCCGCCGTGGCCTCCGCCGCTGGCGGGCCGCGCATGGGTTCGACCCTGGATTTCCGTTATCAATTCGAATCATTCGTGGTCGGCAAGTCCAATGAACTGGCCTATGCCGCCGCCCGCCGGGTCGCGGATACGGCCCAGGTGAATTTCAATCCCCTGTTCCTTTATGGCGGCGTCGGCCTGGGCAAGACCCACTTGATGCATGCCATCGCCTGGCATATCCGCGAACGCGACCCGAGCCGCGAGGTCATCTATCTCTCCGCCGAGCGTTTCATGTACCAGTTTGTCCGCGCCCTGCGTGACCGCGAGACCATGGCCTTCAAACAGGTTTTCCGTTCAGCCGACGTCCTGATGATCGACGATGTGCAGTTTTTCTCGCGCAAGGATTCCACCCAGGAAGAATTCTTCCATACCTTCAACGAACTGGTGGATCAGAACAAACAGATCGTCATTTCCGCCGACCGCTCGCCCTCGGACCTGGAAGACGTGGAAGAACGGATCCGATCGCGCCTGGGCTGGGGCCTGGTGGTGGACATCCATCAGACCGACTTTGAATTGCGCCTTGGTATTCTCGAAGCGAAACTGGCCCGCGCCAACGTTGGCGACTTCCCACCCAAGGTGCTGGAATTCCTGGCCCACCGCATCACCTCCAACATCCGAGAATTGGAAGGTGCCCTGAACCGCCTGATCGCCCATTCCCACCTTGTGGGCCGTCCCATCAATCTGGAAATGACCCAGGAAGCCTTGCAGGATCTGTTGCGCGCCAACGACCGGCGGGTGACGATCGAGGAAATCCAGAAGAAGGTGGCGCAGCACTTCAATATCCGCCTGGCCGACATGCACTCCGCCCGCCGCGCCCGTGCCGTGGCAAGACCGCGCCAGGTGGCGATGTATCTGGCGAAACAGCTGACCACACGCTCCCTGCCCGAAATCGGCCGCAAGTTCGGCGGCCGCGACCACACCACGGTGATGCATGCGGTCAAGCGGATCGAGGAACTGCGTCAGACGGACGCGGCCCTGGCCGAGGATATCGACCTCCTTCGCCGCATGCTGGAAGGCTAAAATCCGGGTCTTCGAGGCAGGGGCAGCAGCAGGGACGGACACAAGATGACTTTTTCCCGTGTGATGCTATTCATCGCGGCGACAGTGGTCGCCGTGGCATTGGCCCTGGTCGTCAACACTTTGTTCGTTGACGAGAAGGGAGAGATAACAAGCCAAGGCAAGGGGATTCCGACCATTGGCGGCCCGTTCGAACTGGTCGACCACAAGGGCAAGACGGTAACGGAGTCCAATTACAGCGGCAACTATCTGCTGGTCTTTTTTGGCTACACTTATTGCCCCGATGTCTGTCCGACGGAGCTGCAGGTCATCGGCGGCGCCATGGACCTGCTGGGCGAGGCTGGCGCCAAGGTTCGCCCCTTGATGGTGACCATAGACCCCGAGCGCGACACCGTGGCCGCCATGGCCGACTACATGAGCAATTTCCACCCGTCCCTGACTGGCCTGACCGGCAGCCTGGAGCAGGTCAAGGCGGCGGCCAAGGCCTATCGCGTCTACTATTCCAAGAATCCGCCGGACGAGGACGGTGACTATTTCATGGATCATACCTCGTTCGTCTACCTGATGGGACCGGATGGCAAATATCTGCATCATTTCTCGCCCATGAGCACGCCGGAAGATATGGCGGAGAAGGTCCGCGCGGTGATGTCAGCCGGTTAAGGCGAGTTCTATCCTCATACCAAGGTTAGAGCATGCCGCCTTTTGACAATTGGCATCTACAATTCTCGAATACAAATAATCCATAAGCCGGCACCAAGCGCGCCAAATAAATCGCAAATATATGAGGCGAATTTTTGCGCCGCACAATTCAACTCAAGAGCGATCCTGCATATTAATGATTTATGAATATCTTGGTTGTAATCGTTAAGGCCAATTAGTTCTTTCAGAGGTTTGAACGGGCCGCGCTATGACGGGTCGTGAATTGATATTTCGGCGTTTCTTTGCGTTCCTCGATTGGTTCATCCCGGAGGAAACGAGAGACAGCGAAGAGGAACATCGACGGCTGCGCGCTTTCGTGATTAGCCACCTATGCGGTCCGTGCTTCGGCACCGTCATCGCATTGTCCCTGATCATGCAGTTTCCCGGCTTCGTCGCATGGGCTTTTCTGGCGGCAATCCTTGTCTTTCCGGCGTTCCCTTTCCTGTTGCGCTGGACCAAGGCCAAACGCGAGATCTGTCTGGCATCGCTGCTGCACTTCGTGGTCCTGATCTTCTTCGCTTCCTACCAGTATGGCGGCGTGCAATCCCCGGCCCTGTCGTGGACCCTGACGGTGCCGATCGTTGCCATGTTCTTCGTCGACGGCATCTATCGCTTGGTTGGCATGTCGAGTTTTGTCCTCGGTTTCGCGGTTATGGGCGGCCTTTATTTTTCCGGCCACGATTTCCCCAATAATTTCGGCACCGGCGACACGGGCATGATCACATTGACCCTGCTGATCTGTGCCGCCGGGTACGTCACCGCCATGTCGATGACTTACATCGGACTCTACGAGTTCTCCATTGCCCGGATCAGCCAGGCCAAGGACGCGGCCGAGGCCGCCACCCATGCCAAGTCGAAACTTCTGCGGCAGGCGCAATTGGCCAACCGTTCCAAGCGGCAAGCGGACGCCGCCAACGAGAGCAAGTCGCAGTTTCTGGCCGCGATGAGCCACGAGATCAGAAATCCCATGAATGGCGTTGTCGGCCTGTCGGCTCTGTTGAGCGAGACGAGCCTGAACCGGGAACAATCGCAATATGTCGATGCCATCAGGCAATCAGCGGATTCCTTGACCGCCATCATCAATGACATTTTGGATTTCTCCAAACTGGAAGCCGGCAAGCTGGAGCTTGAATTCGTCGATTTCGATCTGCGCCGCGTCGTGCAAAGCGTCGCGGACCTGTTGGGGCCCCAGGTCATGGCCAAAGGCCTGGAATTCAACATCAACGTCGCCCCCGAGGTGCCCAGCATCATCAATGGCGACCCGGGCAGAATCCGGCAGATTCTGCTAAATCTGGCGGGCAATGCCCTCAAATTCACCGATCAAGGCACGATTGGAATTGCCGTCGAGATGCGTCACGGCCATGACGCGGACGTATCCTTGCGCTTCGCGGTCACCGACACTGGCATCGGCGTACCGGAAGAGATACAGCCCAAGTTGTTCGAAAAATTCGTCCAGGCCGATGCCTCCATCACGCGCAGCTTTGGCGGCACTGGTCTGGGATTGGCAATCTGCAAACAGCTTGTGGAATTGATCGGCGGCGAGATCGGCTTGAACAGCACCGATGGCGGCGGCACCACCGTGTGGTTTACAGGCGACTTCCACCATCAATCGAAAGCCGCCAAATTATCCCACATCATGCCCCTGGCGCGGCAGACGGCTGGCCGCTCTCATATGAAGGTCCTGGTGGTCGAGGACAATTACGTAAATCAGCTGCTGACGACGAGAACACTGCAAAAGCTGGAACACAGTACCGAAGTGGCCTGCAATGGCGTCGAGGCGGTCGAAGCGGTTGAAGCGGAACCGTTTGATTTGATTTTGATGGACGTCAACATGCCCGAGATGTCCGGCATCGAGGCAACCAGGAGAATCCGCGAGATGGCGGGTGAACGGGGACTGATACCAATCATCGCCTTGACCGCGAACGCCATGAAGGGCGACAGGGAAAGGTTCCTCGCCGCCGGCATGAGCGACTATGTCTCGAAACCATTGGATCGCGACAGGTTAATTGCCGCGGTGAATAATTGGGCCGGGCGAATACACGAACCCAGCCCCGGACTATCTCCGGGCGCCGGCCATGATCATGACACAGGCGCCGCCGATGACCACGACAGCGAAGTCGAGATCGAGGCCGAGACCGAAGTCGAAACCGGCGCGAATGTGGTGGCCATCCTTGATCCCAAGGTTATTGATGAATGGCGGGAAATCCTGCCGGCGGAACAGTTCACGGAAATCATCGAAAGCCAGGTCCAGGGTGTGCGCAAATGTCTTCAGGATCTAAAGATCGCGGTGGAGAACGGCGCCTTGGAGCAGATTGGAGAACTGGCCCATAACGCCAAAGGCGCCGGTGGCAGCCTGGGCATGCGTCAGGTTCAGGCTACCGCCGCCGGTCTCGAGGCGGCCTGCAACCAGAACCAAGAGACAACCGCGCTCGAGTTGGTGCCCGATGTTGAAGCCGCCCTGACAGAAGCCATCGAGGCGGTTGACGAACAATATCTCGCACGATCGAGCGCATGAGTTCCCGAATGAAAACGCAAATGAAATTGGGAGCACAGCTTGGCAAAGAATAAGCATGAATTGGCTGTTCTTGTGGTGGATGACGTGGTCCAGGCCAGGGATCTCACGCGGACGCTTTTGGGCCATATGGGCGTGTACTGGGTTTTCACCGCCTCCGATGGCCGCGAAGCCCGCGAGTTCCTGGATCGTTCCGGCGCCATGATAGATCTCATTATCTGTGACTGGCGCATGCCCCGCATGTCCGGTCTGGAACTGCTGATAGAAGTTCGCAACGATTTTCCCGACATGCCGTTCATGATGGTAACAGGCAATTCCGACATGGAATCGGTCAAGGCCGCCGCCAGACACGATGTCAGCGCCTACATCGCGAAGCCTTATTCACCCCGGCAGTTCAAGGATAAACTGACAATAGTGCTGGATAAACTGTGACTGGGCCTGGATCCGGCAAGGGCGGCGAACGATTTGCATTGCGCCGCATCAAAATTCAGATGCTTTTTATTGCATTGCAGCATGATCGCTGTTTAGATGAAACTGCTGGCTCACGGTGCCGGCTGTAGCCTTGGGTAATACTGCGTGATTTATCATATGCACGAGTTTCAGAAGTCGGCGCTGGCGCCGCTTCGTTTCGCCGCTGAAGCCAATCAGGCGCTGTTGCGCCACCCCATGAACCCGATCAGTTACACGCCCATGGGCCGGGCCATGGCCGCATCACTGGAAATCTTCGAATCCGGCACCCGTGACTATCAAAAGCCGGCCTTTGGCCTGCACAGCACCAAAATCGACGGTGAAGATGTTGCGGTGCATGAAGAAGTCGTCTCGCGCCTGCCATTTGGCCAGTTGAAGCGTTTTGTCCGCGCCGGCGACGAAGACGGCGCCTTGGGCCATCCCCGGCTGTTGATCGTCGCGCCCTTGAGCGGCCATTTCGCCACACTGCTGCGGGATACGGTGCGCGCCATGCTGCCCGATCACGATGTCTACATCACCGACTGGCGGGACGCGGCCCTGGTGCCCCTGATCGAAGGCGGCTTCGATCTGGATGACTACATCGATTATCTGATGGAGTTTCTTGCCGTTGTCGGACCCGGCTGCCATGCCCTGGCGGTTTGTCAGCCTTCCGTGCCTCTGTTGGCGGCGGTCTCGTTCCTGGCGGCGGTGGGCGACGAGATCACGCCCCGCAGCATGACCTTGATGGGCGGGCCGATCGATACCCGGATCAATCCGACGACACCTAACGATCTGGCTCAGAACCATTCCCTGGAATGGTTCGAGCGCACGGTGATCCAGCGGGTACCGGCGCCCAACCCCGGCTTCATGCGCCGGGTCTATCCCGGATTTGTCCAGCTGACCGGCTTCATGACCATGAACCTGGACCGTCACGTGGGCGCCCATATGCGGCTGTATCACAATCTGTTGCGCGGCGATGGCGACAGCGCCGATCAACACCGGGCCTTTTATGACGAATACCGGGCGGTGATGGACCTGCCGGCGGAATATTATCTGCAGACCGTGCAAAAGGTTTTTCAGGAGCATCAGCTGGCGGTGGGCACTTTCCATCATCGTGGCGAATTGGTCGACCCGGGCGCCATCACCAACTGCGCCCTGATGACGGTTGAGGGCGGCAAGGATGATATCTCCGGCGTCGGCCAGACCAGGGCGGCCCAGGATCTGTGCCATGCCCTGCCCGACGACATGCGTGAACATTATGAACAGCCCGACGTGGGACACTACGGTGTCTTCAACGGCCGCCGCTGGCGTCAGGAAATCGCGCCGCGCATCAAGGCGTTCATCGCCCGCCATGGCGGCTGAGGGGCGGAATACGGAAAAACCCTTCTGGGAGCGCAAAGCGCTCGACCAGATGTCCCCCGAAGAGTGGGAATCCTTGTGTGACGGCTGCGCCAAATGCTGCCTGCACAAGCTGGAGGACATCGATACCGGCGAGTTGGCCTTTACCAACGTGGCCTGCCGGCTGTTGGACATCGGCGCCTGCAGTTGCGGCGATTATGAGCGCCGCTCGGTCCTGGAACCGGACTGCGTGGTGTTGAACCCAAAGAATGTCGGCGAACTGGTCTGGATGCCCTCAACCTGCGCCTATCGCATGCTGGCGGAGGGAAAGCCTCTGGCCCATTGGCACCCCCTGGTCAGCGGGGACCCGGATAGTGTACACCGGGCGGGTATTTCGGTGCGCGGCCGTTGCATTAGCGAACGGCATGCCGGACCATTGGAACATCATGTTCTGGATAGAGAACCATAATTTGCGAACCATAAATCGTGGAGACTCCTAAATGAGCGATCCCCTTTCCGGCGTCTGGAGCGCCGCCGTAACGCCGCAGCGCGCCGACCTGTCGGTTGATCTGGACAAAATGGTGGCGCACCACAAATGGCTGCTCGGCAATGGCTGTGACGGCATCGCGGTGCTGGGCACCACGGGCGAGGCGAATTCCTTCTCGGTCGCCGAACGCCTGGACGTCATCGCGGCGGCCGCCAATTCCGGCATCGCCAAGGACAAGCTGATGATCGGCACCGGTTGTTGCGCCCTGCCCGACACCATCGAGTTGACCAAGGCGGCCCTGGACGCGGGGTTCGATCAGATCCTGATGCTGCCCCCTTTCTACTACAAGGGCATCGGCGATGATGGTCTGTTCGCCTGCTATGATCAGGTCATCCAAAGCCTGGGCGATGACCGCATGCGCATCGTGGTCTACGATTTCCCCACCATGACCGGCCTTGAAATCAGCACCGAGCTGCTGGTGCGCCTGAACAAGGCCTATCCCACGACCGTGGTCGGGGTGAAGGATTCCTCCGGCAACTGGGACGATATGCAAGCCGTGGCCCGTGCCATACCGGGCTTCCGCACCTTTGCCGGAACTGAATTGTATTTGCTGGACACCCTGAAGGAAGGCGGCGCGGGCTGCATCACGGCCACGGGCAATGCCACCTCGCATCTGTGTCAGCCGGTCTATGCGGCACATCTGGCCGGCGATACGGCGGGCGCCGAGGCAGCCCAGGCCACCGCATCGGCGGCCCGCAAAATGCTGCAGGCCTTTGGCTTCGTGCCCGGCATGAAGGAACTGCTGGCACAAAACACCGGCGATGCCGCTTGGCGCAACATGCGCCCGCCCATGCTGCCGCTTTCCACGGAGGCCGTTGCGGCCCTGAACCAGGCTTGCCGAGATCTCGGCTTCACCCTGGCCGAAGCTGCTTAGGGGCCTCGGACAATGAGCGGCGAACGACGCGCGGCGATCGTCACGGGTGCGGCGAACGGGATCGGCAAGGCGACGGTCCTGCGGCTGGCGAAGGCCGGCTATGATCTTTGTCTTGTCGACAGGGACGAGGAGGGCCTGGCGAATGTCGCCGGAACGATCGAGGCAACCGGCGGCACCGCTATGTGCCATGCGGCGGATGTCTTGCAACGGCCGGATGTTGAAGGTTTCGCGGACGCCGCCCTGAAAAAGTATGGCCGTATTGATGCGCTCGCGAACATCGCCGGCGGCGCCGGACCAAAAAGCGTGCATCAAATCGATGAGATTTCCGATGCTGATTGGGACCTGGTCATCAATCTCAATCTCAGAAGTACCTATTGGGCCTGTCAGGCGGTGATCCCCGCCATGCGGGAGCAATCGCATGGCCGCATTGTCAACATGTCGTCGACCTCGGCCCATGGCCGCATTGGCCCGGTCGGCACCGCCGGCGCCCGGCTGGTCTATGCCACGGCGAAGGCGGGCATCCTTGGCTTTACCCATCAACTGGCCAAGGACGTGGCCGAATTCGGTATAACGGTAAACGCGGTGCTGCCCTGGCTGATCCTTAGTGAACCGGGCTCCCGCATCCGCACCCGTTTCGAGGCGCAGGAACCGGCCTATAGAGAACGGACGCTTGGACTCTCGCCCATGCAGCGGGCCGGCGAGGCGGACGAGGTCGCCGCCGCCGTCGAATTCCTGTTCTCGGAACAGGCCAGCTATGTCTCGGGCGTGGAACTGCCTATCGACGGCGCTTTTCTCGCTGGTTAGCCGCCTTCATCGGAGGCCGCTTCGGCCTCGCTCTTCAAGGTATAGACCGAGGCGGCGAAGATCATATTGATGGTTTCGCCATCATTGGACAGGGGCAGGTGCAAGGCTTCCAGGGTTTCAAAATCCCGGCCGCGCGACACCGCATGACCCGTCGCCCGCAACGGCGCACGGTGTTGCAATACCCAATCCGCCCGCAGCCGCAAGGTCGCCAAACCGTCGCCCTCGTAGATCTCGTCCCAATAGCAACCGGTCATGTCCCGGTTGAGAACCGTGGTGATATGGGTACCGACAAGCCGCCAGCGGTAACGCAGCTCGGGCTTATGTTCCACGTCGATCAACAGTACGTACGGCAGCAGTGCCGGACCCAGTTTCAGCGGGTCCATGTCGGCGTGGCGGGGCATCGGCCGGTCGCCCCTGGCATCATGCCAAAATTTCAAAAAATCGACCAGTATCGGACTCGTGCAACGCAGCTCCGGATCCAGGCTCTTGACGCTAATTGCTTCCGGCAAAAATCAACTCCTACTCACTCATAACTAATCATTCAACTTTACCAACTACACCTGCAATTTCGAAGCGTTGGCCATGACCATGCCCTGACCGGTCGGCAGTTCCAATATATGATGGTCATGCCCCACCCACCAACCCATCAAGGCTTCCGCCAGTTCGAGCTGCTCCTTACGGCCGAAATCATCCATCAAGACAATCGCCCCATCAGACAATCGAGAGGCCAGGACATCCAGCGCGGCCACTTCAGCCTGGGCCGCGTTTAGATCCAGATGCAGAAAGGCGATTTGCGCTGGCGAGCGTTCGTGAAGAATGTCCGGTACCACGCCTTTGATCACATCCACGTTGTGAAAACGGGCAAACCGCTCACAAACGGCTTCATAGGTTCCGTCCCATTCATAGCCGCCGCTGACGGTCAAACGCTCATCCTCGCTGGACCAGTCTTCGGCAAGGCCCGCGAAGGTGTCATATAAATAGAACCGGCGTTCAATCTGGTCCCAATCCAGATAATCGGTCAACATTCCAGAATACAGGCCCTTGTAAACGCCGCATTCGACGAAATCGCCGGGAATATTCAAGGCGGCCTGGCCGCACCAGGCCAGGGTATGTAGCCGCCAGAGTTTCGCGGCATCTTCCGGGATGTTGTCATCCTTCGCGTCGGAAAAGGCATTCATGAACTTTTCGTCATATAAAAAGCTCAGGTTGCGGTTCAGCGCGATAAGATTGTCGGAAAAGAAGCTGGGAACGCTCGCATCCTGAAACAGTTTCTGCAACGCCGCCAGATGTTCGAGCATCTGCCGATATTCATCGTCTCCTCGTAACCCGTAAAAGCTCATCGCTGATTTTCCTTTTCCAATGGGCGGTCAGGCGCGGATGTCATTGCAAATGGCATAGACGGCTTCGTTGATGGCATCGCGTGTTGCCAGGGCGGCGGCACGGGCGGCTTCGGCATAGTCGGTACCCGATCCGGCATAGATGACCGCGCGCGAGGAATTGATGATCACGCCGCCGCCCCGGGCACTTTCGATCAGCGCCGGAATATCGCCGCCCTGGGCGCCCACGCCGGGGATCAACAGCGTCATGCCGCCGACGATTTTTCGAATGCGGCGCAATTCGTCTGGATGGGTGGCGCCGGCCACCAACAGGACATTGCCGTGCATGTTCCATTCGCCGGCGGATTTGCGCGCCACCACTTCATAGATCGTTTCGCCATCCTGGGAGACGATGTTCTGGATTTCCGCGCTGCCGGGGTTCGAGGTACGGCACAGAATAATGATGCCCTTGTCCTTGTAATCCAGGAACGGCTGCAGGGAATCCAGGCCGAAATAGGGATTCACCGTCAGGGCATCGGCGCCGTAGATATCGAATGCTTCCTCGGCGTACATCTTCGAGGTGGAAGTAATATCGGCCCGCTTGGCATCCAGGATCACGGGGATTTCAGTGGTTTCATGAATGTATGCGATCAGGTGGCGCAGTTGCTCTTCCGCCCCCTGCGCGGCGAAGTAGGCGATTTGCGGCTTGAAGGCCAGAACCAGGTCATGGGTCGCATCGACGATGCCTTTGCAGAACTGGAATATGCCATCGGGCACGCCCGCCAGATGGCCGGGCAAGCGGCCTGGGTCGGGGTCCAGGCCAACACAAAGCAGGCTTTTGTTCTTTTTCTCGACCGCCGCGATGCGCTCCAGGAAATCAACCATTTCCGGTTATTCCACCACCATGTTCCAGGCGGCTTCGGCCCGGTTACGGCATCTGTCGCCGTAGGTTACCGCCTTGGCGTTGGAGGCGATGCCGTCCAGGCCGCGCTTGTAGACGCCCTGGACGATTGCGGCCAGGCGGAACAACTGGAAGACCTTGTAAAAGGTCCAATCGGGAATGCCGCCACGGTTGGTCAGCTGGCAATAACGGCCAACGAATTCATCTTCCTCCGGCAATCCGGGCAGCCGCTCCAAAAGCTCGCCGGTGGCCATGAAACTAGCCACATAGCAATAGGCCAGATCGGCCAGGGGATGGCCCAGGGTGGACAATTCCCAATCCAGCACGGCGACGATGCGCGGCTCGGTGGGGTGGATGATATTGTTGCCCAGGCGGTAGTCGCCATGCACCAGAGTCGTGGCATCGTCCTGGGGCACATTCTTGGGCAGCCATTCCATCAATTTGGTCATGGCCTCGATATCATCGGTTTGCGAGGCCAGATACTGCTTGGTCCAACGGTTGATCTGACGTTCGTAGTAATTGCCGGGGCGGCCAAAATCCCCCAGACCCACGGCCTCGTAGTCGACGGAATGGAACGCGGCCAGAACTTCCAACAGATGGTCATAGACGGCGCCGCGCTCTTCCGGGGTGAAGGCCGGCGCGTACTGATCGTCGAGAACCCGGCCATCAACCTTGTCCATGACGAAAAAGGCGGTGCCCAGAACGCTGTCATCTTCGCACAGCAAATGAGTCTTGGGCACGGGCACATCGGTGTCCCACAGCGCCGTCATGATCCTGTATTCCCGGTCAACGGCGTGGGCCGAGGGCAGCAAGGTGCCGGGCGGCTTCTTGCGCAGAACAAATTCCCGCCCGCCGGTAGTGACCATATAGGTCGGGTTGGACTGGCCGACGGCAAACTGGTGCAACGTAATATCATCGCCAATACCGTCCATATTGGCGGCCAGATAGGCCCGCAGCTTTTCGCCATCCAGGCGGTGCGCCTCGCGCACGGGAATGGTTTCGTTCTGATAATCACTCATCTCGGTCATACTCTTTCCGTCGTCGTGCTACTTTCATGGCTGGGAAACTAGCCAGCCAGCTTTTCCACCTGTTTCCAGGCCGCCTCGGCCAGGGGACGGGCCCGGCGGCCCTGTTCCACGGCATGTTCGCTGGCCGCCGTGCCGTCCGCGGCCCGCTTCGCGATGCCCTGCAGAATAGCCGCCAAGCGGAACATATTATAAGCAAAATACCATTCCAGATCGGGAATTCCCTCACGCCCCGTCAGCGCGCAGTAATGCGCGATATGCTGTTCCTCGGTCGGGATGCCAAGGCCCTCGATATCCGCATCGGCGATGCCGCGGAACAGGTCCTTGTCCAGGCGCCAGCCCATCATGGTGTAGGTGAAATCTCCCACCGGATGCCCCAACGTGGCCAATTCCCAATCCAGCAGGGCGATAACCTTGGGCTCGGTCGGATGGAAAACCATGTTGTCCATGCGAAAATCACCATGGATCAGCGTTGTTTCATCACCGGCTGGAATATTCTTGGGCAACCAGTCGATCAGGCGGTCCATTTCCGGGATCGTATCCATTTCCGAAATTCGGTAGGTCTTGCTCCACCGATGGATTTGCCGTTCACGGTATTCCCCCACCTTGCCAAAATCACCCAGGCCGATGGCGTTGTAGTCAACCGTGTGCAAGGCGGCCATGGCCTCGTTCATTGAGCGGTAGATCTGGCCGCGTTCCTCGCGGCTCATCTCGGGCAGGGTGGAATCCCACAGAATGCGGCCCTGCACCATTTCCATGATGTAGAACATGGTGCCGATGACGCTTTCGTCCTCGCACAGGCAATAGGTCTTGGGCGCCGGTACGTCGGTGTCCGCAAGGGCGGTGATAACGCGGTATTCCCGGTCCACGGCATGGGCGGAGGGCAGCAAAACCCCCGGCGGTTTGCGGCGCAGCACATAGGATTGGCCACCGGAATCGATGCGGTAGGTGGGATTGGACTGGCCGCCCTTGAACTGGCTCAAGGCGATCTCGCCGGAGAAACCCTCCACATGCTCCTGCATATAGGATTGCAGCCGGGCCACGTCGATTTTGTGCTGTTCCAGGACCTCCTGGGTGCCGGCAAATTGTGATTGAAGGTCGCTCATGACTATGGGCCTCCTGCCCCGCTTTACAATATGACCCCAGTCTAGAACATGATGGGGATAGGTTCACACGTTTTGAGGGGAAAAAATTTGCGCCGTTGGCGGCAAGCGCGGCTGCGTGTTAGCCTTGCGCTCCCATTCAGGGACCGGATGTGTGCGTATGGCCGTAGCGGAACAGACAACGCTCGACGCCGGCGGCCGGGTCGCCCTGTTGGCGGCCTGTGTGCTGGTTGTCTTCCTGCTCGCCATGACCATCACCATCGCCAACGTCTCGCTGCCGCAAATCCAGGGTTCGCTGTCGGCGACCCGGGACCAGGTCGCCTGGGTGGTGACCTCCTATCTGGTGGCCAACGCCGTCGGCCTGCCGGCGACCGGCTGGTTGAACGACCGTTTCGGCTCGCGCCGTCTGATCGTCGTCTCGACATTCGGTTTTTCCCTGGCCACGCTGGCCTGCGCCCTGGCGCCAAACCTGGAAACACTGGTGCTGTTTCGCGCCGTTCAGGGCACTTTCGGGGCACCGTTGACGCCGCTGACCATGGCCCTGGTGATGGCCTCGTACCCGCGTGAGAAACACGGCGTAATTACCTCGATCTTCGGCATCGGCGTGACCATCGGGCCCATGATAGGTCCCTGGCTGGGCGGCATTCTGACCGAGGAGTACGGCTGGCGCTCGGTGTTCTTTTTCTGCCTGCCGTTCGCCACCGTTGCCTGCCTGGCGGTGCTGGTCGTGATCCCCCACGATAAACCGGCAGGGCGCAGCCGTCTGGATCTGCGCGGCTTCATCTTTTTGTCCATCGCCATCGCCTGCTTCCAATTGATGGTCGATCGGGGCGAGCGCAATGACTGGTTCGACTCGGTGGAAATCACCCTTGAATGCCTGGCCGGTCTGGCCTGCCTGTATCTCTTCGTGGTCCACAGCCTGACCTGGCGCCAGCCCTACATAGATTTACGGGTCTTGGCCAACCGGGATCTCGTCGTGGGCCTGCTGTTGGTCGCGGCGTTCGGCATGTTGAGCTATTCGCCCCTGGTACTGCTGCCCAACCTGTTGCAGCAACTGCGTGGTTATCCCGAGGACACCATCGGCGTTCTGTTGGCGATCCGGGGCCTGGGCATGATGCTCGGCTTCGTCACCCTGCTTTGGGGTTCGCGTTACGATCCGCGCATTTGGCTGACCCTGGGTTTTGGCGCGCAGATATGGACCGGCTGGGAGATGGCCTGCTTCGACATAAACGTAACCTATTTCCAGCTGGCCTGGACCGGCTTCGTCTCCGGCCTGGGCATCGGCTTTGTCTGGGTGCCTTTGCTGGTCATCAACATGGGCGCGGTATCGCCGGATAAGTTCCCGCTGGTCAGTTCGCTGTTTCATCTGCTGCGCCTGTTCGGCAGTTCGGTGCATATCTCGCTGTCCGTCGCGGTGGCGCTCCGAACCTCGAAAATTTCCTACGCCGAGATCGCCGAACGGGTACAGCCGGGCCGCCCCGCGCTGTGGAACCTGGAGACCGCCGCGCCCAGCGTGCGCGAGGCCCTGCCCATGGTGCACGAGATCGGCCGCCAGGCCCAGATGATCGGCTATTTGAATGCATTTTTGTTCTTTGGCCTGACCGCCCTTGTCGCCATGCCCCTGATCCTGGCGGTGCGCCCGCCCCGGCCGCAATAATTTGGCAAGGAAAGAATGTAGGGCTTTCCAGGTGCGCGCTCTAACGCGCTTCCCTTGACGCAAAACCCCGCTCTGGTAAGTTAGCGCTGAAGACAAGATGCAATAATTGTGTGGGTTGGCATTGTCTTTGGCGTTGCCGGCCCCGTGAAGGGAAGAGCGAATGGTAGGTATTACAGCGTACGGCGGCTATGTGCCCAGGCGGCGGCTGCCGAGAAGCGTGATTTTGGAGAATGTGAGCTGGTTTAACGGCGCCCTCAAGGCGTACAGCAAGGGCGAGCGCTCCATGTGCAATTGGGACGAGGACGCCCTGACCATGGCGGTCGAGGCATCCCGCGATTGCCTGGACAAGGCCCGGCCGGACGACATCAAGGCGATTTATCTGGCCTCGACCACATTGCCATTCACGGACCGGCAGAATTCCGGCGTTCTGGGCACCGCCCTGAACCTGGGTCAGAACATGATGACCATGGACATCACCTCGTCACAGCGGGCCGCGACATCCGGTCTGATCAACGCCTTGAGCGTGGCCCAGGGCACGGGCGGCAGCGCGCTGTTCGCCACCGGCGAACACCGGCGCAGCCAGACCGCCAATACCAACGAATTGATGTACGGCGACGGCGGCGCGGCCCTGTTGCTGGGCAACGACAATGTGGTGGCCGAATACGTCGGGGCCGGACAGGTCGCGGTGGATTTCGTCGATCACTATCGCGGCCAGAACGCGGACTTCGACTATAACTGGGAAGAACGCTGGATCCGCGACGAAGGTTATATGAAGATCGTGCCCGATGCGGTTCAGGCCGCCCTGGATAATACCGGGGTCAGCGCCGGCGACATCAACCATTTCGTCATGCCCGGCACTATCCGCAACATCGCTGGCATGGTGGCCAAGGCCTGCGGCATCAATGCCGAAGCCGCCCGCGACAATCTGCACAACGTGATGGGCGAGGCGGGAACGTCCCACGCCCTGGTCATGCTGGTGGATTGCCTGCAGGACGCCAAGCCGGGCGAGAACATCATGGTGGTTGGCTGGGGTCAGGGCTGTGACGCCTTGATCTTCCGCGTCACGGACAAGATCTCGAGCATGTCCAACCGCAAGGGCATCAAGGGCCACCTGGCCCACCGCAAGGAAGAAACCAACTACAACAAGTTCCTGGCCTTCAACAATCTGGTGGAACAGGATGGCGGCTTGCGTTCGGAGACGGACAAGCAGACCGCATTGACCACGTTGTACCGAAACAAGGAAATGGTTATCGGTTTCGTTGGCGGCAAGTGCGAGCAATGCGGCACCGTGCAATATCCGAAAGCGCGGATTTGCGTGAACCCCAATTGCGGCGCCATCAATACCCAGGAAGATCACCGGATGTCGGAAACCTCGGCGATGATCCAGTCCTGGACCGCCGATAACCTGACCTACGCGCCGGACCCGCCCCACCATTTCGGCATGGTTACCTTTGGCGAGGGCGGCCGCATGATGGCCGACTTCACCGACGTTGACGAAGGCGGCGTGGCGGTCGGCGATGAATTCCGCATGGTGTTCCGCATCAAGGCGGCCGACGAAAAACGCAATTTCAACAAATATTACTGGAAAGCAGCGCCGAAGATTTAGGCGGTATAAGGAGAAAGAAAAATGGCCTCAGGTATTAGAGATAAAGTCGCTATTCTTGGCATGGGTTGTTCGAAATTCGGTGAGCGCTGGGATTGCGATGCCGAAGATTTGATTGTCGAAGCCTATCAGGAAGCCCTGGTTGATGCTGGCATCGAGACCAGCCAGATCGATGCGGCCTGGTTCGCCACCGCGATCGAGGAAGTCCATGTTGGCAAATCCGGCGTGCCGCTTTCGGTGGCCCTGCGTCTGCCCAACATCCCCGTGACCCGGGTCGAGAACTTCTGCGCCTCGGGAACGGAAGCCTTCCGTGGCGCCGTGTATGCGGTTGCCTCCGGCGCCGCCGATATCGCCTTGGCGGTTGGTGTGGAAAAATTGAAGGACACCGGCTACGGCGGCCTGCCGCAACGCGGCTCCGGTCCCTTGAACGACATGATCAAGAATAATGGCTCCGCGCCTGGCGGTTTCGCCCAGCTGGCGACCGCTTATTCCGAAAAGCATGGCGTCGACATGGATACCGTGAAACGGGCCATCGGCTCGATCTCGGTGAAAAGCCACGCCAACGGCGCCAAGAACCCCAAGGCGCATCTGCAAAAAGAGATCCCCTTGGAAACGGTACTGAACGCGCCGATGATCGCGGCCCCCTTGGGTCTGTTCGATTGCTGCGGCGTCTCCGACGGCTCCGCCGCCGCTATCGTGACCACGCCGGAAATTGCCAAGGCCTTGGGCAAGACCGATCGGATCACCGTCAAGGCGCTACAGCTGGCGGTGTCGAATGGCCAGGAATCGGGCCATAACTCGTGGGACGGCAGCTACTTCCTGACCACCCGCAAGGCCTCCGAACGGGCCTATAAAGAGGCGGGCATCGAGAAGCCACGGGATCAGATCTCCATGTTCGAGTGCCATGACTGCTTCTCGATCACCGAGATGGTGACCATGGAAGATCTGTATATCTCCAACGAAGGCGAAGCCTGGCGCGACGTCCTCGATGGTTTCTACAATGCCGATGGCCAGGTACCCTGCCAGATTGACGGCGGTCTGAAATGCTTTGGCCACCCGATCGGCGCTTCCGGCCTTCGCATGCTGTACGAAATGTACAACCAGCTACTTGGCCGGGCCGGACCGCGCCAGTTGAAGGATCCGACATTCGGGATGACCCATAATCTCGGCGGTCAACCGCATCAGAACGTCTCCTCCATCGCCATCATCGGCCGCGAGGGCGCCTGATAAGATTTTTCAACTCAAAATAGTAAAACTCGAAAGGGGGATGCCACGGCATCCCCCTTCTTTTTGCTTAGCCATTTCGGCCTATAACCAACCCAAGGCCCCCAAACTGATTGCCTGCAATTGGAATACGCCAACACATTAGGAGTATTTCAGGGCTCATAAGATTCCGAAAAACACGCCAAGAATCAGATACGACTCTTCAATTCACTATAAAATTGAATTTTTGCCTCTAGCAATATTC
>CAZPWJ010000030.1:0-54392 GCA_964590195.1 uncultured Rhodospirillaceae bacterium | reverse complement strand
GTTGATTCCATCCAACACAGTTCAGCTCCTTAAAACACTTGAATTTGTTCTCGCCGGTCCCATCCTTATCAAGCAACCAAGGCCGACATCTATGAAGCCCGTAAAAAATTAAAAGACTGAAAACAGTAGTCAAAAGCTAGAATGGAGATATTGTCTTGCATGTATTCGTATAGTGAAATGATTTCGTTTTGTGAGTTGCTTGCCGACAAGCCGCGAACGGGAATATTTTGAACGAGCAATCCAACCATAGGCAGCTCGCTGATTTGGCGCGGGTATTGATCGACATTCCGGTCGGTTTCTGCATTTTTGACCTGGATTTTCGTTTCACCTTCGTCAACGAATATCTGGCCGTGCTCAATGGCGCATCGGTCGAGCAGCACATTGGCCGCACTATTTTCGAAGCGATTCCGAACGTCGCTGTGGGGGTCGAGGCACAATTGCGCCAGGTCGTCGAAACAGGCGAGGCAATCATCGGTGGCGAAGTCGAAGCCGAGACGCCCGCTTTCCCGGGCGAGAAGCGCTTCTTTCAACATACCTATACCGCGATAAAGGACGATTTCGACACGGTTATCGGCGTGTCCTGCCTTGTTCAGGATATCACCGAGGAAAAATCCGCCGAGGACGGCCTGCGCCGAACCCGCAAGCAGCTTAGAAATCACACCAGAAAATACACCGAACAAATGCGCGAAAGTGAGCGGCAGATCCGCATGATCACCGACGCGCTGCCGGTGTTGATTACCTATATGGGTAAGGACCGGCGCTTTCAGTATGCCAACAAGACGGCCGCGACATGGTATGGTCGCCCGATCAATGATGTGGTCGGTAAAACCGTCCCCGAACTCTTGGGGCAGGAAACCAATGAAAAATTTGAACCTTTTATCAACAAGGCCATAGCCGGGAAACATGTGACCTTCGAGGCGACAGTCACATATCCGGACCGCCAAACCCGCAACGTCCATGTTACCTATGTACCGGATATTGCCGCGGTAAGCGGAGAGGTACAGGGCTATTTTGGTCTCGTCGTGGATTTGACCGCTTACAAACAGGCGGAAGCGGCACGTACGGCGGCGGAGATGTATCTCTCCAGCGCCATCGAAAGCATTTCAGAAGGGTTTATTCTTTACGACCAAGACAATACTTTCGTCATGTGCAACGACAGGTTCAAGAATTTTTATCCACGCTTGCGGGACGTTTTGGTTCCCGGCTCCAAGTTGGAAGACCTTGCCCGCCTGGCATTCGAGCGCGGCGTTGACACCGATTCCACCGACGCCGGCGCGGAGTGGGTGAGTCTAGAGCATGCCCAACGACAACGCGGCCGAGACTTGCACGAACAACAATTGCGGGACGGACGATGGCTCTTGTGCAGCATGCGCAGGACAGCCGGCGGTTATACGGTGGGAATCCGTACCGACATCACGGAAATCAAGCAAACCGCCGATAATCTGCGCCAGGCACAGAAGATGGAGGCGATCGGCCAACTAACAGGCGGCGTCGCCCATGACTTTAAAAACCTTTTGGCGGTCGTCATGGGCAACCTGGAACTGCTCCATACACGAACCGAGTCCGACGAGACGCTCGGCAAATTCGTTGAACGCGCCATCGCCGCCTCCAAACGCGGCGCCGATCTGACGGACCGCCTACTGGCATTTTCCAGGAAGCAGCCGCTGCGGCCGGTGCCGATTATTATCGATCAATTGGTGCATGGCATGCGGGAACTGTTGGAGCGCACCCTTGGCCGCGAGATCGAGATCGAGTTCGCGGTTAGCACCGGCCTTTGGCCATGCGAGGTCGATCCGGGCCAATTGGAAAATGCCATCCTGAATTTGTCGCTAAATGCCCGGGACGCCATGTCCCGTGGCGGCAAACTAACCATCGAAACATCGAACGCCGATCTTGAATGCGCCGAGGCAGCGGGATTGGAAAACCTGACGCCGGGTCACTACGTATTGTTGGCGATCAGTGACAGCGGAACCGGCATGGCGGCGGAGGTCATGGAACAGGCGTTCGATCCATTTTTCACGACCAAGGAAGTGGGCAAGGGAAGCGGCCTTGGTCTCAGCATGATTTACGGCTTCGTCAAACAGTCGGGCGGCCAGGTGCGGATACTTTCAAAGATCGGCGAAGGCACGACGGTCAAAATTTATCTGCCACGATCGAGCACCGACGCGGTCGCCATACCCGATGCCGAGGTCCGCGCCATTATTGATACCACGGCGCAGGGCGAGACGGTCCTGGTGCTCGAGGACGATGCCGACGTACGCGCCGTCACCGTTGGCTTTCTAGATCAGCTCGGCTATCAGGTGCTGGAGGCCGGCTGCGCCGAAACGGCGTTGGAACAAATCGAGCAGGACCAGAAGATCGATATGCTTGTCGCCGATATCATTCTGCCCGGCGACAAGGATGGCCGGGACCTCGCCGACAAGGCACGCGGTCTGCTACCCAGCCTGAAGGTCCTCTATATCTCCGGCTTTACCAAGGACGCGATGGTTCACCATGGCCGCCTGGAGGGGCATGAGCATTTGCTGGCCAAGCCGTTTAGCCACGAAGAATTTGGCGTAAAGATCCGCCAGGTCCTCGACGGCGTGCAGTAAATTCCGTCAGTTTCCTGCCAGACCCTCGATGGATGCCGCCGCGATTTGCAGGCCGCGGTCGATGATTTGGTTTTCCCATTCCCGGTCATCACGGCAAAATGCCGCCCTGAAGGCCGCCTTGATCGTACTGCCGTCGCGGTCGCGGTGATGCCACCACCAAGCATGCTCGTCCTGCAAAGCCGGCAGAATGCCATCAAATGGCAAGGTGCCGAATTCCAGGGTCAAGCAGATGACCCGCGCGCCGACCAACGCCTCCATGGCGCCGACCCCGGTTTTGCCATGGTTGATCTTGGCGGCGGCAGCGGTGACATCATCACCCCACCAGGCCTTGGCCAGATTATAGTCATCGGACTTGGGCAAGTGATAACACATGGGGCTGCCATACCCTGATGGACCCAAACCGGTATGAATGTCCACGTAGGCCGCCAACTTCACATTCGGCAACATCTTCGGCAAATATTCCCGCAGGGCCCGGTTTGACCACACCGGCACCCGGCCGCCATAAAACATGCCCTCCGGATCGTCATACTGCCCGCCGATGGCACGCATGACATTCATCTGGCCCATTGCCTCGCCCAAGCGCGTTAATTCCTCGTCAGCGGCTTCCCGTTCCGGGCCATCCAGACTGCTGACCGCCAGCACATGGGCCAGCTTGGCATAGCCTTCATTGAAGGGGTGCTCCGCTTCGTGATCGATGAAGTTGCGGTTCAGGTCCACATTGTTTTCATTGACCCTTCGCAAATGGGCAAAGCCAAACGCATTCAGGCCATGCACCATGACGACCGCCAGATTATCAGGCAATTGCCCGCCATGAGCCTTCAGCCAGGCGCATTGGATGGCCGAGCCCGCGAAACCTTCCGCCCCGTGAGTACCGGAAACCAGGATCAGGGCGCGCTCGGCATCCGCCGGCCCGAGGCGCAGAAACTCCGTGCTTAGCTCCAGCCCATCGGGGCCAGGTGCCGGATTGACCGCGCGCATCAACTCACCGCCCGAAGTCGCCGCCAAATTCAAGAAATACGCCCGGCAGGCGGCATAGTCCGGTCGAAAGTAATTAGCACTTCCCATACTCAACTATCCTTCAGGCCTTGGATGGTCTTACGCGCGATTTCCAGGCCGCGTTGCCAGATCATGGTGTTCCATTCGCTATCCTCGCCATAAAACGCGGCGCGTACCTGCCGTTTTATGGCCTGGCCCTCGGCGGAAGCCACATCGCCATGCAGATACAGCCAATTATCGGCCTGCAATGCACCCAACACTTGCTCGGGCGGCAGGGTGCCGAATTCAATGGCGATGGTGGTGCTTTCCGTGTCTTGCAACAGGGCATGGTAGCCGGTTTCAATGGTGCCGTTGACCTTGGCCGAAACGCTGTCGCCGGAGCCAGGCGTACGTACCTCGTCGCCGTACCAGGCCACGGTGCGCAGATGCTCCGCCCCGCCCGGCACATCGACGGAAATCAATTCACCAAAACCCCTGGGCCCCAGGCCGGTATGGAAATCGATCAACGCCACATGGCTACGTCCGCTCAGATGTTGTTGGGCCAGGGTTTCGATTGTGCGCCGTGACCAGGTTGGCGCCTGCCCGCCATAAAACAATCCATTGGGATGGCCATGCTGGCCGCCGCTGACCGCTGCCTGATAGGCAAACATGCCGTGTTCGGCAATATAAGCCTCGATCGCCCTATCGGCGGCCTGGCGGGCCGGGCCGTCCCAATCGTCAGGCACCAGCCAGGGGTGTACCTCTTCATAGGCTGGGTTTTCCGGCAACGGCGCCTCGAAATCGATGAAATTGCGGTTCAGATCGACATTATCCTCGGTCACCCGGCGTTCATGGGCAAAGCCGTGCGGGTTGTGGGCATGCACGTGCAGCAGCGCCATGCCGTCCGGCAACTCGTTATGCAGTCCGCTGTCCAAAAAGCCAACCTGACAGCCGGAGCCGCAAAAGCCTTCGATACCGTGGGTAGCCGATGAAGTAACCAGAACTCTGGACGCATCCGCCGGTCCCAGATAGGCCAGATCCATGGCCAGGTCACCATTATCGGGCCCCTTCAGTGGATGCGCATAGCTGTGCTGAACGGCACCCGCAGCTTCGGCCGCGGCCTGAAATTTTGTCCGTGCCTGGCCATAAGTGGCCGAGAACCAGTCATCGATCGCCATTACGTCTCTCTTCATCACAAACAAGGAAAGGGCGGAGCCAGATCAACCGGCCCCGCCCCAATCTTAAATGCCGCTTCCGCCTAGTTCCAGCGGCGCAGTTCCAAACGGCCGATCTGGGCGCGATGCACCTCATCGGGACCGTCGGCGAAACGCAGTGTGCGCGAATGGGCATAAGCGTGCGCCAGGTTGAAGACCTGAGAGACGCCGCCGCCGCCATGCACCTGCATAGCCATGTCGACCACACGGCAGGTCATGTTCGGCACCGCCACCTTGATCATGGCGATTTCCTTGCGGGCCTCTTTATTGCCAACCGTGTCCATCTTGTGGGCCGCATACAGCACCAGCAGACGGGCCTGATCGATGGCGATGCGCGCTTCCGCTATCCGCTCGGTCGTGACCGACTGCTCGGAAACCAGCTTGCCGAAGGCAAAGCGGGATTTCGACCGCTTGCACATGTTCTCCAAGGCGCGCTCTGCAACGCCGATTTGGCGCATGCAGTGATGGATCCGTCCAGGCCCGAGGCGGCCCTGGGCAATCTCGAAACCACGGCCCTCGCCCAGCAGAATATGATCAGCCGGCACACGGACATTTTCGAACAGCACCTGGCCATGGCCATGGGGCGCATCGTCGTAGCCAAAGACATGCAGCATCTTTTCGACCGTAATGCCCGGTGTATTGCGGGGTACCACGATCATGGATTGCTGGCGGTAACGGTCGGCATTATCCGGATCCGTCTTGCCCATCAGGATCAGCACTTCGCAACGGGGATCGCCGATACCGGAGGTCCACCATTTGCGGCCGTTGATGACATATTCATCGCCCTCGCGCACGATGGCGGTTTCGATGTTGGTGGCATCGGAAGAGGCCACGGCGGGCTCCGTCATGGCGAAGGCGGAGCGGATCTTGCCCTCCAGCAATGGTGTCAGCCAGCGTTCCTTGAGCTCGGCATTGGCATAGCGTGTGAACACTTCCATATTGCCGGTATCTGGCGCCGAGCAATTGGTGGACTCAGCGGCAATGGGCGAACGGCCCATGATCTCGCACAGAGGCGAATAATCGAGGTTGGACATAGGCTCCACCTCTTCGCTCTCCGGCAGGAACAGGTTCCACAGGCCCTTTTCACGGGCCTTGGCCTTCATCTCCTCCAGGATCGGCGGTACGTTCCACCGGTCGGAGTTTTGTTCAAGCTGTTCCTGGTAAAGGTCCTCGTTCGGATAGACCGTATCGTCCATGAATTTCAGCAGCCGCTCCTGCAATTCCTTCGAGCGGTCGGAAAATTCGGGGATCATCTCTTACCTATCCTTCCTTTCGGGCACATACACGCCCGGATCTTCATTACTTGGTTTCTCGTATGGCCACAATGTAGCGCCAGTGGCCGGCAGAGTCTCCTATCAGTTTACGCCACGGTATGTGCTAAGGTGTCGCGGTAATGATTTTTCCGGAAGGATACTTCGATGGCAGAACGAAACGACGAGGACGCGGCCTTGGGCTTTGCCGCCGCGCATGATTTGCCGGTGCCCTATATGCAGCGTTTACGGGATTATTACTTGGCCCTGGGCTACGGCAATCCCTACCGCTGGGCACAGTACACGGACGTGCCTTTCACGCCGCTAGCCAAGCCGTTGAGCGAGACCAAGGTAGGCCTTGTGGTCACCTCGGCGCCTTATCAGCCCGACCGGGGCGATCAGGGCCCGGGTGCTGCCTATAACGCCTCGGCCAAGTTCTATCAGGTTTATAGCGGCGAGATCGCCGATGAACCGGACGTACGCATTTCTCATCTCGGCTATGACCGGACGTACACCACGGCGGCCGATATCAACACTTATTTTCCCCTGGCACAGTTGAAGGCGGCCGCCAACGAGGGTCGGATCGGTTCCCTGGCGCCGCATTTCCAGGGCACGCCGACCAATCGCAGTCAGGTCACCACGATTGAGCAGGATTGTCCGGAAGTGCTTCGACGGTTACGGGAGGACGGGGTTGAAGCGGCTGTCATTGTCGCGGCTTGACCGGTGTGCCATCAGACCGTGAGTCTGACCGCACGCTATCTTGAAGCAAACGGCATCCCCACCGTCATCATGGGCTGTGCCAAGGACATTGTTGAACTCTGCGGCGTGCCGCGTTTTCTGTTCAGCGACTTTCCCCTGGGCAATGCCGGCGGCAAGCCGCATGACCTGGACTCCCAGCGCGAAACCATGGCCATGGCCCTGGATCTGTTGGAAAGTGCGACCGGCCCCCGCACCACGCTGCAATCGCCTCAACGCTGGAATGACGATGCGGAATGGAAGCTCAATTTCCGCAATATCGATCGTATTCCACCCGAAGAGATTGCCCGCCAGCGCGCCCAAAACGATGTGGTCAAGGAAATCGCCAAGGGCCGGCGGGAAGCAGCCGGATTGAAGACCAAGCAATCAGACGCGGCGGAGTAAAACGTATTATGAGTGAAGCATCCGCGAAACCGTTCGAGGGCGTTCGCGTCCTCGACTTCACCCAGGTCTTTGCCGGTCCATTCGGCAGCTACCAATTGGCGGTCCTGGGCGCCGACGTGATCAAGGTGGAACGGCCCGGCGGCGAGGAAATGCGTAACGGTCCCCTGTCCAGGGAATGGAGTGACCGGGGCATGGCGCCGGGCTGGCTGGCGATCAATAGCAACAAGCGCAATATCGCCCTTGATCTGAAAGACCCGAAAGCGCTCGAAATCGTCAAACGCCTGGTCAAGGACGTGGATGTAGTGACCGAGAACTTCCGCCCGGGCGTAATGGACCGCCTGGGCATCGGCTACGAAGCGCTTTCCGCCATCAATCCGCGGCTGATCTATTGTGCGGTCTCGGGCTTTGGCCAAAACGGACCGGAGCGGAATACGCCATCATACGACGGACGTATCCAGGCCGTTTCCGGCATCATGTCTATTACCGGGCATGAAGGCACGGGGCCGACACGGGCCGGTTTTGCCGTATGCGATGCCATCGGCGGCATGACATCGGCCTTCGCCGTCGCCTCGGCGCTGTTTCAACGCACCCATACCGGCAAGGGACAATGCATCGACGTGGCCATGCTGGATTCCACCCTGGCTTTTCTATCGCCCCTGATCAGCGAGCACACCACAACGGGGCACGTCCATGGCCAGTACGGCAACCAAGCCATCAGCCGGCGCCCTACCGCCAATCTGTTCAAGGTGGGTGACGATAACCTGCTCCTCGCCGTGAACACGCAAAAGCAATTCGAGGCCTTGATGGGCGCCATTGGCCGGCCGGAACTATTGGAGGATCCGCGCTTCGCCGATTGGCATGGCCGCACCGAACACGAGCCGGCCCTGCGGGAAATCATCGAGACCGCCTTTGCCACCGATGATATCGCCACCTGGGAAGAACGCCTGGCCGAGGCCGGCGCGCCCGCCTCGCAAGTGCGCAATCTCAAGGAGGCGGTCAACCATCCGCAATTGCAGCATCGGGACGTGCTGCAAACGGTGGAAAGCCCCTTTGGCACCCTGAAACTGGTGGCCAACGGCTTTCGCCTGGCCCACGGCGGCGCCTCCATCGACCGTGCGCCCGTGGCCCCCGGCGCCGATGCCGAGGAAATCCTGGGCGAGGCCGGCTACAGCTCAGACGAGATTGCGGCTTTCAGAACAGATGGCGTGATTTAAGTCCGGCGAAGATACATATTGGTACCCTTGGCGGATTGCACCACTTCGTCCCGTTGATTACGGATCTCGCGCTCGAACTCGACAATGCCCTTGTCCGGTTTCGAGGTCTCCCGCTTTGACGCCACCCGTTGCACCACATGGATGGTATCACCGTGCTTGACCGGCAGATGGATGCGCCAGGCATCCACTCCCAGCATGGCCACGATGGTGCCGTCATTGATACCGGAGGCATAGCTGAGCCCACCCGCCACGGCCCAGACCAGGGGGCCATGGGCGATGGGTTCGCCATAGGGCTGGCTCTTGCAGAATTCGTGATCGCAATGGGGCGCGTTGAAATCGCCGGAAAGCGAGGCGAAGTTTACAATATCGGTCAGGGTAATGGTCCGGCGCGGCGTGACCAACTCCATACCGACCTCGAAATCCTCGAAATACATGCCCCGGGGCGTTGCCTGTGCTGTCATGGTACTAATTACCCCGCCGTGGCGAGATCCCTGTCTGAAGTTATTATGTGATTGATCACCCAGGCCTGTAGCTGAAATTCAAGATTATCCCGCCGTTCCGGATCGGGATCATCAAGAATACTCTGGGCAAGCTCGACGATGACTTCAAGGAAGTCATCGTGTTCCTCCTTGTGGACGGCATAATAGGCGAATTTGTTGGCCCGCATGTACTGTTCTTCAAGCGCGAAATGAGACGCCACGCGGGCATGTATTTCGCCCAGGCACTCTTCAATGGCAGCGGGGTCATCGCTTTTCGACAGGATGTCGTGCAATTCATTCAGGCGTTCGAAAAGGTCCTGGTGCTCCCAATCCAGTTCCTCGACGCCGATCAAATACTCGTCGCGCCATATCAGCCGTTGGGTCGCCATTGCTCACTCCCGCCATAATTTGCGAACGCGCCGCCCCCTGTTCCCCGACATATCCTGAATGCTAGCTGATTATCGCCGTTCCTGGAAGAAGGCCCGCAACATTGCCGCCGCCTCGTCCTCGCCAATTCCTGGGTAAAGCTCGGGACGATGATGGCATGTCGGCTGATGAAAGATCCTCGGCCCGTGCTCGACTCCGCCACCCTTGGGGTCTGGGGCGGCATAGTACAGCCGCGCCAGACGGGCAAATGAAATCGCCGTGGCGCACATGGGACACGGCTCCAATGTCACGTAGAGGGTACAATCCGGCAGGCGAGCCTCGCCGCGAAGAGCGCAGGCCTGACGGATCACTTCCATTTCGGCATGGGCCGTGGGATCCGATCTTTCCTCGGTGCGATTGCCGGCCTGGGCCAGGATTTTCCCGTCGCCGTCAACCAGTACGGCGCCGATCGGCACCTCGTTCCGAGCGGCCGCGGCGCTGGCCTCGTCCAGAGCCAGCTTCATGAAGGTTGATTTCGTCTGCTTAATCGGCATGTTGGCCAACATGAGCAGCAACACGAAAACGGTCAAGCCCGAAGACGGTGAGCGGATCGCCAAACGGTTAGCGCGCGCGGGGCTATGCTCCCGGCGCGAGGCGGAACGCTGGATCACCGCCGGCAGGGTCAAGGTCGACGGCAAGATACTGGAAACGCCGGCCTGCGTGGTAACGGCAAAAAGCCGCATCGAGGTGGACGGCAATCCCCTGGCCGGCGCCGAGCCCACGAAACTCTGGCGCTATCACAAGCCCAAGGGATTGTTGACCACTAATAGCGATCCCGAAGGCCGGGCCACGGTGTTCGAGAAACTGCCCGAGGATCTGCCCCGGGTGTTGTCCGTGGGCCGCCTGGATCTGAATACCGAGGGTCTGTTGCTGCTGACCAATGATGGCGATCTGGCGCGATTTTTAGAGTTGCCCAGTACCGGCTGGCGGCGGCGCTACCGGGTACGGGTGCATGGTTCGGTGAATGAAAAGGCGCTGGCCCGGCTGGCCGACGGGGTCCGTATCGACGGCATCTCATATGGCGGCATCGAAGCCACCCTGGATAGCACCCAGCGCGGCAATTCCTGGCTCAGCCTGTCCTTGAAGGAGGGCAAGAACAGGGAAATCCGCCGCGTCATGGAGCATCTTAATTTGCAGGTCACGCGCCTGATCCGCCTTTCCTACGGCCCGTTCCAATTGGGCGATCTGCCCCGTGGTGAAGTCTCCGCCGTGCCTCGACGCATTTTGCGCGATCAATTAGGCAGCAACGCGGCCCGTTTCGGCCTGACCGGGACCGAGGGCGACGCAAAACGCCCCGTAAAAAAACCGGCTATAAAAAAGCAGGCGCAAAAGAAGAAAAAATAGCGAAGGTCTCAATCCGGCCCGTCACGGGTGGATTGCCAATCCAACGAACGGGTTTGCTGTGTCATCAACATCGGCGTGCCGGCATCATCCCCGGCACGGATCGCAAGCGCGGTATCCTTGGCGATCATGGATATGAAATGCGGCCACATGCCGGGGTCAGAAAAGAAATCCCAGTTCTCGCCCATGAAGGTATTGCCGGTGGAGGTCCCCAATATCTCCATCAACGCCTCGGGCGCCATGCCATGGGCCTTAGCCAGCTTACGTGCCTCCCAAAGCAGACCGGCGCAGCCAAAAAGAATGCTGTTATTGGCCAGCTTGGCCACCTGCCCCATGCCGACGTCACCGCAGTGAAATATCCGGCCCATCGCCTCCAACGACGCGCGGCATTGCTCCACCGCCGCCGCGCCGCCGCCCGTCAGCAACGATAACGTGCCGTCCTCGGCCCCCATTGTACCGCCGCTGACCGGGCAGTCCAGCACGGCAATGTCCCTTGCCGCGGCCTCTTCCGCCAGGCCCTGGCAGTATTTCGGCGCCAGGGTGCTCATGACGATAACCGCACCGCCCGGCGCCATGGCCCCTAAGGCACCATCCGGGCCGCGCAGAACCGTATCGGTCTGCGCCTCGTCCGTCACGATGGTCATGACGATATCGGCCCGGGCACCCACGGCATGGGCATTTTCGAGCTCTTCAAGGCCATCATCTTTCAAGGCCTCAATCGCCTCTCGGCGCCGATGGGCATAGCTGAGCACCGCGAAACCGGCGCCAAGCAAGCGCGCCGCCATGGGCTTGCCCATATCCCCCAAGCCAATAAAACCAATTGTTTGCTTCGCCACCACAATATCTCCACTTCCAACACGGCGCGTGATGGCTAGGATAGCCAACAGACATCATGCGGAATAGGAAAAGAACAGGGCCATGCGGATTGTCGGCGGCAAACACCGGGGACGGCGCCTAAGCGGTCCGGTAGGTATGGATATCCGCCCCACATCGGACCGGGCACGGGAAGCCCTGTTCAACATCCTCTCTCACGGCGATTATGCCGGCCCGGACGGCGCGATGCCCCAGGGCCAAACCGTTCTGGATGTCTTCGCGGGCACCGGTGCGCTGGGGCTTGAAGCATTATCCAGAGGGGCGGCATCGGTCTGTTTTCTGGAGCAAAACCGTGCAGCAGCCCGCGCGATCCAGAATACCGCAAGGGACATGGATGAGGCGGATCAGGTCAACGTTCTGACCCGCGATGCCACGCAGCCAGGTCAGGCACGTGACAGTTTTGATCTGGTTTTGATGGATGCGCCCTATCGTACGGAACAGTCGGAACCATCCCTGCGCGCCCTGGCCGATCTGGGCTGGCTTCGGAAAGGCACCATATGCTGTATCGAGCTGGCCAAAAAAGAGGCGTTTAAAGCCGGCCCTAATTTCGCGGTCCTTGACGAACGCACCTATGGCGCCGCCCGCATCGTCTTCCTGCGCTGGGAAGGCGCCAACTAGCGGCGGCCAAACAGGCTTACGATATCGCCCAGTTGCAGCTCCACATAAGTGGGCCGGCCATGGCTGCATTGTCCTGATCGCGGTGTGCGTTCCATTTCCCGCAACAGAGCATTCATCTCCTCCACCGTCAGGCGGCGGCCGGCCCGGACGCTGCCATGACAGGCCATGGACGCGCAAACCTGATCCAGACGTTCGCGTAGGGCCAAGGCCTGATCCATTTCGGCAAGTTCGTCGGCCAGATCGCGGACCAGACCCTGCACATCGCTTTCCCCCAATAACGCGGGCACCTCACGAACCACAATGGCACCGTTGCCAAAGGCTTCAAGAACCAGGCCCAGCTCGGCCAGCTCCCCGGCGCGGGCGGCCAGGCGCTGGGCGCCATCCTCGTCCAGTTCGACCACCTCGGGCAGCAACAGCAACTGGCCGGCCACGCCGTTGGCGGCCAATTGCGCCCGCATGCGCTCCATCACCAGGCGTTCATGGGCCGCATGCTGGTCCACGATGACGATGCCGTTGGCGGTTTGCGCCACGATATAGGTCTCGTGCAACTGTCCCCGGGCCACGCCCAAGGGGTAGTCATTTGCGGCAACCACGTTATCCGCTGCCGGCTCCAACCGGGCAGAGGGCTCGGCGGCATGAGCGAACGGCGCCTGGAATGCCGCCGCAGCCTCCATCAAACCCGTATTGCCGCGTCCAGCGGGCTGGCGGTATGGCAGATTGAAGCCGCCTTCATGCACCCGGCCCAGGGCCGCCGCACTGACGGTGGAGGAACTGCGGTGCCCGGCATCGGCCAGGGCATGGCGCAGTGCCGAGACCAGCAAGCCGCGCACCAGGCCAGGGTCGCGAAAGCGTACTTCCGCCTTCATGGGATGTACGTTGACGTCCACCAGTTCCGCCGGCACGTCCAGAAACAGCGCCGCCATGGCGTGGCGGTCATGGGCCAATACATCCATATAGCCTGCCCGCAAGGCGCCGGTTAACAGACGGTCCCGCACCGGGCGGCCATTAACGAACAGATACTGCATGCGGTTATTGGCCCGGTTTAGGGTGGGCAGGCCGGCATAGCCGGTCAGGCGCAGGCCTTCCCGTTCGGCATTGATAGCCAGAGCATTGTCGGCGAACTCCCGTCCCATGACCGCGCCCAGGCGGGCCAGACGGGCATCGAACAGGTCGCCGCCACTCACACTCATGTCCAAACTGCGCCGCTCTCCATCCGAAAGAGTAAAGGCGATATCGGGCCGAACCATGGCCAGGCGCTTTACCGTATCGACGGCATGCTGAAATTCCGTGCGCGACGTCTTCAGGAACTTCAACCTTGCAGGCGTGGCAAAGAACAAGTCCCGCACCTCGACCCGCGTCCCGGGCGCCTGGGCCGCCGGTGTCACGTCGCCGACCTCGCCGCCATCAACATTGATACGCCAGGCCTGCTCCCCATCATGGGTCCGCGAGGTAATGCTTAAACGGGCAACCGCTCCGATGGATGGCAAAGCCTCACCGCGAAAGCCCAGCCATTGGATATGCAAAAGGTCCTCGTCGGGCAGTTTCGATGTGGCGTGGCGCTGCACCGCCAGGGCCAGATCATCCGCATCCATGCCCGCGCCATCGTCGGTAACCGAGATCAGTTCCCGCCCGCCATCAAGCAGAACGATATCGATCCGCCCAGCACCCGCATCAATGGCGTTTTCCACCAGTTCCTTGAGGGCGGAGGCCGGGCGTTCCACCACCTCGCCGGCGGCGATGCGGTTGACGGTGACTTCCGGCAGGCGGCGTAGATGGCTCATGTCGCGCTGTCCGCCAGGTATTGCCGGGCCAGAACCTTGCCTTCCTCCACCGCCGGCTGGCCAAATGGATCGACGCCCATCAGATCGGCGGCAAACAAGGTCTCCAGCATGAAATGCATGAACAGGGCACCCAACGACGTCTCGTCCAATTTCGCTGCCGCCAATCTACGCACCGGCCGTCCATGTTTTTCCAATGTTTCCGCAGTGGCGGTCTGCATGGCCGCGACAAGATCACCAATGCTTCGGCCCGCCAGATAGTCTTGGCCCAGAGTCCTGGCCAGGGTTGCATCCACCAACGGACCACGCCCTGCCTGATCAAGGGTCAGCACGGTGAACTGTTTGTCACGGGGGCCATCAAGATAAAGCTGTAGCTGACTATGTTGATCGACCGGGCCCAGGGCATCAACGGGCGTAGTGCCCTGACCGTCTTTGCCCAAGCTTTCGGCCCAAAGCTGGCGGTACCATCTGAGAAACGGCGCGAACGCATCGCTATACGCCAGCAAGACGGACTGACTATAACCCCGGCGTTGCAGGTACACCTGCAGTGCGGCGCCCATGGCTGCAGGACTATCCGGGGCGCTCAACGCCTGTTCCAGCACCGCCTGGGCGCCGGCACGCACGGCGGCGGCGTCCAAGCCCAGCATGAGCGCGGGCAACAGGCCAACCAGTGAAAGCACGGAAAAACGGCCGCCCACATCCGGATCATGGTCGAGAACCGGCGCGTCAATCTCCGCACACAGCCGCCGCAAGGGGTTGTCCCCCGGTTCGCTAATGGCCAAAAACCGACCTGCCAGAGCATCAGCGCCAAGCGTATTCCGTACGGCGCTGACCGCTGTCAGAGCCTGGGCAAGAACCTCCCCAGTGCCCCCTGATTTGGAAATCAGCAGGAATCCCGTACCGGCAAGCGCGTCCGGACCCAGAACAGCCGTCATCAGATCAGGGTCAAGATTATCCGGCACGCACAGCTCCAGAGCCTGATCCTTGGCCAGTGCCGCAAGGGCCTTCGCGCCCAGTGACGAACCGCCGGTGCCGAACAGTACCACCCGGCGGAACCGCTTGCGCCAGTCCTGTGCAATCCGCTCTAATTCGGACAAATCATCGCGCCGCCGCGCAATAGCCAGTGGTGCGAGCAGGCCCGGACCAGCCGTCAGATCATCGCCCAGGCGTTGCCGCGTGCCCTCGCACTGCCGCAATAGTGGCGCCAGATCCTCCTGGCAAAATCCCGTCGACTGCAAGCAGCCGGCAACATCCTGGCTAATAGAAATCTTGTCCATGCGGCACGCTAACAGAGGCCATGGCCGGCGGAAAGCACCGCCACGGGCCTATTCGCTGCCCGTCAGGCCCGCCGGCTGGCCAACCACCACGATGAGCAGATTTTCCGGGCGCAACAGCCGTTTTGCGACCCGGCGGATATCCTCCAAAGTGACGGCATTGATCAAAACAGCGCGGCGATCCAGATAGTCGATGCCAAGGTTTTCCCGCTGTATAGCGCGCAACAGTCGGGCGATTCGCCCAGACGATGTCAGGCGCAGGGGAAACGATCCATTCAGAAACGTCTTGGCGTTGGCTAATTCTTCCGCCGTGATACCGTTTTCGCCGGCACGGGCGATCTCCGCCTTGATCACCTCCATGGCCTCGGCCACCCGTTGGTTCTGGGTACCGACACCACCCAGATAAATCGCGGCGTGATCCAGGGGATAGAGATAGCTGTAGACCGAATAGGCCAGTCCGCGTTTTTCGCGCACTTCTTCGTTCAGGCGGGACGAGAAACCACCGCCGCCCAGCACATAGTTCAAGACATAGGCCGCATACCAATCAGGGTCGTCGCGCTTCAAGCCAGGGGCGCCGAACATGACCCGGCTTTGCGGTATCGATTTTTCCACCACCCGCAAAACGCCGTTACCCTGCGGTACGGTTTCAGGCACCTCCGCGATCTTGGTGCTTGCCGGCAGCGCGCCGAATGTTCGGTCCAGCAATGGCCCCAGATCGGTGGCGGAGATATCCCCAACCACTCCAATGGTCAAACGCTCGCGGGCGAGGACCTTGTCCATGAAGCCGCGCAAATCAGCGGTCGTTATCGCCTTGACGGTTTCTATGCTGCCACTGCCGGGCAGGCCGTAGGGATGCTCGGGAAAGGCCGTGGCGAACCAGGTCTTGGCGACGATAGCGTCCGGATCCTCTTGCGCCTCCATCAGACCGGTCAGGATCTGCCCGCGGATGCGTTCCACCGCCCCGGTTTCGAAATGGGGCTCATTCAGGGCCAGGCGCAACATTTCAAATGCCGCATCCCGGTTTTCGCTCAAGGTCCGCAAACTACCCGAGAAACTGTCGCGGCTGGCATCGAAACTCATGCGCACGGCCAGTTCCTCCAGCCGGGTTTGGAAGGCCAGCGAGTCATACGGCCCTGCCCCTTCATCCAATAATCCGCTGACCAAATTGCCGGTACCCTTGCGCGATGGCTGATCCAGCGAGGCGCCGCCGGCGAATGAAAAGCTGACGCTCAACAGCGGAATGGATGGCTCCCGCACCAGCCAGGCCGTGATGCCGCCGGGACTGCGGACGACTTGTATCTCCGTAGCCGAGGCGGCATGCGGCAGACAAAGGATGATGGCGGCAACGAACAGTGGCGCGCGGCACAGTTTCGCGAGGACGCGCATCATTTCCCCTCCCCGTTTTCGGGCAATAACAAGCCCGTCACCGAACGGCGCATGTCCAACACCGCGCGTCCCGCCGCCATCACCTGTTCCATGCTCACGGCCCGAACCTCATCCGGCCAGGCCTCCACCCGCTCGACACTGAGGCCGGAGGTCAATGCATCGCCAAAGATCCGCGGCGAGGTAAAAAGATTGTCTCGCGCATAGACCGCCGCCGCCAACAGGCCGGTACGCGAGCGTTCCAGCGCTTTGGCCGTAAAACCGTCTTTCAAGGCGCTGGCCAGGGCCGCGTCCATGGCCGTTTCCAGCTCTGCCAGGCTGACATCCTGGGATGGCGTCGCATAGAGCACGAAACGGCCCTGATCCAAGCCGGTGGAGCTGTAATAGGCACCGGCATTGGCCGCCAGTTTCTGCTTCACTACCAATTCCCGGTACAGCAGCGAGGTGGTGCCGCCGCCAAGCAGATCCGCGAACAAGCTCAGGGGAACGGCATGCTTAACCTCGCCCGCGCTGCGGGTCGGCGCCAGATAACCACGCCGCCAATCGGCCTGACTGACCCTGGCATCCTTGAAGATCACCCGCCGCGCGGCCAATTGCGGTGGTTCCTGGGGACGGCTGCGGGCTGGCGTATTCGCCCGGGCCAAGGGGCCGAAATGTTTCTTGGCCATGGCAATGACGGCGTCCGCCTCGACATCGCCGGCCACCACTAGGATGGCGTTGTTGGGGGCGTAATAGCGCTTGTAGAAAGCCAGGGCATCGGCGTGGTTCAACGCCTCTATCTCATGTTTCCAGCCAATCACCGGAATGCCATAGGGATGGGCCAGATATTGCGCGGCGCTCATGGCCTCGCGCAACTGAGCGGCCGGATTATTGTCGGTGCGCGAGCGGCGCTCCTCCAGGACCACATCGCGTTCGGTTTTGACATCATCGACCGTCAAAACCAAGTTCACCATGCGGTCGGCCTCCATGCCCATGACCAGGTCCAACTTGTCCTTGGCGACGTTCTGGAAATAGCCGGTATAGTCTTGGGAGGTGAAGGCATTGTCGCGGCCGCCGTTGCGGGCCACGATCTTGGAAAACTGTCCGGACGGCACGGTTGGCGTGCCCTTGAACATCAGATGTTCCAGAAAATGCGCGATGCCGGATTTTCCCGCCGGCTCGTCCGCCGCGCCAACCTTGTACCAAACCATGTGCGCCACCACGGGAGCCCGGTGATCCTCAATCACGACAACCTGCATGCCGTTGTCCAGGGTGTGCGTCTTGGGGTGAAACAAAGCAGCCTGGACAGGAAGGCTCGAACCGGCGGCCATGAGCAACAGGAAGATAAATGAAGATAAGATTCGAGACATTCTAGCGTCGCCTCCGCCAAATTCTGAACACGGGCATCACCCTGATATGGCTTTGGCGATGCACAGCGCAAGCTTTCAATGCAAAATAACGCTCAAGCTCTCGTGAAGTGCTCTAGAAAACGCCTTCCAACCAACCGCGCTTGCGCCGTTTGATGATTGGCGTCTCCCCCTTAGTCGGGGGATCGCCCGCCGCCGCCGCCTCGCGCAGACGCTTGGCTTCCTTGCCCGCATCGACGGCGGCGCCATAGGCCGGTTTGTCCTGCCAGAACAACAGGCGGTCAGCGAAAGATTTGTCCTTTTCCGCCAATACGGACGTTTCCTGGTTCACAATTTGCCGAATCGAAGCATCGGATTCCCGCGCGCCGGCCTTCTGCAACAAGGCTAGTTCGCCGCCAGTTGGTTTAGCGGCGCCATCCTTGTCCGTGCCACCCGATGTACTGGCGCTCGTTTTTCCTGACCCCGATTTTCCTGGCCCCTTGAGTGCCGGCAGAAGCGCCGCCTTGGCTGCCTCTTGCGGCTGTACTTCCTGGGGCCGCTTGGCACCCCGGCGCGGCGGACGCAGGGAAAAGTCGGGCGGCATCACCAATGGCGCCTTGGTCAGAACGGTGAATTCGTCCGGCGCCTTTTTCGTCATGCCGACCTGTTCCTTAAAGGTATCGCAAGCCGAAAGGCCCGACAGTAATGCCGCCGACCCGATGATTGTCAGCAGTATGCTTTTGCACCTTGCCATGATCTCAAGCGTCCCTCGCTCCAACGTCGTCACCAGCCCCATCGCGGCCATCGCTCCCCGTACGGAAACTATCGTATAATAGCATAGCAACACCAATGGTAATGGCACTATCAGCCACATTAAACGCCGGCCAATGATACCCCAGCAGATGGAAATCAAAAAAGTCAGCCACGGCGCCGCGCCAGATACGATCAATAATATTACCCAAAGCGCCGCCTATTACCGCACCCAGGGCATAGCTGGGCCAGCGCCTGCTCTGCCGCCGCAGCCAAAAACCAAGGCCGACGCAAACGGCCAGGGAAAACACCACCAACAACCAGCGCCCGGTATCACCTGATTGCAGCATTCCAAAACTGATGCCACGGTTCCAGACCATCACCAGATTGAAAAATCCGGTGATCTGCTGCCAGCCCCCCTGTTCCTGCACCCAGGCGATCAGCCAGGCCTTGCTCAGCTGATCAAGGATCACGATAACCGCGGACAGGAGCAGGGCCGGGCGCATCCTCAGGCAGCGGCGTGGGCAGCAACGGCAGTGTCGCAACGCGCACAAACCGCGTCTTCGTCATCGGCAGCGACTTCCGGCAGGATCTGCCAGCAACGGGCGCACTTGCCGCCCTCGGCCAGTTCAACCACGACGCCGATGTCGGCGACATCCTCAACCGTGAAGGCGCCCTCGGGCACGGCGCCTTCGTTCAGGTTGACACTGGAAGTAATGCAGATCTCGGCGGCATCCAGGCCCTCCATGGCGGCCAGATATTCAGCCGGCGCATAGACCGAAGGGTGGCCCTGTAACGAGGCGCCGATACGTTTTTCCCGCCGCTCCACCTCCAAGGCGCCGGTGACCACGCGGCGCAGGGTCCGGACCTTGGACCAGCGCTCGGCCAGGGCGTCGTTGCGCCAATTATCCGGAACCTCTGGGAACTGGCGCAGATGCACGCTGTCATCCTCGGGGAAGCGGGCGCGCCAGGCTTCTTCCGCCGTGAAACAGAGGATCGGCGCCAGCCACGCGGTCAGGCAGGAGAACACATGATCCAGCACCGTGCGGGCGGCCCGGCGGCGGATCGATGCCCGGTCGTCGCAGTACAGCGCGTCCTTGCGGATATCGAGGTAGAAGGCGGACAGATCGTTGGTGCAGAAATTGCCCAAGGCCACATAGAGGCGATGGAAATCAAAATCGTCACAGCATTGGCGCACCAACTGGTCCAGTTCCGAAACCCGGTGCAGGGCCCATTGGTCCAGTTCCGGCATCTCGCTCACTTCCAGGCGTTCACTTTCGTCAAACTCAGCCAGATTGCCCAGCAGGAAACGCAGGGTATTGCGCAGGCGACGATAGGCATCCGCCTGAGCCTTGATGATCTCGTTGCCGATCCGCTGATCCACCGCATAGTCCGAACTGACCACCCAGAGGCGCAGGATGTCGGCGCCGTACTGGTCACAAATTTTCTGCGGCGCGGTCACGTTGCCCAGGGACTTGGACATCTTGCGGCCCTTGTCATCAAGGGTGAAACCATGCGTCAGCACCGCATCATAAGGTGGGCGGCCACGAGTGCCACAGGCCTCAAGCAGGGAGGAATGGAACCAGCCGCGATGCTGGTCCGAGCCTTCCAGATACAGCGACGCCGGCCACTGCAATTCAGGCCGCTGTTCCAGCACATAGCTGTGGGTGGAACCGCTGTCGAACCAAACATCGAGAATATCCTCGATCTTCTCGAAATTGGCCGGGTCATGCTCCTGGCCCAAAAGCTCTGCCGCCTCTGCATTGAACCAGGCATCCGCGCCGTCTTTTTTCACGGCTGCGATGATCCGTTCGTTCACGGCTGCGTCCTTCAACGGCTCGCCAGTGCGTTTATCCACGAACAGCGTGATGGGCACGCCCCAGGCCCGTTGCCGCGACAGCACCCAATCAGGCCGGTCGGCGATCATGGCGTGAATACGGTTGCGCCCGGCCCGGGGCACCCAGCGTACATTGTCGATGCCTGTCAGGGCCGTTTGCCGCAAATCCGTCGTGCTCATGGAGATGAACCACTGCGGCGTATTGCGGAAAATCAGCGGCGCTTTCGAGCGCCAGGAATGGGGGTAGCTGTGCACCAGCTTGCCAGTCGCCAACAGAGCATCGACGCCGGTCAATTCCTCGACCACCGCCGCATCTGCCTTGAAGACATGCTGGCCGGCGAAGATCGGCACATGATCAAAGAACAGACCGTCGCCATTGACCGTATGGGGCACTTCCAGGCCATGTTCCATGCCGACCTCGAAATCCTCGGCGCCATGGCCGGGCGCGGTATGGACGAAGCCGGTGCCGGTGTCGTCGGTGACATGGTCGCCGGGGAACAGCGGCACATCGAAATCAAAGCCCTTGCCGCGCCAGGGATGGGCGCAGACGGTTTCGGCTAGGGCGGCGTGATCCACATCGCCCAAGACCTTATGGGCTGTGATACCGGCCTCTGTGCAGATTTCTTCCAGCAGGCTGTCGGCCACGACCATTTTTTCCCCGGGCCGGGCCAGGGAGTCCTCGCCCACCGCCTCGACTTCGATCAGGCGATAGACCAGACGCGGGCCATAGCAGATCGCCCGGTTGCCCGGCATGGTCCACGGCGTGGTGGTCCAGATGACGATCGTGGCATCACCGAGGCGCTCATCAGGGGACGAGATCACCGGGAAACGCACATGAATGGTCGTCGAGGTATGGTCGTGATATTCGACCTCGGCCTCGGCCAGGGCGGTCTTTTCCACCACCGACCACATCACCGGCTTCGAACCACGGTACAGCGCACCGTTCATCAGAAACTTTAGACATTCGGCAACGATCTGCGCCTCGGCCCCATAGGCCATGGTGGTGTACGGATCTTTCCAATTGCCGATCACGCCCAGGCGTTTGAATTCCTCCGTCTGCACCGTGATCCATTTATCGGCAAAGGTGCGGCATTCCTTGCGGAATTCGTCGATGGGAATGTCGTCCTTATTCTTGCCAGCCTTGCGGTATTTCTCCTCGATCTGCCATTCGATAGGCAGGCCGTGGCAGTCCCAACCAGGTACATAGTTGGCATCCTTGCCCAGCATCTGCTGGCTGCGGTTGATGATATCCTTGAGGATCTTGTTCAGGGCGTGACCGATATGAATGTTGCCGTTGGCGTACGGCGGGCCGTCGTGAAGGATGAATTTCTCCCGCCCTCTGGAATCCGCCCGCTGGCGTTCAAACAGGTCGATCTTCTCCCAATGCTCAAGGATCTTGGGCTCCTGCTTGGGCAGGCCGCCACGCATGGGAAAGTCGGTTTGCGGCAGGAACAAGGTTGCTTTGTAATCGGTGGTCATATCACTCGCCATATGGGTCGCGGGAGGTCAGTCCCGGAAAAGTATGAAACAAAATTTGTTGGAACGCCGGATGGAAGTCGCGGCACATCGGCGCGCCAAACCGGCCATCGAACACACGCCCGGCCCTAATTCGAGGCCGGGCCGATAATTCGCATTATTCGGCCCACGAACCGGTCGCCAATATGGCGGTTTGCAACATCATTAATCATGGCGGCTATGTAGCAGGGGGCTACTCCGCTGTCCATAGATGCAGCGCCTAGGCGCCCAGCTCCTTGCCCCGTTTCTCCGCCGCCTTGACCGCCGCCGTCATCAGGGGCTGCAAGGCACCATCCGCCATCAGGACCTCCAGGGCGGCCTGTGTGGTACCGCCGGGCGAGGTGACATTGACGCGCAGCTGTGCGGCATCATCATCCGACAATCGGGCCAGCTCGCCCGAACCTGCCACGGTCTGCAAGGCCAGGCGTGCCGACAGTTCCGGCTCCAGGCCAACCTCCACGCCCGCTTGTGCGAGGCATTCGATCAAATGAAAGACATAGGCCGGGCCGCTGCCGCTAACGGCGGTGACCGCATCCATCAGGCCTTCATCATCCAACCAGGCCGTATCCCCCACCGCCGCCATCAGGCCGCCGCACAGCTCTTTTTGCCCCGCGCTGGCGTGGCTGTTGGCACACAGCACGGACATGCCCCGGCGCACAGCCGCCGGCGTATTCGGCATCACCCGCACCACGGCCGCACCGGCACCAAGATTATCCTCGAAAAAGCGGATCGGCGTACCGGCCGCGATGGACAGAAATACCGCGCCGCCCGCCGCGAAACGGCTGTAGCCGGGCACCACTTCGCCCATGACCTGGGGCTTGACCGCAAAAATTACGACGGCAGGCGCGAAATCCGCCGCAATGCCGCCCCCATCGGCCAGGACGGTGACGCCATCGGGCACCGCGCTTCGCTCCGCATCCAGGGCCGGTTCCACCACCACGACCTGATCCGCCGCGATCCCTTGATCCAGCCAGCCACCCAGCAGGGCACCGCCCATCTTGCCGCACCCGACCAAAAGGACGGGTCCGGATAACGCGCTCATATCCGACATGATTTAGGCTTCTCCCATGGTCTCCAACATGGCGGCGGCAATGGCTTCGGCCGGCGCCTTACCCCCCCATATAACAAATTGGAAAGCAGGATAGAAACGTTCACATTCAGTAATGGCGATCTCGATCAACTCTTCCATCTGGCTGGCGTGCATACCGCCGCCGCCACGGGTCAGCACCGCATGGCGGAACATGGGCACGCCGTCCTCGATCCACAGGTCGAAATGGCCCAGCCACATGCGTTCGTTGACCATGGCCAAAAGACCATGCACATCGGCCTGACGCTTGCCCGGCACCCGCATATCGTAGGCACTGGCCAGTTGCAGCCCGCCCTGGGCCGAGTTGAAGGAAAATCCAAGATGATAATCGCACCAGGTACCGGCCACGGTGACCGATAGCTCTTCATCGCAATTGCGCTCGAACGGCCATTGATGGGCGGCAACGATATCCTCGACCAGATCCAATGGATTTCCCACCGACGTGACGAAGTCTTCCGCGCCCATGCTCATAATCTCAAAGCCCCACATATTGTGGCATCGATACACCGATACACCATGTGAGGTAATCTTGCAGAAGGCCACTAAGCGCGCAAGGGAACTCTCCGGGGCCGCAAAAACGAGCTAAGCCGTGCCGGAAATTTTTCTATTTTTTGGCTGTTTTAGGGGCCTTTTTTGCCTTGGCGGCAGGTTTTGCCTTGGCCTTCGCCGCGGCCTTTGGCTTGCCGGCGGCGGCGGCCTTGGGCTTGCTCTTGGCATTCAGGCTCTGAATCACCTCTTCCATGGCCGCCAAACGCTTGTGCAGGGCATCGTTTTCCGACCGTGCCTTGGCCGCCATGGCCTTGACCGCGTCGAACTCTTCCCGGGTGACAAGATCCATGCCGTCCAGCAAACGTTCCAACCGCTGGCGCAGCAGCGTCTCGGCCTCCTTGCCCGCGCCCTGTACCAGGCCGGCGGCGGAGGTGGCAAGGCGGGAAACATCATCAAGCAGGCGGCGGTTCGCGGACATATCATCACTCTCCAGAAGGGCTGCGCCACTATGGCCGGGCCGGCGGCACGACGCAAGCCGTCTTGCGGTCCTTTGACGTCACCTTTATATCGGAGCCATGATAGTTGATGCACCCCTGGCCGCCCTGGCCTTTCCCCAGATCGATCCCGTTATTGTGCAATTGGGCCCGTTCGCCATTCGCTGGTATGCCCTGGCCTACATCGCGGGGCTGCTGTCGGGCTGGCGTTATATGCTGCGCCTGAACGACCGCCGCGCCCGGATGGCGGCGGCGGAAGTCGTCGACGATCTGCTGGTCTGGACCATTGTCGGGGTCATCATCGGCGGTCGGCTGGGTTATGTGCTATTCTATAATCTGCCCTACTACGTGGACAATCCCATGCGGGCCCTTGCCGTCTGGCAAGGAGGGATGTCGTTCCATGGTGGCTTGTTGGGCGTCACGGTGGCGATGATCTGGTTCGCGCGGCGGCGGCAATTGGAACTGCTGCGCCTCAGCGATCTGATGTCCTGCGCGGTACCGTTGGGACTGTTTTTTGGCCGCATCGCCAATTTCATCAATGGCGAGCTCTATGGCCGCGCCTCGGACCTGCCCTGGGCGGTGCTGTTTCCCCATGCCGGCCCCCTGCCCCGCCACCCAAGCCAGCTTTACGAGGCGTTTCTGGAGGGCGCGGTACTGTTCACGGTGCTGGCCTGGCTGGCCTGGCGGCGCGATGCCTTGCAGCGTCCCGGTTTGTTGACCGGCGTTTACCTCTGCGGCTATGCCCTGGCCCGCGCCCTAGTCGAACTGGTGCGCCAACCCGATGCCCAGATCGGTTTGCTGCCCCTGGGCACGACCATGGGGCAATGGCTGTCGGTTCCCATGCTGCTGGGCGGGCTGTATCTGATCTGGCGTGCCCGGCGGCTGGCTTCATGATTGAACTGGCGCCATGAACGATTTGCAGGCGCATCTGGCGGACTGCATCCGATTGGATGGGCCAATTTCCATTGCCCGCTTCATGGCCGAGGCGCTGGGACATCCCGAATGGGGCTATTACATCAGCCGTGATCCCCTGGGCCGGGCGGGCGATTTCATCACGGCGCCGGAAGTCAGCCAGATGTTCGGCGAACTGATCGGCCTGTGGTGCGCCGATCGCTGGCAGGCCCTCGGCGCTCCAGATTCCTTTAGTTTCGTCGAGTTGGGCCCGGGCCGTGGCACACTGATGGCCGATGCCCTGCGGGCCGCAGCCGCCATGCCCGGCTTTACCCAGGCAGCACGCATTCAACTGGTGGAAACCAGCCCCGTATTGCGCGCCGCCCAACAGCGGGCCCTTGCCGACAAAGAGGTGCAATGGCACGACCATATCGCCGATCTGCCCCCTGGCCCCACCATTGCCGTAGCCAACGAATTTTTCGACGCTCTGCCAATCCGGCAATTTCAGCGCAAGGACGACGGCTGGCATGAACGCATGGTCGCCCTCTCCGACAAACAACTGTGCCTGCAACTTGATCCCGCCGTTGTGCCAAGCGCGCCATTGCCCGCCGCCGTCCAGTCCGCACCCAGGGACGCGATTTTCGAGGTCTCGCCGGCACGGTCGGCGGCGATGTCGGAGTTGAGCCAGCATCTGCTGCAACACGGCGGTGCCGGCCTGATCATTGATTATGGCCATGGCCATAGCGCGCCGGGCGATACCCTGCAGGCCATGCGGGCTCATGAATATGTCGATCCACTGGCCCATCCGGGTCAGGCGGATCTGACCGCGCACGTGGATTTTCAGGCCCTTGCCGAGGCCGCGTCCGGGGCAGTCAGTCATGGCCCGGTCGGCCAGGGCGCCTTTCTGGAACAACTGGGCATCGCCACGCGGGCGGCAAACCTACAGCGGCGTGCGACGGCGGTACAACAGGAAGCCATCCAGACGGCCTTGCATCGTCTGACCGGCCAGGATCAAATGGGACAATTGTTCAAGGTCATGGCCGTCACCTCGCCTGGCCAGATGCCACCACCTGGTTTCGAGGAAACTTGATGCAGCCACGCCCCATTACCCTGCCGCACCTGGACAGCGATAAATTCGCGCATGGTTTCTTTACCCGTGAAGGCGGCATGTCGGACGGCATTCATGCGGGCCTTAATTGCGGTTACGGCTCCGACGACGACGGGGAAGCAGTCCGACAGAATCGGGCCCGCGTCTCGGACAGCCTCGGCGTGGCGGCGGATCAATTGATCACCGTGCATCAGATCCACAGCGCCGACGTCATCGTGGCGGAACAGGCCTGGCAACCAGGCGAGGCACCAAGGGGCGATGCCATGGTCTGTACCACGCCGGGCCTGGCCCTGGGCATTCTGACCGCCGACTGCGCGCCGGTGTTGTTCGCCGATGCCGAAGGCGGCGTCATTGGTGCGGCGCATGCGGGCTGGAAAGGCGCCCTGGCGGGCGTTTTGGAGGCGACAGTGCAGAATATGGAAGACCAGGGCGCGCAGCGAAAACGGATTTCCGCTGTCCTCGGCCCCTGTATCGCGCAAGCATCCTATCAGGTCGGGCCGGAATTTGAGGCTACGTTCACGGCCCGGGATCCCGGCCATGCGCAGTATTTCATGCCGTCGGACAAAGCCGGCCATTATCAATTTGATCTGGCCGGCTTTGTCATGTCGCGCCTGGAACGCCTTGGCCTGGGGCAGAGCCACGATACCGCCCTTGATACCTATGCCGACGATCGCCGCTTTTACAGCTATCGCCGCGCCTGCCACCGCGACGAGAGCGACTATGGCCGTCAGATCGCCGCCATAACCCTGTTGCCGCGCTAAACCCTGGAGTTCCCATGACCATCGCCACCGTGCAAGCCGAGCGTTTTTCCATTCCCCTGCCCGAGACCCTGTCGGATTCAACCCACGGCGAAATGAGCCATTTCGAACTCGTCACCGTGCGTATTCGCGACCACGAGGGCGTCGAGGGCCTGGGCTATACCTATACGGTAGGCAATTCCGCCAATGCCATTCTCAGCCTGATCCGCGATGACATAACGCCCCTGTTGGTGGGTGCGGAAGCAAGCCGCATCGAAGATTTATGGCAGAAAATGTGGTGGCATCTACATTATGCCGGGCGCGGCGGCCCAACCACCTTCGCCATCTCGGCAGTCGATATCGCCTTGTGGGATCTGAAGGCCAAGCGGGCAGAACAGCCCCTCTGGCGCCTGCTGGGCGGTCATGATGCCAATGTCCTAGCTTACGCGGGGGGCATTGATTTGTTCTTCCCCCTGGAAAAACTGCTGGCCCAGACCCAGGACAATCTGGACAAGGGCTTCAAGGCCATCAAGATGAAGGTTGGGCGTGATAATCTGAGCGAGGACCTGGAACGCGTCGCTGCCATGCGTGATTTTCTCGGCGCGGACTTCCCTCTGATGGTGGACGCCAACATGCGCTGGCGGGTGGATCAGGCAATCCGTGCCGCCAAGGCGCTATCGGAATACCGCCTGGTCTGGCTGGAAGAACCGACGATTCCCGACGACCCCATCGGCCATGGCCGTATTGCCCAACAAGGCGGCCTGCCCATCGCGGCCGGGGAGAACCTGCATTCCCTGTACGAATTCCGCAATCTGATCGCGGCGGGCGGCGTTGATTTTCCCGAACCCGATGTCTCCAACTGCGGCGGCATCACGGTCTGGATGAAAGTGGCGCACCTGGCCGAGGCCAACAACTTGCCCGTGACCTCCCACGGCGTGCATGATCTGCATGTGCATCTGCTGGCCGCGGTACCGAATAAATCCTATCTCGAAGTGCACGGCTTTGGCCTGGAGCGTTTCATTGCCAATCCCATGGTCCTGAACGGTACCGGTCACGCCGTGGCCCCCGAACGCCCGGGCCACGGCGTCGAATTCGATTGGGACGGGCTGTCCGTTTATCGGGCATGACACCGCGCCGTGCATGGCGCTACAACCTCGCGGGCTGGCTGCTGTTCACCGCCTCGGCGGGCTTTTTCACGTGGGCCGCGGTGCGCGCGGATGACTGGATCAATCTGGTCGCATCCCTGCTTTTTCTGGTCGCCTGTCTGGTCTTCCTGGTGCCGGTCTGGCGCCTGCGCCCGCCACCTGAGTAACGAAAAAGGGCGGCCCGCTGGGAGCCGCCCTTGAACTTTACGGGAAACGAAACTTTCTAACCGCCGCCAATCTTGGGCAGGATGAAGATCTCGCTATCCTCGTCCACCTTCTCCAGGAAGGCGTCGGGCAGGATCACGCCATCCAGAGCAATGGACATGGTCTGCTCGATCGCCGTGCCAAGGCCCGGAAACTTCACCTCCAACGCCTTGACCATCTGGTTGGCATTGCGGGCCTCGACATGGACTTCGGTCACGCCATCGGTGAACTGCTGCGCAGTACCGGTGGTCAGCGTGACCTTGACCAAAGCCATATTGAGACCTTGAAGTTTCCGGCTCTCGGGTTCCCTGTGTTAGCCCTTTGCCAGACCGGCCAGAATGGTCGGCGGCGAAAGAGGCAGTTCCGTGAAGCGGACACCCGTCGCGGCCGCGACCGCGTTGGAGACCGCCGCCAATGGCGGAATGATCGGTACCTCGCCCACGCCACGCACACCGAACGGATGCGTTGGGTTCGGCACTTCCACGATCACCGCATCGATCATCGGCAGATCCGAGGCCACGGGAATGCGGTAATCCAGGAAACCAGGATTATCCAGATTGCCGTTGTCATCATAGATGTACTCTTCATTCAGAGCCCACCCGATGCCTTGAGCCGCACCGCCCTGCAACTGGCCTTCCACATAGCCCGGATGAATGGCCCGGCCCACGTCCTGAACAGCCGTGTAACGCAACACCGTCACATGACCGGTATCGGGATCGACTTCCACATCGCAGATGTGGGTGCCGAAGGCCGGACCGGCATTCTTGGCGTTGATGTCCGCATGGCCAGAGATAGGCCCACCGGTTTTGTTGGCGATGGCGGCGATGTCCTTGATCGACATCGGCTCGAAATCACCAACATTCGACGAAGCCGGCTTGGCGTAGCCGTCTTCCCAGACTACGCCGTCCACGTCCACTTCCCAGACCTGGGCCACGCGGGCCCGCATCTCGTCAATAGCCAGCTTGGCTGCATCCACAACGGCCATACCGGTGGCGAAGGTGACCCGGCTGCCGCCCGTGACGAAGTGATAGCCCGTGGCGTCGGTATCCACCACGTTCGGTTTCACCTTGTCCACGTCAGTGCCCAGAACTTCAGCCGCCATGATCGCCATGGAGGCACGGGAGCCGCCGATATCGGGGCTGCCCTCAGTCAGGCCAATGGTGCCGTCTTCGTTGATCCGGATGCCGGCGCAGGATTCAGCACCGATATTGAACCAGAAGCCCGACGCAACGCCACGGCCCTGATTGGGGCCCAACGGAATCTTGTAATGTTCCGTCGCCTTGGCGGCTTCCAGCCCCTCGACCATGCCGATAGCGCCAAAGGTCACGCCATAAGCTGCCTTGGTGCCTTCCTTGGCCGCGTTCTTTTCCCGGAACGCGATGGGATCCAGACCTAGTTCGCCGGCCAGTTCATCGACCACGGACTCAACCGCGTATTCCGAAATCGGCGCGCCGGGGGCACGATAGGCAACCACTTTAGGCCGGTTCGAGACCACATCGAAACCAACGATACGCACGTTGTCGATTTCATAGGGCGTGAAGGCGGTCATGCAGCCCGGTCCCACGGGAGAGCCCGGGAAGGCGCCTGCCTGGAAGCACAAGGTGGCATCACCGGCAACAATGGTACCGTCCTTTTTCGCGCCGATCTTAACCGTCATCGCCGCGCCCGAGGTCGGGCCCGAGGCACGGAAGACATCCTGGCGGGACATTGACATGCGCACCGGACGGCCCGCCTTGCGCGACAGCATCGACGCCAGAGGCTCCAGATATACGGTGGTCTTACCGCCAAAGCCGCCGCCGATCTCGGCCGCCGTCACCTTGATCTTCGACATCTCGATCTGCAACAGGCCGGCGCAGAAACCCCGCACCATGAAATGGCCCTGGCTGGAGGTCCAGATATCCAACTTGCCGTCCTGACCGGCATCGGCCACGGCGGCATGAGGTTCGATATAGCCCTGATGCACCGGCTTGGTGGTGAATTCACGTTCAATCACCACATCCGCGGCAGCGAAGCCGGCATCCACATCACCCATGCCGAACTCAACCCGGCTGGCGATATTCGAAGGCTTCTCCGGCTTTGGCTTGACGCCGGCGGTGAAGATATGATCGTGCAAGACAGGCGCGTCGTCCTTCATGGCCTCCTTGACATCAATGACGTGGGGCAGCACCTCGTAATCAACTTCGATCAAGGCAGCGGCCTGTACGGCAATCTCGTTGCTGACGGCCGCGACCGCGGCCACCGGATGACCGTCATAAAAGACCTTGTCCTTGGCGATGACGTTGTGCGCCAGGTCCCGGAAATTGATCATCGCCTCGCCGGCGGCGACCAGTTTCGACTCCGCCTCGGGCATATCGGCACCCGTGATCACGGCCTTGACGCCGGTCAGCGCCTCGGCCTTGGAGGTGTCGATGGACTTGATGCGGGCATGGGCATGTGGGCTGCGGACAACCTTCCCCTCCAGCATACCGGGTAGCACCAGATCGGCGCCAAACTTGGCCCGGCCCGTTACCTTCTCCACCCCATCGGGGCGAATGGTACGTGTACCTACCCATTTAAACTGTTTCGGTTGTTCGTTCATGTCCTAGGCTCCCCGCATATCGGCCGCGGTATCCATGACGGCGCGAATGATCTTGTCGTAACCCGTGCAACGGCACAGGTTTCCGGCCAGCCAATAGCGCACTTCCGTCTCGGTCGGGTTGTCGTTGGTTTCCAACAGGGCCTTGGCGGCGACCAAAACGCCCGGTGTGCAGAAACCGCATTGCAGGGCGGCCTCTTCCAGGAATTTCTGCTGCAAGGGATGCAGCTCTTCGCCGTCCGCCATGCCTTCAATGGTCTCGACCGTCTTGCCTTCGGCCTCGACACCGAGAACCAGGCAGGAGCAGACCAGACGGCCATCCAGCATGACGGAGCAGGCCCCGCAGTCGCCGGAGGAGCAACCTTCCTTGGTCCCCGTCAGGCCGACCTGATCGCGCAGCACATCAAGAAGGGTTTCCTGCGGCTCGCACAGGTACTCGGCCTCCTCGCCATTGAGTGTCGTCGTAATATGATGTTTCGCCATTATCTAGCTCCCTACGCTTGCTTGGCGCGCTCGGCCGCGATGGCGGCGGCCCGTGAGGCCATGACGCCAGCGACCTTGGTGCGGTATTCGACCGTGCCACGTTTATCACTGATGGGTGTGGCGGCAGCACTTGCCGCCGCCGCGACGGCGGCCAGGGCGGCATCGTCAACCTTGGTGCCAACCAGGGCGGCACCAGCGTCGGCCACGGTAATCGTGGTCGGGCCAACGGCACCCAAAACAACGGTGGCGGCGGTGCAGGTACCGCTGTCATCAAGCACCAGGTTAACCCCGGCGCCGACAATGGCGATATCCATCTCCGTCCGCGGGATCATCCGCAGGTAGGCATCCCCGGAATTGGCGGGGCGCGCCGGCAACTTGATATTGACGATGAATTCGCCGTCGCCCAAAGAGGTCTGGCCTGGACCAGTGGGAATATCGCCAACCGGAACCTCGCGCTGTCCGCCGGGTCCCGCCACGGTGCAGGTGGCACCGGCGGCGATCAAGGCAGGCACGCTATCGGCGGCCGGCGAGGCATTGCACAGATTGCCGGCCATGGTGGCCCTGCCCTGTACCTGTGTGGAGCCAATCAGCTCCGCCCCTTCGACCACGCCCGGGTATGCCGCTTTCAAATCGGCGTTCTCGCCCATTTCCGCGCCAGACACCGAGGCGCCGATGCAGAATCCGCCGCCATCGGCGGTAATGCCCTGCGTTTCGGCAATTTTTTTAATATCCACGACCAGGTCCGGGCTGATCATGCCAAGACGAAGTTGCACTAAAAGATCGGTCCCGCCCGCTAGTACGCGCGCGGCTCCGTTTGCGTCGGCCAAAAGCGCTACCGCTTCATCGACCGAGCCAGGGGCTTGGTATCGCATCCCGCTCATATTGCTCCCTATGAATAACGCCGGGGTTTCCGCCCGTGATTAGGCAACCGGCGCCAAGACAAATTGTTTACGTCCACTAACCCATACACACGCCCGCCAAAACGCCAATACTTGTGCATATCAGCAAACGCAAAAACACACTTACCCTATGAGTTTCCGCCATGGCAAGTTTTTCGGCTTTATCAGCTCTACGAACCGGCGCGTACCGGGTTATCGCGGTCATCATACACCGCAAGAGCCAAAAGCGCCAAGCCGCCAAAGCAAAATACGGCGAACAAATATACGATTATTTTCACGAGCAGCGATCCGAACGGATTTCCCCTACAAGCCCGCGATACCAACGGCGGTTGCCGGCTGCTATAAAGCGCCGAGCGAAAATTTCGCCCGGACGAGGATGAGATGAACACAAACACCCCCACCACGACGATCCGTTGGGCCAACGCCGGTGACGCCGGAGACATTGTGCGCCTGATAGTGGCGTTGGCTGAATACGAGAACGAACCGGCAAGCTCGGTCAAGGTAACGGAAGCGGATATCCTGCGGGACGGTTTCGGCGAAGGCGGCGAGGGATCCGGCAAATTCTCCCCACGCTTTGAATGCCTGATTGCCGAACATGAAGACGCGGCAGTGGGCATCTGCCTTTTCTTTCATAACTATTCCACATGGGAAGGCCGGGCCGGTCTGTATATTGAAGACCTGTTCGTTGAAGATCATGTCCGGGGCCTGGGATTTGGGCAAGCCTTGATGGCGGCGGTGGCACGCACCGCGCTGGAGAGAGGTTGCGCGAGATTGGATCTGTCGGTGTTGGATTGGAATCCCACGCGGACTTTTTATGACCGTATCAAAATGTCCTACAAGGACTCATGGCGGCCCTACCGCATGGAGCATGCCGATATCCGCGCATTGGCCCAGGGCGCGCCGGAAATCGTAGATTAGCCCGGCGCCGCGCTAAGTTTTGTAACAAAAAAAATACCGGCCGCGACGCGACCGGTATTTCTTTTGGTTTCCGTTGTACGCCCGATATTATCGGGCCGCAACGTCCAGGCCGCTAGTTGACAGCGTCCTTGAGACCCTTGCCCGCCTTGAACTTCGGCTGCCTCGTCTCCGGTATTTGTATGCTTTCGCCAGTTCTCGGATTACGACCGGTACTGGCCTTGCGCGTTGATACGCTGAAAGTGCCGAAGCCCACAAGGCGAACTTCACCTCCGTCCTTCAGCGCTGTTGAGATTGTATTGAAGACACCTTCCACCGCTTGAGTTGCGTCAGCTTTCGATAGGCTGGCGGATGCAGCGACGGCGGCAATCAGATCATTTTTATTCACGTGCGCCCCCTTGTTACCATGTTGTCACAATTCGTATGAAAATAAACCGCTCAGATGAGAGAAGTTTAGGCGCGCAATGACGCACGGTCAAAAGGAAAAACCGGGCTAAGCCCGGTTTTTCGCAATATTAGTGATTGTGATCACGATCCGGCATGGGTTCAATACGACGATAATATCGTCGTCGCCACTACCACGCCGGTCCGGGTGATACGAATCTGGTCAATGCGTGACGATACTTTCGGCATCCTTATTCTCGGACACCTTGATTTCATCATCATCCTCATCCTCAGGCCAATCGATAGCCACGGGGCGGGTTACCAGGGCATGTTCCATCACCTGATCAACGCTGGTGACCGGAATAATCTCCAGGCCACTTGTGACATTATCGGGAATATCGGCCAGGTCTTTTTCATTCTCTTTCGGAATAAGCACGGTCTTGATACCACCGCGCAGTGCCGCCAATAATTTTTCCTTCAGGCCGCCAATAGGCAGAACCCGTCCACGCAAGGTGATTTCACCGGTCATTGCGATATCGCGGCGAATCGGGATGCGGGTCAGGGTGGAGACAATGGATACGCACATAGCCACGCCGGCGGACGGTCCATCCTTTGGTGTCGCGCCTTCGGGCACGTGGACATGGATATCACGCTTCTCGAATACCGTCGGTTTGATACCAAAATCCACGCCGCGCGAACGCACATATGAGGCGGCGGCCTGGATCGATTCCTGCATCACATCGCCCAGTTTACCGGTGTACTTCATATTGCCCTTGCCCGGAAGAACCAGGGATTCAATCGTCAGCAACTCGCCGCCAACCTCTGTCCAGGCCAGACCGGTAACCACACCGACCATATCCTCGGCTTCGATCTCGCCATAACGGAAGCGCTTGATACCGGCATATTTGCCCAGGTTACGGCGGTCGAGTTTCACCTTCTCGAAATTCTTCTGCACGATATCGCGCACCGCCTTGCGTGCCAGGCTGGCCAGTTCCCGCTCCAGATTACGGACACCAGCTTCCCTGGTGTAATAACGGATCAAATCACGCAGGGCACCGTCGGAAATCGACCATTCGCCCTCTTTCAGGCCGGAATCCTTCAACACCTTGGCAATCAGATGACGCCGGGCGATTTCGACCTTCTCATCCTCGGTGTAACCCGAGATGCGGATCACTTCCATCCGGTCAAGCAACGGCTGTGGCAGACGCAGGGTATTGGCCGTGGTCACGAACATTACGTCGGAAAGATCGTAATCGACCTCCAAGTAATGATCGTTGAAAGTATTGTTCTGCTCCGGGTCCAGCACTTCCAAAAGCGCGGAAGCGGGATCGCCCCTGAAATCGGCGCCCATTTTGTCGATTTCATCCAGCAGGTACAGCGGATTGCTGCGCTTGGCCTTTTTCATCCCTTGCAGAATTTTGCCGGGCATGGAACCGATATATGTTCTGCGGTGCCCGCGGATTTCAGCCTCGTCCCGTACGCCGCCCAGGGACATACGGACAAATTCGCGCCCCGTGGCCCGGCCAATGGATTTACCCAATGAGGTTTTACCGACACCGGGCGGTCCCACTAGGCAAAGGATCGCACCCTTGACCTTGTTCGTGCGCTGCTGCACGGCGAGATATTCCAGGATCCGCTCCTTGACCTTTTCAAGGCCATAATGGTCCTCGTCCAGGACCTTTTGCGCGTGATCCAGATCCTTGGAGATACGCGAGCGTTTCTTCCATGGGATCGACAGCATCCAATCAAGGTAATTGCGCACAACAGTCGCTTCCGCCGACATAGGCGACATGTTCCGCAGCTTTTTCAATTCCGCCGTGGCTTTCTCACGCGCTTCCTTGGTGAGCTTGGTTTCCTTGATTTTGTCTTCGAGTTCCTGCAACTCGTCCCGGCCATCCTCGGTCTCGCCCAGTTCCTTCTGGATCGCCTTCATCTGTTCGTTCAGATAATATTCGCGCTGGGTCTTTTCCATCTGCCGCTTGACCCGGCTGCGGATCTTGCGTTCCACCTGCATGACGCCAATTTCGGCTTCCATCAGGGAATAGACCCGCTCCAGACGCTCAAGCACGGAGGCAATTTCCAAAAGGTCCTGCTTCTCGGGAATTTTTAATGCCAAATGCGAGGCAACCGTGTCGGCAAGCTTCGTCGGCTCTTCGATTTGATTGACGGAGACCAGCACTTCGGGCGGAATTTTTCGGTTCAGCTTGACGTATTGTTCGAACTGAGAGGTCACCGTACGGGCCAGCGCCTCGACGTCTTCGCCCTCTTCGCCGGTCTCGCCGACCAGCTCGCCATGAGCTTCGAAAAATTCCTTGTTCTGGGTATAAGCCGCGATCCGCGCCCGGGCACCACCTTCCACCAGGACTTTCACCGTCCCGTCGGGCAGCTTCAACAATTGCAGCACCGAGGCCACGGTCCCAACCTGATAAATATCCTCAGGGTCGGGATCGTCCTGCGCGGCATTCTTTTGTGTCACCAAAAGGATCTGCTTATCGTCCCGCATGACGTCTTCAAGCGCGCGGACGGATTTTTCACGGCCAACAAACAACGGCACGATCATATGAGGAAACACCACGATATCCCGCAACGGTAAAACCGGGTAGGTGGCAATCTTGGAAAAATCGTTCATGCTTAAACCTTATACCTGCTTGGCCTGGAAAAACCGGGCCATACTATGTAGGTGGGACGTCACTAGAATCAGTGTAGCAAAAAACCGTCTCCGGAGGGTTAATGACGAACCACGGCGCCGGAACACCAGGGCCAATATCCAACCGTTTTAGAAATGGCGGTTGAGCATCCAAAGATCAAGGGCTGAAGACCAGTAATCCTTGTTTCGCCGCCGTTATGGACAGACCGGGTACTTTGTCCGCCTTGTCCTCGGCGTTAGCTATGCTCCGGTACCAACATCTTCCTGACGATCAGCGTAGATATATAGCGGCTGTGCCCGTCCTTCGACGACTTCACCATTGATCACCACCTCCTCGGCGCCCTCCTCGGATGGCAGGTCATACATGGTATCGAGCAGAATGCTCTCCATGATCGAACGCAGGCCCCGGGCGCCGGTTTTTCTGCTGATCGCCTTGCGGGCAATGGCATGCAGGGCGTCGTCGGAGAACGCCAATTTGGTCTCTTCCATCTCAAACAGGCGCTGGTATTGCTTGACCAGAGCGTTCTTTGGCGCGGTCAGGATCTGCACCAGGGCATCCTCGTCCAGATCCTCCAAGGTGGCGACCACCGGCAGGCGGCCGACGAATTCCGGGATCAGGCCGAATTTCAATAGATCCTCGGGCTCTACTTCGCGCAAAATTTCGCCGGTCATGCGGTCATCGGGATCACGCACATCGGCGCCGAAGCCAATCGAGGTGCCTTGGCCGCGGTTGGCGATCAACTTTTCCAGGCCGGCGAAAGCGCCGCCGCAGATAAACAGGATGTTGGTGGTATCCACCTGCAGGAATTCCTGCTGCGGATGTTTGCGTCCGCCCTGCGGCGGTACGGAGGCCACGGTGCCTTCCATGATTTTCAGCAAAGCCTGCTGCACGCCCTCGCCCGAAACATCGCGGGTGATCGAGGGGTTGTCGGATTTGCGGCTGATTTTGTCGACCTCGTCGATGTAGACGATGCCGCGCTGGGCCCGTTCGACATTATAATCAGCTGCCTGTAACAGCTTCAGGATGATGTTCTCGACGTCCTCGCCCACGTAGCCGGCTTCAGTCAACGTCGTGGCATCGGCCATGGTGAAGGGAACATCGATTATGCGGGCCAGGGTCTGGGCCAGCAGGGTCTTGCCGCAACCAGTTGGGCCGGCCAGCAGGATGTTGGATTTGGCGATTTCCACATCGTTGCTCTTGGTGCCGTGGTTCAGGCGTTTGTAGTGGTTATGAACCGCCACCGCGAGCACCCTCTTGGCATGCCCCTGGCCAATCACATAATCGTCAAGAACATCGCAAATTTCTTGTGGGGTCGGCACGCCGTCATCGGCCTTGACCAAGGTGGATTTATTCTCTTCACGAATAATGTCCATGCACAGCTCAACGCATTCATCACAGATAAATACGGTGGGGCCGGCAATCAGCTTGCGCACTTCATGCTGGCTCTTGCCGCAAAAGGAGCAATACAGCGTATTTTTTGAATCGCCGCCGCTAAGCTTCGTCATCTTAACCCCTGCTCAACTTTGCCGAACGAATTGGAATACTTCGCCAATCCGGCGGCGTTAAAGATTTGGCCGTGTCCACGCTAGCCATAAACTACGCCTACCAACGCAGTAACAGAGACCCGCTCAAGGGTCAATGCATGGTCGTATCGAGCAATGGACACATCCCAACATGCCCATTTGATTCTGAGCATACTACCATATAGGACCACCATACCGGTCCCGCGATCAATAATTCGTTAAGAACATGACAACATCCGTCGGTTCGAGCCGGCAAACGCTAAAGTCCTGCCTTAACTAGCCCTTATCCCCATCGGTATCCATGGCGCCGGCCGCGGCGGCGCCATCACCGCCATCATCGTCCGGTACAATACGTTTTTGCACAACATCATCGATCAGACCGAATTCCTTGGCTTTTTCCGCCGTCAGGAAGGTATCGCGGTCCATGGCTTTTTCAATGACTGTGAGTTTCTGTCCCGTATGTTCCACATAAATCTGGTTCAAGCGGGCCCGCAATTCGATGATTTCCCGGGCCTGAATTTCGATATCCGTGGCCTGACCCTGAAAGCCGCCAGAGGGTTGATGCACCATGATCCGGCTGTTGGGCAGACTATAGCGCTTACCCTCGGCGCCGGCGGTCAACAGCAACGAGCCCATGGACGCCGCCTGCCCCGTGCACAGGGTCGAAACATCCGGGCGGATGTAGCCCATGGTGTCATAAATCGCCAACCCCGACGTCACCACTCCACCTGGAGAGTTGATGTACATATAGATATCCTTCTTGGGGTTTTCGGCCTCCAAGAATAGCAATTGCGCCGTTATCAGGCTGGCCATGGCATCCTGCACCTGACCCACCACGAAGATGATGCGTTCCTTCAACAAGCGTGAGTAAATGTCGTACGAACGTTCACCCCGGTTGGTCTGCTCCACCACCATGGGCACCAGGGTATTCATATAGATATCGTTAGCGTCGCTCATCAGGGTTTTCCGCCTTGGCTACAAAGTATGTTTGCGAATCGTTTTCCAGAAGAACCAATAGTCTAGAAAAAGTTTATTTATTTTCGGTATCCGCCGGCGCGTCTTCAGCCGCGCCGTCCTCTCCGGCCCCGGCCTGTGCGCCGTCAACCTCATCCTCATCGGGTTCCGCCAGCAGCTCCTCAATAGTGACCTTGGTTTCACTGATTTGAGCCATTTCCACGATGAAATCGACCACTTTGTCTTCCATGATCGGCGCTTCCAATTGGGCCCGCATTTCCGGGTTCGATTGGTAGAATTCGAAAATCTGCTGTTCCTGACCGGGGAAGCGTTGGGCCTGTTCGGCCATGGCGCGGTTCACTTCATCCTGATTGACGGTAAGGTTGTTGCGCTGTCCGACCTCGGACAGCAACAAGCCCAGGCGCACCCGGCGAACAGCGATTTCACGGAATTCCGCCTTGGATTCTTCTTCCGGCTTGTCCATGTCTTCGACAGTTTTATCCTGGCGCTTCAGATCCTCGACCACCTGGTTCCAGATCTGCTCGAACTCGCCATCCACCAATGACGGCGGCACCTCGAAATCGTGATTTTCGGCCAAGGCATCCAGCAGCACCCGCTTCAGCTTGGCGCGTGACAGATCGGCGTACTCTTTCTCGCTCTGCTCGCGCACGGCATCTTTCAGCGCCGCCAGATTTTCCAGACCCAGCTTTTCGGCCAGTGCATCGTCGACCGTTACCGGCAGCGGCACCTTCACCTCTTGCACCGTAACTTTGAACTCGGCCTCCTTGCCGGCCAGATGTTCGGCCTGGTATTCCTCGGGAAAGCTAACCTTTACGACGGTTTCATCGCCTTTCTTGACACCGACCAACTGTTCCTCGAAGCCGGGAATGAAGCTATTCGAACCCAGCTCCAGGCTATGCCCTTCCGCCGCGCCGCCCTCGAACAGCTCGCCATCGACACTGCCTTCAAAGTCGATCACCACCGTGTCGCCGTCCTTGGCCGCCTGGCCCTCGTCGGCTTCGGTAAACTCCTTGAACTGCTGGGCCAGGGAATCGACCCGCTCGTCCAGCTCCTCGTCGCTGATTTCGGCCACCTTGCGCTCTAGGCTCAGAGACGCGAAATCCATCGGCTCGAACTCGGGCATCACCTCGACCTCGATGGTGTATTCCAGATCCTTGCCCTCGTCGAACGAGACGACCTCGATCTTCGGCTGCATGGCCGGTTTCAGCTCGTGCTTTTCAAGGGTTTCGGTGGTGGCCTCGTTGACCGCCTGCTCCAAAACTTCACCCAAAAGCTGGCGGCCATAGGTCCGGCGCAAAATGGTCATCGGCACCTTGCCCGGACGGAAGCCCGGCATCTGCGCCTCTTTACCAATCTCCGTCAGCCGATTGGTGACCTTGGCCTCCATATCGGCGGCTTCCACCACGACTTTATATTCCCGCTTCAAGCCCTCGGACAGGGTTTCGCTAACCTGCATGAATTTTCCCAGCTAATCTGTCAGTTCGGCCCCAATGGCCAATCCATTAAATAAGGTCGGCCTTGCGGCCAACCGACTAAAATTTGGTGCGGGCGAAGGGACTCGAACCCCCACGACCGTTAAGTCACCAGGACCTAAACCTGGCGCGTCTACCAGTTCCGCCACGCCCGCATTTGACGCAAAATAACGCGCCCCCGTTCCTGAGGGCGGCACTCTATAGCACAGAAGATTCTTCCTGCGAAGGCCGCATTAAGGGCTTTTTTCCGCTCCCTATTTGCCACCCTTGGTCGCCATATTGACCTTGGCCAGAACCTCCGGTGGCTCGATCTCTACCTCGAAATTCTCCAACACGGCGGAGGTCATGATGTAGAAACCGATACACATGATCAGCTCGACCAATTCCTGATGACTGAAAATGGCGGCGGCGGCGGCAAAGGTCTCTTCCGAGGCCTTGGTGTTCTCGAACACCTCGTCGGTCAGGCGCAGCACTATTTTTTCCGTTTCATCGAAGATTGGGTCGTCGGCGCCGACCCTCATGGCCTGGACTTTTTCCTCCGACATGCCCACATCGCGGCTGATCTGTTCATGCTGGAAGACCTCATAGGAGGCACCACACAAAATGCCCGCGCGGGTAATGGCCAGTTCTCTCAGAATTGGGTCGATCTTGCTCTTATACAACAGCGCCGTGGCCAGCCGTGTATAGGCGCCAAAGGCCGGGCCGCCATGGGCCAGGATCTTGAAGATATTCAGGGGCTGCATCTTGCCCAAAAGCGTTGCCGCCTCCGGCACCAGGCTGGGATCGTCGGTCGTGGCGTAGGGTATGCGGGGCATGGCGTGTCCTCGTACAGGTTTATGTCGTTGGCTTCATAAATCCCGGTACGGCGAAGGTTGCAACAACAAACTGCCGCTTAGCCCGCGTGACGCCCCTCCATCCGTCGGTTATAAGAGGATAGCGCAAGTTCGGGAGATGGTGCATGACAGTCGAAGTATCCGAAGCAGAGGCCGAACCTATGTTGCTGCGCCAAGACCGTGGCGGCGGCATCGTGCATCTGACCCTGAACCGGCCCGAAGCCTTCAACAGTTTGTCCAGCGGACTGATGCGCCTGTTGCAGGACGAGATTGATGCCATCGCAGCCGATCCCGCCGCCCGCGTTGTAATTATCGAAGGCGCTGGACGCGGGTTTTGCGCCGGCCATGACCTGAAGGAAGTCACCTCCCTTGAAACGGTGGAGGCGCGGCGGGCGCTGATGGCGCAATGCTGTGAATTGATGCTTTCCATCGTGCATTGCCCCAAACCCGTGATCGCCAAGGTTCATGGCGTGGCCTCCGCCGCCGGCTGCCAGCTGGTCGCCAGTTGCGATCTAGCGGTGGCCGACGATGACACCCGCTTTGCCACGCCCGGCGTGAACATCGGCCTGTTCTGTTCCACGCCCATGGTGGCCCTGGGCCGCAACGTGGGGCGCAAACACGCCATGGAGATGCTGTTGACCGGCGAGGCCATGGATGCGTCGACCGCCTATCGCTTCGGTCTGATCAACCGGCATGTACCGAACGCGGAACTGGATGATGCGGCCATGCATTTTGCCGAGCTGATCGCACAAAAATCCAGCTATACCCTTCGTGTGGGTAAGGAAGCTTTCTACCGCCAGCAGGATATGGAGCTGGAAGAGGCCTATAAAATGGCGGCGGAGGTCATGGTTGAAAACATGCTGGCGAAAGATGCCATGGAAGGCATGACCGCCTTTATCGAAAAACGTAAACCGGTATGGAGTGATCGCTGATGGATGCGGACGTATTGGAACCACTAAATTACAGCGACACCTTGTTGCGTCATGTTCTCTCGACAGTGCGCACCATTGCCCTGGTCGGCGCCAGTGGTGATTGGAAGCGGCCCAGTTTCTTTGCCATGAAATATCTGCAACGCCGGGGTTATCGGGTCATTCCGGTCAATCCGGGCCGGGCCGGCAGCGAAATCCTGGGCGAGACGGTTTACGCCAGCCTGGCCGACATTCCCGGCGATATCGATATGGTGGATGTCTTTCGCGCCTCCGAGGCCGCCCTTGGCGTGGCGGAGGAAACGGTGGCGCTCAAGGATGAGAAGAATATCAAGGTCCTCTGGCTGCAACTGGGTGTCCGCAATGATGCCGCCGCCGAGTTGGCCGAAGGGGCCGGACTAAAGGTGATCATGGACCGCTGTCCGAAGATCGAATTCGCCCGCCTGTCCGGCGAACTGTCCTGGAGCGGCATCAACACCGGCATTATCACCTCCAAGGTCCTGAAGGCGCCCAGAGCATGAGTACCGACAACATTTCCAACGACCCCGCCTACGGCTTCGAAACCCTGGCCGTACACGCCGGCGCCCGTCCCGACCCGACTACGGGCGCGCGCTCCACGCCGATTTTTCAGAGCAACGCTTTTGTCTTTCACGATGCCGTGCACGCAGCCGAGCTGTTCAATCTGCAAACCTTCGGCTTCATCTATTCCCGCCTGACCAACCCGACCGTTTCGGTGCTGGAGGAGCGTGTCTGCGCCCTGGAGAATGGCCGCGGTGCAGTGGCCTGCGCCACCGGGCATGCGGCGCAGTTCCTCATTGCCGCGACCTTGCTGGAGACGGGCGACGAATTCATCGCCTCGAAAAACCTCTACGGCGGCTCCATAACCCAGTTCGGCGTCTCCTTCGCCAAGCTGGGCTGGACCTGCAATTTCGTCGACATGACCAACCCCGACGAATTGCGCGCCGCCATGAACGACAAGATCAAGTTCATCTTCTGCGAAGTTCTGGCCAATCCAGGCGGCGTGGTGCTGGATTTGGAAGCCCTGGCGGCGATCGCCAAGGAATGGGGCGTGCCTCTGGTGGTCGACAACACCCTCGCCTCGCCGTATTTGTGCCGGCCTTTTGATTGGGGCGCCGATATCGTGGTGCATTCGGCAACCAAGTACATTGGCGGTCACGGCAACACCATGGGCGGCGTGGTTGCAGAGTCGGGCAGGTTCGATTGGAACCAGAACGACAAATTCCCCTCCATGGCCAAGCCTGATCCGGCCTACCACGGCCTGACCTTCGCCGAGACCTTCGGCGATTTCGGCTTTTCCATGAAAATGCGGGCGGTCGCCCTGCGCGATTATGGCCCCACGTTGTCGGCGCAGTCCGCCTGGAACCTGTTACAGGGCGTGGAGACATTGCCTCTGCGCATGGAACGCCATTGCGCCAATGCCCAGGCGGTGGCGGAATTTCTCGATAGTCACCCAAAGGTGGCCTGGGTCTCCTTCGCCGGCCTGCCCTCCAGTCCCTATCACGAACTGGCCAATAAATACCTGCCCAAGGGCGCCGGTGCGGTCTTCACCTTCGGGGTCAAGGGTGGTTTCGCAGCCGGTGAAGCGGTGGTCAATGCGGTGGAAATTTTCTCGCACCTGGCCAACGTCGGCGATACCCGCAGCCTGATCATTCATCCCGCCTCCACCACGCACCGGCAATTGACGCCGGAGCAGCAGGACGCGGCGGGTGCCGGCGCGGATGTCATCCGTCTGTCCATCGGCATCGAGACGGCGGAGGATATCATCGCCGATCTGGACCAGGCCCTGGCCAAGACCTAGACTCAGACCTAGACAGGCACCGACCATGTTCAGCCACATCACCGTCGGCAGCAATGACCTTGAACGCGCCGCCGTATTTTACGACGCCGTCATGGCCGTGTTGGGCCAAAAGTGCTTCATCAGCGGCGAAGGGTATATGGGTTACGGCCAGCCCAGCGAGAACCAGTTCTGGGTTCTTTCGCCGTTCGATAAAGCCGCCGCCGTGCCGGGCAATGGCAATCATACCGCCTTTCTGGCGCCGGACCGGGCCACCGTCCGCGCCTTTCATGCCGCCGCGCTTGCCAATGGCGGCAGCGACGAGGGCGCGCCTGGCCCGCGGCCCCACTATCATGCCAATTACTACGGTGCCTACGTGCGCGATCCCGACGGTAACAAACTGCAAGCGGTCTGCCATCGTGCGGAAGACTGACCATCAAAATGGCTAAGTCCGCCGAGTACCGCAGTATCGCACGGCTATACGACATTCTCGATCTGCCGTTTGAATATGCCCGTTACCGCCCCCTGCGGCCCAAGATCTGGTCCGGCCTGTCGGGCCGTATTCTGGACGCCGGTGTCGGGACCGGGCGCAACATGCCCTACTACCCCGACGGCGCGGAAATGGTTGGCGTTGATCTGAGCGCCGCCATGTTAAAGCGCGCCGCGGCCCGCAAGCACCGCACGAACACAGAGGTCGAATTGGTCGAGGCGGACATCACCGCGACCTCGTTTCCCGACAATTCCTTCGATGCGGTTGTCTCGACCTTTATGTTTTGCGTGCTGGCCCCGGAACTGCAACTACCTGCCCTGGTCGAACTGGCCCGCATCTGCAAGCCCGATGGCGAGATTCGCATTCTGGAATACGCCATCTCCGCCAATCCGATCCGCCGCGCCATCATGCGCCTGTGGGCACCTTGGGTGCGTTTCGCCTATGGCGCCGCATTCGATCGCGAGACCGAACAATACCTGCCCGACGCCGGACTGGAACTGGTCGAAACCCGTTATCTGCACAGCGATATCATCAAGCTGCTGGTCGCCCGGCACGGTCGGGATTGACACAAACACGCCGATACTCCTTCCGCTGTCATTACCGGGCTTGACCCGGTAATCCATGGCAGCGACCGTCTCGCCGCCGCCATTCTCACGCCTAGATGCCCGGGTCAAGCCCGGGCATGACAATTTAGCCTACTTAAAGACGTAAATCGGGCTGCTCCAGGCCTGAAAACCGTCTTCCGTATTGACGCAAATCCACAGCGGATTATCCCGGCCTTCGGCAATGGGAATTTCGATCGCCGCCGTGATTTCCCGGCAGTCATTGTTTTCAGGCAAACGAAAGGCCTTGATCTGCCGTTCCAGGCCACCGGCCTCCACCACCTGATCTTCCATGCCGATGCGGGCCAGTGGAACGTTCAGGCTGGCCAGATTGGTCGCGATGGACATCTCGCCGCCTTGATCATCGTCCAGCCAGGCATCGAAGCCGCCGAAATTGCCGGTGGTAATGGCGTCAAAAATAATCGTGTCGTCGCTTTGCTGTTCGAACAGCCGCTCGTGATTCCAGGCGTTGATCTTTTCGAACCGGCGAATGGTAGCGCCGCCAAAGGAAACCTTGCCCTTCCAGTTCGTGTCGCGGCCCCTGCCCCGATATTCAGCGCCGCTCCATAATACCCGAATGCGGTTGCCCAGGTCATCCGCGCCATAACCGCGCAGGGTTTCAATGACCTCCGTGCCATTGCGCACTTCAATGCGCTCGATCGGCGCCTGGGTCACGACCCGGACCGTCAGGGTGGCCGTATCGCCCTTGCTCCGGACGATATCCCCCATCATCACCTCCCGCGCTTCGCGGGCAGTGGTATCGGGAAACAAATTCGGATCCTGGTCAAACAGCATCGCGGCTTCGTCAAAGCTTGCCTTGACGTCCAGATGCATGCGGGTACCCGTGGTGCCGTAGTGATGGCGGCGGCGCAGACAGTCGAAAAAGCTGTCGCGGGTCAGCTCCTCAGTCAGGAAACAGGTCAGGCCGCCATAGGCGCCAAAGGTCGAGACGCCGGGATAGGAAGCCCCTGGCCGGCCCTTGTGGCCGTCACTGTTACAGACCACGCCACAGCGGTGGCCCAGGGGGAAGCCATCGGTCAGCAACCATTCGAAGGTGCCCCAGGCGGAATGGATTTCCATCGACATTTCCTTGGTGCCGTCATGGGCATAGGCGATATCCGCATAGCGGCCGCCGACATGGGCATAGACCACGCAGTCCTCGTCGGCCAGACGCTCGAACAGGGCGTTGGCGTCGTTGGCATCCATGTCCAGATCGGAACGGTCGGTCAGCAGGGCATGGGACGAGCGGTAAATGGGCCGGCCCTCGGTCCGGTAATAGACATTGCGGTCGCCGCCCACCGCCGTGTTGCCGGACCATTCATAGCCCGGAAAGGTCACGAAGCGGCCATCCTCGTGATATTCAGCGGTCAATTGGTTCAGGTAGGCCCAAAAGGCATTGTTGACCTGGAAATCGTTGGCCTGATGGCTCAACGCATCGAGAAAGGCCATTTTGCGGCCAAACTCGAAATAGTCCCTGGACGTGCCGATACCGATGGACTCGCCGCTTTGCCCATGCAGATCGGCCCAATAACCGCCATAGGGCCCATCCTCGATGACCAGCGGGTGCGACCGCGCCACCGCCTCGCCGGCATCATCGCGCACCGTGATCCGCAGGGTGCCCGGTTCAGACACACTCAACCCTTCGAACAGCATGGCGCGCTCGCCAAGGGCGTAATCAACCGTATCCGGCAGGCCATCGACGGCCAGGTTGCTTTCCAGGCTCAGCCGGCCCTGCGCCTTGTGGGTTGGATTGCCCCATTTGTCTTCCGCCTTCAGGCCGAAATGAAAGCGCTCGCCCGGTCGGCGCAGACTAGGCAGCACGGCACGCCAAATCGCCGGTTCGCCCGGCACGATGGCAATGTTGGGTGTATTGGGGATGGGTGTATATTGGCCGACGGCGCAGACATCCGCCGCGACCTTGAATTCGAAATTCGGCTCGACCATGGACTGCATGCGCAGACCGGGAGAACCATGTGAAGTGTCGCCGATGATAATCTCTATTCCGTCGCCCTCACGCAGAAACCCACCCGCCACACGAATGGTCAGGCATTTCCAGCGCGGCCTTGCCGCACCGCGGCCAGCATAGCTGACCTGCAACGGCACGCCGGAGGACGAGGTTGCGGTGACATAATTGTCGCCGGTGGGATTGCCCGTCTGCAGGGCGCCGCTGTCTCCCATGGCGCGCAGCATGACCTGGATCGCTCCGGTATCATCCAGGCCGAAACGGCCAACCGTGTAGGTCAGGCGAAAGGTTTGCAGACTGCGGGCGGGAAATTTGCCTTTCGGCTCAATCTCCACATGGCCGTACAACACCGGGTCGGTGCCCGGCTGCGCGGTGGTCCAAACCTCGCCCACCAAGTCTGAATCGACCAAGATGCCCTTATCCTGCTCCGTCATATACGTACGCCCCTATTTTTGTGTTGCGCGACAATACTATCAACGATGCAGCGACACCGCATCATTGAGCTTTTCCAGATCCGAATCCTCCACGCCCTGGCGCCGCAATTCGCGCACGGTATTTGCCAGATAATCCCGGCATGCCCCCCGTTCGCCCCGCGCCAGGGCGATATGCTCGACTATTTTCTCTTGGCTCAGACCATCGGCGTATTGACGGCTGGCCCTGTTGGTCACGAATGTCAGCGCCGGCGTTTTCGCCCCAGCGATCTCCACCTCGAGCCAAACCGGCTGGTAGACATCGGTCCACATCTCCCGCTGCCAGATCATGGGCAACGCCTCGCCACGGTCCGTCGCGCCAATTCGAAACGCCATGCCCCGGCAGCTCCCACCCGGCATCAGTCCCAATGACAGGCCCGGAACATCCGGGGTGCCGCGCGCCAGGGCGGTCCAGACGCACATTGCCCTATGCCAACCTGTCAGCTGCGCTGAAGCCATCGCGCGATGGGGAAACGGCGCATCCCACAACAGGCTGCCGTAGCCGAACAACCACAAATCGCCCTGCCCCTCCGGCCCCTGGGCCAGCACCTCGGCGCATGAGCGGGCACGCGCCTGTTCACTGAGAGGGGCGAACGGTTTGTTGAAGCTGTGCATGGTAACCGCGAATATGATTATCAAAGCTAGCTGGAAACCCAGCCCGGTCTATAATGGCATTTCCCGCCCAAGATCGAGAGTCCCCCATGCCCATTTCCAAATTGCTGATCGCCAATCGGGGCGAAATCGCCATTCGCATCCAGCGTGCCGCCGCCGCCCTGGATATTTCCACCGTCGCGGTGTTTTCCGAGGATGACGCGCAAAGCCTGCATGTCTTCCGGGCCGATCAGGCCCACGCGCTGACAGGTGCGGGCGCGCCCGCCTATCTGGATATTGAACAGGTCATCGCCGCCGCAAAAGCAACCGGCTGCGATGGCGTGCATCCGGGCTATGGCTTTTTGAGCGAGAACGCCGCCTTTGCCCGCGCTTGCGAAGCTGCTGGATTGATCTTTGTCGGCCCGCGCGCCGAGGTCCTGAATAAACTCGGCGACAAGGTCAAGGCGCGCAACATCGCCGCCGACGCAGGGGTGCCGGTATTGGCGGGTTCCCCGGGCCCAGTGGATCTGGCCGGTGCCCATGAATTTCTGTCTTCGCTGAATGGCACGCCGATGATCATCAAGGCGGTATCGGGCGGCGGCGGCCGGGGCGTGCGCGTTATTCAGACCGCCGACGAACTGGACGATGCGTTCGAACGCGCGGCATCGGAGGCCGCCGCCGCCTTTGGCGATGGCGCCCTGTATGTGGAACGCTATCTGGCCCGTGCCCGCCATATCGAAGTGCAAATCCTGGGCGATGGCAAGGGCGAGGCACGGCATCTGGGGGAGCGCGATTGCAGTATTCAAAGGCGGCATCAGAAAATCCTGGAAATCGCGCCGGCACCGGGACTGGATGCGACGCTGCGGGAAAACATTCTGGCCGCCGCCGTCACCCTGGCGAAGGCGCTTGAATACGGCAACGTTGGCACCTTCGAATTTCTGGTTGATGTGGAGAACAATGACTTCATTTTCATGGAGGCCAATCCCCGCCTACAGGTCGAACACACCATCACCGAGGAGGTAACCGGCATCGATCTGGTGCGGGCGCAGCTGCGTATCGCTAATGGCGCCAGCTTGGACGACCTGGGCATAGCGGCGGGCGGCCCCGTCATGCGCGGCCATGCGGTGCAGGCCAGGGTCAATATGGAGCGTATCGACAAGAATGGCGCCGCGATGCCGGCGGGCGGTCAATTGCAGGCCTTTGATCCACCCACCGGGCCCGGTATCCGCACCGACACATTTGGATATGCCGGCTATACCACCACGCCACGCTTTGATTCCCTGCTGGCCAAGGTCATTACCCACAGCAGCGAAGGCTATGAAGCCGCCATAAAGGCCAGCTACCGCGCCCTTTGCGAGTTCCGTATCGAAGGCGTCAGCACCAACATCGGCTTTCTGCAAAATCTGCTGCGCCACGACGGCATTGCCAGGGGCGATCTTTACACCCGCTTTCTCGACGACCACCTCGCTACCTTGCTTGACGGTGTCGGACACAAGGCCGGCTACCTCACGGCGGCGCCCGCCGCTGCGCAGGAACGTCAGTTGGCCGGCGCCCAGGTCAACGCCGACGACCCCCTGGCGGTACTGAATTTTGGCCAATCAGGCAGCACCGGCATGGCCGGCACACCGGTGGCACCGGCGGCAACAACGTCCGGCGAAATCGCCGTCGGCCCCGATGGCTCCATCCCCGTGCTCTCGCCCCTGCAAGGCACCATTGTCACCATCAACGTGGCGGAAGGCGATGGCGTTACCCTTGGTGCGCCGTTGCTGGTGATGGAGTCCATGAAGATGGAACATGTCATCAGCGCCGAAATCTCGGGCTTCGTGCGCGCCATCGCCGTGGGGATGGGCGATACCATCTATGACGGCGCGCCGCTGCTGTTCGTCGAGGAAGCCGATATCGCCGCCGGCGAAGCGGAAGCGGTGGCGGAGATCGACCTGGATGAAATCCGCCCCGATCTGCGCGAAGTGCTGGACCGCCGCTTCCTGCACAGTGACGCGGGCCGGCCCAAGGCCACCGCGCGGCGCCACGACAAGGGCCAGCGCACGGCACGGGAAAACATCGCGCAATTGTGCAACATGGACACCTTTGTCGAATACGCGCCCCTCGTGCTGGCCGCCCAGCGCCAGCGCCATGACGTGGAAACCTTGATTGAAAAAAGCCCAGCCGACGGCCTGATCACCGCCCTGGCCGCCGTCAACGATGATCTGTTCGGCGAACCTGATAATCGCTGCGCCATCATGTTCTATGACTATACGGTGTTCGCCGGCACCCAAGGGGTGCAGAACCACCGCAAGACCGACCGCATCATTGATCTGGCCGAGGAAGGCCGCCTGCCGTTTATCCTGTTCGCCGAGGGCGGCGGCGGCAGGCCCGGCGATACCGACCGTACGGGCGGCGACGGCAGCCGGACCTTTTCGCGCTTTGCCCAATTGTCAGGCCTGGTCCCCATGGTCGGCATCACCACGGGGCGCTGTTTCGCGGGCAATGCCTCGCTGCTGGGCTGCTGCGATGTGATCATCGCCACCAAGGATGCCAATATCGGCATGGGCGGACCGGCCATGATCGAGGGCGGCGGCCTGGGCGTCTACGCACCCGAGGACATCGGTCCCATGAGCATCCAGGTGCCTTCGGGCGTGGTCGACATTTTGGTCGAGGACGAGGCGGAAGCCATCGACGTGGCGAAGAAATACCTCTCCTACTTCCAGGGCCCCATTGACGAATGGGAGGCGCCGGATCAACGCCTGATGCGGCGCATCGTGCCGGAAAACCGCCTGCGTGTTTACGAGATCCGCGAGGTTATCGAGACCCTGGCGGATGTGGATTCGGTGCTGGAGCTGCGCAGCGGCTTCGGCCATGGCTCGGTCACCTGCCTGATCAGGGTCGAGGGCCGTCCCGTGGGCGTGCTGGCCAATAACCCCAAGCATCTGGGTGGTGCCATTGATAGTGACTCTTCCGACAAGGCGGCCCGCTTCATGCAGCTTTGCGATGCCTTTGACATTCCCCTGCTGAACCTGTGCGACACGCCGGGCATCATGGTGGGGCCTGAAATTGAAAAAACCGCCCTGGTCCGCCATTCCTCGCGCATGTTCGTGATCGGGGCCAACCTACAGGTGCCGTTTTTCACCATCGTTTTGCGCAAGGGTTACGGCCTGGGCGCCATCGCCATGGCGGGCGGCTCGTACAAGGCTGCCTATTTCACAGTCGCCTGGCCGACGGGGGAATTCTATGGCATGGGCATCGAGGGCGCCGTCAAACTCGGCTACCGCAACGATTTGGCCGCGATCGAAGATCCCAAGGAGCGTCTGGAGACCTACCAAAAAATGGTCGACGACGCCTACGAGGGCGCCAAGGCGTTGAACTATTCCTCCTACTTCGGCATCGACGACACCATTGATCCGGCGGAAAGCCGCCATTGGCTGATCAATTGCCTGAAATCCATCCGCCGCAAGACACGCGGCGACGGCAAGATCCGCCCCTCGGTCGATGCCTGGTGAATTGCTTATCGGAGCTATTGCAACAGCGCCGTGGCTTGTCGAAGGTCCTTGGTATCGAAGCCCTCGGAAAATTGCGAACGGATGGGCGCAAGAAGATCGCGGGCGGCATCCGCGTCTCCCAATTCCGATAAAAGCACCGCTTGCGAGTTCGCGGCTCGCAGCAGCCACCAGGCATTTTTCTGTTGCCGGGCAACGGCAATCGCGCGCTCGAAACAAACTCGCGCCTGATCAGGTTGCTCCGACAATTGCAACAGCCAACCTTCAACGCGCAGCAATTCCGCATGGTACCAGCGGTCGTCATATTGCTCGACCAAATGCAAACCCTCGCGAACAATCGGCAAACCCAGCTCCGGCTGGCCCGCCAAACCATGAAGCTCGGCGGCAAAACAGCGATGCGTGGTTTGCATTATCCGGGCATCAATGCCGGACCACAGGTCATCGCCTTGGCGAAGCAATTCCAGCCCCTCATCAACGCGGCCAAGCTGCCCCAAAGCCCAGCCACGGTTCCGCATCGCATGGGCATTCCAGAAGACAAGGCCATGGTTTTCGGTGATTGCCAGCATTTCCCCCGTAACACGCATCACCTCATCCGCCTCCCCGCGCATGCAGAGCAGGCTGGCGGCATTGCCGCGGGCAAAGGCCCGGCTGACCGCGTGTTCTAATGCATCGGCTGACTTGATTGTTTCCAGAGATATTTTCAGGGCCGCATCGGGTTCGCCCCGGAACAGTTTCACCCACGCAAGATATTGCCGGCAAGCTAGGCCGCCGTCCTCGCCATACTGTCGTAGATCCGCCGCACGGCCGTGTTGGCGCATGGCTTCAATGCCGCGCGTAAGGGCGGCGTACGCCTCGTCATCGCGGGCCAACTGATTGCACGTGAAGCCGAGGGCGCGATGCGCCAATGCGATGCGTTCGAAATCACCCTCCGCCTTGGCCTGGGCAACCAGGGCCTGGGCATATTCCACGGCCGTCGCCATGTCCGCCCGGTCGACATACAGATTCCATAATCCGCGGACCACTGGAAACATGCGTTTGTCATCACCCAGCCTGGCGCCGAGTTCGCGGGCGCGCAGGTATATAGCCTCGACCTCCGGCGAGGCGTAACCGAAGGCGGCGATGGCCGGCACCCCATGCGCGACGCGGATATCAAGCTCCCGACGGTCACGCTCCACCGTTTCTAGCTGGCGTGAAAGAAGTTCCAAGGTCTGCTCGAAATGCTTCAACGCTTCCTGGTTGGCGGACCGGGATACGGCTATATCGGCGGCCCGGCGCCAGTAGGTGCCGGCCTCTTCCATCATGCCCGCGCTGGCGAAATGCCGCGCCAAAAGCTCTGGTTGGTTTTCCTCCCGGGCGGGCATCCGGGACTGCAGGGCGCGTGCGATATCACCATGGATTGCCTGACGGCGGGACTTCAACAGGGAACCATAGGTGACGTCTTGCACCAGGGCATGCTTGAAGGTGAAAAAGCTCTTTCCCGGCGAACCCTTGCGCAAAATCAGCCCCGAACGCACCAGCAGATCCAGTTCCCCATCAAGTTCCGCCCGCGCACGGCCCACGACATCCAGCAGCAACTCGTAGCCAAAATCGCGCCCGATCACCGCGCCGATCTGAGCGATCTCCTTGGCGGACGAACCGAGACGATCAAGCCGGGCCAACAGCGATGCCTGTAACGTGGCGGGGACATCCGCTTCGGTTAATCGAAAACCGCTCTCCGCCAGGGTCTTGGTCAATTCCTCCGCGAACAGGGGAACGCCGTCGGTGCGAGAGACGATATACTCTACGACCTCGGCGCTGATGTCTTCGTTGGCAACGGCCCGCGCGATAAGTTCGTTGTCCTGCCGTCCCAATCTGTTCAACGTCAGCGGTGTTACATGCGTATACCCCTGATCCTCGAGTTGCCATTCAGGCCGATGGGTGATGATCAGCAAGATGCGTGATTGTCGGGCCGCCTCGATCATCATGGAAAGGAGTTCCAGCGACGTCGGGTCGATCCAATGGGCATCCTCGTAAATAAAGAGAATGGGCCTTGCCTCGGCCAATAGGCGAAGTTCGGCCAGCAATGCCTCCATGGTCGCCTGCTTGAGCTGTTGCGGCGACATATCGAGTGCACCGTAGCGTTTTTCGTAAGGCAGCGACATAAGCTCCGCGAAAAGCGCCCTGGTTTCGACAATATCCGAATGGGATCGGCTTAGCAGGCGTTCAAGCTTGTCCAATTTCTCTTCGTCATCATCGGCGGCTGAAATCTTCGCGGCGCGCCGCAGTTGCTGAATTGCGGGAAACAGAGGGCTGGCAGCGTGATAGGGAGAGCAGTGATAGCGCAGGCGGATATACGCCTGCCCGCTCAGTTCATCATTGATCGCCTCGGTCAGCCGCGATTTGCCGATGCCCGCCTCACCAAGCACCGTGACAACCTGCCCTTCGCCATCACAGGCGCGGCGCCATAATTCCAACAAGCGCAACATTTCCTCATCGCGCCCGACCATCGGCGCGGCAGCGCCACCGCGTCTCGCTTCGAAGCGGCTTTCCGCTGCGCCCTCGCCTTCCACGCGCCAAACCCGAACCTCGTCCTCGAAGCCCTTAAGAACATGCTGCCCCATATCCACCAAATCAAAGGTTTGATGCAAAAGATCGCGGGTGCTTGCACCAATCACCACCGCCCCCGGCGCGGCGAATTGCTGTAGCCGTGCGGCCAGATTCGGCGTCTCGCCTATGACGGCCTCCGCATCCATGCCCACATCCCCGACAAGATCGCCGACAACAACCTGGCCCGTGGAAATACCGACCCGCGCTTGCAGTGCGCGGTCATCGCCGAACCGCACCCTTTCGACGGCCTTGACGGCATCAAGTCCGGCGCGCACGGCCCGTTCGGCTTGATCCTCGTGCGCCATGGGCCAGCCGAAATAGGCGAGCACGCCATCACCAAGATACTTCGCGACATAGCCGCTATAACGCGTCACCGCCCCCGCCACGGAATCCTGATAGCTACGTATGAGGTCGCGCAGGTCTTCGGGGTCGAGTTCACGGGATAAAGCGGTCGAACCCACAAGATCGCAGAACATTACCGTCAGCTGCCGGCGTTCGGCCTGGTGGGTGGCGCCATGTTCCGTCGCGGCTTCTTGATTGCCGCCGTGCGCCCCGGATGGTGCCGTCAACTCGGCTATCGCGGCTATAAGTTTCTTTCGCGGCCCCAATGGCAATTGCAGCTCTTTAAGA
>CAZPWJ010000029.1:0-55610 GCA_964590195.1 uncultured Rhodospirillaceae bacterium | reverse complement strand
GTCCATAAACACCGCCGCCCACGTCTCTCTTCCGAAAATCACAATGTCAAAGAACGTGTCGTCAAAGAACAGCTCGTTTGAAACAGTCTGTCGCCTCGAACGAACGCAGCAAACAAACAGCTGGGAAACCGGCTGGCCCGAAGGCCGTCCGCGCCCCACCCGTCTGGTTGCGAAGCCGGTGTATAGAGAGGCGGGGAGAGCAAGTCAACGGACTTTTACGAAATTTCCACAAATAAAATGCAAACTGTTCCAACGCATTTGGAGGGTCAGATATGACCTCGCCAAGTTATGTTAAGAAGCGGCCGGACAGCCTTGATTCATATAATAAATTCATATATGACATTCGTTAATTTCCGGCTCGTGGCCGGCATCGGACAGGGCATGGAGCCGTCGCCGTGACGGATATAGTTATAGACACGGCGGGCCTCGGCCGTGCATTCGATGGGGAATTGGAGGGCCGGCGGTGCATTTAAAGAGTTTTGGGGGCGGCTTGAGGCGTTTGACCGCCTTGATGGGCCGGGCGTTTGGTTCCACGCCAGGGCAGCGGCGAAATGCTTTGGCGGTCGCGGTGGGTCTGGCGGCGGGCAGCGCGGTTGCCCTGGCCATATTGGTCCAGCCGCAACAAAAAATATTAACAGACAGCCATTCCCGGCAAGACCTTAAAAATCAGAAGCTGGCAAGCCTGCCTTTGACAACCATTGAACGGAAAGCCCTCGCCGATCTCCCCCCAGCCGAGGCGCCCTTGCAGGCCATTGCCCTGCCCCTGACCAGGGTCTCGGTTGAAGCAGCACGCCCGACGATCATTCAACGCACCGTATCCATCGCCCCCGGCGACACCCTGATGGCGGTGATGACGCGCAGCGGCAGTGACCGGACGACGGCACATGCCGCGATCAAGGCCCTGTCGAAAGTTTATAATCCGCGCCGCCTGCGCCCGGGCCAGGAATTGACCCTGTTGTTCGACCCCCGGCGCCAGGTCTCGCCCGACGGCCCCGAGGCCGGCAAGCCGCCCCTGGTGCAACTGGCCTTCACCCCAAGCGTGGAGCAGGAAATCCTGGTCAGCCTGAACGAGCGCGGCGGCTTCGATTCCAGAACCATCGACAAACCCCTTAAAACCCGCCTGCACCGAGCCGATGCCAGTATCGATGACTCGCTGTATCTGTCGGCCAAGCGGGCCGGCATGCCGGCGCAGATGATCGTCGAATTGATCCGGCTGTATTCCTTTGACGTGGATTTCCAGCGGGACGTCCAGGCCGGCGACCGCTTCGAAGTATTGTACGAGGCCCTTTACGACGAACGCGGCGAGTTGGCCCGGTATGGCGATATTCTCTACGCCAAGCTGCATGTCCGGAAAACCGACCTGCCGCTTTATCGCTTCGCTCTGAAGGATGGCAACATTGACTATTTCAATGACAAGGGCCACAGCGTACGCAAGGCGTTGATGAAAACGCCGGTGGACGGGGCGCGGCTGACCTCGCGCTTCGGGCGGCGCAAGCATCCCATCCTGGGTTACCGGAAAATGCACCGGGGCATTGATTTTGGCGCGCCACGGGGCACACCGGTGCTGGCGGCAGGCAGCGGCGTGGTGGAAGTCGCCGGCTGGAACGGCGGCTATGGCCGCTACCTGCGCATCCGCCACAACGGCCGCTACAAGACCGCTTATGCACATCTGAAAAACTTCCGCCGCGGCATCAAGCGGGGCAAGCGGGTGAAGCAGGGCCAGATCGTCGCCTATGTGGGCTCCACCGGGCGCTCGACGGGGCCGCATCTGCATTATGAAATCCTGGTCGATGGCCGGCGCATCAACCCCCTTGGCCTGAAGCTGCCCACTGGGAAAAAGCTGAAGGGCAAGGCGCTGGCGCGCTTTCAGGGCGTACGCGGCAAAACCATCAAGCAGTTCGCCGAGACCCAGCCCCTGACCCGTTTGGCCGACCGGCGATAAATCAACCTTACGCAAACCTGTCGCGGCCGCCGTTAGGCCGGCGCCTGCACGCGCCCTATCACGGCAACGTGCTTTAAACCGTTCGCCGGAATGATTGCCGCCGGGCCCACGGGGCGCTAGCATCACGGCAGCCAAGCCACAAATCGACAATCGATGGGGGCAGTATCCGATGATGGAACAGGTAACCCTTGAACACTTCATGGATGGCGTCAAACGGCGCAATCCGGGCCAGCCCGAATTTCACCAGGCGGTGCATGAAGTGGCGGACACAATTTTGCCCTTCATCGCGGCAAATCCCATCTACCACGAAATGCAGATCCTGGAACGCATGACGGAACCGGACCGGATCGTCAGCTTCAGGGTCTGTTGGGAGGATGACGAAGGCAATATCCGGGTCAACCGCGGCTGGCGCGTACAGTTCAATAACGCCATCGGTCCGTACAAGGGCGGCTGCCGTTTTCACCCCTCGGTCAATGAAAGCGTGTTGAAGTTTCTCGGCTTCGAACAGCAGTTCAAGAATTCCCTGACCGGCCTGCCCATGGGCGGCGGCAAGGGCGGCGCCAACTTCAATCCCAAGGGCAAGAGCGACAATGAGGTGATGCGTTTCTGCCAATCCTTCATGACCGAGCTTTGCCGCCATATCGGCCCGAATATCGACGTCCCCGCCGGCGACATCGGCGTCGGTGCCCGCGAAATCGGCTATATGTTTGGCCAATACAAACGCCTGACCAACAAATTCGAGGGCATTTTAACAGGCAAGGGGCTGGAGTTCGGCGGCTCGTTGATCCGCACCGAGGCCACGGGTTATGGCGCGGTGTACTTTCTGCAATGCATGCTGGATAGGATCGGCGGCTCGCTCGACGGCTCCACGGTGGCGATCTCCGGCTCGGGCAACGTCGCTACATACGCGGCGGAAAAATGCCTGCACATGGGCGCCAAGGTGCTGACCCTGTCGGATTCGGGCGGCTACATTTATGACCCCGACGGCATTGATGGGGAAAAACTTGATTGGATCAAGGAACTGAAAAACGTCCGCAGAGGCCGAATCTCGGAATATCCCGCTCAATATTCGACTGCCGAATTTCACCAGGGACGCCCTTGGGGCGTGCCGTGCGATTTCGCCATTCCCTGCGCCACGCAAAACGAGATTGATGCGGACGAGGCCAGGCTGTTGGTCAAGAATGGTTGCAGGGGCATTTCGGAAGGCGCCAACATGCCCACGGATGTAGCCGGCATCAATGTCTTCCAGGACGCGGGCATTCTGTACGGCCCGTCAAAGGCGGCGAACGCCGGCGGGGTGGCCGTCTCCGGCATGGAGATGAGCCAGAACTCGGCCCGTATTTCGTGGAGCGAGGACGAATTGCAGAAACTATTGCTCGGCACCATGCAGGGCATCCACGACAGCTGTTTCCGCTATGGCGAAGGCAAGGGCAAGGGCGGCGGCTGTGACTATCTGCTCGGCGCCAACCTCGCCGGCTTCGTCAAGGTGGCGGACGCCATGCTGGCCTATGGGGTGCAATAAGCCGCAAAAGCTCCTTTAAGGTCGCTCTACCAGTGCTACCGAGGCCGCGCCGTAGCGTGCGCGGTAAAATCTACTATGGTGTCCGCAGTCGCCACGGCGACTGATCCATAGATGGGTCAGCGTTGCTTCCACGTCTTGACCAAGAAGCGCGCGTCATCATCGCTCACGCCCCACATCTGGAATTGTATGCGCACCTGATCGTACAGCGAGACATCACCGCTGGGCTTGTCGAAGTCCCGATAGGCCGCGACATTAACTTCCATGCCATCAAGGGCACGTTGTTCAGCTTTGGCGATGGTCTCGACCATATTCACCGCGCAGGCGGCTATGGAGGCGCAAAACATTTCGCCCGCACCGACCGCATCGCCGCCCGTATTTTCAGCGACCCAATGATGATTGCGTGCGTTGCAAACCGATCGGCCAGCGACGCCGATGCTGTAGCAACTTGCCTCGTAAGCCAGAGCTAGTTCAGCCATTGCATGCCCCTCGTTCAAAACCTATGCGCAGTGTTACAAACAAGTCTGTCACCAGCAACAAATATCATGAGGCCGTCCCCCCACGCGGTTAATCTACCTTGAAGCGCCAGCCGTCGCCATGGGAGACCACCCAGCCTGCCGTCGGCGCCGCGAAATGGGTGCCGAATACCAGCACCTCGTCATCGCCATAGCGGCGCAGAAAATCGCGGCGGGTACTTTGCGCCCGGGCCACGTCGTGGTCGAACTTGCTTGCCACATGCGGCAGGCCGATTTGGATGGGATGATGCATCATGTCGCCCGTGATCACTGCCCGCTTGCCGGCGGATGTGATCACCACGCTGACATGCCCCGGCGTATGTCCCGGTGTCGGCTCCAATTGCACCTCGTCTGTGACCTGGTGCTCCACCTCGACCAACTGGTGCAGACCCGCATCGATAATGGGCCGGATTGAATCCTGATTGACCGCCGCAGCGTCGATCACCGCCTCGACGATTTCCGGATCAATGTCGCCGGCGATGTCGGCAACAGCCTCCTGGCGCCAGTGCTCCCATTCGATCCGACCGAACAGATAACGCGCGTTTGGGAATGTCGGCTGCCACTCTCCGTCAACCAGAACCGTATTCCAGCCGACATGATCAACATGGAGATGGGTGCAGAGCACGATATCGATGCTTTCAGGCGGATAGCCGGCGGCGGCCAGGTCTTCAAGGAATGAACCATGAAGTCGGTTCCAGGCGGCATTGCCGCGCGGCTTGTCGTTGCCGACACAGGTATCGACAATAATGCTGCGGCCTTGCGATTCAACGACAAAGGCCTGGATGCAACTTTTCAGTTGCCCGTCATCCGTGGCGAAATGCGGCCGCAACCAGCTCTCGCCCAAGATTTCCTCGGTCGAGAGGTTGCGATAGCCAAAATCAGGTGTCCTGACGGCGCTCATTTCCACTATGCGCGTAATCTTTACATCGCCGATCCGCCAACTATGCGTCGTCATCGCCATACTCCCAAAATCTCTTGGCCAAGGCAGGCAAGGATAGTTCCCATGAATGACTGTTTCAAATGTTCTCGGGGAGATCTCGACCGGTCGGCGCGCGATAGTTAAGGTGTAGTCTGTTTGTAGCGGTTTTTGGATCAACTCATGGAAGCGGTGCAGGATCCGAAACGAAGCGCCGGCGAGCAGTTGGCGGAGGTGTTGCATGAACGTCTGGCGGAGGCCTATGGCGCCGGCACCAGGGTCGAGGGTCTGGTGCGCCTATCGGGCGGGGCAAACCGCGAGAACTGGTCCTTTGACGCCTTGAAACCGGACGGGGGGCGCCAGCCCCTGGTCCTGAAACGCGATCCCATGGACCGGCAGGTAGACAAGCAATACGAAGGCCTGCCCGAAGGCCGCCTGGTAGTCAGCCGCCTGACCGAGGGCCGGCTGTTCCAACTGGCCCGCGAGGCCGGGGTGCCCATGCCGGAGGTGCCGTTCTTTTTGCCAGGGAGCGAGCGCACCACGGAAGGCTTTTTCAGCCATCGCCTGGCGGGCGAGGCCTTGGGGCGGCGCATCGTGCGCGATGACGCCTATGCCCGCGCCCGGCCCAAACTGGCCTTTCAGGTCGGCCATGCCGCGGCCCGCTTTCACGGCATTGATCTGGACAGCCTGCCGCCCCTGCGCGGTTTGCCGGCGGCCGAGGAATTGCTGCATTACCGCACCATCATGGATTCATTCCACCAACCCCATGCCGGCTTTGAATACGCCTTTCGCTGGCTGTGGGAGAGGTTGGAGCTAGCCGGTGAGCGCCACACCCTGAACCATGGGGATTTCCGCAACGGCAATATCCTGGTTGACGGGGACGGATTGGTTGGCGTGCTGGACTGGGAATCCGGCCACCTGGGCAATCCGAACAGCGATCTGGGCTGGATGTGCGTACGCTCCTGGCGCTATGGCTATCACGACAAGGTGGTGGGCGGCTTTGGCAGCGTCGAGGAAATGCTGGACGGCTACGAAGCAGGCGGCGGCGGCCGCTTTGACCCAGAGGAAATCCATTTCTGGCAGGTCTTCGGCACCCTGCGTTGGGGCATCATCTGCATGATTTTTGCCTTCATCCATATCGACGGCGACCAGCGTTCCATCGAAAACGCCACCATTGGGCGCCGGGCGGCGGAAACCGAACACGATCTGTTGCAGCTACTCGATTAGCTATGTGGGCGTGGCTTACCAGGCTGTGTGTTTTTGCGCCTCGGCGCGGCCTACCACCATGTGATGCACCTCGTCCGGGCCATCGCCAAAACGCAGGCGCCGCTGTTTGGCATACATGGCTGTAAGCGGCGACCATTGCGACAGGCCGGTGGCGCCGTGCATCTGGATCGCCTGATCGATAATCAGGCAGACCTTTTCGGGCACCATGGCCTTCACGGCGGAGACGTAGACGCGGGCTTCCCTGTTACCAAGCACGTCCATCGCCTTGGCCGCCTGCAGCACCATCAGGCGCATGGCATCGATTTCAATCCGCGCCCGCGAGATAATCTCCAGGTTCTTGCCCAGCTTCAGGATGGGTTTGCCAAAGGCCTCGCGGCTGCCGGCCCGCTTGACCATCAGCTCCAGCGCCTGTTCGGCCTGACCGATGGAGCGCATGCAGTGATGAATGCGCCCCGGACCAAGACGCAGTTGTGAAATCTCGAAGCCGCGCCCCTCGCCCAGCAGGATATTCTCCTCGGGCACCCGCACATTGTTGAACTTGATGTTCATATGGCCGTGCGGCGCGCCGTCCTCGCCGAACACCTGCATGCCTTGCACGATTTCGACGCCGGGGGTATCGATGGGCACCAGGATCTGCGATTGCTGCCTGGCGGGCGGTGCATCCGGCGAGGTCCTGACCATGGTGATCATCACCTTGCAGCGCGGATCGCCGGCGCCGGAGATAAAGTATTTCTCGCCGTTGATGACCCATTCGCCATTCTCAAGCACGGCGGTGGTTCTGACATTCTTCGCATCCGATGAAGCCACGGCGGGTTCCGTCATGGCAAAGGCCGAGCGGATCTCGCCGTTCAGCAGGGGCGTCAGCCATCTGTCCTTTTGCTCCGGCGTGCCGACGCGCTCCAACACTTCCATGTTGCCGGTGTCAGGCGCGCTGCAGTTCAGGGTTTCAGAGGCCAGGCTGTACTTGCCCAGTTCGGCGGCGATGTAGGCATAGTCGAGATTGTTCAAGCCCTCACCCGTCTCGGCGTCGGGCAGGAAAAAATTCCACAAACCCGATGCCTTGGCTTTCGCCTTGGCGCCATCGAGCAGTTCAAGCTGGCGAGGATGCCAGCTCCAGCGGTCTTTCTTGCCTTCATTGAGGGCGTAGAACTCTTCCGTAATCGGCGCCACGTTCTCTTCGATATGCTTCTTGACCGCATACAGCAGTGGCCGTGATTCATCGGACATTGCCAAATTGAATAGTTCCTGATCGGGTCCCGACATATTCGATGGCCTCGTTCTTATGATTTGATGCCAATGATCCTGTGGTCGCCACCGGCTATTGTCAACGTGCGCTACTTTTCATTGAGAATATTGAGCATCGCCTGCAGGCCCAAAATGTAACCATAGATGCCGAACCCGGTGACCATGCCGACCGCGACATCCGACAACACACAATGGATTCCGCGCGTTTCGATATTGCTGATGTGAACTTCGACATAAGGCAGCGCGACCGCCCTTACGCAATCCTTCAACGCATACCCCGCATAGGAAAAACCGGCTGGATTCATGACAAGGCCGTCAATGCCGCCGTTTACTGCGTCATAGATCTTGTTGATCGCCTCGCCTTCTATATTGCTATAGAAAATTTCCAGCTGGTAGCCGCCGTCGCGTGCATGTTCGTACAGTTGTTCATCAAGTTCCGCCGCGGACGTCGTGCCATAGATATGCGGCTCCCTCTTGCCCAGGTAGGTCAGGTTGGCTCCTTGAACGAGAAGAATCTTGTGCATGTCTTCCTCCTTGTCTGGCGCGTTTCACATCACAGCTTGCCTTGCAGGTAATCCAGGGTGCGGGCCTTGGCGCCGGGATCGGTTTCCAGCAGCACGGAAATCATTTCCGTCGCGCCGGAGGCGGCGATTTGTTCGATCCTGGCATCCAATACCGCCGCATCGCCGATAAGTGCGATATCGCTGGGATTGGCCGCGCCCTCGCGGTCCATCATGGCGCGATAGGACGGTAGCTGACCATACACTTGCAGAATCTCATCGACCCGCGCCCGCGCGCCCGCCACATCGTCGGTCAGGACCACGGGAAAACCGGCGATAACCCTCGGTTCTGGCCGCCCGGCATCCTTGGCGGCGGCGCCCATGACGGGGACGACATGATCGGCGATGGTCGCCGGGCCGGTCATCCACAGGACCGTGCCGTCGGTGTAACGGCCCGCCAGATCCAGCATCATCGGCCCCAGGGCGGCCACCACCACGGGCACCGGATTGGCCGCGTCACCGACCATCATGGCAATTTTGCTGCGATAGAGGTCGCCCCTGAACTTGGCGGTTTCATGGGCCAGCAGGGGCATCAGAATTTGCAGATATTCCCGCATGGTCTTGGCCGGCTGGGCGTAGGAGAGCCCCAGCGTATCCTCGCTCACCACCTTGTGGGACAGGCCGACACCCAGCGTGAAGCGGCCACGGGCCAGGGCGGAGGCGGTCAGGGCCTGCTGCGCCAGGGCGGTGGGGTGGCGCGGGTGGATCGGCGTCACGGCGGTGCCGACCTCGATCGTCTTGGTCTCGCGCCCGGCAATGGCCATGGCCGTGACCGCATCATGACCACTGGTGTTGGCCAGCCATAGAGAGGCAAAGCCGCGTTCTTCGACCTCGCCCGCCAAGGCAATGAAATTATCAATGCTGGCCGCCGGATCAGGTATCGCCCCGGTCATGATGCCCAGTTTCATGGTTCTCAACTCCTATACTTCATATCGTTTTATTATTCCGGCGCCGGGCGCAGCTTTAGCAGCTGGATCGAACGCATTGTCATGGCGACTTCGTCATTCTGGTCAAGCACCTCCCAATCCATGCCGACCACACCACGGTCCGGCTTGCTTTCGGAGAGGCGGCTGTCGGTAATGGTGACGACCACATGAATGGTGTCATCGGGACGCACAGGCCTGATCCAGCGCAGCCCCTCGATACCCGGCGAGCCGAGAGAGGCCTCGGGCGCCCAGGGATTGGCCATGGTGAACAGGCGAAAAGCGTAAGTGCCGAGCATCCAGCCCGAGGCGATCAGGCCGCCGTACATATGCGCTTCCGCCGCCACCTTATCCATATGAAAGGGCTGGGGGTCGAAGTGGAAGGCCCAATCGATAATCTCGGCCTCGGTCAGGGTCTTCCCCGGCGAAACGATCTGGTCGCCAACCTTGAAATCCTCGAACCATCGACCGCTCATCGTCTTCTCCCTCGGCTAAACCGCTACCAGCAACAGCAATAGCCTAATCGCGCCGCCGCCGCTATCCGATGTTGACCGACAAATTGGTCATTGTCGGCGGGGCTTGCTATAAACTGCCGCCAGTAACACCGATGTACCCATCAGGAGTAATTCATGCATCCCGGAATTCATGCCGCCAACAACCCCGACAAAGCCGCCTATATCATGGCCAGCAGTGGCCAGGTGGTCAGCTATGGCGAATTGAATGACGCCTCGAACCGTGGCGCGCAGCTGCTCCGCAGCCTGGGACTGAAGCTGGGCGACAACATCGCCATTTATATGGAAAACAACGCGGCCTTCCTGCAGATCTGCTGGGCCGCGCACCGGGCCGGGCTTTATTATACCTGTATCTCGTCCTATCTGACCGCCGAAGAGGTGGATTTCATCGTCGGTGATTGCCAGGCCAAGGTCTTCATCACCTCCGAGGCCAAGGCCGATGTGGCGGCGAAACTGGTGGATATGATGCCGAACGCCAAAACCCGCCTGATGGTGGGCGAGGCGATCGAGGGCTATCAGTCCTATGACGACGCCGTCGCCGCGCAACCCCAAGACCCTATTGCCGATGAATACGAAGGCGCGGACATGCTGTATTCATCGGGCACCACCGGCCGGCCCAAGGGCATCAAGAAACCCATTACCGGCGAACCATTGGGCACCACCAGCAGCCCGGTGGATATCGCTGGCACCCTGTATGGGGTGACGGAAGATGCGATCTATCTCTCGCCGGCGCCGCTATATCATTCAGCGCCCCTGCGCTTCAACATGGGTATATTGAGAAAGGGCGGCACCACTATTGTGATGGAGCGGTTCGACCCCGAGAACGCCCTGGCCCTGATCGAACGCTATCAAGCGAGCCATAGCCAGTGGGTGCCGACCATGTTCGTGCGCATGCTGAAACTGCCCGACGAGACACGCGGCAAATACGACCTTTCCTCCATGAAGTGTGCCGTTCACGCCGCCGCGCCCTGTCCGGTCGAGGTCAAACAGCAGATGATTGATTGGTGGGGACCGGTTCTGCATGAATATTATGCCGGCACCGAGGGCAACGGCTTTTGCGCCATCAACTCCGAGGATTGGTTGAGCCATCGCGGCTCCGTCGGGCGGGCGCTGTTCGGTATCGTGCATATCCTGGATGAGAATGGCAACGAACAGCCCACCGGCACCCCTGGCGCGATCTATTTCGCCGATGGTCCGGAATTCACCTATCACAACGACCCAGAACGAACGGCGGAATCCCGCAACGATCGCGGCTGGTCCACCTTGGGCGATGTGGGCTATCAGGATGAAGAGGGTTATCTGTACCTGACCGACCGTCAGTCCTTCATGATTATTTCCGGCGGCGTCAATATTTACCCTCAGGAAATCGAAAACCTGCTGGTCGGCCATCCCAAGATCATGGACGTGGCCGTGGTCGGGGTGCCGGACGCGGAATTCGGCGAAGCGGTCAAGGCAGTCGTTCAACCCATCGACCCCAACCAGGCCGGCCCGGCCCTGGAAGAGGAAATCCTGGCCTTCAGCCGCGAGCATCTATCGCACATAAAATGCCCCCGCAGCGTGGATTTCGATGCGCAGTTGCCGCGTCACGACAACGGAAAACTATACAAACGGTTGATCAAGGACCGCTATTGGGGCCGCCACGATACCCGCATCGTCTAGGGTGCACGGCGAATATCTATACAAGACGAAGAATCTAATTGGAGGAAGACATGCGCGGACGACAGGTATTCATGGACAGTTTGGTGGCCCACGGTGTGGAGCGTATTTTCGGCAATCCGGGCACTACGGAAAGCCCCCTGCTCGATAGCCTGCAAAGCTATCCGCAGATCGAATATGTGGTCGCCCTGCATGAAGGCATCGCGGCGGGCGCGGCCAGTTTCTATGCCCAGGCCAGCGGCAAGACCGGCGTCGTCAATCTGCATGTGGCCCCCGGTCTGGGTAACGCCATCGGCATGATGTACGGCGCCCTGAAAGCCAATTCGCCCATGGTGGTGACCGCCGGCCAGCAGGACACCCGCATGCGTCTGCGCGGCCCCGTATTGGGCTATGACCTGGCGGCAATGGCGGCGCCGGTGACCAAGTGGAGCGTGCAGGTGGAAACGGCGGACGAAATGGCCGCCGTCATGCAACGGGCCTTCAAAATCGCCAACGAGGCCCCCGCCGGGCCTGTGTTCGTTGCCCTGCCCATCAATGTCATGGAGCAGGAAACGGAAAATGCCGCCACCGCCTCGGCACAGGTGTTCGATGCGCCCCGCCCCGACCCCGCCGGCATCGCCGCCATGGCGGAAAAAATCATGGCGGCGCAAAATCCCACCATCGTGGTCAGCGACGACGTGGCCCGTGCCGGCGCGGGGGCTGAGTTGATTGCCCTGGCCGAGGCCATGGGCGCCTCCGTCTGGTTCGAAGGCATCCGTCATCACGCCGCCTTTCCCAACCGCCATCCCAACGCCAAGGCCATTCTGCCCATGGATGCGGGCGCCATCCGCAATACCCTGGGCGAAGCCGATCTGGTGCTGTTAATCGGCGGGCCGTTCTTCGAGGAAGTCTGGTTCACCCCCGGCACGCCGTTTCCCGATGGCGCCGCCTTATTGCAGATTGAGGAAACACCGGCGCGAATAGCTCACAACCATGCGGTCGACACGGGCCTGGTAGGCCATCTGCCGACCAGCCTTGGCGCCCTGGCCCAGGCACTTGACGCCGCCGGCGATTATCAGGCGGCGGCCAAGGCCCGCAATGCCGCCCTGGCCAGCGAAAGCGAGGCCGCCAGCGCCGCCTATCAGGCCCGCACCCAGCGCGCCTGGGACCGCGATCCCATGTCCATGGCCCGCGCCATGGCGGAACTTAAGGCCGGCACGCCGGATGGCGCCGTGGTGGTGGAGGAAGCCATTACCGCCGGTCTGGATCTGGCCCAGGCCTTTGATTTCGCCGCACCCGGTGACTATCTCTCGGGCCGTGGCGGCGGCATCGGCCAAGGCCTGGCCGGGGCCATTGGCGCCAAGGTGGCGCAGCCCGACCGTCCCATGCTGGCGGTTTCCGGCGATGGTTCGGCGATGTATTCGATCCAGGCCCTGTGGTCGGCGACCCATCATGAACTGGATATCGTCTTTGTCATCCTGGTTAACCGGGAGTACCGCATTCTGAAACATAACCTGGACACCTACCGCCAGCGCTTCGATGCCCTTTCGAACCAGGACTATCCGCAAATGAACCTGGACACTCCGGCCCTGGATTTTGTCACCATGGCCAAGGGCATGGGCATGCCGGGCACGGTGGTCAGTGATCCGGGCGAACTGGCTGGGGCGGTCAAGGCGGCCTTTGCCGCATCAGGCCCACATCTGATCGCGGTGAATATCGAGGGCAAACGCTAAGCACAAACATTAAACAGGGGACGGGCAAGGCAATGTTGGACCTATCGGAAAAACGCATCACCGGCACCACCATCCGGCTTCATTCGGCTGACAATGTCGCCGTGGCGCTGAGCGACATAGCGGCCGGCGAAACCGTCGCGGGCCATAACGTGGTCACCCGCGACAAGGTCCCATCCGGCTACAAGGTGGCGATCCGCGACATCGCCAAGGGCGAGCCGATCCTGAAATACAATGTCACCATCGGCTTTGCCATGGACGACCTGCCCGCCGGCACCATGCTGCACAACCACAACATGGCCTTTCGGGAATTCGATCGCGACTATGCTTTCTGCCGCGACTACAAACCGGTTCAGATGCTGCCCGAAAGCGAGCGCGCGACGTTCGAAGGTTATTTGCGCGATGATGGCCGTGCCGGCACCCGCAACTTCATCGCCATCGTTTCCACGGTGAACTGTTCGGCCACGGTAGTGCATGCCATCGCCGATTATTTCACGGAGGAACGCCTGGCCGAGTATCCGAACGTCGACGGCGTTGCCGCATTCAGCCATACGACGGGCTGCGGCATGGAGTTGACCGGCGAGCCCATGGACCTGCTGAACCGAACTTTGGCTGGCTACATCCGTCATCCCAATGTGGCCTCGGCATTGGTGGTTGGCCTGGGTTGCGAGCGTTGCCAGGTCGGCGGCCTGTTCGCTTCGCAAAACCTGGAGGTCAGCGACAAGCTGCAAACCCTGGTGATGCAGGAAGCCGGCGGCACCCGGCAAACGATCGAGGCCGGTATTGCCATGGTCAAGCTGATGCTGCCCGTGGCCAACAAACATCAACGCCAAACCGTTCCGGCCAGCCATATCATGGTGGGTCTGCAATGCGGCGGCTCGGACGGCTTTTCGTCCATCACCGCCAATCCGGGCCTTGGCACCGCGATAGACCTTCTGGTCCGCCACGGCGGCACCGGCATTCTCTCGGAAACGCCGGAAATCTATGGCGTCGAACATACCCTGACATCGCGCGCCGCCACGCCCGAGATCGGCCAGAAACTGGTCGACCGCATCCGCTGGTGGAAGGATGAATATGCGGTCGGGCGTGATGTGCAGATCAACGGCACGGTCAGCCCCGGCAATCAAACCGGCGGCCTGGCCAATATCTTCGAGAAGTCCCTCGGCTCCTCCATGAAGGGCGGCACCGGACCCTTGATGGAAGTCTACCGCTATGCCGAACCGGTGACGGCAAAGGGCTTCGTCTTCATGGACACGCCCGGCTTCGATCCGGTCTCGGCCACCGGGCAGATCGCCGGCGGCGCCAATCTGGTTGCCTTCACCACCGGGCGCGGCTCCTGCTTTGGCGCCAAGCCGACGCCGTCGATCAAGCTGGCCACCAACACGGCGATGTTCCGGCACATGGAAGAAGACATGGATATCAATTGCGGCGATATCCTGGACGGCACCGCCAGCATGGAGGATATCGGCCAGCGCATTTTCGAATACTTCCTGCACATCGCCTCTGGCGGCAAATCGAAAAGCGAACAGCTCAACCTGGGCCGCCACGAGTTCACCCCCTGGCAGATCGGCATTACGGGATAGAGCGCGCCACCGCTACCAGCCCAGCGACGCGCGGATCTCGGCGATGATGTCCATGTGCCTTTCGTGCTCGCCGGCGAAACGCAAAACCATATGCGTGGTGCCCGCATCGGCATAACCTTTGAGCCACTCGGCACAGCCGGCCGCCGATCCGGCATAGGTCGCCTGATGCTTGGCCAGGACCTTGGCCGAGGCGCCGTAATATTCCTCCATGAAGGTATCAACCTGCTGCTGTGCCTTGGCCACATCATCGTTGATGGCAAGGGTCAGATACACCGCGCCGACCAGATCATCTGGATTGCGCCCGGCCTCCTTCGCGCTGTCCTTGACGCCGGCCCATCGTTCGGCCCAACCCGGCGCGTCAGGCCCGGTTGGGAACCAGCCGTCGAAATGCCGACCCGTGCGCACGCGCGCGGCAGGGGCCGAGCCGCCGCCCCAGATCGGCGGGCCGCCGGGCCTGTGCGGCGTCGGACCCAGGACGCCCTGTTCCACCGGCCAGCGGCCGTCCCAGTTCACCGGCTCGCCCGACCACAGGGCCTTGCACAGGCGCAGGCCTTCCATCATGCGGCCAACGCGTTTTTCAAACGGCACGCCGGCGGCGGCGAATTCAGCCCGAATGGCCGGCACATCGCCGGCGATGCCAACGCCCAGGATCACCCGGCCCTGGCTGATCTGGTCCAACGTCGCCACCTGATGCGCCATGACCACCGGATTGCGCAAAGTGGGCAGCAGCACCGCCGTTCCCAGCTCTACCTTTTTGGTGCGGCCCGCGATACCGGCCAGCAATGTCAGGGGTTCGTGCCGGGGGCGGGCCAACAGGCTGTCGCCGACCCACACGGAATCAAAGCCAATCCCTTCGGCCCGTTCCGCCAGATCCATTAACGGCGCAGCTTCCGGCTGGCCCCGCATGACGGCCTCACGCGTGGGCAGAAGATAACCAAGACGGATGTTCATCGCACTCTCCCTATCTGTATGTACCGTCCCAGGCGCCGGCTTCGGTTTTGGCGATTTCGCCGGTTTCGGTCATTTCGGGCCGGTTGATGGTCAGCATGGTTTCCGGCGTCACCACGGCATAATCCATATAGCCCAGACGGGCCAAGGGCCGCATGGCACCGGTATCGACGGTACCGTTGGAGATATAGGCGTCATCAATATAGATACCGATCACCTGGCCAATGACCATGAAATGGCCCTGATCGGAACCGGGTGCCACATCGGGCAATTCGACAGTCTTCCAATAGCGGCATTCGAAAGCGGCCGGACTTTCCTTGACCCGGGGCGGCTTGACGAATTTTGACGCCGTGGCGGTCAGGCCGGAAATCGGGAATTCATCCACATCCGCGGGCACCGGAGCGGAGGAAATATTCATGCCGTCGCGGGTATCCCAATTCGACATGGAACAGGTAAATTCTCCCGTCTCCTGCACGTTGCGCACGCTGTCCTTGATGTTTTTCGACGAGAACATCACATAGTGCGGCCGGTCGCTGATCGCATTGAAAAAGCTGTAGGGCGCAAGATTGTAGATACCATCCTTGCTGATGGAGCCGATCCAGCCAATTGGCCGGGGTGCGATCAATGCCTTGAACGGGTCGTGCGCGAGGCCGTGATTATTCTCGATAGCATCGTAATGCATGCGTGAAATTCCCTACTGAAAACGGTCAAAACGACAAGGCCGCACCATCTCTGGTGCGGCCAGGCCAATTCAGAGCGGATCAAACGTCGGAGAGGACGTGGATAACCCGTTCGGCGATCATATCCTTGGTCTTGGCGCCATAAGCCTTCATGTGCTCGGAGGCGGCATGGGCCTTCAGGTTATCGACGCTGCCCCATTTCTCGATAAAGACAAAGGTATCCGGACCAAACTGGGTCTGAAACCCGCCCATGCCCTCGGCATCAATGGTGGGGGCGTATTCGATGCAGCCTTCCTCGGCCAGCACGGCGGGGATATTGGCACGGGCGATTTCCAGAACGGCGTCGCGCTGGCCGGGTTTGGCGGTGATGACGGCAACAACTCTTATGGCGGACATGATGTTCACTCCTGATTGGGTTTTCTTCGGTGAATTTATAAAGGCTTAGCTGCCTGGTGCAAAGACCGACAAGGCATTCCAGTCCGGCGAAGCACCGCCGGCTGGATCAAACGGCTGGATCGCCACATGGTCGGCACCGGCATCGAAATGGGCCTGCAAGCGGTCCCGGATGGCTGCTTCCGAACCCCAGGCAACCATGGCGTCGAGAAAGCGGTCGCTGCCTTGTCCAGAAAGATCGTCCTCGGTGAAGCCCAGGCTAAGCCAGCAGTTGCGGTAGTTGGGCAGCACCAGATACATCGCCAGCTGTTTGGCCGCGACCTCGCGCGCCGCGCTTGCGTCTTCCGTCAGGCAGATTTTCTGCTCCACATAGATCGCCTTGCCCGGACCCACGATCCCGCGCGCCCGCGCGGTATGTTCCGGCGTCACGTTATAGGGCAGGGCGCCGTCCGCATGTTCCGCCGACAGCGCCAGCATCTTTGGCCCCAGGGCGGCAAGGACAACGCGGCGTTCGGGAGCCTCCACCTGCACCGGCGTGGCGTACATGGCATCGAGATAAGCACGCATGGTGCTGAGCGGCTTGCCATAGTCATGGCCCCGAACGTTCTCGACCATGGGTATGTGAGAGACGCCAAGGCCAAGAATAAAGCGCCCGTCATAAAGCGCGTTCAGGGTGTTGTGCCCCTGCATGGCGGCGGCAGCGTCGCGGGCATAGATATTGGCGATGCCGCTGGCCACGTTCAGTTTGCTGGTCCGGCCTAGGTAATAGCCGCCCAGGGCCATGGCCTCGTAAGCCACGGACTCGGGATACCAGAGAATGTCATAGCCATGGCCCTCGACCTCGTCGGCCAGGCGCCCCACTTCCGCCATGGGCATTCTGTTGGGCGCGAACCAGACGCCCCATTTGCCAATCGTCATCTTCAAGCTATCCTTTGCGTTTCCATTTGCCGCCATGATGATCCCTGTATCATCAGCCCGCAAGCCAAAGGTATGACCAAATGAGTGAGCCGCAAGTTCTGTTCGACGTTACCGATCACATCGCCACCATCACCCTGAACCGGCCGAAGATGATGAACGCCCTGGCGGGCGACATGCGCGACGTCATATTGGGTCATTTGCAAACCTGCGCCGCCGACCCCGGCGTGCGTTGCATTGTCATCACCGGCGCGGGCAAGGCATTTTGCGCCGGCGGCGATATTGCGGCCATGGCGGCGAAACAGGACGCCAGCGATGTATCTGATATGGGCGGTACATTGGACACCGTCGAGGCGGTCGTCAAATTATTGCGCAACATAGAAAAGCCGGTTATCGCGGCGGTCAATGGCGCCGCCGCCGGCGGCGGCATGAACATGGCCTTGGCCTGCGATATCCGTCTCGGCTGTGAGAAGACGCTGTTTTCGGAAAGCTTCGTCAAGATCGGTCTGATCCCCGATTGGGGCGGCTTCGGCTCTCTCACCGAACTGGTCGGCAATGCCAAGGCCATGGAACTTATGATGACCGGCGACAGGGTCAGGGCCGAGGAAGCCTACCGCCTGGGCCTGCTCAACCAGTTGTATCCCATGGAGACATTCCGTGACGACGTCCAGGCCTTTGCCAAAACCCTGGCCAGCGGGCCGCCGCAAGCCCTGGCGGCGATCAAACGCGGTGTTTACGGCGCCGCCGATGCATCCCTGGACGAAGTTCTGACATTTGAACGCGAGAACCAGCAGGAATTGTTCCTCTCGGACGATTCAAAGGAAGGCATGCGCGCCTTTCTGGAAAAACGTCCGCCCAAGTTTGGTTCGAGCTAAATCGCTTATCGACTGCCACCGGGGCAGCGGCCCTAGATTGCCGGGTCATGCCCGGACTTGATCCGGGCATCTGTGGCCACAAGACGGCGAATCTTGGACTCTCGAAGCGTTATCAGGTTACGGCGGCGGCCTGATCGATCCGCCGGCGCACGTCCGCCAGGGGGATACTTTTCGGCTCGCCCATGTTGGCGGCAAGCTGATTGGCCAGACGTTGCAGGACCGTATTGGCCGGCGTTGGCACGCCGTGCAGACGGCCCAGCAGGGCGATTTCACCATTCAGGTAATCCGCCTCGATATTACCGGTACCACGCACCAGGCTTTGCCACGAGGAACCACCACCCCGTGCCTCGCCCGCCACGGGGGCGGATTTCATTAGATCACCCCGGCGTGCCTTCTCCTCGGCCTGGCTGGCGCAATCGATGCCGGCGGCCCGCATGCAGGTTTCCGCCTCGGTCCGCATCTGGGCCCTGATCCCGTCGGCCTCATCACCGGGCGGTGAGACAGCGGCCAGGGCATTGCCCAGGTTCATGATCAGCTTGCCGTATTTAAAACGCATCACCGTGGGATTGGGCCGGGCCGAAAAATTGACGCCGTTCAAGGTACCGGTGACCTCGGCCACCAGATCATTACTGCCTGTTGGGTAGATGCTGGCATCCAGCACGCCGGATTTACGGGCCGCATGGGCCAGCACCGTGCCCGGATCCAACAAAATGGCCGGCAGATAAACCATCATGGCATGAACATTTTGAAACCGGCGCAGGGCCATGCGTTCATTGGCGACGCCGTTCTGGCAGCAAAACAACGGCACCTCGTCGCCCGCCGCCAATCGCAGATCCTCCAACGCGGCTTCCGTATGCTGGCTCTTCATGGTCAGAATGACCACTTCATCACCACGGAATTCGATCTCGCGGGGATGGCCGACCGCCGTGATCGGCAAGTGCACGGACTGATCCGGAGTTTTGTACAGCAGGCCCCGGTCCTGGATCGCGGCGAGATGATCGCCCCTGGCAATCAACGTCACGTCCACATTACCCTGAAACAACTGCGCGCCGATGACACCGCCGACGCCGCCGGCGCCATAAATAATAAATCGCATGAGCTCTCCCCAACTGGAGTTCAATGTTACACTAACTCCGCACTTGTCAGGAAAGGAATAGACATGCCGGATAACGCAATTGGGGCACCTTACGAAATCTATGCCATCAAGTATGGCGACCGCATGGGTGACCGCGGCGGCATGTTCGTGCACGGCGATCCCCACGACGCCCCCATCGCCATGGATTACTTCATCTGGGTGATCCGCAATGATCAGCGCACGATTGTTATCGATGTCGGCTACGACAGAGAGGAAGGCGAAGGCCGGGGCCGCAGCTTTCTGCGCTCGCCGGTGGAAGGCCTGGCCCTGCTGGATATCGATGCCAACGCGATCGAGGACGTGATCATCACCCACATGCATTACGACCATGCCGGCAATCTGGAACTGTTCCCCAAGGCCCGCTTCCATGTTCAGGATGAAGAGATGTCCTTCGTCACCGGGCGGGCCATGACCCATCCGGCACTGCGTCATTCATTCAAGCTGGATGATGTGTTGCAGATGGTCAGCCTGACCTACGGCGACCGGGTCGTCTTTCATGCCGGCGAGGATCAGGTCGCGCCGGGCGTCACCGTGCATCATTTGCCGGGCCATACCCGGGGCATGCAGGCGGTTCGCGTTGATACGGCGCGGGGTCCGGTGGTGCTGGCCTCGGACACGGCGCATTATTACGAGAGTTTCGAGCAGGAAACGCCGTTTCAAACCCACGAAAATCTATACGAGATGCTGGAAAGCCACCGCAAGCTGCGCGCCCTGGCGCCCGACAACGCCCATATTGTGCCCGGCCATGACCCGGACGTCCTGCGGCGTTATCCGGCACCCCGCCCGGACCTTGAAGGCATCGTGGCAAGGTTGGATGTGGCGCCCAACAGTTAGGTTAGAAATGCCTCCAGGCCTTTGCGAATGTCAAACTTGGGCTCGTAACCCAACACCTCGCGGGCCCGGCTGATATCCAGGGCGCCTTTTTGCACACAGGCGACGTTGAAGTCGGCATCGCCATGACGGTAGATCTCGTTGCCGACGCTCAGTTGGGCGCCCGGCACCAGCTCCGTCGCGATCTCGGCGATCTCGCGCAAACTGACGCCCGTACCGGTGCCGACATTGTAGGCATCACAGGGATGTTCATCCTTGTCGATGGCCAGCAGGGCCAAATCAACCATGTCGTCCACGTAAGTGTGATCGCAAACGAAATCGGCGCCGAAAGGTTGATGGAACGGGCGCCCCGCCATGGCCGCCTTAATGAATGAATTGGGCACGCGCTCTCTTGGCAGGTCCGGGCCATAAACCCAGATGGCGCGCAGATGGATGACCTCCAGTCCGTATTGTTCGGTGTAGCCGCGTCCTAGGTGCTCCACCGACAGCTTGGAGACGCCATAGGGATGCAGGGGGTTTTGCGGATGCTCCTCGTCGATCACCGCCGATTGGAAGGCGCCATAGGTTTCTTCCGAGCTCATGTGCACCAAGCGCTTGGTGCCATACAGACGCATGGCTTCGAGCAGATTGATTGTGCCGCCGATGTTGACCTCGAATGTGCGCATCGGCGCGCGGACGGAGGCGATGACGCCAACGATGGCGGCGGCGTGAAAGACGCAATCGGGGGCGTCCTCGTGAAACAGCGCCATCACCGTCGGGCATTCGGTAATCTCGCCCAGCACCGGGCGCACATTGTCATATTGTTCGGCGATTTTACGCAGGGCCGGCGACAGGCCCATGTCGAAAGCCGTCACCCGATCACCCCGCGCCGCCAGGGCCGCGACCACCGCCGCGCCCACGAAGCCGGAGGCTCCCGTCACCAAGATATGCGCCATACTACAACCAGCCCCTTTTTATTACCGTCGTTGAATGTCATGATTTAGGTGAAACGTAGCACGGCTGGGAGAGCGAGCAATGGCGGATAAAAAAACGGTTTATGAATTGATTCCACAATTGGGCAAACTGAGGGACGAAGTGCTGTTCGGCGATGTCTGGGAACAGCCTGATTTGTCCAAGCGCGACCGCAGCCTGGCCACCTGCGCCGTACTGATCGCGCTGTACCGCACGGACGAGCTGCGCGGCCACATGGCGCGCGCCATCGATAACGGCGTCACCAAGGAAGAAATGTTCGGCCTGATTACGCATCTGGCCTTTTATGCCGGCTGGCCCTGCGCGGTGAACGCGGGCCGGGTGGCCCTGGAAATTTTCGAAGGTCAAAAGTAGGGAGTAAAGACAGATGACGAAACAGATGGCGAGAATTGGATTTATCGGCCTGGGCACCATGGGTGCCTCGTTCGCCAGCAATCTAATCAAGGCCGGCTTTGAGGTTACGGTCAATGACGTCCACCGGCAAGTCGCCGAGCCGCATTTGGCGGCGGGCGCCAGCTGGGCCGATACGCCACGTGAACTGGCCGCGGCCTCGGACGTGATCCTGACCTCCCTGCCCGGCCCGGCCGAGATCGAGGCGGTGGCCCTGGATGAAACCGATGGCCTGATCGCCGGCATGCGCCCCGGCGCGGTGTTCTTTGATCTTTCCACCAACTCACCCACCTCGGTCCGCCACATTGGCGCGGCCCTTGCGGCCAAGGGCCTGCACCATCTGGATGCGCCGGTTAGCGGCGGCCCCAAGGGCGCGATCTCGGGCAAGCTGGCAATCTGGGTCGGCGGCGACAAAGATGTCTTCGAAGCCAACCGTAATGTCCTTGATGCCCTGGGCGATCAGGTCCGCTATATCGGACCCATCGGTGCCGGTGCAGTAGCCAAGCTGGTCCATAACGCCGCCGGTTACGCCATCCAGACCGCCCTGGCGGAGGTCTTCTCGGTCGGCGTCAAGGCCGGCGTCGAGCCCCTGGCGTTGTTCGAGGCGGTGCGCCAGGGTGCGCGGGGCCGGCAGCGGACATTTGACAGTCTGGGCGATCATTATCTGATCAACCAGTACGATCCACCGGATTTCGCCCTGCGTCTGGCGCATAAGGATGTTTCACTGGCCGCCCAGCTGGGCCGTGAAATGGGCGTGCCCATGCGTCTGATCGACCAGACCGTGGCCGAGATGACAGAAGCCTTGGGCCGGGGCTGGGAGGGGCGGGATTCCCGCGTCTCCATGCTGTTACAACAGGAACGCGCCGGTCTTGATTTCACAGTGGACCCAATAGACGTGCAGGCGGTTATTGACGCTGACTAAGGGAGAGAAAGCAGGGGGATAAAACAATGGCGGCACGACTGAAACCACCATTCCGGGCCGATCACGTGGGCAGCCTGTTGCGGCCCGCCAATCTGCACGAAGCACGCGCCAAGGCGGCGCAGGGAGAGATCGACGCGGCGGCTTTACGCCAGGTCGAGGACGCCGCCATCCGCGATGTGGTGGCGTTACAGGAAGACATTGGCCTGCACGGCATCAGCGACGGCGAGTTCCGCCGCACCTGGTGGCATTTCGATTTCCTCTCCGGCTTTGACGGTTTCGAACTGGGTGCGCCATTAGACAAGGGCACCTTTCAGGGCAGCGACGAACAGCCGCCCCGGGCCATGATCACCGGCAAATTAAAACGCTCCCGCCCGGTCATGGTGGATCACTTCACCTATCTGAACGGCCTTACGGAACGCACCGCCAAGTTCACGGTGCCCGGCCCTTCCATGGCGCATTTCAGGGCCGGCCGGATAGGTATTTCGGAGGCGGCATATCCCGACCTGGCTGAATTCTGGGCCGATCTGACCGCCGCCTATCGGGCGGAGCTGGCTGATCTGGCGGCCAATGGCTGCCGGTATCTACAGCTCGACGATATCTCATACGCCTATCTTTGTGACGACGACATCCGCGCCAATCTAAAATCACGGGGCGACGACGCCGACGAACTGGCCCTGACCTACGCCAACGCCCTGAACGATGCCATCCGTGATTTGCCGGACGAGGTGACCACGGCCATGCATATGTGCCGGGGCAATTTTCAAAGCACCTGGGCCGCCCAGGGAGGTTACGAGCCGGTGGCCGAGCGGGTTTTCAACACGGTCAACATCGACGCCCTGTTCATGGAATACGACAGCGAGCGGGCGGGCGGTTTCGAGCCGCTGCGATTTGTGCCGGACGACAAGATCGTTGTCCTGGGCCTGGTCACGACCAAGACGGCGCCGTTGGAAGCCAAGGACACCCTGAAGCGCCGGATCGACGAGGCGGCGCAGTACATTGATCTGGACCGCCTGTGTCTCAGCCCGCAATGCGGATTTTCATCCACCCATCATGGCAACAAGATCACCGAGATTGACGAAATAGCCAAGCTGCGCCTGATCGTTGAGGTCGCGGACGAGGTCTGGGGTTAAGTAGGGTTTCATGAAAGCACCGGATTTTGGCTACGAACGGCCCGGAAATCTCGAGGAGGCCCTTCGCCTGTTGGCCAAGCATGGTGACGATGCCGCCATTATCGCCGGCGGACAGAGCCTGCTGGCGCTATTGAATTTCCGCATGGCCGCGCCGGAATTGCTGATCGACATCGGCCGCCTTGATAAGTTGAAGCAGATCAGCGATCAGGACGGCCACATTGAAATCGGCGGCCTGGTACGCCATTGCGATTTGGCCGCCAGCCCGTTGATTGCCCGGAGCCTGCCGCTTTTGCCGCGGGCCATCAGTCATATTGCCCATCCGGCGGTGCGCCATCGCGGCACCATCGGCGGCAGCCTGGCCATGGCCGACCCAGCGGCGGAGCTGGCGGCCTGTTGCCTGGCCCTGGACGGCCAGTTTCTGCTGATATCGGAACGCGGCGAGCGCTGGGTCCGAGCGGAGGACTTTTTTCAAGGCGTCTATGAAACCGCCCTGGCGGCGGACGAAATTCTGACCACCGTCCGCCTGCCCAAGCCCGGCCCGGACAGCGTCGGCATCTTCAAGGAAATAGCCCGGCGCCAGGGCGATTTCGCCATGGCCGGCCTGGCATTTCTAACAGACCCCCAAACCGGGCCGCGCATTGCGCTCCTAGGTGTCTCCGACCGGCCCCTGCTGGCGCATGGCACAATGGCATTTCTGAAAGATGGCCCGCTCAACGAAAGCCGCGCCAATGAAGCGGTGGACCTGATCGGCGGAGAGGTTGAGCCGCCCGAAGACCCTGCCTATCCGCCGGCCTACCGGCGTCATCTGGTGCGTGTTCTGTTGCGCCGCGCATTGACGGAGTTGCTTTAATGACGGCAAAGACAAGGCGCATTGCTCTGACGGTGAATGGTGAAGAGGTGTCGCGCGAGGTACCGGTGCGGCAGAACCTAGTGGATTTCCTACGTCACGATCTGGGCTTCACGGGCTCTCACGTGGGTTGCGAACAGGGCGCCTGCGGGGCCTGCACCATCGTGTTGAACAATGAAACCGTGCGCGGCTGCCTGGTCCTCGCCGTGCAGGCGGATGGCTGCGAAGTCCGCACCATAGAAGGCAGCGGCGATCTGTTAAGCGATCTGCGGGAAAGCTTCCATGCACTAAACGCCCTGCAATGCGGCTTTTGCACGCCGGGCATGATGTTGAGCGCAGAGGAGTTATTGCAGGCCAATCCCACGCCCAGCCGCCAGGAAATCCGCGACTATCTTTCCGGCAATTTCTGCCGCTGCACCGGCTATCAGGCCATCGTCGACGCGGTTGCCGACGCCGCGGCCAGGCGCCGGGGTGGGGCTGCCTTATGAGTATTGGCGCCAGCGTCCCCCGCGACCGGGCCAAGCGGCTGCTGCTGGGCCGGGGTAATTTTGTCGACGACATCGCCCTGCCGCGCATGCTGCATCTGGCCCTGGTCCGCAGCCCTTTTGCCCATGCCCGCGTCGGCAATATCGAGACCGTGGAGGCCTTGGCATTGCCTGGTGTCGTTGCCGTCTTCACGGCAGCCGATCTCGACGCGGCGGTATCCTCCTGGCGGGCCGAACATAGGCTGTTCCCGGCCATGGCGGCACCCGAGCAATTCGCGCTGGCCCGCAATACGGTCCGCTGGCAGGGCGAGGCGGTGGCCGCCGTTCTGGCCAGCAGCCGGGCCGAGGCCGAGGATGGCGCCGAGCTTGTCGCCGTGGACTGGGAGGAACTGCCGGCGATAACGAATGCCAAACAGGCCCTGGCCCCGGATGCGCCTGTTCTACATGATGACATGGCCAGTAATTTGGCTTTTGAAACCCAAGTCATGGCAGGTGACGTGGATGCGGCCTTTGCCGGCGCCGATCATGTGGAACAGGAAACCTTCCGTTTTCACCGTCACAGCGGCGTCAGTCTGGAGCCACGCGGCATCATCGCCGAGTTCGAGCCATCGGAGAGCCGCCTGACCGTGCACCAGTCACACCAGACGCCGCACCAGCAGCAGGATCTATATGCCCGCCTGCTGGGTCTGCCCGAACATAAGGTGCGGGTCATCTGCCCCGATGTTGGCGGCGCCTTTGGTCTGAAGCATCACCTGATGGCGGACGAACTCGTCGCCTGTGCCGCCGCGCGTCTTTCAGGGCGGCCGGTCAAGTATATCGCCGACCGCCTGGAATCCTTCCTGGCCGACGTGCATTGCCGGGACCATGAAATCGATGCGCGCATGGCTTTCTCCGACACAGGCGAAATTCTGGGCATTGAGATAGATGATCTGTTCAACGCCGGCGCCTATGGGCAGTATCCGCGCTCCTCCATTGCCGAGGGCAATCAGATCAGCCGCCTGACCGGCGCGCCCTATCGACACCAGCATTATCGCGCGGACGTGCACATGGCCTTTTTGAACAAGAGCATACTGGGCCATATCCGTTCCGTCGGGCATCCCATCGCTTGCGCCGTGGCCGAGCGTCTGGTGGATCTGGGCGCCGAGAGCTTGGGTTTGGACCCAATCGAAGTACGGCGAAAAAACTATCTGGACGGTGACGATTTCCCCAGGACCTCAGCAGGCGGTGTTGAGTTCGAACAGCTGTCCTTCAACGGCTGCCTGGACAAGGCCCTGGAGATCGTGAATATGGCGGCATTCCGCCGGGAGCAGGCCGAACTACGCGAGCAGGGCATCTATCGCGGTATCGGCGTGGCGACATTCGTCGAGTTGACCGCCATCGGCCCGGAATACTATGGCGAGGGCGGCCAGCATATCAGCGCCCAGGAAACCTGCCTGCTGCGCCTGGAGGCTTCCGGCACAGTGCGCTGTTATACCGGCGCCACGGATCAAGGCCAGGGGATCGATACGGGCATCCAGCAGGTCGTCGCCGATGAACTGGGGGTGGCCTTGGCGGATATCGAAGTCATCAGCGGCGACAGCGCGCTATGTCCGGTAGGCGGCGGGTCCTGGGGCTCGCGGGGCGCGGCGCTTGCCGGCGAGGCGGCCCTACGGGCGGCGGCAACCTTGAAACAGAATATTCTCAACATCGCCGCCTCCCAGCTGCAGAAAGATCCCGGCGAACTAAATATTGACCAGGGCATGGTTGTCGATGCCGGTTCCGGCGCGGCGCACATGGCGGTTTCGGAAATCGGCCGCATCGGCCACTTTCAGCCCTACAGCATTCCGGACGGCGTCAGCGCCGACCTGACCGTGACCGAACGCTATGCCAGCCGGGGCCGCATGTTCCTGGCCGGCAACGGCTTGCAGATCGCCATTGTCGAGGTTGATGTGGACAGCGGCATGGTGACGCCGCTGCGCCATGTGGTGGTGCATGATTGCGGCCGTATTCTGAACCCGCTGCTGGTCCAGGAACAGGTGCGCGGCGGCGTCGTTCAGGGTATCGGCGCCGCATTGTACGAAGAATTACGCTATGACGACGACGGCCATTTATTGACCGGCAGCTTCGCCGACTATCTGGTTCCCATGGCCGGCGAGATGCCCGATATCGAAGTCGCCCATATTGAGACCCCAACCAAGACTTCTGAACTGGGCGCAAAGGGCGCGGGCGAGGCCGGCACGGCCGGTGCCGTGGGCGCCATTTTGAACGCGGTCAATGACGCCATCATGCCCTTTGATGCCACGATCGCCGAGACGCCAATCACGCCGCCGAGACTGCTCTCGGCTCTGGGCCGGATTTAGTCTGCTAATCCATCCGCCACGACGCGCAACTGCCGCGCCAAGGCCTGGCGTTGGGCGTTGTCCAGCTGCGCCGCCAACCCCACCGCAACCACGGCCCGGCTGGGTGCGCCCGGCGATAGCGCGATTGGCGCCGCTATAATGACAATGCCGCGAATATAATTGCCGTCGTCAATCGCATAGCCATCCCGGCGGGCCGCCTCAATCTCGTCCAGCCAGGTTTCGAACGCCGGCGGGTTCTGCCAACGCAATTTCTTAAACCCCCGCGCCAATCGTTGACGGTCCCAATTCCGCTGGGCCGCGACACAACGGCCGGTGGCCGAGATTAGGGCCGGGAACTGGCTGCCAATATTGACGTGAATACTCAAATTCAGACGCGGGCTGGCCAGGGCGGCGACCACCATATGATCATGATTGTCCAGCTCCACGCCTATGGCGGCGACATCAAAGGCGGCGGCGATGCTCTCCAAATGACCCTGCACCGCCTGCACGAAACTGCTGCTGCCCAACATGTCCCGGGCAATGCCCAGGATGCCGATACCCAGGCTGTAGCGCTTGGTATTGGGTTCGAAAACCACTAGATCCTCGTAGGCCAGGGTGCGCAGAATGTGTAGAGCCGTGCTGGGAACTAGATCCAGGTCGCGGGCGATGCGGTTGACCCCCAAAGGTTCCTGGCTACGGCCCAGGTAACGTAATATCCTGGCGGCGCGGCTGACGGCGGTGACGGGCCGCGCCGGGGCTAATGGCTGGGGGTCGCTGGGTTCGGTCATGAGCGGAGTTAACATGAGCAAATTAGTGGAGTAAATAGGCATGGCGTATCGCCTTGGTATCGACATCGGCGGCACCTTCACTGACTTTGCATTGTTCGATGAAAACATCGGCACCTTTGCCATTCATAAACAACTGACGACACCCGATGATCCTTCGCGCGCGGTGTTGGAGGGCACAGCCGTTTTGCTGGCGCGCCAGGGCCTTGATCTGGGCGCCGTGGTGGAAATCGTTCATGGCACGACCCTGGTCACCAATGCGGTGATCGAACGCAAGGGCGCGCGCACGGGACTGCTGACCACCGAGGGCTTTGGCGATATTCTCGATATGCGCCAGGAGAAACGCTACGACGTATTCGACCTGCGCCTGACTTTTCCCGATCCCCTGGTGCCACGGCGGCGGCGGGCCGAAGTGGACGAACGCTGCCACTACGATGGCACGGTTGAAGTACCGTTGGATATTGAAGGCGCGCGCGCTGCCCTGGACCGCCTGGTGCGGGAAGAGGCTATCGAGGCCCTGGCCATCTGCCTCCTTCACGGCTATGCCAATCCGGCCCACGAACAGGCTCTGGGCGAGATGGCGGCGGCGGCCTATCCCGATCTGGCGATTTCCCTGTCATCGGAAGTTTGCCCGGAGTGGCGGGAGTTCGAGCGTTTCACCACCACCTGTATCAATGCCTTTACCCAACCCATGTTCGATCAGTATCTGGGGCGTTTGGAAACCGGCCTGATAGAACTTGGCTTTGGCGGGCGATTGTTCGTAATGTCATCCAGCGGCGGCACCTTGACACCCGAAACAGCACGGCGCTTTCCCGCACGGGTGATTGAATCCGGACCGGCGGCTGGCGCCCAGATGTCGGCTTTTCATGGCCGCGCCCTGAAACGGGGTGAGCTGCTGTCTTTCGATATGGGCGGCACCACCGCCAAGGGTGCCCTGATACGCGGCGGCGCGGCGATAAAGGTCTACCATCAGGAAGTCGCCCGCATGCATGACTTCAAGGCTGGCAGCGGCCTGCCCGTGAAAAGCCCGGTGATCGATATGATCGAGATCGGGGCGGGCGGCGGCTCCATCGCCGGGGTTGATGTGCGCGGCACAATCCGGGTTGGCCCGAACAGTGCCGGCGCCGATCCCGGCCCGGCCTGCTATGGCCAGGGCGGTGGCGAGGCCACCTTGACCGACGCCAATCTGGTGCTGGGCTATCTGGACCCGGATTTCTTTCTGGGCGGCGAGATGAGCCTGGACAGGGCGGCATCCGAAAAGGTCATTCAGGACAAAATCGCCGAGCCGCTGAAACTGTCCCTGGCACGGGCCGCCTGGGGCATTCACGAAATCGTCGACGAGGACGTGGCCAGGGCCTTCCGCATTCACGCATCCGAACGCGGCTTTGACTATCGCGGCAGTTCGATGATCGCTTTCGGCGGCTCCGGCCCGGTGCATGCCATGGGCGTGGCCCGCAAGCTGGGCATCCCACGGGTAATCTTTCCCGTTGCCGCCGGCGTCATGTCGGCCCTGGGATTGCTGGCCAGTCCACTGACCTTCGAAGTGGCACGAACCCGGCAGATCTTTGTCGATGATCTTACGGCGGAAGATTTCGCCGACACCCTGGCCGCACTGGAAACGGAGGCCATGGCGCCCCTGCTGGCAGCCAAGGTCGAGACAGCGGCGTTGAGCATCAGCCGCCGCCTGGACATGCGTTTTCACGGCCAGGGCCACGAAATTGAAGTGACCCTGCCCCAGGGCATTAAAATTGAAGCATTGGCCGGGATATTCCGCGAACATTATGCGGCGGTACACGGCGCCGCCCTGCTGGATGCGCCATTGGTGATAACGACCTGGAAGGTGGAGGCATCGGCCGCGCCGCCAACGCTCGCCACCGCCCCACCGGTGGCCCAGGGCGAGGCGGTGCCAAAGGCTGATCGGCAGGCCTACTTCGGCGAGGACTATTTGGCGACACCGGTCTATGACCGTCAAAGCCTGAGTGTCGGTGCGGTAATCAAGGGCCCAGCCCTGATCGAGGAGCGGGAGTCCACCGTGATTATCGGGCCCGGCGACCTGGTGCAAGTGGATGAATTCGGCAATCTGGTAGCAGAACTGGAGACCTCGCGATGAGCCTGGATGCAGTCAGCGTTGGCATCATGTGGGACCGCCTGGTCGCCATTTCCGACGAGATCGTTACCACCCTGGTACGGACCTCGTTCTCCACCATTGTCAGTGAAAGTTATGATCTAACCGTGGCCCTGCTGGACGCGGACGGCGAGTTGATGGCCCAGGGTACCTACAGCGTGCCAGTCTTCATGGGCACCGCGCCCGCCACCCTGCAACATATGCTGGACCGTTACCCACCCGATACCCTGCGACCCGGTGACGTCGTCATCACCAACGACCCCTGGCTGGGCACCGGCCATATGTTCGACATCAATGTCATGCGGCCGATTTTTCACGACGGCCGTATCGTCGCCTATGTCATCTCCATCACCCATCTGCCTGATATTGGCGGCCTGGGTTTCGGCGCGGCGGCGCGGGAGATCTATCACGAAGGCCTGCGCCTGCCGGTCTGTAAACTGTTCGAGGCAGACGAACAGAACGACTTCATCGTCGAACTGATGCGCACCAACGTCCGCGCACCCGACCAGGTGATCGGCGATCTGATGGCCAACGTCACGGCCACCAAGGTCGGCGAGGCCATGCTGACCGGCTTTCTGGCCGAGTACGATCTGGCGGATTTCGCCATGCTGTCGGCGGAAATCCGTGGCCGTTCCGAAGCCGCGACGCGGGAACGCATCCTGGCCATGCCGGACGGCAGCTATGGCAACGAAATCCAGATCGAGGGCGTGGAGGGCGCCCTGACCCTGGCCTGCCGCATCGAAATCGCCGGCGATGCCATGACGGTGGATTTCGCAGGCACCGACCCTTGTGTGCGCCAGGGCATCAACGTGCCGTTCTGCTATACCCGCGCCATGGTGCTGTATTCCATGAAGTGCCTGACCGTGCCGGAACTGCCCAACAACGGCGGCAGCGTCGTGCCCATCACCGTAACCGCACCCGCCGGCTGCCTGCTGGATGCCCAGCCGCCCTCGCCCACGGGGGCACGGCACATGATCGGTCACTTCGTCTCGCCCCTGGTCTTTGGCGCCCTGGCCGAGGCGGTGCCCGGACAAATCCAGGCCGATTGCGGCATGATGGATCTGATGACCTTTCAGGGCCGGCACCGGGACGGCCATGACGTCTCGACGATCTATTTCGCCTCCGGCGGCTTTGGCGCCCTGGCCGGCCTGGACGGCGCGGAAACCACGCCGGGGCCTTCGAACATGGCGGTGGTGCCCGTCGAGGTGTGGGAGACGCTGACCTCGACGGTGGTGGAGCGCAAAATGCTGCTGCCCGATACGGGCGGCGCGGGCGCATCCCGCGGCGGCCTGGGACAGGAAGTCGTCATCCGCAATGAGAGCGGCCATGTCATGACTGTCTTTTGCATGGCCAACCGCACGGATTTTCCACCCCTGGGCCTGATGGGCGGGGCCAATGGCAAGGCGCGGGAACACCGGATCAACGATGCGACCGTGGACCCGAAAGGCCATTACGAACTGGAACCCGGCGACCGCATCACCATGATCGAGGCGGGCGGCGCCGGTTACGGTAATCCCGCCGAACGGCCACGCGAGGCTATCGAAATGGACCTGGCGCAGGGCTTTATCACGCCAGATGGCGCCCAGCGGGACTATGGCTTCGACGGAGGCTCGAATCCGTAATATTTCCGCAGGTACTCAGCACTGAACTTACCGTCGCGATAATCCGCCGCCACGGCCGCGGCTTCTCGCTCGGCCGGTTCGCCATAACCGCCGGCCCCCGGCGTTTCGATCACCACGGTGTCGTCCGGGCCAAAAGGCACATGGTTTGGCTTATCAGGCAGGGTTTCGTCATTGTGACTGGGGCCTTGAATGGAGAACCGCCCCGTAGCGCCCGGCTGGCCGCCAAAGATGCCCCAGGGCTGGTGGGCAAAGCGTTCGCCCATGCCGGAGAAGACCGCCTCGTGGCCGATTGGCCGCACCACCCGGCGGATACCCATGCCGCCGCGATATTTACCCGCGCCGCCCGAATCCTGGATCAGGCCATAGCTTTCCACCATCAGGGGATACTCCGCCTCGATCGCCTCCACCGGTAGGTTCGAGGTGTTGGTGATATGAACCTGCACGCCATCCTTGCCATCCTTGGTGAAGCGACCGCCAAAGCCGCCGCCCAGGGTTTCCAGATAGAGATAGGTGCGGTCATGGCGTGGGTCATGACCGAAGAACACCGCTGTAACGTTCGCGCCATTGGCCGCCCCTACCGCTTGTTCGGGGAGGGCCTGAGCCAGGGCGCCGATTATGACATCGACGACCCGTTGCGAAGTATTGGCGCGGCCCGCCACCGCCGCCGGATGCACCGCGTTGACCAGGGTCCCCAGGGGCGCGCTGATCTCGACTGCGCGGATCAGGCCATGATTATTCGGCAGGTCGGGATCGAGCATGGCCTTTAGAACGTAGTAGACCGCCGATTGGGCGGCATTGAAGGTCATGTTGAAGTTGCCCTTCATCTGCGCCCCGGTGCCGCTGAAATCAAAGGCAATGTTTTCACCTGCCACATCGACACGTACCGAGATGGGAATGTCGGACGTGCCCATGCCGTCGTTGTCCAGCAGATCGGTGAATTCATAACGGCCATCGGGGACATCGCGGATGCTGTCGCGTAGGCGTGCCTCGGTCCGGTCCATAATGGCCTCGAACGACTGCGCCAGCATGGCCCCGCCATAGCGCTGGGCCATTTCGCCGAGGCGGCGGCTGCCCAGACGGCAGGCGGCAACCTGGGCGAAATAGTCGCCCCGGCGTTCGTGGGGCACGCGCACGTTCAACAGCAACAGATCAAATATGTCCTGCACCAACTCGCCGCCCCTAAACAGGCGGACCAGGGGAATGCGCAGCCCCTCCTGATAGATCTCCGACATGCCGCCGGCCATGCTGCCGGGGGTCATGCCGCCGATATCGGCGTGATGGGCGATATTGCAGACGAAGCCCAACAGCTTGCCGTCGACAAAGGCGGGCATGGCCAGGTTGACGTCGGGCAGATGGGTACCGCCAGCGACATAGGGATCATTGGCGACGAAGATGTCGCCCTCGGCAAAATCCGCCTCCACGTACTTCTCCAGCAATTGCTCCATCATGCCCAGCATGGAGGCAAGATGGATCGGCAGGGAGTTTTCCGATTGCACAACCAATCTGCCCTGAGCATCGGTCAGGGCGATGGAATGATCCCGGCGTTCCTTGATATTGGTGGAGTAGGCCGCCTTGGTCAGGGCGATGTATGATTCATCAGTGATCGAGCGCAGGCTATTGCGCAGAATTTCCAACGTGATGGGGTCGATGTCGGCATGCTCATGCGTCACGCTAGTCATGGGGCCAGCTCCACAATTAGATTACCCGCGCCATCAACCTGGCAGTGATCGCCAGGGCCCAGCACGGTCGTGGCGTCCAACTGCTCGATAACCGCCGGTCCCGCCAGCGTCTGCCCTGGCAGCAATTTTGCCCGGTCGTAAACTGGCGTATCCAAAGGCGCCTCACCGTCAAACCAGACGGGCCGGTTATGCGCCGCCACCGCCATGACGCCGGCACCTTCATTCCCCGCCGCGGCACCGTCGCCGGGTGCCGCCAAGCGGCCAATGGCCGTCACGCGCAGGTTCACCACTTCAACCGGGTCGGCGGGGTTGTGATAGCCGTAGCTGCGTTCGTGGGCAGCGAAGAATTTTTCCGCCAGCACCGCCAGGTCCGGCTGTCGCGCCTGCGCTTCATCCAGTTCCACCGCCAATTCGTAATTCTGCCCGATATAGCGCATATCCAGGCTGTACATGGTCGCCTGGGCCTCGGCCTTGATGGCCGCCGTCTCGAACCAGGCCGCCGCCTGCCGCCGCAGATCGGCCAGATTGGCGGTCAGATCGGCCATGGTCTCGGCCACAAGCGGCGTTACCCGGCTGATCACGAAACCTTCCCGCAGGTCCGAGACCACCAGTCCCCGGGCGCACAGAATGCCTGGCGCCTCAGGCACCAGCATACGGGTGATGCCCAGGGCGCAGGCAACGTCGGCGGCATGCAGCGGGCCGGCACCACCAAAGGGCAGCAGCACAAAGTCTCGCGGGTCATGGCCGCGCTCCACCGAAATGGTGCGAATGGCACGGACCATGTTGGCGGCAACGATGCCCAAAACACCATGGGCCGTGCGCTCGATGGACATGCCCAGGCGCTCCGCCGCGCCAGCCAGGGAGGCCCTGGCCGCGTCCACCCGCAGGGCCATGCCGCCGCCCAAAAGACCCTTTTCCGACAACCGACCCAGCACCAGATTGGCATCGGAGACCGTTGGCTCCGTGCCGCCGTGGCCGTAACAGGCCGGGCCCGGTACGGCGCCGGCGCTTTGCGGTCCCACCTTCATCAGGCCGTCCCGTTCAAACCAGGCAATGGAGCCGCCGCCCGCACCGACCGCATTTACGTCGACACTGGCCAGGCGCAGCGGATAGCCTTCGATCCAGCGATCGTAGGCGACCTCTGCCTCCTGATCGCGGATCAGGCAAACATCGGCCGAGGTGCCGCCCATATCCAGGGTAATGACGTTCGCCAGACCGGCGGAGCGGGCCGCGTCGATAGCACCGACAACGCCGGCGGCGGGGCCCGACAGCGCTGTACGTATGGGCAGTTGCCGCGCCCGCGCCGGCGTCATCAGACCGCCGGCGGATTGATTGATACCCAGTTCGGCATTGGGCATCAGCTTGGTCAGTTGATCCTCGAACTGGCTCAGATAGCTGCCCATGATGGGCTGCAGGTAAGTGTTTAGGACCGTGGTGGAGAGCCGCTCATACTCGCGAAATTCCGGCTGCACCTCGGACGAGATGGAGATATGCAAATCCGGCAAGGCTTCCTGCAGAGCCTGGCGCAGGCGCCTCTCGTGATCGGGATTGATGAAGCCAAAGATCAGGCAGATGGCCAGGCAATCGGCACCACTATCCGCCACCTGGGCCACCGCCCTGTCAATGGCATCCTGGTCCAATTCCCGATGGACCGAGCCGTCATAGAGAATGCGTTCCGCCGCCTCGAAACGGCGCTCGCGCGGCACCAGAGGCGTGGGATGGTCCTGTTGAAAGCTGAACATGTGCGGGCGGATCTGGCGGCCGATTTCCAGCAGATCGCGAAAGCCCTCCGTGACCAGCAGGGCGACCTTGCCGCCGCGCCGCTGGATCAGAGCGTTGGTGGCGACCGTGGTGCCATGGGAAAGACGGCTGACCTGGGCCAGGTCCAGATCGCCGCTGGCCAGTTCGTTGATCCCGTTCAGTACCGCCCGGGCTGGATTATCCGGGGTCGACGGCGTCTTGTGCAGACGCAGTTCGCCGCTTTCATCATCGTAGACATGAAAGTCCGTGAAGGTACCGCCGACATCGACACCAATGATCCAGGCCATCGTTCACTCCATCTAAAACAACAACGGATGCCCAGGGTGACCGGTGGCTCCTAGTGATAAACCAGGTTCGGCAGCCAGGTCGCCAATTGCGGCCAGCTGATCAGGATCACGATCATGGCCAGCATTGCGATCACGAACGGGATCGCGCCGATGGCGACATCATTGAATTTACCGCCCCGGGTTCGGATCCCCTGCACCACGTATAGATTGACGCCAATGGGCGGGGTTATCAGGGCCGCCTCCATCAGCACCGTAATCAGGATGCCGAACCAAACGTCAGAGAATTCCGGTACACCCAGTTTCATGACGATGGGAAAGACGATGGGAATGGTGGTCAGCATCATGGACAGGGTTTCCATGAACATGCCCAGCAGCAAATAGAAGACCACGATCAAATAGATCGTCTGCACCGGCGTCAGGCCCATGGCGGCGATGAATTCCAACATCGCCTGGGTGATGCCCATGAAGCCCAGAACGAAATTCAGGAAAATTGCCGCGAACACGATCAGCATGATCATCGCGGTGGTGCGCATGGTGCCTTCAAAGGCATCCCGCAGCATCTTGAAGCTCAGGGTCTTAAACGATGCGGCAATGATCAGGGCGACCATGACGCCGATGGATGCCGCCTCGGTCGGCGTGGCGATGCCGCCGTAGATGGAACCGACCACGGCAACGAATAAAACGATCGGCGGCAACAGATGCGGCAGGGATCTGATCCGATCACCCCAGTTGGTCTCGATCTTGCTGCCGCCCCACGATGGCCGGTAAAGGCAGGCCCCGATGATCGACAGCATGAACAATGCCGAGAGACAGAGGCCAGGGAAAATACCTGCCAGATAAAGTTCCGGAACCGACGTATCGGTCAACAGCCCATAGATGATCAGGTTGATCGACGGCGGCACCAGAATACCCAAAGTGCCACCCGCCGCCAGGGAGCCAAGGAATAGGCGTTCATTGTAATTTCGCTGCTCGATTTCCGGATAGGCGACGGTGCCCACGGTCGCCGCCGTGGCGACGGAGGAGCCGGAGGAGGCGGCGAAAATGGCACAGGAGCCGATGTTGGCATGCATCAGACCGCCGGGCAGCCAGGACAGCCATTGAATGACCGCGCCATACATGCGCCGGGCAATACCGGCGCGCAGCATGATCTCGCCCAGCAGAATGAACATGGGCACGGCGACAAGGATGAATTCCTTGCTCTTTTCCCAATAAATTTCCGCCAGGGCGGCTGTCAATCTGCCGTCCATGGCGATTTCGTCCAGGACGAAACTCAATATTCCCAGCACCGCCGCAACGGGCACGGCGGACAGAACGAGGACGAGTAGTCCAATAAGAATCCCAATGGCCATGTTACTATTTCGTCCTGTCCAGTGTTTCGCCTGTGGCCAAGACGACATCCTGGCCGTGGGTTTCTTCCTCGATCACATCCGCGATACTCGGGACGCCGGCGATTCTTCCAACCAGCTCCCAATTGCGCTGCAACAGGGCGAGAAGGGTGTAGAGCGTAACGAAAACCAAAGTGACGAGAAACAATACCAATCCCACGAACCAGGCCAGCTGCGGTATCCATTGCGGCGTGGCCAGCGTGGTAATCGATACGGAGTTATTTTCATAGGAATCAATAAAGGCGATACCAGCGTAATAGGTCATGATCGACATGTAATAGAGCAGCAAAATGCAGCCCACCACATCGAGACAGGCCGCAACCGGCCTTGGCAACAAACTGTAAAGCGCATCGATCCGTACGTTGGATCGGTGCAAAAGACAAAATGAATAGGCCCAGGTCGTGGTAGCGGAGAATACGTAGCCTGAATATTCATCCGAGCCGCTCATCGTTATTCCGATGAATTTTCGGCACAGAACATCGACCGTGACCATGAAGGCGGCTGCCATCAACGCGGCACCACCGATCCAGACAGCCACACGCGAGATTTGTTCCAGGCGGGCATGGATAATAGCAAGCATAATCTACTTCCTTGGTCTGTAATTTGAGAAGACCCGAGGATGACGAAATTGGCGCCGCGTCATTGAATACGCGGCGCCAACCCGTACGTCTAGTGTCGAAAACTACATGGACGCCTTCATGCCGGAGATCTTGCCGATCGTGGCATTCCAGTCGTCAATGCACTTCTGCGTGCCACAACGCTTCGCCCAACGCTTCAGGACGAAATTCTCCACGACACCTTTCAGTATGTCCTTGTCAGCCGCCGTCGGCTCAATCGGGATCATACCGCCGGTCGGGCCGTCACAGGGACCGGATGCGTTGCAATTCATGCCGCGCAGGTCGTTGACGGCGGTCGCGGCCCACATTTCGTCTTCCAACTTGGGCAGTTCCCTGTTGAACAATGCCTTGGTTTCGGCATCCAGGCTGTTCCACAGTTTCAGGTTCATGGCCAGGAAGGAGGAGGCATAGCCCAGGCGAATGCGGATATTATGGGTCACCACCTGATACCATTTGGCGTTATAGGCCGGCAGCGTACCGGTCAGGCCACAGTCAGCCACGCCTTTTTGCAGCGCGGGCACAACCTCGGCAAAGGCGATCGTCACGGCGGAGCCGCCAACACCTTCGATGAAGTCACCAAGGGTGGTCGAATAGGTGCGGATTTTCTTGCCCTTCAACTGACGCAGGCCAAATTTCTTGATGCTCTTGTCGCCAAGGTTGCACCACAGCTGTTGGCTGGGCCAGGCATAGATCATCAGCAGCTTGGCGCCGTATTTCTCCTCGAACTCGCGGGCGATAATATGGCGATAGGCTTCGTTTGCCTTGCGGTAGGTATCCAGATCCTGAATAACGCCGGACAGATCGGCGCCTTCGATGGCGGGGCTGTCCTGGGCCACATAGGTGGTGACGCCATGCACCGCATCATACACGCCCAGTTTCAACAGGCGCATCACTTCAAAGCCCGACAGGCCCAATTCAGTTAGCGACTTGGCGTTCGAGGTCAAGGCGCCGCCCGACAATTTCGGCAGACGCTCTTTCCAGAACGGACCTTCACGCTCTTTCCAATGATCCAGGAAGCCCCAGGTGCCAACCACCTTGAACTCCCGCTTTGCCATTCCGGCCGACACTGGCGCCGAGGCCAACCCAAGGGCCATGGCCCCCGCGATCGCACCCGCCACCAAAGGCCTTAATATTCCAAATTTTTTCATTTTAGCCTCCCATTACGTTTAGATGACGGTGAAGCGTAATCGACCACGGCGGTCAAGGCAACCTACACATTAGCAGGACGCACTGCTCAACCCGGTTGGGTTAACATTATATTGGATGTAAACCGCGCGTTAGCCGCCGGCTGGAATATGTTCCTAGTCCTGCTGGAAATATTCGTTATAGGCGAACAGGCCCGGCATGCCGCCGGTGTGCAGAAAGGCGATGGTCTGATCGGCGGAAAAGCGGCCCTGACGCACCATGCCGATCAGGCCGGCCATGGCCTTGCCCGTATAGACCGGATCCAGGATTATACCTTCCAGCCGCGCGGCCTGACGGACCGCCGTCCGCATCTGTTCCGTGGGCAGACCATAGGCATCACCGGCATATCCTTCGATGACCTGCACGGATGTCTCGGGCAAATCGTTTTCCGGCTGCAGTTGATCCGATGTTTCACGGGCAATGTCCCAAACCTTGGCCGCAATTTCCTCCGCATCCGCCGTAATGTCGACGCCCAGAACCTGGGTTTCACTGTTCAACTGGTGAAAGCCGGCGACCAAACCGGCCTGGGTGCCGCCGCTGCCCGTGGCATGGATCAGGTAATCAATCTTTTCCCCGGCCTCCTTGGCCTGCGCCTCCAGCTCTTCGGCGCAGGTAACGTAACCCATGGCACCCGTGGGGTTAGAGCCGCCCGACGGTATGACATAAGGCTTTCGCCCATTGGTCCGCAACACCCTGGCCATGCGGCGGAAGGCCGCTTCGCGGTCGGTGCCTTCGGGCAACAGGTGCACTTGCGCCCCCAACAGATGATCCAATTGCACATTGCCTGAAACTTCATAGGCCGGATCATCCCAGGGTACGGCGCGGGCCAGCACCAGATGGCAGGACAGGCCGGTGCGGGCGGCGGCGGCGGCGGTCTGGCGCACATGGTTCGACTGTACGCCGCCAATGGTCAAAACGGTATCGGCGCCCTGGGCCTGGGCTTCCGCGATCAAATATTCCAGCTTGCGGGTCTTGTTGCCGCCCACGGCAAGGCCGGTGCAATCGTCCCGCTTGATCAGAATGCGCGGCCCGCCAAGCTGTTCACTCAGGCGGGGCAGATATTCCAAAGGCGTCGGCAGGTGCGCCAGCGGTATACGCGGGAAACTGGAGGATGCCATTGCGCGGCCTCTTTCGAAGGACAATCAGACGATCAATTTAAAATTAGTCGGCACTAATAGTAAATGAGACCTGCATGTTCGGCAATCGCTGCTACCCAGAAGAGCGACGGGCATGGATACGCCCGGCAATTGGAGATAGCGCTGGGCAATGTCGCATTCCGATTGGCTCGGTTCGCATGATGCGCCCGGCGCCTGGGGAAAACACAGCACATCCAGCACCCGGCCCGCCCTGGTCAGATGGTCCACATGCCAGCGGATCGCTTTATCACGGCGCAAATGCCGGCCAACGCGCGCCGCCAGGCCGCCGGGTCCCCGGGCGCTGCCACAATAAACATAAAGACCGGACGCCAGGGTTGGCCGATGCAGCCGCGCGATGGGCAGGTTCAGCCGCCGGGACAGTTTGATCAGCAAGGCATAGGCGCCGGGTTGGTTGGGTAGATCAAAGCTTTTGCGCATCGCGGCCCGGCGTTGACTATTCCGCCCTATCGCCCGTCTTGCGCAAGGTCACGGTGGAGCCAGCTATGACGAATTCCACGGTACCGTTGGAGGCATTGTAGGTCCACGTCTCCAAGGGACCGACTTTATCTATGTTATCGGGCTTGCCCAAGGCCTCGGTCAGAGCCGCCTTGTCGGAAGCATTCTCGGCCTTGGCCAAAATCTCGGCCTTACTATCCTCGAAACAGCCCGTCAGCAACGGAACCGCGATCAACAACGCGCAGACATGTCTCCAATATCGGATCATTGTCTCACCCTTCCTCTAAAACTGATTCGCAGGCTATTTTGCGCCCTCGACCGCATCCAGCAAAATATCCAGCACGATGCCGGTCGCCTTTTGGATCAGCACCACGTTGTTGTCGATGATGACCCGTTCGGTGCCGCGTGGCGGCGGCGGCAGGGCATCGTTCAAATCACCGGGCAGGCCGCGCTTGGCCAAACCGGGCGGCAGCTGTTTGCGTTTCGCCAGGCCGGGCGGTAGATGCTTGCGCTTGGCCAGGCCCGGGGGCAGGCCGCCCTTCCGGTTCTTGCTTTTTTTGCCGTGCTTACCCTTGCCGCGCTTCTTGGCGTGGCTCTTGCCGTCATCATCGCGGTCGTGGTTTTTTCCGCCGTAATATTCACGGATCAGCCGCTTCTCCACTTCCTTGAAGATGACATCGGTCATGTCGACCTGACCGGCCTGCGCGGGCCCGGCGAAAAGGCACGCCAAGGCCAGACACATGGCGGGCAAGGCAGTTTTCAGATTGAATTTCATCAGCGTCCTCCGAACGGCCTCAACAGCCGAAATATTACTATTGATCAAGCCTATAGCAAGAATATGACAGGCGCGGTGACCACCATCACCATTAAGAGCAGGCAGCGGCTATCCGTAATGCCAGCGCAAGGCAAACGCCTCTCCGGCACGGTCGATGTGACAGCAATGGGGCGTGCCGAAATGGGCCGGCATCAACAAGGCGCCGCGATCGGCGCAATAATCCAAAACCCGGCGCCGGGAAGTCCTGGCCTCGTCAGGCAGGATGCAGAAACGGCTGTTCCAATCGGGCAGATAGACCTGCAGGGGATGATGCAGCATATCGCCCGTAAAAATCGCCGCCTCCGGGCCCGATTCCAACTTCAGGGTAACATGGCCCGGCGTATGGCCGGGCGCGGGCTCCAACAGTAAGCCATCGGCCAGCAAATGCTCGCCCTCGGTCATTTCGGCCAGGCCGTGTTCAACAATTGGCAGGACGGAATCGGCGAAGCTGGCGGCGTCCATGTCGCCGCTGCGGTCCTTGTAATGTTCGTAATCCGCACGGGAGAAGACATATTTGGCATTCGGGAAGGTGGGCACCCAACGGCCATCGCGCAGCCGTGTATTCCAGCCCACGTGGTCCACATGCAAATGGGTGCACATCACCATGTCGATATCTTCGGGCCGAAATCCCGCCTCTTCCAGGCGCTGCAGATAAGGACCCTGGTGATGATGCCAGCGCTCCATTGGCATGCGGTCCTTGTCGTTGCCAATGCAGGTATCGATCAGCACGTTCAGGCCGTCCATTTGCACGACCCAGGAATGCATGGCCAGCAGCGCGGTCATCTTCTCCGGATTGACATAGTTCGGCACCAGCCAGTCCTTGTGCGCCTCGAACACCGCATCGTCCCAATCGGGAAACAGGGTGGAAAGACGAAACGCCGGGCCCGCCATTTCCTCGACCCGGGTTACCCGCGCCGCGCCAATTGTTTGATGACTGATGGCATTGCTCATGCCGCGACCTCCGGCTGTTTATAGGGTCCCAATAGTTTATAGACGCCGTCCGCGGTCAGCAGGGTCCGTTCGCCATGGTAGACCCGGCCCCGTATGAAGGCGAATTCATCGTCCATATGGCTGATCTCGGTCGTGCCCTCGACCCAGGCATCTAGGGGCGCGGAGTCGAGATATTCCACGCTAAGCGCGACTGTTGTCGTAAAGCGCCGCGATGCGCCGGAGCTGGCCCGCCCCATGATGTCATCGGCGAACGAGAACAGCACGCCGCCATGCACTATTCTGTTGGTATTGTCGTGCAGGGGGCGGGCCTGAAAGCCGTTCAGGAAGCCGCCTTCGGGCGGACGGCTATAATGGGTCGGGCCGCATAGTTCGGCAAAGGCGGCCTGATTGGGAAAGGGTTGAAAGCCATTCGGTACCGGCGGCCTGATATCGTCGGGCGGCGGACCGGGCCGTTTTGCGGTGCCGCCCTGACCGGGCTTGAACGGCGCGAACAGCTTGTAAGCGCCACTCGCCGTCATCAGGGTACGGTCGCCCGTGAACAGACGCAAACGCAGAAAAACCACCGTCCGGGTGATGCGCAGCAAATCCACCTCGGCCTCGATCAAGGTGCCCAGGGGCGCGGAGGCAAGGTATTCAACCTTGAACTTGATGGTGGCGCACATGCGCTCGGTCTCGTTCACCACCGCATGGCCGGTAATGTGATCGGCGAAACAATAAAGGGCGCCGCCGTGGGTCACGCCATTGGGATTGGCATGCAGCGCGCCGGTCTGAAAGGCATAGCGGAAGCCCCCCGTTGGCCGGCGGCGAAAATAAAACGGCCCGATGCAATCGCCAAACGGTCCGCTATGGGTAAAGGGCTGGTAGCCCTCTGGAATGGCGGGTACAGCGGCATTGGCGCCGGGTTCCCGGTTCTGCGTTGGCTCTGTCATGGCTCTGTCATAGCACGCGGCGGGCGCGAGTGTTACCGCCGCCTCAGGGTTTGCATTTTTTCTCAAGATCATTGTCTATAGACAATAATCTTGTAGATTGACAATTTTCGCCGATTCCATGATGCTCAGCCCGTCACTTCACCCAAGGCGCCAGAGCTGATTCATGCCCAAGCTGACAGATTACACCTCCTATGCCGATGCTCAGCGCCATTGCTCCAAGGATGCCTTGTGGGCGCTGTTCGATGGCGACCGCGCGGCCCTGAATATCACCCATGAATGCCTGGAGCGTCATCCCCGCGACCGGGTGGCCGTGCGGATCGCGGTGGGGAATGGCGGATCGGAAAGTTATACTTTTGGCGAGCTGTCGGATTGGTCCGGGCGCTATGCCAATTTCCTGCGCGCCAGGGGCATTGCGCCGGGCGAGCGGGTGGCCCTGATGGTGGAACCGTCGTTGCCGTTTTATGTCGCCCTGTATGGCGCCATGAAGGCGGGCTGCGTGGCGGTGCCCATGTTCACCCTGTTCGGCCCCGACGCCCTGCGCCTGCGCGTCGGTGACTGCCAGCCCAAGCTGTTGCTGCTGGCGCCGGAAAAGGCGGATCTGGCAGGGGAGGCTGGCTGCGATACGATTATCGCGGACGACGATTTCATGGCCAGCCTGGAAAATTACGAAATTCCGTTCGAGCTGGCCACGAGTGGCCGCGACATGGCCATGTATCAGTACACCTCCGGCACCACGCGGGAGTTACCCGACGCGGTCAAGCATCGCCACCAGTCCATCGTCACCGTCATGCTGGCGGCCCTGTACGGCACCGGCATCCGGCCCGGCGACCGCTTTATGTGCCCCTCGTCAACGGCATGGGGTCATGGCCTGTGGCACGGCACCCTTTCGCCCCATGCCCTGGGCGTTACCACGGCCTCCTACGCCGGCAAGTTCGATCCCGACCGCCTGATGGCGGCCCTGGAAGAGTTCGAGATCAGCAATCTATCGGCCGCGGCGACCCATTATCGCATGATGAAGAACGCCGGCAGCTCTGATCGCTACAACTTCAAGCTGGAGAAGCTCAGCTTTACCGGCGAGCCCATGGACACGGACACGGCGGCATGGGCCAAGCAGACATTCGGACAATATCCCGGCAGTTTTTATGGCACCACCGAGGTCGGCGTGCTGCTGGGCAGCTATCCCGGCGCGGCTGATCTGCCGGCCAAGCTGGGCGCCCTGGGCATGCCCATGCCGGGGCAGGAGGTCGCCATTCTGGACCCGGACGGCAAGCCCTGCGCCCCGGACGAGGTCGGCGAGATCATGGTGATGCGGCGGGACGGCTGGTTCCCCACCAAGGACCGGGGCCATGTGGACAGCGAAGGTTACTATTTCCACGGCGGCCGGGCCGATGACGTTATCATCTCGGCTGGCTGGACCATGAGCGCAATGGAGATCGAGGATACTTTGTTGAAGCACGACGATGTGCTGGAAGCCGCCGCTATTGGCGTTCCGGACCCGGACCAAGTCCGCGGCCTCGTGGTCAAGGCCTTCATTGTTTCGGGCCGCACGGGGGATGACGGCTTTGCCACGGAGCTGCAAAAATTCGCCCAGGAAAATCTCAGCCGCCACGAATATCCCCGCATTGTCGAATTCACGAACGAATTGCCCAAGACACCGGCGGGTAAAGTTAATCGCAAAACACTGCGGGACCGCGAAGCGGCCGCACGAGGAGACTAGATCATGAATGATGAAAGCCAAACCGGGGAAAGTGGCGGACGCTTCCCGAAGATTACCGAACGCGGCCTGGAAGATCTGCAAAAACGCATTGGCGTCAAGATCGAGAACATGCCCGAGCCATGGTGCTACGAGGCGACGCGGGACAATATCCGCCACTATGCCAACGGCATCGGCGACGACAATCCGCTGTGGTGCGATCCCGAATACGCGGCCAAGACCCAATATGGCGGCCTGATCGCGCTGCCCAGCTTCCTCTTCGCCACCAACCGGATCATCTCGGGCTATGTGGGCGGCTTGCCGGGCATTCACGCCATGTGGGCCGGGGCGGATTGGACCTGGCACAAAAATACCCGCCGCAATGACGAAATTCACTGCGAGGCCTGGCTCAAGGAACTGATTCCGCACGACACCCAGTTCTCGGGCCGTGCCATCCAGCAGATCTATCATGTGGAATTCTATAACCAGGATGGCGACAACATTTGCAGCGCCGATAGCTGGTGCTTCCGGACCGAACGCGACAAGGCGCGGGAAGACGGCACCAAATACAAGGCGGCACAGAAAGGCCAGCTAACCTACAGCGACGATGAACTGGTCGATATCTATCGCCACTATGCTCAGGAAGAGATTCGCGGCGCCGAAACGCGTTATTACGAAGACGTAACAATCGGTGAAAAACTGCCAACACAGCTGAAAGGTCCCATGACTGTTACGGGCTTCATCTGCTACGCCCAGGGCTGGGGCGGACTTTACATCAAGGCCAACAAGCTGGCCTGGCAGCAAATCCACAAGCATCCCGGTCTGGGCATCACCAACCGCTTCAACATTCCCGATTGTCCCGAGCGGGTGCATTGGGAGAACGAATTCGCCACCGAGGTCGGGGCGCCCGGCGCCTATGACTACGGGCCGGAGCGCAATTCCTGGCTAACCCATCACGTCACCAACTGGATGGGTGACGACGGTTTTCTGCTCAACCACAAATGCCGCATCCGCCGCCACAACCCCGAGGGCGACGTGCTCTATATCAATGGCGAGGTGAGCAACAAATTCATCGACGATCAGGGCCGCCATTGCGTCGAAATCAGCCAAAAAGCCCACCAGCAGGACGATGAATTGTCCATTCAGGGCAGCGCCATCGTGGTGTTGCCGTCACGGGGTTAATTATGCGGCCCCCAACAGGGCGGCGCGGAAGCGGTCCTTCAGGGTGACGCCGTCCTTGGGCGGCATGATGCCGATGGGGTTGCCTTCCGCCTTGATCTTGATGGACCAAAAGCTGGGCCCCTTGGCGTTGCGGATCGCCGGCAGGGCGGCCTTGAATTCGTTGTCGGAGCTGATGCCGGCCGCACTCGCAAAACCCGCGGCCAGGGCCATGGCCGGCAGATCGACGCCGCCGGCGGTGTGCGTCAACTGCATACCGGTCTCGCCATAGCGTTCATTGTCGCAGACCACAACCGCCAGATTATCGGGCCGTTGCGACCCGATGGTGGTCAAGGCGCCCAGTCCCATCAGCATCTCGCCGTCGCCGGTAATCACCAGGACCCGGCGCTCGGGCTGAGCCATGGCCAGGCCAAGGCCCATGGCCGCCGCCCCGCCCATGGCGCCCCACAGGGGGAACGTCAGGGGATGATCGCCGGCGGCGGTGCAGTCCCAGACCGGCGCGCCAAGGCCGGCCACCACCAGCATGTCGCCACGGTCGGCCAGCAATTGCGCCACTACCTCGCGCCGGTGCAGGGGGTAGTCCGCCGCGCGGCTACGATCGAGAGTTCCATTCATTGTGTTGCTCATGACCTATTTCCCAAAACTCTTGGCGCCAATCACCCCTTGGCCGATCAGCACGGCGGCCTGGGCCGGACCCTCGAATGTCATGCGCGCCGCCGCCGCCACCGTCTCGCCCATCCTGGCCGGATCCTCGACGGGAAAAACCAGGCTGTCGGCGTCCGCCAGCACCTTTGGCGTCATTTGCCCCATGGGCACCTGCCAGGGGTTGAACTCGCCCCATTGGCCGCGCATGGTCACCAGCATCAACAAGGGAAAGCGGCAGATCCGGGCCAGCGACAGCATGTTGATGCAGTTGCCGACACCCGATGATTGCATCAACAGGACCCCGCGCTGGTCGCCCAGCCAGGCACCGGCCAGGACGGCGATGCCTTCTTCTTCCGTTGTCAGAGGCACCAGGCGCATATCATCGGCCCCATCGCAGCGCCGGATTAATTCCGAATGACCGGCGTCGGGCACATAAGCAACCTGCCGCACCCCCCATTCACGCAACACTGAAAAATTCGCCTCAGTCCAATCGACCTCGTTTGGCTCCATTAGGGCAACACTCCCGTTACTTGCCATGAAATTTAGGATTGCCTGGTATAGCGCCTCGCCAGCCTATTGGACAAGCAGACAGCGCTGCGCCAGTTGGTGCAAGGCCCCATCCAGCAGGGTTTCCGGGTCATCGTTGGCGAACAGGGCCTGTTCACCGCCATCGAACCCGGCAGCGGCCGCCAACAAAGCGGCACGGTCCGTCTTGCCATCCAAGAGAGGCAGCAACAGGCGCGTGAAAAGATCGGTGATCGTCACGCTTCGATGCCGCAGGTCGGTTACGTGGACGCCTTGCCCGACTTGCCGGCGCGCCAGGGCCGTCGCCATCGGGCGCGGGCCCGGCATGGTGGTGTAGACGGCTGGGCGGGGCAGCAGGTCAATCCAGTTCCGCGGGTACAGGTCAATGACCAGTTGCGCCACGATGGCGCCATCGCCAACCTTTCCGGCCAGTTCCTCGATAGCCAGAAAATCCGGCCAGGCCAACGCCAGATGGTTCAGGGCGGTAATGGCGTTGGCCGCCGTCATGCCGAAGCGGCCGCCATCGGGCGTGGCGAAAAAGGCTTCGCCCGGCGCACCGTTGGCATCGGGGCCCATGGGCCGTACGGGCGATGCCAGATACAAGCCGGCCAGCCATTCCGGCGCAATTTGGCGCCGCACCACCGCCGCCTTCGAACACAACAATGTTTGCCGGAAACTACGGTTCAAGAGAAAATCTATGCGCTGTTCCCGGGCCACGGGATCGGTGATGGCGGCCAGTTGCCGCCGTGCCTCGGGCGAAAAATTCTCCTCCCGGCTGGCCGCCACGTTGCCTTCCGAAACAAACTGCAATCCCGCCTCATCCGCGCGGGCCAGGAACTGGTCCAGGTAGACGGGATGGTTCTCCACCTCCAGCAGGTCATGCAAAAGGAAGGAGTCTTCCATATCATCGACCCGCACCTTTTCCTCCGCCAGCAACGCGGCATTGGCATCGCCGCTTTGGGCATCGGCGGCGATCAGATCATCCAGCGCCGCGCGCGCCATGGCGGCCTGTTCGTCCTCGTCTGCTACAGCGGCGGTAGCGCGCAGCATCAATTCGCGCACCAGACCGCGGCCATGCCAACCTGGATAAGTGTTATAGCTGATATAGATGATGCCATGTTCGGACAGCAGACGGCGGCACAAGGGCAGCAAGGCGGCCTGTACGTCCAGCGGCACCCAGGAATACAGGCCATGCAGGATGATATAGTCGAACGGTTGGCCCAGGCCCACGTTGCCGCCCGCCAGCAAAGACAACGCATCGCCGGCCAGAAATTGCACATTATCCAGGCCGCCCGCCGCGGCACCCGCCTGCGCCATCTCGATCTGCCGTTCCGACAGATCGATACCGACGAATTCCCCCCCGGGCAGCGAAGCGGCCATGGGCAGCAGATTGCCGCCCGAGGCACAGCCCAGTTCAAGCACCCTGGCGCCCGTCACCGGCGCCGGCGTCAGACCATGCAAACGCCCGACCACATAGAGGTGATCGGGATGCGACAATGGCACCGGCCGGCTGGGGTAGGGTGTGCGCTGATACGCCTCGTGTAGGGAAGTGGTGTTCATGATTTTAGTTTACCACCATGTAGGCACCGTGCTAGCGTCGCCGCACAATGAAACGCCAGCGCACATCGGTCGCGGAGCAGCATCCGCCAAAATTCATCGCCTTTCTTTGGTGAAGCTCTCCGCTTGCCTGGGCGGCGGCTGGGTATCCACGCATTAGCGCCGCCACCCAATCTGACGTATTTCAATTTCCTCAACGAATCATGCGCCGTGGCTTATCTAGGCATCTAGGCGACCCGGCCGCGTAACAAAGCCAACAGGAAACCCTGTCATGACCGATTACTCATTCGTCTCACTCTCCGGCATCGTGATCGACCGCATCGAGCGGAAGATCGATTTTCAGCGCGGCATCGACTTCATGGTCGACGCCCTGAACAATACTCGCGGTGCCTTTCTGTCATCCGGCGTCGAGGATCAGGACCGTTATTCGCGCTGGGAATTCGGCTTTATTGATCCGCCGTTGGAGATCGTCGCCCACGCGGAACAGTTCCGCCTGTCCGCCCTGAACCCGCGCGGTGCGCCGCTGCTGGCCATGATGAAGCCCTTGTTGCTGAAAGACCCGGACATAGAGCTGAAATCGGAGACGGAGAAAGACCTGATACTGAGCGTGGCCCGCCCGGACCGCATGTTCGCCGAGGAGGAGCGCAGCCGGCAGCCGTCCACATTTACGCCCATCCGTGCCCTGATGGCCGAATTTAACGGTATGAGCGACGACTTCCTCGGCCTCTGGGGCGCCTTTGGCTTCGATCTGATCTACGAGTTCGAGCAGATGCCCCTGTCCATGCCCCGGACCGAGGATGACAAGTTGCTGCACCTGTATCTGCCGGACCGGATCATGGTGATGGACCGCCGCCTGGAAGTCGCCTTCGCCTATGAGTATGAATTCACCCGCCGTGCGCTAACCACCCATGGCATGGGCGAAACCGCCTTCACGGGCGTTACCCAGCCGTCCAGCCCCAATATGGTATCCGATGGCGCCATCACCTCGGATCACAGCCCGGAAGATTATATGGGCAAGGTGGACGGCGCCCGCGAACGCATCCGCGTGGGCGATATCTTCGAGGTGGTGTTGAGCCGCAAATATCAGACCGCCTATCACGGCCCGCCGTCCGAGATGTTCCGTTTGATGCAGCGCATCAACCCTTCTCCCTATGAATTCTTTTTCCAGTTCGCCGACGAACAGCTGATCGGCGCCTCGCCCGAGATGTTCGTGCGCGTGGATGGCGACAGGGTGGAATCCTCGCCGATTTCGGGTACCGCGCGGCGGGGCGAGAATGCCATGGAAGATGCCGAGCGTATCCTGGCGCTGTACAATTCCTGGAAGGACGAGGTCGAGCTGACCATGTGCACGGACGTGGACCGCAACGACAAATCGCGGATCTGCCGGCCCGGCACCATCAAGTTGCTGGCCCGGCGCGCCATCGAACGTTATGCCGGGCTGTTTCACACCGTCGATCACGTGGAAGGCCGTATGCGCGAAGGCTTTGACGGTATCGACGCCTTCCTCTCGCACATGTGGGCCGTCACCCTGACCGGCGCGCCGAAACGTAAGGCGGTGGAGATCATCGAGGATGTGGAGGTCTCGCCCCGGCGTTGGTACGGCGGCGCCATCGGCGCCCTGATGTTCTCGGGCACGGTCAATACGGGCATCACCATCCGCACGGTGCACCTGGAAAACGGACGGGCTGATTATCGGGTCGGCGCCACCTTGGTCTGGGATTCCGTCCCGGCCGAGGAAGAAGAGGAGACCCGGATCAAATCAACGGCATTTTTCAAGGCGGTCGCCTCTCTTGGCGCGGCCAGCAAAGGGAATAGGGGTCCGGAGGTGGTCGAGGCGCCTGCACAGCCGAAATACACCGACGTTTCCATCATCATGGTCGATAACGAAGACAGTTTCGTGCACACCCTGGCGGATTATTTCCGCCAGACCGGGGCGGAGGTCAAAACCTTCCGTCACGGCGCCCCGGCCCTGGCCGCCCTGGCCGAGAAGCCGGACCTGGTGATCCATTCGCCGGGCCCCGGACAGCCCAAGGATTTCGGTGTGCCGGACATGGTGCGCAAGGTGGCCGATCTGGGCATCCCGCAATTCGGCATCTGCCTTGGCCTGCAAGGCATGGTCGAGGCCTTTGGCGGTGAATTGACGATCATGGACGAACCCCGCCACGGCAAATACTGGCAGCTAAGCCATGACGGCAGCGGCATTTTCGATGGCATCGCGGCTGAATGCCGGGTCGGCGGTTATCACTCCCTGCTGGCGGTGTCCGAGAAGATCCCGGAGGAGCTGGACGTTATCGCCCGCAACGAGCATGACATGGTGATGGCCATCAGGCACAAAACCCTGCCCCTCGCGGCAGTGCAGTTCCACCCCGAGAGCATCCTGTCCATGGACAACCAGGCCGGCCTGCAAATCGTCGAAAACGTCCTGGCGACCCTGCTGCCGGAGAAAGGCGCATCAGAGAGAGCGGCGTAGGGACGTTACCTCAATTGCCCTTGAAGGTTGGCGGGCGCTTGGCCAGGTAGGATTCGGCGGCGTGGTCCGCGTCCTCGGTCTCGGCGCTCAGGATATTCTGGTCGAAATCCATGTGCATGATGGATCGGTCCAGGGCGCCGGAGATCGCATTGACGCTGCGCTTGATCATTTGCGCCGCCACGGGCGGCTGGCCGGCATAATGGCGGGCCCATTCCTTTGCCTTGTCCATGACCTGATCCGGTTCGACCATTTCATCCAGCGCGCCCCATTCCAACAGGGTGGGCCCCGGAATGTGTTTGCCGCCGATCACCAACTGTTTGGCCCGGGCCGGGCCGACCAGATGCACGCACAAAGGCAGGCTTTGCCACATCAGATTGACGCCGATCAGAATCTCGGGATAGGACATAAAACAATCCCGCGCCCCGATACGGAAATCCAGCGCCGTGGCGATGCACGCCCCGCCGCCCATGGCGGCGCCGTTCCAGGCGGCGATGGTGATCTGATCCATATCCAGCAGGGACTGGATGCAGCGCTGGCCCATGCGGCTATTGCGGCGGTGTACCGTCAGGCGGGGATGCCGCGGCAGCCTGCCGGTCAGATCGGCGCCGGAATTGAAGTGTTTGCCGGCGCCAGTGAAAATCACCACCCGCGCCTCCTCGTCATCGCGGAAGCTGAGCGCCGCATGCTCGATCTCCTCGAGGTGACGATGGTTAAGCGCGTTGGCCTTTTCCGGCCGATTGAAGGTAACCGTCGCGATCTCGCCGCCCCGTTCCACCTTGATATGCTGATAATCCATGCCCAATACCTTTACTGTAGTCCCGGCTAAAGCTCTTGCCCCATCCCGACCGTATCGATGCCAGGCGGCGAAGACAACTGTTCGAAATTTTTCAGTTATCCAGGATGCTGCGCAACCTGTTGCCAAGTTCTTCAATGGCAAACGGCTTTGTCAGCAATTCGATGGCCGGATCCAGACGGCCTTGTTTAGCGAAGGCTTCCTCGGTGTATCCGGACATATAGAGTACCTTGGTGTCCGCCTGCTTTTGCCGGACGGCATTGACCAGGGCCGGCCCCGATATGCCGCCGGCCAGGACCACGTCCGTCAAAAGCAGATCCATGCGCGGCAGGCGCGGCAGCAATTCCAACGCCTCCCCGCCGGTGCCGGCAACAGCGACCGAATAACCCAGGGTTTCCAGCATATCGCTGATCACGAGCTGTAAATTGGCGTCGTCCTCCACCACCAGAATGGCTTCTCCTGGTTTGGCCAGCGGTGCATCCGAGGTGCCGGCGGTCTCCGGCGTGGCCGCCGCCGCGCTGGAACGGGGCAAATAGAGACGGAACGTCGTTCCGTGCCCCCATTCACTGTCAACCGCTACGTGGCCACCGGACTGCTTAACAAAGCCGAACACCATGCTAAGTCCCAGGCCAGTGCCCTTGCCAACGCCCTTGGTGGTAAAAAATGGATCGAAGATCTGCTCCCGCACATCCGCCGTCATGCCGGTTCCCGTGTCAGTAATTGCCAATGACACATATTCACCAGGCGCGGCCTCTTGTTCGGCAGCCTGAATTTCATCAATTCTGGTATTGAATGTTTCGATAGTTAACCGACCGCCGTCGGGCATGGCGTCATGGGCATTAACCGCCAGGTTCAGGATGGCTTGCTCCAACTGCGCCGCGTCGACCTCGCAGAGCCAGAGATCGGATGCATTGACGACACTGATCTCGATAGTTTCGCCAAGACTGCGACGCAGCATATCGTCCATGCCATACAGCAAGGCCTCTACATCAACGTCCTGGATGTTCAGGGTCTGCTTGCGGGCAAAGGCCAACAGGCGGTGGGTCAAGGCCGCGCCGCGCTTGGTCGCCGTAATCGCGGGCGTCAAAAATTTGTTGATCCCGGCGCTGCCCATGTTTCTTTTGCGGATCAGTTCAAGGTTGCCCAGGATAACCGCCAGCACATTGTTAAAGTCATGGGCGACACCGCCGGTGATTTGCCCGACCGCTTCCATCTTTTGCGCCTGACGCAACTGCTGTTCCTGCACCACGAAGTCAGTGACATCGACCCACGCCACCAAGGTACCGCCGTCGGGCATGCGGTGTTCGCGTATTTCATGCCAGAATTCGGTTTCGCCCTGGCCGTGTACTCTGAAATAATTGCCGGGCTGGCGATGCCGCGCCATGCGTTCTTCCAGCCAGGCCTCTTCACGGCCCACAGCGTCGGGCACGTGGCCGTACTGCAATGTCGCACGGCAGAATTCCTCGAACGTTTCACCGATAAAGTCGCGTCCGTAGAGGTTCAGGCGATGTTGACGGGCAACGTCGTTGGCATGGATCAGGCGGTCGTCGCTATCGTACAGGCAGACATGATCCAGCATATGATCCATGGCGTCGAAAAAGCGGCTCTCCGCCGTGCGGGCTGCCTCCCTGGCGTCCACCTCCGCCGTGATATCGGCGCTTACGCCGCGATAACCCAGAAAGACACCGTCCGCATCAAACCTGGGAATAGCGCCGGAGCGTACCCAATGCTTACGGCCATCGGCATGGATTCGCCATGATACGGCGTTTTGGTAGGGCCTGTGCGCCGCGATGGCTTCGCGAATTTCGCTTTCAACGCCGAAGGCGGCCAATGTTCTGCCCACATCCGCCGCGGTCTTGCCAATTATGCTGGCCGGCGGATCGCCCGTGGTCTCGTAAAAGCGGTCTGAGAGATAGGTATATCGATTGTCCGCATCGGTCTCCCAGAACCAGTCCGAGGCGGCTTCGGCGAAATCACGAAAACGTTCATCGCTTTCCAAAGATAGAGCGGCGCTTTCACCCTCGTCTCTTGCCCGGTTTCCATCGGCCTGGCCCGGCTGCTGCTTGGCGACATCCTGCACCAGACAGCTTACGCCGGTAATCTCGGCATTGCCGTCCCTGATAGGGGACCAGGTGTATTGCACCAACCGCCTTTCGCCCGAAGACAGCGGCAGGCCGGCTTCTATCTCGCCGCTAACCGCGGGCGCGCCGGTTTCCAAGACTTGTCGGAGTTTCGCCTCCACGGCGGCGGAGGCGTGCGGGATAACCTCGTGAATGGTGCGTCCAACATGGTCGGCCGCCGGCAGACCATTCAGCGCGGCCAGCCAGTCATTCACAAAGACATGGCGCAATGCCAAATCAAAGGTACAAAAGCCAAACGGTACGTCGGAGAAAATCGCCGCTAGCGCCTCTGGCGACCGCTGGCCGGACTTCTCATTCACATCTCCCCTCCCTGGGATCGCCCCCTTGAGGTTCGTGGAATCGTAGCATGCCCCGGTCAGAGGTCAACCGTGCCGAGGTTTTAGGTCCAACGCACGGTGTCTTGCTGATCCCCGGCGTTGAGCAGAGTCGTGGTGTAGACATAGGTGTCATCACACAGATCGTAACGGCGGGAAAGTTGGCGGCGCACTTCGGCCTCGGCCTCGCCCTGGGGGATTTTCGAACGCTCCCACATGGCCAGATCCGGGCGGCGGGTCAGCAGCAGACTGCGCTGACGCCCATCCGTGACATTGGGCAACCGCCACAAACCGATCACCTGACTGTCGTATGATGATTCAAAACCCGGCCATGCGGCGGTGCAGAGATCTTGGAATTCCGGCCAATGTTCCATGGATAATTCAAACCACCGAAAGGCATAATTGCCTTGCCGGCGAGGTGGATCGACGCGGGCCGGCCGCAGGGTCGGCATCATGATCTCGTGTTCACAGCCGGCAACGTCCGCCACACCCGCCAATAGAGTTTGCATACTCCGTTCCGCGTCAATTCTGTCGGACCAAACCGTCAGAACCGTCAGCTCGTCGCGGGGCCGGCCGATCTGACTGCGCCAGACACCATATAGCTCGCCGCCCGCCTGGCGCAGCCGTTCCGCGCCGCTCGCGCACAGCGCGTCGGCCACCGCCTGCCATTGCCGCGGTGCCGCCAAGACCCGCGCATGTACATAAATATCAGCCATTTCGACCCAACATGATCCATGATTGTAAACGCGACGCACTCCGAGAGGCGAAGGCCAGCATCGCGCGGCAATCTATCACGAGTCTCGGTCAAGTCACATAGGATGACAGCTGGGTAAAGCGACGGGGGTGCAAACGACAGGACCGGATCCCGCGCCATACACCCCCGCTCAACTTTTTCCTTGAATGCGGGCGCTGGAATTTAGCATCCAACGGCCCGGGCTTGCCGCTATTTGGCCTTTTGTGCCCAGATTTCTCCCTGAACGGCCTTTTTTTCGCCCTTTTTGCCAGCCATCGCCGAATAGCTGCCTTTGAGCATTAGCACGCCGCCGGCAACTTTTTTCAGGGACATTTTGATCCAGGTATTCTTGCCTTTGCCCCGGTCCAATTCGATCTGGTTGCCGGAAATCTTGCCCATCGAGACATGCTCGGTCGCATAACCGCCCTTGGTGGTCGAAGACCGTCGGGCAACGATCCGCCCGCCTTTGCTGACGCTGAGGATTTTCACGGCAAAAGCGCCTGAAGCTCCACTGTCCGCTGACCAGCTTCCTTTCCAGTCACCGATCAAGTTTTGACCCGGCGCTGGCGCTTGCGTATCTGATTGTGTTGTTTGACAGCCTGTAACGGCCAAAGTGATAAAAGCTACGAATAACCGTGCCTATCCGGTTAACGCAGACACCCACTTCATGTAGGGTGCTTCCA